>NZ_JBXAGL010000010.1:0-168588 GCF_058793995.1 Rhodanobacter sp. GW835-FHT13D09 | reverse complement strand
GCAGGCTGGCCCGCAGGGTGCATGCCAGGATGGCATGCATACATGTGCCGGACTCGCGACAGAAGAAAACCACAGGAAGTGGTTTTCTTCACAAGCTCTGACGCTTCCTCCCGCGGAGAATCTCCTCATGTTCAAGCACATCCTGCTGCCCACCGACGGTTCCGAACTGTCGCTGCGCGCGGTCGACACCGGCATCGAACTGGCTGCCCGGCTGGGCGCGCGCGTGCACGCCTTCCATGCGCTGGTGCCGTTCCCCGCCACCGTCTACTTCGCCGAGTTCATCCAGGCCAGCGAGGCGACCTACACCCGCGAGGCGGTGGCCAGCGCGGAGGCCTACCTGGAGGAGGTGCGCCGGCGGGCGCAAGCGGCCGGGGTTCCCTGCGAGAGCAGCCATGAAGTGGACGCACGCCCCTTTGCCGCCATCGTCGGCGCCGCGAAGAAGCACCAATGCGACCTGATCGTGATGGCTTCGCACGGCTGGCGCGGCTTCGACCGGCTGCTGCTGGGCAGCGAGACGCACAAGGTGATCCTCAACGGCGACGTGCCGGTGCTGGTTTGCCGCTGAACCGCTCCCTCGCGCGGCGCGCCCTGCCCACCGGCGCGGCGCGGAAACGCGCATGAGCACCGCCCGGCCGCCCCGCCCCGCCAGCCTGGCCGGGCTGGACCCGGCCGAGGCGGCCCGCCGGCTGGCCGAACGCGGTCCGAACCTGCTGCCCGGCAGCGCGCCGCGGACGCTATGGTCGATGGTCGCCGGCGTGCTGCTGGAACCGATGTTCCTGATGCTGCTGGTGGCCGGCGGCCTGTACCTGGCGCTGGGCGACCGCGCCGAGGCGGCGTTCCTGCTGTCGTTCGTGTTCGTCGTCATCGGCATCACGCTGGCACAGGAGCGCAAGACCCAGCGGGCCCTGGAATCGCTGCGCGAGCTGTCCGCGCCGCGCGCGCTGGTGATCCGCGGCGGCCAGGAGATCCGCGTCCCCGGCCGCGAGGTGGTGGTGGGCGACCTGCTGGTATTGCATGAGGGCGACCGCATCGCCGCCGATGCGCGGCTGCTGGACGGCCACCTGGACGTCAACGAATCGCTGCTCACCGGCGAGGCGGTGCCAGCCACCAAGCTGCCCGGCGAGGACGCCGGCCAGCTGTTCGCCAGCACCGTGGTGACCAAGGGCGTGGGCGTCGCCGAGGTTCATGCCATCGCCGGCGCCACCGCGGTGGGCCATATCGGCCAGGCGCTGGCCGATACCGTCGAGCCGGTGTCCGGCCTGCAGCAGGCCTCGCGCCGGCTGATCCGCAACCTCACCGTCGGCGGACTGCTGCTGGCCGCGGCCTACGCCCTACTCGGCTGGCTGTGGGACGGCCACGGCCTGCTGCAGAGCGTGCTGGCCGGCATCGCGCTGACCATGGCGATCCTGCCGGAGGAGATCCCGGTGATCCTCACCGTGTTCCTCGCGCTGGGCGCGTGGCGGATCTCCAGGCACAAGGTGCTCACCCGCCGCGTGCCTGCGGTGGAGGCGCTGGGCGCGATCTCGGTGCTGGCGGTCGACAAGACCGGCACGCTGACCCAGAACCGCATGCAGGTGGCCGAATGGCGGCTGGTCGACGGCAGCTCGCACGAGCAGGATGCGACCGAACTGCCCGAGCCGTTCCACGAACTGGTCGAGTTCGCCATGCTGGCCACCCCGGCCGACCCGTTCGACCCGATGGAGAAGGCGATCCAGCAGTCCGGCCTGCGCTGGCTCACCGACACCGAACACGTGCACGCCGAATGGGCGCCGGAATTCGAGTACGCGCTGTCGCCGGAGATCCTGGCGATGACCCACGTGTTCCGCGGCGACGCGCGCGACACCCACCTGCTGGCGACCAAGGGCGCGCCGGAGGCGGTGATCGACCTGTGCCACCTGGGCGCCGCCGACGCCGCGGCCATCCTGCGCCAGGTCGAGGCGATGGCCGAGCGCGGCCTGCGCGTGCTCGGCGTGGCCCGCGGCGAATGGCGGGGCGCGGCATGGCCGCGCAGCCAGCACGATTTCGACTTCCGCTTCCTCGGCCTGGTCGGCTTCGTCGACCCGCCGCGGCCGGAGGTGCCGGCGGCGATCGCCGAATGCCGCGGCGCTGGCGTGCGCGTCATCATGATGACCGGCGACCATCCCGCCACCGCCCGCGCGATCGCCCGCCAGGTGGGGCTGAGCGAACGCGCCGAGGTGATCACCGGGGCGGAGATGGCGCTGCTGGACGACGCCGCACTGCGCCAGCGCCTGCGTCACGTCGACCTGTGCGCACGGCTCAAGCCCGAGCAGAAGCTGCGCCTGGTGCAGCTGCTGCGCGAAGACGGCGAGGTGGTGGCGATGACCGGCGACGGCGTCAACGACGCGCCCGCGCTGAAGGCCGCCGACGTCGGTGTCGCGATGGGCGAGCGCGGCACCGACGTGGCGCGCGAGGCGGCGGCGCTGGTGCTGCTGGACGACAGCTTCGCCAGCATCGTCAGTGCGATCCGCCAGGGCCGGCGCATCTACGACAACATCACCAAGGCCACCCGCTTCGTGTTCGCCGTGCACATGCCGATCATCGCGCTGGCGCTGGTGCCCACCCTGCTGCACTGGCCGGTGCTGCTGATGCCGGTGCACATCGTGCTGCTGGAACTCCTGATCGACCCGGCCTGCTCGGTGGTGTTCGAGGCCGAGCCCGCCGCCGACGACATCATGCGGCGGCCGCCGCGCGCGCCATCGGACTCCCCGTTCGCCGCCGCCAACCTGCGCCATGCGGTAGTGCAGGGGCTGGGCTTCGCCGCCATCCTGCTGCTCGGCTACGGCCTGCTGCTCGGCCAGCGCCTCGACGCCGCGCAGAGCCGCAGCGCGGTGTTCGTCGCACTCGTGCTCGGCCTGTTCCTGCTGACCCTGGCCAACCGCGACCTGTCCCGTCCGGCGCTGGCTTGTGCAACGGGAGCTAACCCATGGCTGGGGCGGATGTTCGGCGGCGTGGTGCTGATGCTGGCCGCGGTGCTCGGCATGCCGTTCCTCCGCGAAGTGATGGGGCTGGGCGTTCCGCACCTCATCGCGATACCCGGCACCCTGGGCATGCTTGTCGCCACCGTCGCATGGCTGGAGATCCTGCGCCGGACACGCCGTGCCGGCACCCGTACGCCGGCGCGGGCATGATGCGAGAGTCCGGCGAACTGCCTCCCTGAGGAAACACCGCATGATCATCTACAGTTGCCACGGCGCCGCCAAGCAGGTGACCGGTTCCTGCCACCTGGTCACCTGCAACGACCGCCGCGTGCTGATCGACTGCGGCATGTTCCAGGGCAGCGACGAGGTTGAGCAGGCCAACGCCGAGCCGTTCGGCTTCAACCCGGCCGGCATCGACGTGCTGCTGCTCACCCATGCCCACCTGGACCATTGCGGCAGGATCCCGCTGCTGGTGCGCCGGGGTTTCCGCGGACGCATCCTCACCACCGCCGCCACCCGCGAACTGGCGCGGGTGGTGATGCTGGACGCCGCCGGCCTGCAGGAGGAGGACGCACGCCGCGCGCAGCGCAACAACCGCCGCGGCGAGGCGCTGGCGCCGCCGCTGTACACGCTGGACGACGCGCTGCACGCGCTGGATTTCTTCGGCCCGGATGTCGGCTATGGCGACACCGTGCCGGTCGTCGAGGGCGTCACCGCGCGCTTCCTCGATGCCGGCCACATCCTCGGCTCGGCCTCGGTGCTGCTGGAACTGGACGACGGCGGGCAGCACCGCCGCATGCTGTTTTCCGGCGACCTCGGCAACCCGGGCCGCCCGCTGCTGCGCGACCCGACACCCGCGCCGGCCGCCGACTACGTGGTGATGGAAAGCACCTATGGCGACCGCCCGCACCGCTCGGTGCCCGACTCCGTCGACGAGATGTACCGGGCCATCCGCGAGACGGTGAACCGGCGCGGCAACGTGGTGATCCCCACCTTCGCGCTGGAGCGCACCCAGGAGATCCTCTACTACCTGCACCGCGGCATCCGCGACGGCGCGATCCCCGCGCATGTGCGGGTATTCCTGGATTCGCCGATGGCGATCTCCGCCACCGAGATCTTCCGCCGCCACCCGGAATGCTTCGACGAACGCTTCCTGGACGAGCTGCGACACGACGATCCGTTCGCCATGCCCGGCCTGCACTTCACCCGCGAGACGGCCGAGTCGATGGCGATCAACAACGTCGATGGCGGCGCGATCATCCTGGCCGGTTCGGGCATGTGCAACGGCGGCCGCGTGCGCCATCACCTCAAGCACAACCTGTGGCGCGAACGCAGCAGCGTGGTGTTCGTCGGCTACGCCGCCGAAGGCACGCTGGCGCGGCGGATCATCGACGGCGCGCCCAGCGTGCGCGTGTTCAACGAGGAAATCCCGGTGCGCGCACAGGTGTGGACGATCAACGGTTTCTCCGCGCACGCCGACCAGCCCTCGCTGCTGGCCTGGCTGGGCGACGCGCCGCGGCGCAAGGTATTCCTGGTGCACGGCGAATACGAGCGCGGCATGCGGGCGATGCAGGAAGCGCTGGAAGCGCGCGGCGTCGCCGTCCAGCTGCCCGGCCTGCACGAGCCGATCAAGATCGGCTGAACCGACGGCCGCAGTCTCAACGACCGCGCCCTTCGCGCCGAAGCGCATGCAGGGGCGCCGCTGCCCAGCCGCACCTGTGGCGCCTGCCGTCGATGCAGCAACGCTTGACCTGGATCAGACGCACCGCCCCACGGCGTACCTATAGTCGACCCGTCCCACGCGCGGCCCTCCGTCAGGGGAGAGGGCCCGGCGGTTTTCGGCGTTGCCTGGCAATGCGTCAAACCAACTCTCGGGGGTAATCGTGCGATGCAACGGATCACTGATCTGACGATTTCGGTGCTGGCCTGCGTGGCCGCGTTCCTGCTTTCGTGGCCGTTCTGGCGGGATTTCGAGTACTGGCCGGAGTCGCACGCCGCCTGGCTGGTCTACTTCTGCGTCGGCTTCGCACTGTCGGTATACGTCTTCTACGTCTTCATCGGCAGCCTGCGCATCCTGTTCCTGCATGACGCCGCGCCGACCCCGGCCGGCGACGACCAGGCGAAGCGGTCATGAGCTGCGGAGTCGGCGGCAGCAGCTGCGAAACCCCACGGCGGCGCGGTGCGTTCGTGATGCTTGGCATCATGACGCTGGCCTTCGTCGTGCTCTCCCTCTTCTCGTTCATGAAATCGCGTGGCCAGGTGACGCCGGGCGCGGTCAGTTACGGCCCGTACAAGGCCGAGGACGGCAAGCGGGTGTTCCAGGCCTACAACTGCATGGGTTGCCACACCATGGTGGGCAACGGCGCGTACCTCGGCCCGGACCTCACCCGCGAGTACGCGCAGGCCGGCCCGGCGTGGCTGGCCGCGTTCCTGCCGTCGGCGGGCAGCTGGCCCACGGCTGCCGCGGTGCGCGCGCAGTTGCAGGATCCCGTGCAGCACGCCGATACCGGCGCCGCCACGCTCAAGGCCTACGACGGCAAGTTCCCCGAGGCCGCGGATCGCGTCGGCCGGCGCGGCGGCAAGCCGAGCAACATGCCCAACCTGCCGCTGAGCAAGGACGAGATCGGCCAGCTGATCGCCTACCTCAAGTACACCTCGGCGATGAACACCGAAGGCTGGCCGCCGCGGGTGGAGGCCGAGGCCGGGCTCGACGAACGCGTGCGGCTGGCGCTCGGCGTGCAGGCGATCGCGCCGGCGACCGCCGCGCCCGTCGCCCCGCCCGCCGCGGTCGCGGCCGATCCGGCGGCGCGCGGCGCGCAGCTGGTGAAGGACAACGGCTGCACCGCCTGCCACGCCACGACGCGGCAACGCCTCGTCGGGCCCGGCTGGGGCGGCCTGTACGGCTCACGCGTCAGCCTCGCCGACGGCAGCAGCGTGGTGGCCGACGACGCCTACCTGGTCGAGTCGATCCGCCAGCCGAACGCGAAGATCGTGGCGGGTTATCCAGCCAGCGTGATGCCCGGCTACGACACCCTGCTGAAGAACGATGAAGTCGACGCCATCGTGGCCTACCTCCACTCCCTGGAGAAGCAGTGATGCAAATCGAATACCAGACGCAGCGGCTCAGCCTGCGCTTCTTCATGCTCATGCTGGTGCTGTTCCTGCTCCAGGTCGGCTACGGCCTGGTCCTCGCCACCCAGCATGTCGATCCCAGCGTGCAGGCCGGCACGATCAACTTCAACATCGCCCGCGCCGAGCATCTCAACCTGGGCATCCTGTGGATCCTGTCCGGCTTCATCGGCGCGATCCTGTTCGTCGCACCGCTGCTCGCCCGGCGCGAGATGGTGGCGCCATGGCTGATCAAGCTGCTGTTCTACGCGCTGATCGTCATCGTCGTGTGGAACTTCTTCACTCTGCGCCTGGCGCAGTACGGCATCGCCGGCTGGTGGCACGGACAGCCGTGGCTGCAGCAGGGGCTGGAGTACCTGGAGGCCGGGCGCATCGCCGGCGTATTGGTGCTGGTCGGCTTCGCGATCCTCGCCTACGTGGTGCTGCGCACCTTCCCGCCGGTGCGGCAGTGGAACGAGATCCACTGGGGACTGGGCCTCGGCGTGACGGCGCTGATGGCGGTGTGGGTGTTCGGCCTGTTCTACGTGGCGCGGCTGGACCTGCAGGAGTACTTCCGCTGGTTCGTCGTGCACTACTGGGTGGAGGGCGTGTGGGAGGTGATCCACATCAGCCTGGTCGGCTTCCTGCTGGTGCTGATGTTCAAGGTCGACATCAAATCGGTGGGCTTCGCGGTGTTCTGGGGCGTGGCGCTGGTGTGGCTGTCCGGGCTGATCGGCAACGCGCACCACTACTTCTGGATCGGCACGCCGGAGTTCTGGCAGTTCTGGGGCTCGCTGTTCAGCGCGCTGGAGCCGCTGCCGCTGGTGTTCTGCTTCTGGCACATCTACCTCGACGCGCACACCAACCGGCGCCCGCTGGAGAACGCGCCCGCGTTCTACTTCATCCTCGGCTCGGTGGTGCTGGAGCAGATCGGTGCCGGCATCCTCGGCTTCAGCATGACCTTCGCGCTGACCAATGTGTGGTCGCACGGCACCTGGGTGACGCCGGGACATGCCCACCTGGCGCTGTTCGGCACCTTCGGCATGCTGGGCATCGCCGCGGCGTATTACGCCGTGCCGATCATGCGCAAGGCACCCGACTACGACCAGCGGCTGGGCAAGCTCGGCTTCTGGCTGGTGCTCACCGGCGTGCTCGGCCTGGCGTTCGCCTTCGCGCTGGGCGGCACGGTACAGATCTACGTGTACCGCATCCTGGGCCTGGGCTGGTTCGGCGGCGACGTCTCACGCGCCATGGGCCTGTTCAAGCTGCTGTTGCCAATGTTCGGCGTCGTCTTCACGGTCGGCGCCGGGATCCTCGCCTACGACCTCTTCACGCTGGGTCGGCGGGTACGTGCGCCTGCCGCCGATCCGCGAAGCGTCCTCCACCGCGACGCGGCGTTGCCGCGCGGCAGCACCGGCTGGGGCCGCCCGCTGAGCGGGTTCGAGGCGGGCATCTGGCTGATGATGATGTGGGTGTTCGGTGGCGTCATCACGCTAGGCCTGCTCAGCTTCAACCTGCCGCGGGTACGCGTGCTTGCCGACCCGACCCTGCCCTACCTGCTGGCCGGCGTCGGCTATCCCGGCCTGCTGCTGGTGACGCTGGCCTTCGTCTGGCGCTTCCTGGCCTCGCTGGAGGCCCGCGCATCGCTGCCGTCGCCCACGGTCGCAGCCGATGCGCTGCTGCCGCTGCCGGTACGATCCTGAGCACGGCGTCGTCGCGGAAAGGCCACCGTCACCGGTGGCCTTTCCGTCACGCCGCGACGACGGTGCACGCGTTCAACCGGCCCGGCGCCCGGATCCCGGCAACATGCGCAACAGGGTGTTGTCGCGCGTCCAGTAGTGGTGGAACAGCGCGGCCGCGGCATGCAGGCCGACCAGGTAGTAGCCGATCGTGCCGATGGTCTCGTGGATCTCCTTGAGGGAGCCGGCCAGCGCCTTGTCCGCGCCCAGCAGCGGAGGCAGTTGCAGCCCGAAGAAGGGGATCGGCTTGCCGGCGGCGCTGAGGGTGAGCCAGCCGAGCAGCGGCATCGCCAGCAGGAAGGCGTACAGCGCCAGATGCATCAGCGCGGCCAGGCGCGCCTGCCACGCGGGCAGCGCCGGCCGGATCAGGGGTGCCGCCCCGGCCACCAGGCGCAGTGCCAGGCGCACGAAAACCAGCGCGAACACGCCCAGCCCCAGCATGAAGTGCCAGGTCTTCAGCGCCTCGCGCATGTCGCTCCCGCGCGGGTACATGCCGCGCAGCTCGATGCAGGCGTATACGGCCGCCAGCAACAGCAGCATCAGCCAGTGCATCGCCACCGACGGCGAGCCGTAACGATCCACCGTGTTCTTCCAGTTCATGAGGCCTCCGCTGATGCAGGGTCGTGGATGCTGCCGGACCCGGCATGCGGGTCGTGGCCCTGACGCGTGCAGTCTGCCGGCGCCGGCCCGCCGGTGACTTGAGCGTGGTCAAATGCGGAGCGGACCGCACACGGCAACACGCGAACGAGTCGCAACCACTCGCCCTGTGCGGTTCGGCCGCACCGGCCGCAACGTGGCGCAGCGGTCTTCCGTGCTAAGTTCGGATCCGGCGGGAGGGAGCCCCGCGAGGACCGTTCCCCAATCGATAGATGATGCCGATGGAACCCAGCACAAACGTCCTCGATCTGAACCTGCTGCGCCGCAGCTGCAGCTCCTGTGCGCTGAACGAGCTGTGCCTGCCCGCCGGCATCGGTGGCGACGACCTGACCCGGCTGGACGGCACCGTCAAGGACAAGCGCACGCTGGAGCGTGGCGGCGTGCTGTACCGCGACGGCGATCCGTTCAAGGCGCTCTATGTGGTGCGGTCGGGCTCGCTCAAGACCTTCGTGCAGAACGAGGCGGGCGACGCGCAGATCCTCGGCTTCCACCTGCCGGGCGAAATCATCGGCTTCGACGCACTGGCCTCGAACCGGCACGCCAGCCAGGCCGAGGCATTGGAGCGCTCCAGCATCTGCGAATTGCCCTATGCGCAACTGCAGCAGGTCACCAGCGAGGTGCCGGCGCTGCACCGCCAGCTGATGCGGGTGATCAGCCGCGAGGTGGTCGAGGAGCATCGGCACCTGGTGATGATGGGCCGGCAGCAGGCGCAGGAGCAGCTGGCGATCTTCCTGAAGAGCCTCGCCGACCGCTACGAGCGCCTGCAGCGCGATGGCGCCGCACTCACCCTGACCATGTCGCGCTACGACATCGCCAACTACCTCGGCCTGGTGGTGGAGACGGTCAGCCGCCTGTTCTCGCGGATGGAGGAGATGGGCGTGCTTGAGGTCAACCGCAAGGCCGTGCGCATCCTGCGCCCCGACCTGCTCGCCGATCTCTGCCGCAACGGCCACCCGACCGGATCCCGCCGGAACGACGCCGGCTGACCTCCCGCCTGCCTGGTTGACCGAGGTCAACAGCAGGCGGCACCGCGCGGCGTACAAATCGACCCTGCAAGGGACCGCGCCATGGCAGGCAGCCGCCTGGGCGCGGGAATCGACCGCGATCCATCCGTCATCGGGGCAGATCATGTCCAGCGCATACCAGACCAGCCACGGCAGCCCGGCCGCCACGCCCTTCGGCGCCATCGAGGGAACCCACTGGATCGAGACTCTCGCCGACGGCAGCCCGGTGCTGATACGTCCGCTGCGCCCGGACGACCGCCAGCGCGAAACGGATTTCATCAACCGGCTGTCCGGGGAAGCCTGTCGCTTCCGTTTCCTCGGCAGCATGAAGGGCGCCAACCTGGCGCTGATCGATTCGCTGATGGACGTGGATGCCCGGCAGCGGATGGCCTTCGTGGCGCTGGCCCACGACAACGGCGAGCTGCGCGAAGTCGGCGTGAGCCGCTATGCCGCCAGCGCCGACGACAAGCACTGCGAATGTGCGGTGACGGTCGCCGACGACTGGCGCCACCGCGGCCTGGCCGTGCTGCTGATGCGCCGCCTGATCGAGGCTGCGCGCAAGAACGGTTTCCGGCAGATGTTCTCGATCGACGCCGCCGGAAACGAACCGATGCGCGAGCTGGCCGCCTACCTGGGCTTTACCCGCCGGCTCGACCCGGATGATGCCACGCACGTCATCCATTCTTTCGAGCTCTGAATACCGCGCCGGCCCCAACCCTCGACCACCCCCATCACATGACAAGCCACGAGCAAGCCGATCCGTCGACACGCGTCACGCGTCCCGGCGACATCCTCGCGCTGGTCACCTCGGCCCGGCCATGGAGCCCCGCCGTCACCGCGGGCATCGCGATCGCCGCGCGCTGGGGCAGCAACCTCACCGGCTGCTTCATCGACCCGGCGCTGCGCGCGCACGCCACCGAGCCGACCGTGCTGGGCCTGCTGCTCGAAACGCGCCCCGAATCGGCCGACGAACTGACCGCATTCTGCGCCCTCGCGCGGCAGGCCGGCGTGCCGGTGCTGATGCAGCACTGACCCCGTATACGGCGGGTCCGGCAGGCGGCCCTATTCCCGCAGCAGTGTCTGCCCGATCTCGCGCAGCCGCGCCGGGTTCAGCAGCTCCAGCTCGCGCCCCTCGATCGAGATCAACTTCTGCGCGCGGAAGCGGCTCAGCACGCGGCTGACGGTTTCGGCGGCCAGCCGCAGGTAGTTGGCGATGTCGCCGCGCGACATGCTGAGATGGAAGCGGGTGGCGGAGAAGCCGCGCGCGGCGTAGCGGCTGGCCAGGTCGAGCAGGAACGCGGCCACGCGCTCGTCGGCGCTGTGGTCGCCGGCCAGCAGCGAGGCCGTGCCGAGCTCCTTGCTGAGCATGCGGAACAGGTGCTGCTGCACCGCCGGCACGCGCGAGGCCAGCGCGCTCATCGCGGGGAACGAGAAGCGGCAGAAGAAGGTGGTGTCCAGCGCCACCGCGTCACACGGGAAGTGCTCGGGGTAGATCGCGTTGAGGCCGATCACCTCGCCCGGCAGGTAGAAGCCGAGTACCTGCTCGCGGCCTTCCTTGTCGACCATGCAGGTCTTCACGGTGCCGCTGCGCACGGCGAAGATCGCCCGGAACGGATCGCCGGTGCGGAAGATGTGCTCGCCGGCGCGGAACGGCCCCACGTGCTCGACCAGGCATTGCAGCGCCGCCAGCTCGGGCTTGTGGTAGCCCGCCGCGATGCAGGCGCTGGAAAAGGCGCAGGTACCGCAGAAATGCGTTTCATCGCCGTCGTCGGCAATCGGGCTGGGCGGATCAGGCAGGCGACCTGCCGGGTACTTGGATTGCATGATGTCGGCCGTGCCGGTGGAGGCTGCGTTGGTCAGATCACGCGCGAGTATCGCGAGGCCCGGGCATTGTCGCCCAAGTAGGCATCGAAGCACATGGCGATGATACGCAGCAGCAGCCGGCCCTGCGAGGTCACCCGGATCTCGCGTGGACTCTCCAGCACCAGCCCGTCCTCCAGCAGCGGCAGCAGGCGCTGCCGCTCACGCTCGAAGTACTCGTCGAACAGCAACCGGTGGCGCACGCCGAAGGCCTGCTTGTCGAGCACGCCATGGCACATCAGCTCGTTGATCAGCTCGCGCCGGATCAGGTCGTCCTCGTCCAGCTGCAGGCCGCGCATCAGCGGCAAGCGGCCCGCGTCCAGCGCCGCGTAGTAGCCGATCAGGTCGCGCGCGTTCTGGCTGTAGCTGTCGCCTATGCGGCCGATTGCGCTGACGCCGAGGCCGACGATGTCGCAGTCGCCGTGTGTCGAGTAGCCCTGGAAATTGCGCTGCAGGGTGCCGGTGCGCTGCGCCAGCGCCAGTTCGTCGTCGGCGCGCGCGAAATGGTCCATGCCGATGTAGACGTAGCCGGCCGCGCTGAGCTGCTCCAGTGCGCGCCCGAACAGCGCCAGCCGGGTGGCCGCGTCCGGCAGCTCGGACGCCTCGATCTGCCGCTGCGCCTTGAACATCTCCGGCAGATGCGCGTAGCCGTATACCGCCACACGATCGGGATTCAGCGCCACCACCTGCTCCAGCGTGCGGCTGAAGCCGTCCACCGTCTGCAGCGGCAGGCCGTAGATCAGGTCGACGCTGGCCGAGCGGAACGACGCCGCGCGCGCCGCCTCGATCACCTCGCGGGTCTGCTCGAAACTCTGGACCCGGTTGACCGCCTTCTGCACTGCCGGATCGAAATCCTGGATGCCCACCGAGATCCGGTTGAAACCCAGCTCGCCAAGGTTGCGCACGTAGGCGCCGTCGGCGAAGCGCGGGTCGATCTCGATGCCGTATTCGCGGTCCGCCTCGTGGCTGAAGCTGAAATGCCGCGCCAGCGACTCCAGCAGTTCGCCCATGTGCGCCGCGTCGAGGAAGTTCGGCGTGCCGCCGCCGAAATGCAACTGGCGTACCGGGCGGTCGCGGTCGAACAGCGGCGCGATCAACTCGATCTCGCGGTACAGCCGCTCGAGGTAGCGGTCCGCCTGGGTCGCGTCGCGGGTGATCACCCGGTTGCAGCCGCAGTAGAAGCACGGGCTCATGCAGAACGGCACATGCACGTACACCGACAGCGGGCGCGGGATCGGCTCCTCGTTGGAGGCGCGGATCACCGCGCGCAGGGCCGCCTCGTCGAAGTCGGCGCGGAACTGCGGCGCCGTCGGATAACTGGTGTAACGCGGCCCCGCCACGTCGTAGCGGGCGATCAGCGCCGGGTCGAATTCGGGAGGAGTGATGGGAATGGCCATGCTGGCGAGTCTGTCGACGCGCCGCCCGGCGTGCCTTGATCCGGGTCAATTGCCGCCATATCGCGGCGAGATGCCGCAGCAGCCCGCCGGCGCGCTACCGCTGGTACGGGACCACCTGCTGCTCGATCGAACCGAAGATCGAGGCGCCGGCGGCGTCGGTGACGTCGATCTTCAGGCGGTCGCCGAACTTCAGGAACGGGGTGGTCGGATGGCCGTCGCGCAGGGTTTCCACCGTGCGCTGCTCGGCCAGGCAGGAAGCGCCCTTGCCGGTGTCCTCGTTGGCGATGGTGCCGGAGCCGACGATGGTGCCGGCGGTGAGCGGGCGGGTCTTCGCCACGTGGGCGACCAGTTCGGCGAAGCTGAACTGCATGTCGACGCCGCACTCGGCTTCGCCGAACCACGCGCCGTTGAGCCAGGTGCGCATCGGCAGGTGCAGCTTGTCGCCGGACCACGCCGCGCCGAGTTCGTCCGGCGTGACCAGTACCGGCGACAACGCCGAGCGCGGCTTGCTCTGCAGGAAGCCGAAGCCCTTGGCCAGCTCGCCCGGGATCAGCCCGCGCAGACTGACGTCGTTGACCAGGCCGACCAGCTGGATGTGTTCGGACGCCTGCGCCGGCGTGGCCGCCATCGGCACGTCGTCGGTGACCACCACCACCTCGGCCTCCAGGTCGATGCCGAAATCCTCGCTGGGCACCACCACCGGATCGCGCGGTCCGAGGAAGCCGGCACTGGTGGCCTGGTACATCAGCGGATCGGTGTAGAAGGACTTCGGCACCTCGGCGCCGCGGGCGCGGCGCACGCGCTCCACGTGCGGCAGGTAGGCCGAGCCGTCGACGAATTCGTACGCGCGCGGCAGCGGCGAGGCGAGCGCGGCGATCTCCAGCGCGAACGCACCCGTCGCCGTGCCGGCATTCAATGCATCGGACAGCGCGTTGAGCCGTGGTGCGGCGTTCGACCAGTCATCCAGCGCCGCCTGCAGCGTCGCGGCGATGCCGCTGGCCCTGACCGCGCGCGTGAGGTCGCGGCTGACCACCACCAGCGTGCCGTCGCGGCCGCCTTCCTTGAGGGATCCGAGTTTCATCGTGCTGCCTTGTGTCGGGTGCGTGGGTCGGTCGGGTTCACGGCGCGAAGTGCTTGCTGATGTCCTGCCAGCACCGATAGTAATCGTGCTGCAATTGCGGCGAGTCCAGCGCCTGCCGCGTGGGGCGGATCACCTTGCGCGTCTCGAACATGAAGGCCATGGTGCCGCCGATCACGTCCGGCTTCGACAGGTCCGCGTGCGACGCCTTCTCGAACGTGGCGGCGTCCGGGCCGTGCGCGCTCATGCAGTTGTGCAGCGAGGCGCCCCCGGGCACGAAGCCCTCGGCCTTGGCGTCGTACACGCCGGTGATCAGGCCCATGAACTCGCTGGCCACGTTGCGATGGAACCACGGCGGCCGGAACGTGTGCTGCGCCACCAGCCAGCGCGGCGGGAAGATCGCGAAATCCACGTTCGCCGTGCCGGGCGTGTCGCTGGCCGAGGTCAGCACGGTGAAGATCGACGGGTCGGGGTGGTCGACGCTGATCGAGCCGATCGCGTTGAAGCGGCACAGGTCGTACTTGTACGGCGCGTAGTTGCCGTGCCAACCCACCACGTCCAGCGGCGAGTGGCCGATGTTCGCGGTCCACAGCCCGCCCTGGAACTTCGCCACCAGCTCGAACGCACCCTCGACGTCCTCGTATGCCGCATGCGGGGTAAGGAAGTCGCGCGCATTGGCCAGGCAGTTCGAGCCGATCGGGCCCAGCTCAGGCAGGCGCAGCGGCGCGCCGAAGTTCTCGCAGACGTAGCCGCGCGCGCCGCCATCGGGGAGGTCCACGCGGAAACGCACGCCACGCGGGATCACCGCGATCTCCTGCGGCTCGACCTCGATCACGCCCAGTTCGGTGGCCAGCCGCAACCGACCCTGCTGCGGCACGATCAGCAGCTCGCCGTCCGCGTCGTAGAAGAACCGCCCCTGCATCGAGCGGTTCGCCGCGTAGAGGTGGATGCCGATGCCGCCCTGCTCGGCCGGGCCGCCGTTGCCGGCCAGGGTGACCAGGCCGTCGACGAAGTCGGTCGGCGCGGCTGGCAGCGGCAGCGGGTCCCAGCGCAACTGGTTCGGCGTGGCCGGCGCCTCGTCGAAACGGTTGTGGAAAGTGGCATGCGCCAGCTGCCGGAACGGCTGGTGCACCGCCGCCGGGCGGATCCGGTACAGCCAACTGCGCCGGTTCAGGTGCCGCGGCGCGGTGAACGCGGTGCCGGACAACTGCTCCGCATACAGCCCGTGCGCCACACGCTGCGGCGAGTTCTGACCCACCGGCAGCACGCCGGGGATCGCCTCGCTGGCGAATTCGTTGCCGAAGCCGGATTGGTAATCGCCGCTGATGTCAGCCATACGCACGCCTTTGGCTCTTAGAGCCCCTCTCCCGCCGGGAGAGGGGTTGGGGTGAGGGTTCGGCTGTCGGCAACATCCACAATCGCTTCCAGCACCGCTTGCATCTGTTGCAGAACTTCGTTGTCCCAATAGCGCAGTATTCTCAGGCCTTTCCTCTCGAGAAACCGGGTGCGCTCACGGTCGACTTCATCGTTGTGCTGCGAGCCGTCAACTTCCACTACCAGCTTTCGCGACTCGCAATAGAAATCGACGATGTAGGGCGGGATGGGATGCTGGCGACGGAATTTCAGTCCGTTCAATCGTCCGGCACGCAATTGATACCAGAGTTTGTGTTCGGCATCGGTTCCGCTCCGACGCAGATCTCTCGCGTGCTGGCGTGCTCCCGTAGGCAATGGCGGTTTGATGCTACTCGGCATATCCGTATCCCCACCTCAACCCCGCACCCTCACCCCAACCCCTCTCCCCATGGGAGAGGGGCTTTCGGAGCTCAAAGCACCCCACGTTTCATCTGGTCGCGCTCGATCGACTCGAACAGCGCCTGGAAATTGCCTTCGCCGAAACCCTCGTTGCCCTTGCGCTGGATGATCTCGAAGAAGATCGGGCCGATCGCGTTCTGGGTGAAGATCTGCAGCAGCTTGCGTTGGTGGGTTTCCGGGTCGGCGTCGATCAGGATCCTGTTTTTCGCCAGCCGCGGCACGTCCTCGCCGTGGTCGGGCACGCGCACGTCGATCACCTCGAAATACGCGTCCGGCGTGTCGAGGAATTCCACCCCGGCTTCGCGCATCCGCTCCACCGTAGCGTAGATGTCGTCGGTGAAGCAGGCGATGTGCTGGATGCCTTCGCCGTGGTAGGCGTCGAGGTATTCGTTGATCTGGCTCTTCGGATCGCTCGACTCGTTGAGCGGGATGCGCACGATGCCGTCCGGCGCGGTCATCGCCTTGGACACCAGGCCGGTCTTGGCGCCCTTGATGTCGAAGTAGCGGATCTCGCGGAAGTTGAACAGCTTCTCGTAATAGTCCGACCACTGCTGCATGTTGCCGAAGTACAGGTTGTGGGTGAGGTGGTCGATGAAGGTGAGCCCGAAGCCGTTCGGGTCCTGCGCGGCGCCCTCGATCGGCGCGTAGTCGCCGTCGTAGATGCTGCCGGCGCTGCCGTAACGATCGACCAGGTACAGCATGCAGTCGCCGATGCCCTTGACCACCGGTGCGTTCACCGCCTTGCTCGCCTCCGCGGGCCCGATCGCCTCGCCGCCGTTGCCGAGCACGGCGGCATGCACCTGCGCGGCCGGCTTGCGGAAGCGGATCGCGAAACCGCAGGCGCTGGGACCGTGCTTCGCGGCGAAGTCGGCGGCGAACGAGTCCGGATCCTCGTTGACCAGGAAGTTCACGCCGTTCTGGCGGTACACGGTGATCGGCCGGCGCTTGTGCCTCAGCACGGCGCTGAAGCCCATCCGCTTGAACAGCACGTGCAGCTCGTTCGCGCGGCCGGCCGGGGCGGCGAATTCGACGAACTCGAAGCCGTGGATGCCCATCGGGTTCTCGAACGTGGTGACCTGCATGCCAAGGTTCGGTTGCGCGTTCATGGCGCTCTCCTGTCTGTCGGTGCACGATGGCCGCACGCAAGCGTGCCACCCGTGGATTAGTCTTACGTTATAGTTTCATATGAAACTATTTGCAAGGACCACCGCCGCAATGTCCCCCAAGCACAAGCCCGCCCCTGCCACCGCCGAGCATGCCCCGCTGCAGCTGGAGCACTTCCTGCCCTACCGGCTGTCGATCCTGTCCAACACGATCAGCCAGACGATCGCCGACGACTACCAGAGCCGTTTCGACCTCTCGGTGACCGAATGGCGGGTGATGGCGGTGCTGGGGCGCTACGCGGGCCTGTCCGCGCGCGAGGTGGCCGAGCGCACCGCGATGGACAAGGTGGCGGTGAGCCGGGCGCTGGCGCGGCTGGTCGGGGCCGGCCGGGTCGACCGGGCCACCCACGACAACGACAAGCGGCGCTCGGTGCTCAGCCTCACCGAGGCCGGCTGGGCCATGCACGACGAGGTCGCGCCGATGGCCCGCGTGCGCGAGCGCGAGGTGCTGGCCCGGCTCGACGCGGAGGAGCGGGCCTGGCTGATGCGGATACTGGACAAGCTGCAGCCGTGAAGCGGCCGTGGCGGGAAGCCTCCAGGCCTCCCGCCCCGTTCCCGGTCACTTCACCCCGTGCATCAGCCGGTTGATCAGCGGCGCGATCAGGAACAGCAGCACGCCGGCGCCCAGCAGCGACCAGAAGCCGAAGGTGTAGCCGCCCAGCGCCGACTGCACGGTCATCCCGCTTTCGCCGCTGACGTGGCCGGCAAAGATCCCCGACAGGTTGTTGCCGATGCCGGTGGAGAGGAACCAGCCGCCCATGCCCAGACCGACCAGGCGCACCGGGGCCAGCTTGGTCACCATCGACAGCCCGATCGGCGACAGGCACAGCTCGCCGACCGACTGGATCACGTAGACCATGAACAGGGTCCAGAACGGGATCTTGCCGGCCCCGTCCACCAGGCTGGACAGCGCGAACATCAGCAGCAGGAAGGCTAGGCCGTTGAACGCAAGGCCCAGGCCGAACTTGCGCGGGATCGACGGGTTGCGGCTCTTCATCGCCACCCAGATCCACGCGATCAGCGGCGCCAGGAAGATGATCGCCAGCGAGTTCACCGACTGGAACCACGCGGTGGGGAAGGCGAAGCCGCCGAGCTGGCGGTTGACGATCTGGTCGGCGAGGAAGGTGAACGAGCTGCCGGCCTGCTCGAAGAACATCCAGAACAGCACGTTGAACGCGAAGATGATCAGCATGGCGATCACGCGGTCGCGCTGCACCCTGCCCTCGCGGATGCCTTCCACCATCAGCAGCACGGCCAGCGCCACGAACAGGATGCTCAGCACCCACTGCAGGAAGCCCGCGCCGGCGGCAAGCAGGAAGTACACGCCGGGAATGCACACCAGCATGCCGAGCAGCACCCAGGCCACGCGCGCCAGGCTTTCGCCGCCGGCGGGCGCCAGCCCCACGCCCTGCAGGCCGCGGCGGCCGATCCAGAACCACACCAGGCTGATCAGCATGCCCACGCCCGAGGCAATGAACACGTACTTGTAGCTCGGCATCGCCTCGCTGCCGAACACCGCCTTGGCCAGGTATTCGGTGATGATCGGCGAGATCAGCGCGCCGGCGTTGATGCCCATGTAGAAGATGGTGAAGCCGCTGTCGCGGCGCTCGTCGCCGGTGCGGTAGAGGCGGCCCACCATGGTGGAGATGTTCGGCTTGAACAGGCCGTTGCCCACGATGATGGTGGCCAGGCCCAGCTCGAACACCTGCTGGCTCGGCACGGCGATCATGAACAGGCCCGCCGCCATCACCGCCGCACCCAGCAGGATCGAACGCTGGTAGCCGAGCACGCGGTCCGCGATATAGCCGCCGAAGATCGCCGCGGCATACACCAGGGCCAGGTAGGCGCCGTAGGTGCGGCTGGCCGGTTGCTGGCCCGCGCCCGCGCCGCCGAAGAACTGCGCCACGATGTAGAGCACCAGTGCCCAGCGGATGCCGTAGAACGCGAAGCGCTCCCAGAACTCGGTCATGAACAGCATCCACAGCGGGCGTGGATGGCCGAGGCGCTGCGGATACCCGGGTACGGCGCGCGGCGCCGTATCGACGGTTTGGTTCATGGATGCTCCCCGATGGTGGATCGGCACCCCGCGTGGGGATCCGTAAATTCTTTCGGGAAGGTGTAACCGCTGACCGCGGGTCGCGTCAAATGCACTGCAGCACGCGCCCCCGCCGTCGTGGCGCAAGACGCGGTCAGCGTACCCCGTGCATCAGCCGGTTGATCAGCGGCGAGATCACCAGCAACAGCACGCCCGCGCCGAGCAGCACGCCGAAGCTGAAAGTGAAGCCGGACAGCGCCGAGGCCACCGTCATGCCGTGCGCGCCGCTGATCGAGCGCGCCACCAGACCGGAGAAGTCGCCGCCGGCGGCCAGCGACAGGAACCAGCCGCCCATCGCCAGGCCGACGAAGCGCGGTGGTGCCAGCTTGGTCACCATCGACAGCCCGATCGGCGACAGGCACAGCTCGCCCAGCGTCTGCATCACGTAGCACAGCACCAGCGGCCAGAGCGGGATCAGCCCGGTGGGGCCGAGCAGTTCCTTCAGCGCATACACCAGCACCACGAAACCCAGCCCGTTGAAGATCAGGCCGAAGCCGAACTTGCGCGGGATCGACGGCTCCGCGTCGCGTCGCGCCAGCGCGCCCCATACCAGCGTCAGCAATGGCGCGAACAGCAGGATCGCCAGCGGCGTGACTGACTGGAACCAGCCGACCGGGAACTTCCAGCCGCCGAACATCTGTCGGTCCACCCAGTTCTCGGCGAGGAAGTTGAGCGAGGTGCCGAACTGGAAATAGAAGGTCCAGAACAGCACGCTGAAGCCGAACACGATCAGCATGGCGATCACCCGGTGCAGCTGCACGCGGTCGTGACGGCGCGCCTCGCCGATCAGCGCCGCCGCCACGCCGATGAACAGCACGCCGAGCAGCCACTGCAGGCCGTCGGCGCCCACCCAGGCGAGCAGCGCATAGATCAGCGGTACCGCCAGCGCGGCGCCGAGCAGTACCCACAGCACGCGCGCGCGGCTCTCCATGCCCGGCAGCGGCCGCCCCACGCCCTTCAGGCCGCGCCGGCCGAACCAGAACCACAGCAGGCTGAGCAGCATGCCGATGCCGGCGGCGGCGAACACCACGCGGTAGTTCTGCTGCATTGGCGTGTCGCTGAAGGCGGCGGCCATCCAGCCGGTGAGCAGCGGCGCCACGAAGGCGCCAGCGTTGATGCCCATGTAGAACAGGGTGAAGCCGCGATCGCGGCGCGGGTCGTCGCGGCCGTAGAGCTGGCCCACCATGGTGGAGATGTTCGGCTTGAACAGGCCGTCGCCGGCGATCACCAGCGCCAGCCCCAGCATCATCAGCGGCTTGCTCAGCACCAGCAGGGTGAACAGGCCGGCCGCCATCACCGCCGCGCCGAGCAGGATCGAGCGCTGGTAGCCGATCACCCGGTCGGCCACCCAGCCGCCGAAGATCGAGGCGGCATAGATCAGCGCGGTGTAGGCGCCATAGATGCCGGCGGCCCAGCCCTGCCCCGCAGGGTCTCCGTGGAAGAACTGCGCCACGATGTACAGCACCAGCGCCCAGCTCACGCTGTAGTAGGCGAAGCGTTCCCAGAACTCGGTCATGAACAGCATCCACAGCGGACGCGGATGGCCGAGCAGCTGCGGGTAATCGGGAGCGCCGCCGGCGTCGATGGTCTGGATCATGCGTTCCCCAGTGGTCCGTGGCGTATGGGTGGATGTCATGAAAAGTGCAGCCATGGATGGCCGCCCGTTTGATCCTCGCGATCAGGGATGATCGCAAAGGTCAGGCCCTCAGCTGTCGAGCACGGTGCGCACCTCCAGCAGTTCCGGGAAGAATTCCAGGTCCAGCGCCTTCTTCAGGAACGCCACGCCGGACGAACCGCCGGTGCCGCGGCGGTGGCCGATGATCCGCTCCACCGTCTTCATGTGGCGGAAGCGCCACAACTGGAAGCTCTCCTCCACGTCCACCAGTTGCTCGCACATGTGGTACTCCGGCCAGAACTGCGCGCGCTGCTCGTAGATGCGCTTCAGCGCCGGCAGCAGCGCCTCGTTGCGCTGGTAGGCCTCGGTCCAGTCGCGCTGCAGCAGCGCGGCCGGCACCGCATGGCCGCGGCGCGCCAGGTAGCCCAGGAATTCGTCGTACAGGCTGGGCGCCTCCAGCACCGCGCGCAGCTCGGCCTGCGCGGCCGGATCGTGCGCGAACACCTTCAGCATGCCGGCGTTCTTGTTGCCCAGCATGAATTCGATGGTGCGGTACTGCAGCGACTGGAAACCGGACGACGGCCCCAGCACGCCGCGGAACTCCAGGTACTCCGCCGGGGTCAGCGTTTCCAGCACCGCCCACTGCTCGAACAGCTGGCGCTGCACCTGCTTCACCCGCGCAAGAATTTTCAGGCAGGCATCGATGCCATCTACCCGCAGGTGCGCCAGCGCCGCCTTCAACTCGTGGATCAGCAGCTTCATCCACAGCTCGGCCACGTGGTGCTGCACGATGAACAGCATCTCGTCGTGATGCGGCGGCTGGCTGAGCGGGCGCTGCGCCGACAGCAGCGTGTCCAGGTGCAGGTAGCCGCCATAGGTGATCTGTCCGTTGAGGTCGGTCCGGATGCCCGCTTCGAGATCGCGCTGGTTGTCGCTCATGCTGTTCCGTCACACACCGAAAGGATCATGGTAGCGGCTGGACGCGCCGCCGCGCCTGACCGGAAGCAAGAATCAAGCGGGTTCATCCACTCCGTACGGCTCCGCATGCTGCGCTGTACCTTGCAGCGCAACATGCCTGCCTGCTATCAAGCGCGGTCTTGTCCGGTCGTCTTGCGCGTGCTGCAGGCTTCCGGACACGCCAGTTCCAGGCCTTCCCCATTCCTCACTCCGGAGCGAGTCGTGACCATCGCCGCCAAGTTTGAAATCGAATACCTGCAATACCTCGATGCCGAGGGCAAGCAGGTACGCGATGATCTGCCCGAGTTCGCGAAAGACCTCGGCCACATGGTCGAGCTGTACAAGCTGATGCTGTCCACCCGCGTGTTCGACGCCAAGTCGATCGCGCTGCAGCGCACCGGCAAGCTGGGCACCTATGCCAGTTGCCTCGGCCACGAGGCCGCGCACGTGGGCATCGGCAGCGCGATGCGGCCGGAAGACGTGCTGGCGGTGAGCTACCGCGAATACGGGGCGCAGCTGTACCGCGGCGTGCAGCCGCGCGAGGTGTACATGTACTGGGGCGGCGACGAGCGCGGCAACGACTTCCAGAAGGAGCCGGCGCGCCACGACTTCGCGTGGAGCGTGCCGATCGCCACGCAGTGCCTGCACGCGGCGGGTTCGGCGCTGGCGTTCAAGATCCGCGGCGAGAAGCGCGTGGCGGTATGCACCATCGGCGACGGCGGTTCGTCCAAGGGCGACTTCTACGGCGCCATCAACATCGCCGGCGCGCAGAACCTGCCGCTGGTGGCGGTGATCGTCAACAACCAGTGGGCGATCTCGGTGCCGCGCAAGATCCAGTCCGGCGCGCCCACGCTGGCGCAGAAGGGCATCGCCGCCGGCCTGTTCTCGATCCAGGTGGACGGCAACGACATCATCGCCGTGCGCAAGGCGATGGAGGACGCACTGGAACGCGCGCGCAGTGGCCAGGGCGGCAGCGTGCTCGAACTGGTCACCTACCGCCTCGGCGACCACACCACCGCCGACGACGCGCGCCGCTACCGCGGCGAGCAGGAAGTGAAGGACGGCTGGGCGAAGGAACCCATGAAGCGCCTGCGCAACTGGCTGGTGGCGAAGAAGGTGTGGGACGACGCGAAGGAGGAGGCCTGGAAGGCCGAGTGCGACGAGTGGATGGACAACGAGGTGAACGCCTACCTCGAGACCAGGACCCAGCCGGTCTCGGCGATGTTCGACTACACCTTCGCCGAAGTCCCCGCCGATCTCGCGAAACAGCGCGACTACGTCCTCTCGCTTGAAAACAAGGCCCACTGAGTTATGGCACAGATCACTCTCATCGAAGCGGTTACCCAGGCGCTCGCCTACGAGATGGCCCACGACGAATCGGTCGTGGTGCTGGGCGAGGACGTGGGCGTCAACGGCGGCGTGTTCCGCGCCACCCAGGGCCTGCAGGAGAAATTCGGCGAGCTGCGCGTGATCGACACGCCGCTGGACGAAACCACCATCGCCGGCGTCACCGTCGGCCTCGCCGTGCAGGGCATGAAGCCGGTGGCCGAGGCGCAGTTCGAGGGCTTCATCTACCCGATGATGGAGCAGATCGCCTGCCATGCCGCGCGCATGCGCAACCGCACCCGCGGCCGCCTCACCGTGCCGGCCGTGTGGCGCGCGCCGTGGGGCGGCGGCATCCGCGCGCCGGAGCATCACTCCGAGGCAAACGAGCACCTGTTCACCAACATCCCCGGCCTGCGCGTGGTGATGCCTTCGTCGCCGGCGCGCGCCTACGGCCTGCTGCTGGCCGCGATCCGCGATCCGGATCCGGTGATGTTCTTCGAGCCCAAGCGCATCTACCGCCAGTACAAGGAAGAAGTGCCGGACGACGGCGAAGCGTTGCCGCTGGACGTGTGCTTCGTACTGCGCGACGGCACCGACGTGACCCTGGTGACCTGGGGTGCGCAGGTGAAGGAAGCGCTGGAGGCTGCCGACGCGCTGGCCGCCGAAGGCATCAGCGCCGAGGTGATCGACGTGGCCACGCTGACCCCGCTGGACTTCGACACCATCGCCGAGTCGGTGCAGAAGACCGGCCGCTGCGTGATCGTGCACGAAGCCCCGAAGACCGCCGGCTTCGGCGCCGAGATCGCCGCGCGCGTCGCCGAGGAATGCCTGTACGACCTGCTCGCCCCGGTCGAGCGCGTCACCGGCTTCGACACGCACATCCCGCTGTTCCGCCTGGAAATGAAATACCTGCCGAGCGTGGAACGCGTCGTCGACGCGGCCAAGCGCACGTTGGCGGCAAGCTGACACTCTTTGCTCCTCCCCCTGCTTGCAGGGGGAGGCCGGGAAGGGGTAAAGCTCTTGATCTGAAATCCGGGCAAAGAGCACCCCTCCCCAACCCTCCCCTGCCATGCGGGGGAGGGAGCAAACCGGAAAACTCATACCTGGAAATCCGCTCATGGCTGATATCAAGACGTTCTACCTCCCCGACCTCGGCGAAGGCCTGCCCGACGCGACCGTGGTCGAGTGGCACGTGAAGGTGGGCGACAGCATCAAGCTCGACGCGCCGTTGTGCTCGATGGAAACCGCCAAGGCGGTGGTCGACGTGCCCTCGCCGTACACCGGCAAGGTCGTCAAGCTGCACGGTGCACCCGGCGACATCATCGAGACCGGCGCCGCGCTGGCCGATTTCGAGCCGGACCCGAACGCCAAGCAGCGCGCCGAGGCCGAAGCCACCGGCCACCATCATGGCCCGAAGAAGGCCGAGGAAGCGAAGCCGGCCGCCAAGGCCGAGCGCGAGGACGAGGGTACCGTGGTCGGCGCGATGGTCAGCGGCAACACCGTGCACGTCGAGCAGGCCGCCAGCATCGGCGGCGTCAAGGCGGTGCCCGCCGTGCGCGCGCTGGCGAAGAAGCTCAAGGTCGATCTCGCCCGCGTGCGCCCCAGCGGCGCCGATGGCGTGGTGACCATGCAGGACGTGAAAAACGCCGCCGCCAACAGCAGCGCCGCACTCGGCGCCGCCCCGGCACGCGCAGTGCCCGCCTCGGCGGGCCGCCACCTGGCGCCGGAACTGCCGCAGCCCGGACATGCCCCACAAAGTCCGCAGCGCGGCCCGGTCTCGCTGGCCGGCAAGCCGGTGCGCACGGCGTCGCCGTCGGTGCAGGCCAGCGGCCAGCCGGAGCAGCTGAAGGGCGTGCGCCGCAACATGGCCCGCGTGATGGCCGACGCCCACGCCCAGGTGGTGCCGACCACCCTGGTCGACGACGCCGACCTGCACGCCTGGATCGGCAAGCAGGACATCACCGCGCGCCTGATCCGCGCCATCGTGTTCGCCTGCAAGACGGTGCCGGCGTTGAACGCATGGTTCGACGGCAAGAACCTCACCCGCACCCTGCATCCGCAGGTCGACATCGGCATCGCGGTGGACACCGACGACGGCTTGTTCGTGCCGGCGCTGCGCAATGCCGACGTGCTCGACGGCGCCGGCATCCGCGCCGCGATCAAGCGCCTGCGTTCGCAGGTCGAGGATCGTTCGATCCCAGCCTCGGAACTGTCCGGCTACACCATCAGCCTCAGCAACTTCGGCATGTTCGCCGGCCGCTACGCAACGCCCGTCGTGGTGCCGCCAACCGTCGCCATCGTCGGCGCCGGCAAGCTCAGCCACGACGTGGTGGCGGTGATCGGCGGCATCGAGGTGCACCGGCGCATGCCGCTCAGCCTCACCTTCGACCACCGCGCTGCCACCGGCGGCGAGGCCGCGCGCTTCCTCAAGGCGATGCTGGACGACCTGGCGCTGCCGCACTGAGCACACGCCGGTTCGTGGCATGATCGACGGGGCGCCGATGGCGCCCCGTTTTTTTGTGCCGGCCGGCGCGCGCCAAGCCGCTGCCCGGCCGTGGAGACCCGCCATGCACCATAGCCGACTGAGCACCCTGGTCCTCGACTGCCGCGTCGACGACCTCGCCGCATCCACCGCGTTCTGGAGCCAGGCGCTCGGCAAGCCGGCCGGTGCGGCGGACCAGGACGGCGACGGCCGCTACGCCGAGCTGGCGACCGACGACGACGAACCGGTCATCCTGCTGCAGAAGGTCGAGCACGACAGCCGCGTGCACCTGGACATCGAGACCGACGATCTGGAAGCCGAAGCATCGCGGCTGGAGCGGCTCGGCGCGAAGCGCATCGCGTTCGCGCGCGAGCGCTGGTGGGTGATGGAAGCGCCGAGCGGCCACCGCTTCTGCGTGGTGCGCCGGCAACGCGAGGCGTTCGGCCCGCACCTCAACCGCTGGGAGTGAGGGTTGGCGGATTCGGCCGGCGCCGCGCCGACGTGCCGTGGCCAGGCCGGCGACGGTGGACCCGCGTAAAAAAGGGGCCGCCCGAAGGCGGCCCCGTCTCCTTTCGTCTGTGCGGGTCCTGTCCCGCATGGCATGCGGGACAGGAGTTCCGGTTTACTGGCAGGTCGGGAACTTGAACGACGCGATGCGCGTGTTCCAGTTGAATGCACCGGTGGTCTTCAGGTACTCGCTGGTGTACCAGAACGTGCAGTCGTCGACCGGGTCGATCGTCATCGCGCTGTAGTCGCCCCAGCGCGACAGGTTGCTGCCGCTCTGCGAACCCAGGCCTTCGATGATGCTGTTCTCGGCCTGCATGGTGTTCAGCGTATCGGTCGCCAGGCGGCCGGTGTAGCGGATCGCCGGGTGCAGCGCGCTGCTGGAGGCGCTGTAACCCAGTGCCATGTTGCCCTGCTTGTCCATCGCCACCGAGCCCATCCAGCGATAGGTGGTGTCCGGCGAGAAGGTGGACTGCTGGTAGACCACCGGCGTGGTGCCCGGGTTGCGGACCTCGTACCAGCGCACGCCCGTGTACGGGTTCTGCCTGGTCGTGCCGACCTTCACCGAATGGGTGACCACCAGCGACTCGTGGTCGGTGAAGTGACGGTAGGCCAGGCGGAACATCAGGCGGTCGGCCAGCGAATCGAGCTTCTGCGACACGCCTGCCTGCGGCACGCAGGTGCCGCCGCCGCAGGCCGTGGCGAACGAGGCCACCGGAATGGCGACCGGGCCGGTCAGCGTGGTGTTGGCGGTGTTGCTCCAGTCGACGTGGAACTTCCACAGGTTGAGCTGGCCCGCGGTGAAGTTCATGAGGTAGTTCGGCGAACCCGCCGGCGGCGCGGTGGCACCGTCCAGGTCGGCCGGCAGCACGCCACCGTAGGCGGTGGAGAGCTGGAAGCACTGCTGGGTGGCCGCAGCACCGCTCAGCATGGCGTTGCGGTCGTAGGCGCAGAGCTTCGCGCCGGCGAACGTGTTGCCGTTGAACATGTTGAACGCCTCGTAGTACGCATCCGGCCACACGCCCATCTTCGGGTAGTCCGGGAACGTGCTGCCGTACGGGAACGCATAGCGGTAGTAGGCACCGGTGGCGTCGCTGGTCGCCGACACCGCCACGCACTGGTAGTAGGGCGCGGCGGTGACCGCGAACTGCGAGATCACCCAGCGACCGGCCGCCTTGTCGTAGACCACCACCGCGTCGCCGTCGTTGTCGGTCTCGCACGGGCCGGTGAAGCCGGACCACAACGTGTTCGTCGCCACCGGGCCGTAGGTCACCGCCTTGGTCGCCTTGTCGAACACGGCGAAGCCGCTGTTGACGATCTGCACGTACTGGGTGGCGCCGACGGCGCCATTGGTGTCCGGTGGCGCGCTGTTCACGGTGAAGGTGCCCTGCGGGCCGCTGAAGCCTTGCCCCACGCCATCGATGCCCGACCCGAGCGTGGGTGCGGCAGCGCCGGTGGTCGTGCTTTGCACCGCGCCGTCGCGCGGCACGCCGGGACCATCCAGCCAGGGTAGCGGGCGAGCCGGGTGGCTGCGGCCGCTCTTGGAGAAATCATCGGGCCGCGGCATGGTGCCGCGCAGCGAATGCAGGGTGTCGTGTTGCGCCGAAGTGACTTCGGGTGATCCGATGGTGTCGGCGTGGGCGATACCCACGGCGGCCAGGCTGACGGCTGCGCACAGCACGACGCCCACGCCTCCCAATTTGCATGGTGACATGTAATCCCCTCCAGTGAAGATGCATGGATCTATCGAAAGGATCGGGTCACGCGTACGGCACCCGCAACTGCCGATGATCCGGCGCTACGCGCAAACCGATGATGACCAGCCGTCCCGCGACATGCCTTGTCATGGCTCCCCACGGCTGGTGGCCGAGTATCCCATGGAAAATCCTGCCGGCGTTCGGCAAGCACATGATTCGCAATATTCTACGAATTACTTTGTGCGCCACTTCCGGTTCTTGTCTCGCCCACGCCGAAGCATGGCCCGGTTTTGCTCAGCCCGCACCGCGGCGGAAGATGATGCGGCGCACGATCATCGCCACCGCCAGCACGGCGACGCAGGCGCCATAGCCGTACAACGCCGGCAGCACCTGCTGCCAGATCGCGCCGCTGGCCGGACCGAACTCGCCGGCAGCCGGCTTTCCGGCTCCTTCGAACCCCAGCACGGCGCCTTGCACCGTGGCCACTGCAGCGAGCAGCAGGGCGGTGAAATCGAAGATCCGCCGCCACGGCGTGCGCGGCAGGTTCTTCGGGTAGGCCCAGTAGGCCCAGCCGAGGATCAGCAGCCACGGGGCGAGCAGCAGGATGGCGAGATAGCGCATGGATCACGGACTCCGCGGGAAAAGGGACTCGCTGCGCCTCACTCCTGCTCGGCGAGGGCGAGCAGATCCAGCGCTTCGCGCAGACGCGCCAGCGCTTCGTCGCGTGCCGGCTCCTGGTGGTACTCGGGCGTCGTGGCGACCGGCGCGCCGTCCAGCTCCAGCACCAGGGCCCGCGGCAGGACCTGCAGCACGGCGGCGGTGCCCAGCCCCTTGAGGCGTTTCTGCAGCGCACCGGCCGCCTTCGGATCGGCAAACGGCTTCGACAGCAGCAGCTCCTCGCCGTCCGCGGAGAACAGGCGGAAGCGGAAGCTGCCGTCGGCATCGCGGAAGCTGGCGAAGCGCGGCATCCTGCCTTGCTTCGGCGCAGCCTTCGGCTGGCCGGCAAGTGCCGGTGCGGTGGTCATCGCGCGCAGCCCCAGCACGCCACGCAGCGCAGCCACCTTGGGCGTGGCGATCGCGCGCGCCTTCTGCGCACCCTGGCGCAGGATCGTCTCGATCGCGGCGGGGTCCGCCATCAGCGCCTCGTAGCGCTCGCGCATCGGCGCCACGTCGGTTTCGATCCGCTCGTACAGCACCTGCTTCGCCTCGCCCCAGCCGATGCCCTCCAGCAGTGCCTGGCGGAACGCCGCGGTCTCGGCCTCGCTGGCGAACGCGCGGAAGATGGTGAACAGTGCGCAGTCATCCGGATCCTTCGGCTCGCCGGGCAGGCGCGAGTCGGTGACGATGCGCATGACCGTCTCGCGCAGCTGCTTGCTGCCGCCGGCGAACAGCGGGATCGTGTTGTCGTAGCTCTTCGACATCTTGCGGCCATCGAGGCCCGGCAGCGTGGCCACCTGCTCCTCGATCAGCGCCTCCGGCAACACGAAGAACTCGTCGCTGTGCAGATGGTTGAAGCGCTGGCCGAGGTCGCGCGCCATCTCGATGTGCTGGATCTGGTCGCGCCCCACCGGCACCTGGTTCGCGTCGAACGCCAGGATGTCGGCCGCCATCAGCACCGGGTACATGTACAGGCCGGCGGTGATGCCGGCATCGGCGTCCTCGCCCGCCGCGGTGTTCTTGTCCACCGCGGCCTTGTACGCGTGCGCGCGGTTGAGCATGCCCTTCGACGCGATGCAGGTGAGGAACCAGGTCAGCTCCGGGATTTCCGGGATGTCCGACTGGCGGTAGAAGGTGACCCGCTGCGGGTCCAGGCCGGCGGCCAGCCAGGTGGCGGCGATCTCCAGCCGCGAACGCTCGATGCGCACCGCGTCATCGCTCTTGATCAGCGCGTGGTAGTCGGCAAGAAAGAAGAACGCATCGACGTCGTCGCGCCGGCTGGCCGCGACGGCCGGGCGGATCGCGCCCACGTAATTGCCCAGGTGCGGCGTGCCGGTGGTGGTGATGCCGGTGAGGACTCGGGTATTCATGCGGTGTCGTGCGGGTAAAGCGCCAGTCTACGACATCCGGCAAAACGGCTCGACCGGCCGGCCGCGCCACCGGCGGCGTGCCTTCCCAAAAAAATCACGCGGAGCGGTCCAGATTCTGCCAACCCTGACCATGGCGAGGAGCTCGAAGCTGATGAGCGGCAAGTTCACGATGTTCACCGGCAAGAACGGCGAGACCTACTTCAACCTCAAGGCCGGCAACGGCGAGATCATCCTGCAGAGCCAGGGCTACAAGGACCGGAGCGGCGCGCACAACGGTATCGCCTCGGTGCGCAAGAACGCGCCGGAAGCGGCGCGCTACGAGAAGAAGGTGGCGGCCAACGGCAAGTTCCATTTCAACCTGAAAGCCGCCAACCACCAGGTCATCGGCAGCAGCGAGATGTACGAGAGCGAGCGCTCGCGCGACGTCGGCATAGCCTCGGTGATGGCGAACGCGCCGGACGCCAAGCTGGTCGAGGAATGAGCGGTTCTTCGGCGCGGCCCATCGGGCCGCGCCGAAACCTCCTTGTTCCGGATCAGCGGATCAGCGTGGACTTGCCGAACAGCGACTCGACCAGATCCACCGCCAGTTTCGCGGTCTGGTTGCGCTTGTCGAAGGCCGGGTTCAGCTCGACGATGTCCAGCGACGCCACGCGCGCCGCATCGGCGATCATCTCCATGCACAACTGCGCCTCGCGGTAATTCGGCCCGCCGCGCACGGTGGTGCCCACGCCCGGCGCGATGCTGGGATCGAGGAAGTCGACGTCGAAGCTCACGTGCAGGTGGGTGTGCTCATCGAGCCCGGCCAGCGCCTCCTCCATCACGCGCTTCATGCCGATTTCGTCGATATGACGCATGTCGTGCACTTGCATGCTGGCCTCGCGTACCAGCCGCTTTTCGTCCTCGTCGACCGAGCGGATGCCGATGTAGCGGAACACGTCCGGCGTGGTCGCCGGCGTGCTGCCGCCGAGCCCGGTGAGTCCCGCCGGGCCGATGCCGCACAGGCACGCCACCGGCATGCCGTGGATATTTCCGGTGGGCGTGGCCTGCGCCGTGTTGAAATCGGTGTGCGCATCCAGCCACAGCACGCGCAGCCGCTTGCCCTCGTCGTGGCAATGGCGCGCCACAGCGGATATCGAGCCGATCGCCAGGGAGTGGTCGCCGCCGAGCACGATCGGCAGGCGCCCGGCCTGCAGCTCCTGGTGGACAGCCGTATAGACGGCCGTATTCCAGGCGATCACCTCATCCAGGTGGCGATAGCCGTGCTCGGGCGGCTGCCACGGGTTGAGCGGACCCTGCAGGTTGCCGCGGTCGATCACCTTCAGTCCGCGGCGCTGCAGTTTTTCCGCCAGCCTGGCCACGCGCAGCGCCTCCGGCCCCATCGCGGCACCACGATGGCCGGCGCCGATGTCGGTCGGCACACCGATCAATGAAACGGTCTGTTTGTCCATATACCTGTGTTTACCTGATGCATGGCGGCAGGCGCCGGCGCTCGCCGGACGAAAGCGGCCTCATGCCGCTCCGGGCGACTCGCCGCCGTCCCTGCCTGGCGGGAGGGGCCTGCGCGACCGGCCAGTCGCGGATCCTCCGGAGTCTACCGGAACGGCCCTGCCGCGCCGAGAGACATGCCCGGCCTGCAGCTGGCGTGGCCGATGCAGGCGCGCGCCACGCGACCACAGCAGCGTCGGCCCATGGCGTCACCGGCACACTCGCTTTCCTGCTGGCTCGCGGCGCAGTCGCCGCCGCTACGGCCGACCGCGCCAGCCCACGGCCATGCCGCGGCCGCCAAGGCTGCTGCGCACGGACACTGCCGCGGATATCGCCTCCGGACAATCGTTCGAGGCGCGCGTCGTCGACCATTCTCGGCGATCGCCACCGCGGGTCGCGTGGTGGCTGGCTGCATCACCAGCCTGCCGGTAGTGGCTTGCCGCGCAGTCCTTCTGCCGCTGCAGCATCACGCGCCTGTCGAGGTCCCCGGACAGGCAACGAGCCGGGTGATGACCTGCGCCGGCATGTCGCCCACACCCGAGCATCCGCATTTGCACGGTGGCGTCCACCTCCATCATGCCGCCGGAGTCCGACTGCGCCCACGCGGCTGCGGCCAGCAAAAACACCCGGCGCAGTGCCGGTGCAGGCCAGCCACGGTCAGGATGAGATGGCCATGGACATGATTTCCCGCGACCCGAAACCGGGACGAACCGCCGCACGGTCGCACGGTCGCGCGATCGCGCCTGCCGCCGTAGCGCCGATGCCCGATACCGGGGAAGTTCGTCTACCGGGGACGCTCGTCTACTGGAGTCCGAGCTGGCGACTTCGCGCCAGCTCGTCCTCGCGGCGCGAACGCGCGCCTGGGCGCCAAGACACCAGATCCGCGCCGGGATAGACCCCGCCGGACCTCTTGTTCCTTGCGATCTTGCCGAACAGCATCCTTGCAAACAGCGACACTCCACGCCAGAAGGCGGAATGTGCAAGCAACGTTTGCATACCAGTCATCCCGAGCTGCCCCTGCGCAGCCTTCGGTACTGATGCTAGCAAGCTTTCACGTTATATGCACACGTAGTTCTCATTTTGAACAGGCAGCCCATACCATGACACGGAAATGTGATAGGTCACACACACCGCGCGACGAAACCACCGACGACGGCGGCGATTGAAGGCGGTCTCCCCCCGCCGCTGTGCCCGGCGCGGCGTACTGCACCGGGGCGATGGTGAACTCCGCGCAGGTCAACTCGACGCTCACCGTGCGACCCGAGCTGGCATGCTCGTCTCGTGCCAGCCCGCGGGCCAAGCGGATAGCAGGTGCGAAACGCAGCTGGTCATACAGCAGCCCCCTTCCGCCGCAGATGCACCACAGGCCGTGGCTGCTTTCCTTGATGGTCAAGACAATACGCATCGCCATACCCCGGACAAGGACGTCGCCCGGAACACCCACCGTCGCCTCCCCACGGGCGGATGATCGTGTATTCCCAGCGTCGCCCAGTCTGGCGAGAACTGCTCGATACGTATGTCGGCGCCGACCTACACCTGCTGTGCGCACCCGTCCCGGAATGGGGGACGCCGCTAGCCCGACCGGCCCAGGCCTTGCTGTTCCGGATGCGGCACGTGGCCATACTTGGCCAGAATGACCGGCTCGGAGTATTCGCCACGATCGACATCGCCCGCCTGCGCGTACACCAGCACGCCATCGAAATGATCCGCCAGGATCTGGCCGCGCGTCAGCGCCAGCTGCTCCAGGCCATGCAGGATCGGCTTGTCCGCGACGACATTCCCGTCCATCTCGTGAAAACCTTGCACCACGTACAACGTGCCCATATGACGTGCCCTCGCTCCGGTCGAATGCCCGAGGGTGGATCAACCGAAGTCGACGATTCGCGATGGCCGCGTTAAGGGCGGTCAAAGCCATTCAGCATCAGCTCCGGAACGGCGAAGGCCGCCCGGGGGCGGCCTTCGAAACCTGCTTTCCTGGTGCCGGCACCCGGATTCGAACTGGGGACCTACTGATTACAAAAAAAAAAAGAAACAGATTATTTGGGGCTTTGCCTGGCTCGTTCCATGGGCCGAAATGGCTCAACCACGCCATTTTGCCACCCTGCTCAAAGGACCAAGGGGTGGCAAGATATCTAACTGGGGGGAGCCATACCGGAGCCATGGCTCCAAGTCGACGCTACGCCTGTCGCGCTCCTTCCCGGCCCGCCTCCGATGTTCGGCATTTCAGCGCGAACGCGTCAATTGATCCGCTTCCTTCACCTTCTCATCGAAGTCGCTACGCGTCTGGACCGTAATGCTGCTGGCCTGCGCCAGCTTGGCAAGCGCCCCGTCGTGAATGGACTTGTAGCGGATTGCCAGCGCCGGCAGAGGATCGCACGCCGGCCGCGCGCCGTGCAGCAGGTCATCCGTCGGTGTCAGGCACGGCGAGTTCGCCAACGCCTGGTCCAGCGCCACCATGGTCTGGTGATCGCCCGCAATGTTGCGATCCGTGCCGTCCAGGGACTGGTCGGGCTGGATTTGCGCCTGCGTCATGCCCACGTCCACCTGATCGGCCGCCACATCGGCCTGGTCGCGGTGAAGGGCCAGCAGTTCATTGATCTTGGCGATGGACTTGTCGCCGAAAGCCAGGGCCTTGTCCCGTTGCTTCTCGATCAGGTCCGGGTTCCACGTGGCTTCCTTTGTCAGGAAACGCTGCAATCGGGCCACCAGCTCCGCCGCGTTGTGTTCGTCCACGAGTTTCAGTCGCGCCGTGTTGATCTGTTGAAGAATCATGGCGTATTGCCCATCGGTCTTGGACTGGAACCGCTCGGTGTTGGGCTGGTCGTTGTCGCCCAACCAGGTCAACGTGATCGTGCCGATGGTCCAAGTCGCGCTGCGGTTCGTGTGACCCAGCCCGTCATCCAACACGAGGGTGGCACGCCTCCCGTCATATGAGTCCGACACGTTTTGCGTCGTGGCCGTGTCCTTGCCGATTGATTCAACGTGTTGGTTTCACGGGCCGGAATCGGCCAACTCCGGACATCCCGCTTCCCTACCTAATTGCTACAAAGCAGTCATTGGCTGAACTCGCTCCGGAGGCTCAGCGAGCATGGCACTGAGTAACTTATACAAATGACCTCCGTGCCCCTGTGACGGTTCACTTTGGTGTGCACTGTTGTTGCTACTTGATTGCCGCGAAGGATTCGCGGGGTTGCCAGCCACCACCGAGGGCCTTGAAGACAGCGACCGCTGCGATCGCTGATTCCGTGTTCGCCTGTGCTCGCGCATCCGAAGCTTGTAGCAACGTCGCGTCGGCATGCAGCACATCGATCAGGCTCGCCGCGCCGTGCTGATACGCTGTCGATGAAGATTCGCGTGCTTGAGCAAGCGATGCTTCACCCTGGGTTAGCGTATTGGCCTGTTCTTCACGATTGACCAACGCCGAGAACGCGTCCTCGACGTCTTCCGTGGCGCGAAGCACTGCTTGGCGATACGCAGCCAAGGTTTCCGCATCCCGCCCCTTGGCCTGTTTGATCTGCGCGTTGATGCGGCCGAAGTCGAACAGACGCCAGCGCAGCCCCAGCACGCCGGCTGCCTGGCTTGCGCCACTGCTGAACAGGTCGCCGCTGGAAACCGCGGTGGCACTGCCCAGCAGGCCGCTGAGTGAGAATTTCGGGTAGTACTCGGAGATAGCCTCGCCGATCCTTGCATTGGCCGCCGCGAGATGTCGCTCGGCGACGATGAGGTCGGGCCGCCGCTGGAGTAGATCCGCAGGCGAGCCCAGGGAGGCGATCTTCGGTGTGGCGGGTATCGGTGCGATGACCGCAAGTTCGGCCCGGTGCGTTCCCGGCGGTGAGCCCAGCATCACATCCAGTGCGTTCATGGCCGCATCGAGGTGGGTCTGGAGGACAGGAACCGTCGCCCGGACTTGGGCGAGTTCGCCCTCGGTTTGCCGGACCTGATATTCAGCAGCGAGGCCCTTGCCATAGAGCAAGCGAACCTTCGCCAACAATTCTTGCTGGACCTTGACTTGCCGCTGCGCAATCTCAAGACGAGCCTGCAGCCCCCGAATGGCGATATAGCTGTCAGCGGTCTGCGCGGCGACTTCCAGCCGCGTGGCAACGGCGCCTGCTTCCGATGCCTGATAGTCCGCCAGCGCAGCTTCGTGTCCGCGCCGCAGTCCCCCGAAGATATCCACTTCCCAACTTGCCCCAAGGTCAGCCTCGTAGGCATTGCCCCAGCGATCATAGTTGGGCGTGGCGTTGAGCAGTTGCCCCAGCGGGGTTTCAATCGACTGATGTGCCCGGGCAGCCGATCCATTGATGCTGCCCGAGGGAAGCAGCGCGGCATTGGCGCCACCGAGCGCGGCACGCGCCTGCGTGACCCGTGCCGCTGCCTGCGCCAGGTCCAGGTTCTGTTCAAGAGCCAGTGATATGAAATGCGTCAGCAGCGGATCGTTGAAACCATGCCACCATGTCGCGAGATCGGCCGTGGGGGCAGCATGTTGCTGCTCGACCGCCGCTTGTTCCATGTAGTGATGCGGAAGTGGTACGTCGGGTCGACGATAGTCCGGGCCAACCGCACAACCGGCGGTGACGCTGGCGCACAGTAAAAGAGCGATAGAGCGGCGGGAGAGCATGGTGTTCTCGGGTAGTGACTGAGTAGTGACTATAATCCAATATGGTCACACGTTGTCAATATTTCCGTGCCGCGGTAAGCTCATGGCATGAACAAGATCCCTCCTGTTGCCCCGCCACCGCGGGGACCGTCGGACCATGAGGTTCGCACCCAAATCGTCGAAGCGGCCGCCGAACACTTCAGCCATTACGGCTATGAGAAGACCACGGTTTCCGACCTGGCCAAGGCCATCGGCTTTTCCAAGGCTTACATCTACAAGTTCTTTGGCTCCAAGCAGGCGATCGGCGAAGTCATCTGTGCCGACTGTCTGAATACGATCATGAAGGCGGTGGACGAGGCCATGTCCTCCGCTCCCAGCGCGTCCGAGCGATTGCGCCGAATGTTTGCCGCATTGGTAGAGGGCGGCAGTAACCTGTTCTTCCACGAACGCAAGCTCTACGACATTGCGGCGGCAGCTGCCAGCGGGCCATGGCCCTCGGTGCGCACTTACGAAGACCACGTCAGGAAGCTCGTTGCGCAAGTCATCGTCGATGGCCGCAACTCAGGCGAATTCGAGCGCAAGACCCCCCTGGACGAGACTGCCAACGCCATCTACCTGGTGATGCGTCCCTACGTCGATCCGCTCCTGCTGCAGCACAATCTGGACCTCGCCGCCGAAGCCACGGTCCAGCTTTCCGGTCTGATTCTGCGCAGTTTGGCGCCATAGCCGGAAAAAAAGATGTGTAGTGACTATTGACTTAATTAGTCACAAGTATGAAGATCAGGTCCTGCCTTTGATAGGAAAAGGACCTCATGCGCCATCGCCTACTTGCTTCATTCGTCATCTGCTTGCTGCCCCTTGCCCTGACGGCATGCGGCAACGGGCATGCTTCCGATCCGCGCACCGAGGCTCCCCTGGTCGGGGTTGCGCCTGTCACGGTGGCGCCTACCATGGCGCTCTCATTCACCGGCGTCGTGGCTGCCCGGGTGCAGAGCAACCTGGGTTTTCGTGTCTCGGGAAAGGTGCTGCAGCGTCTGGTCGATACGGGGCAGACGGTCAAGCGCGGCCAGGTACTGATGCGCATCGATCCGATCGACCTGCGACTGGATGCATCTGCACAGATTCAGTCCGTTGCCGCGGCTCGCGCGCGGGCGAAGCAGACCGCCGATGATGAAGCCCGTTATCGCGGTCTGGTGGCCGCCGGCGCGATATCAGCGTCGGCCTATGACCAGATCAAGGCGTCAGCTGATTCCGCCCGGGCCCAACTCGCCGCCACCGAAGCGCAAGCTGACGTGGCGAAGAACGCATCCAGCTACGCGGAGCTGCGGGCTGATGCCGATGGCGTTGTGGTGGACACAACGGCCGAGCCAGGCCAGGTTGTCAGCGCCGGGCAGGTCGTGGTGCGCCTCGCACACGCCGGCCCCCGCGAAGCCATCGTCCACCTGCCCGAAACGCTGCGTCCGGCGATCGGTTCCCAGAGTGAGGCCAGGCAATACGGCCAAGATCAGCCAGCCGTCCCGACGAAGTTGCGGCAGCTTTCGGATGCAGCAGATCCTTCGACACGCACCTACGAGGCGCGCTATGTCCTCACCGGCGCACTGGCCCATGCGCCACTCGGTGCCACGGTCACCCTCTGGATACCGGCAACGGCGAGTTCGGCGCAGGCGGGCTTGCAGGTCCCGATAGGTGCTGTTTTAGACCCGGGAGAAGGAGCAGGCGTCTGGGTGGTCACGGGGCATCCCGCGCAGGTCGCATGGCGCTCCGTCAAGTTACTTGGTCTGACCGACGAAACCGCGCGTATTGAGGATCTCTCTGGCGGCCTCAAGGTGGGCGATCCGGTGGTGGCGCTCGGTGCCCAGTTGTTGCATGGGGACGAGAAAGTCCGCGCCACACCGCTGGCTACAACTACGGCGGCGATCATGGATCGTGGAGGCTTGCAATGAGCGGTTTCAACCTCTCGGCGCTCGCCGTCCGCGAACGTTCCATCACGCTGTTCCTGATCATCCTGATCTCGGTAGCGGGCATCATCGCCTTCCTCACACTGGGTCGCGCTGAAGATCCACCTTTCACCGTCAAGTCGATGGTCGTCATCACGGCGTGGCCCGGTGCGACGGCCCAGCAGATGCAGGATCAGGTCGCCGATCCACTGGAAAAGCGCATGCAGGAATTGCGCTGGTATGACCACACGGAGACCTTTACCCGCCCGGGCCTGGCCTTCACGACGGTGGAACTGCGCGACAGTACACCGCCAGCGCAAGTGCAGGAACAGTTCTACCAGGCGCGCAAGAAGCTCCACGACGAGGTACCCAACCTGCCGGCTGGCGTCATCGGCCCACTAGTGAACGACGAGTTCTCGGATGTGACCTTTGCGCTGTTCGCCTTGCAGGCGCAAGGTGAGCCACAGCGGTTGCTGATACGTGAGGCGGAGACGCTGCGCCAAGACTTGCTCCACGTTTCGGGCGTGGAAAAGGTCAACCTCATCGGCGAACAGCCCGAACGCATCTTTGTATCTTTCTCCCACGACCGCCTGGCGACAATGGGCGTCACGCCACAGGCTATTTTCGCGGCGCTCAACAACCAGAACCTTCTCACTCCCGCAGGATCGATCGACACCCAGGGGCCGCAAGTTTTCATTCGCCTGGATGGCGCCTACGACAAACTGCAGCAGATCCGCGACACACCGATTGTGGCGCATGGGCGGACGCTGAAGCTGTCCGATGTCGCCACCGTGAAGCGCGGCTACGAAGATCCCGCCACGTTTCTGGTTCGCAATAATGGCAAGCCGGCGCTGCTGTTGGGTGTCGTGATGCGTGACGGCTGGAACGGCCTGGACCTGGGCAAGGCGCTGGATCATGAAGTAACCAGAATCAACGCAGGGTTGCCGCTGGGTGTGAGCCTGAGCAAGGTGACCGACCAGTCCGTCAACATCAAGTTGGCCACCAACGAATTCATGCTCAAGTTCTTCATCGCCCTGCTGGTGGTGATGCTCGTGTGCTTTGTGAGCATGGGCTGGCGTGTCGGCCTGGTGGTCGCCGCAGCGGTTCCGTTGACGCTGGCCGCGGTATTCGTTGTCATGGCGGCCACGGGCAAGGACTTCGACCGCATCACCCTCGGATCACTGATCCTCGCGCTTGGCCTGCTGGTGGATGACGCCATCATCGCCATCGAGATGATGGTGGTGAAAATGGAGGAAGGCTACAGCCGGGTCAAAGCTTCCGCCTATGCGTGGAGCCATACGGCCGCGCCCATGCTGGCCGGTACTCTGGTCACGGCCGTGGGTTTCGTGCCCAACGGCTTCGCCCGATCCACGGCGGGTGAATACACCCACAACATGTTCTGGATCGTGGGCATTGCGCTGATCATCTCCTGGATCGTCGCGGTGGTCTTTACACCCTATCTCGGCGTGAAGATGTTGCCAGACTTCCCCAAGTCTGAAGGTGGTCATGAGGCCATCTACGACACGCCGAACTACAACCGCTTCCGCCGTGTGCTGGGGCGGGTCATTCAGCACAAGTGGCTGGTGGCCGGCATCGTCGTCGGCTTACTCCTGCTGGCCGGACTTGGCATGGGCGTGGTGAAGAAGCAGTTCTTCCCGACTTCCGACCGCCCCGAGGTGCTGGTCGAAGTGCAGTTGCCCTACGGTTCGTCCATCGAGCAGACCAGCGCCGCAACGGCCAAGGTCGAGGCATGGCTGGCGAAGCAGAAGGCGGCGAAGATCGTCACCTCCTACATCGGCCAGGGCGCGCCTCGCTTCTATCTCGCCATGGCACCCGAACTACCCGATCCATCCTTCGCAAAGATGGTGATTCGGACCGACAGCGAACACGAACGCGATGCCCTCGAGGTTCGTCTGCGTCGGGCCATCGCTGATGGTCTCGCACCGGGAGCGCAAGTACGAGTCACCCAACTGGTGTTCGGCCCGTATTCGCCGTATCCCGTGGCGTTCCGCGTGATGGGCCCGAACCCGGACAAGCTTCGTGCGATTGCTGCGCAGGTCAAAGCCGTCATGCGCGCAAGCCCGATGATGCACACCGTCAATACCGACTGGGGACAACGCGTACCAACATTGCACCTCGCCCTGGATCAGAACCGGTTGCAGGCGGTGGGTCTGAGTTCGAGTGCGGTCGCCCAGCAGTTGCAGTTCCTGCTCACCGGCATCCCTGTCACAGCGGTTCGCGAGGACATCCGCTCGGTGGAAGTTGTCGCGCGTGCGGCGGGCGACATCCGCCTGGATCCGGCGAAGATCAACGGCCTCACTTTGGAAGGATCAGCTGGCCAGCGCGTTCCGCTCTCGCAGATCGGCACCGTGGATGTACGAATGGAATATCCCATCCTGCGCCGGCGAGACCGCACATCGACCATCACCGTGCGCGGCGATATTGCAGATGGGTTGCAACCACCGGACGTATCCACGGCCATACTGAAGCAGCTGCAACCGATCATCGCCAGGCTGCCGGACGGTTACCGGATCGAAGAAGGCGGTGCTATTGAACAGTCGGGTAAAGCCACGGCTGCCATCGTGCCGCTCCTCCCGATCATGATCGCGTTGACGCTTCTGATCATCATCCTGCAAGTACGTTCAATGGCCACCATGATCATGGTGTTTGCGACCAGTCCGCTCGGCCTCATCGGCGTAGTGCCGACCTTGCTGCTGTTCAACCAGCCGTTCGGCATCAATGCCCTGGTTGGCCTGATCGCACTCTCCGGCATCGTGATGCGCAATTCTCTGATTCTCGTCGGGCAGATCAAGGACAACATCGAAGCAGGGCTGGCGCCTTTCGAGGCAGTGGTCGAGGCGACCGTACAGCGTGCACGACCGGTCATTTTGACCGCGTTGGCGGCGATCCTGGCCTTCATCCCACTGACTCACTCAGTGTTTTGGGGAACCCTCGCTTACACGCTGATCGGCGGCACGTTTGCAGGCACGATTTTGACCCTGGTGTTCCTGCCGGCCATGTATGCCATCTGGTTCAAGATCAGGCCCGTCCCCACGCCGGATTGATTTGCCGTCCTTCCCCACTTATTCCCTATACGAAGGAACAATCATGTCCACTTCCAAAGTTGTCGTCATCACCGGCGTGTCATCGGGCATCGGACGTGCCACGGCGGAGAAGTTTGCCCAGCGGGGGTGCAAGGTATTCGGCACCGTGCGCAACACGACAAAAGCACAGGGCATAGCGGGCGTTGTGCTGGTCAAGATGGATATTCGCGACGATGCTTCCGTGCGACAAGGCATCGAGGCAATTATCACGCTGGCCAAGCGGATCGATGTGCTTGTCAACAGTGCGGGCGTGACCCTCATCGGCTCGACGGAAGAAACTTCGATTGCCGAAGCCCAGTCGCTGTTCGATACCAACGTTTTAGGCATCTTGCGCACAACCCAGGCAGTACTTCCGCACATGCGCTCGCATGGTTCGGGAAGAATCGTCAACGTCAGCTCGGTGCTGGGCTTCCTTCCGGCGCCATATATGGGCTTGTATTCGGCTTCCAAGCATGCTGTCGAGGGCATGTCTGAGACCTTGGACCATGAGGTGCGCAAGTTCGGTATCCGAGTGGTGCTGGTCGAGCCCTCCTACACCAGAACCAATCTGGACATGAACGCGCCGCATGCGGCTTCCAAGATTTCAGCCTATGACGATGAGCGCGACATCGTGTCCCGCGCCATTCAGAAAAATGTCAACGACGCACCAGAGCCCAACGGTGTCGCAACCACGATTGTCGATGCGGCTTTGGGTGCATGGCGCATGCGGCGTACTCCGAAAGGTGAAGCCTCTCTCCTGCGCAAATTGCGCCGCTTCATGCCTGCCGGCCCCGTCGATGGGAGCCTGAGGAAAACATTTGGACTTGCCTGAGTACCTCGCACGCGAGGTCTTGTGGTCACAGCCGCATCGCGTAGTGATTTGGGGTTTTCCAGCAGCACCCTGGGAAACACGTTGCCCGAGTGGTCAATGGACCCCATCGAGGTGCACGCACTTCACGGAGCACTTATGTCCAACAAAATTGACAATGCCGAGAGCACGCGAGGCAACGCTGGCAACCGTTCGCTATGGCGCCGTTTTCTTGACACGATCTTGATGTTTGAATCGTCGCCTTATTTTGAAGGCACCCATGAGTACTACGAAAAGCGCATTTCAAGCTTGGAACATGAAGTGGCGCAGCTCAAATTGGCTGTTGGTCGAGCCGACGCCCCTATCTGGCTGTAGCGACATCCATGGCGCTTTGCGGTGCAAGAACTGAAAGCTCCGTGAGCTTTGTTCCCCCAAATTTGGCGCACCTGATTACCCGGAGACTCCAATGGGCGTAACGACAATTGACTGGGCCGCTCAGCAGGAAGCTTCGCAACGACGTTCGATTGCTGGTGGCGGCAAACCTGGCGTCGCCCGAATGGAACAGCTTGCCGGCAAGAGCGGGCGCGAAATTCTCCACGCCATGATGTCTGGCGAGCTGCCGTACCCTCCAATGAACGAGACCATGAACATGACGTTGCTGGAGGTGGAACATGGTCGCGCTGTGTTTCAGGGCATCCCGTTGGCGCAGCACTACAACCCGCTGGGCACGGTGCACGGTGGCTGGTTTGCCACGCTGCTGGACTCGGCCCTGGGCTGCGCAGTGCAGAGCACACTGCCGCCTGGGCGTTCCTATACGACGGCCGAACTAAGCATCAACATCGTGCGGCCAGCCTCGCACAAGACCGGTCCATTGCGCGCGGTGGGCACGGTGATTCACGGCGGCCGACAGATCGCCACGGCCGAGGCCCGCATTGAAGACGAACAGGGCAAGCTATACGCCCATGCGACCACGACGTGCTTCGTCTTCGACATGCCGATGGCTTGAAACCAAGTCGCGCTGAAACCCAATGCCCACCGACTCCGCCCATTGCTCACTTGGCTGTTGTGGCTATCCGGGATGCACGAGTCCTGAAAGCAGACGTTCGCGGCCGGCAGGAAAGGGTCGAATTCTGCCGATCGACGGCGGCCTTCGGCTGATCATATTGGTCGGCGACCTACCGACGACGGGATGTACGCCGCCATGACCACCTCGCCACGGCCAGGCACGAGTTCGAACGCAAAGCTGGTGCCAGGCGGCATGTCCTTCCGCTCCTCTTCCTTCCGAAGCGGTCGGACGCGCCCGTTTTCAGTGATCTGGGTGAGCTTCGCCAAGTCGTCGATCCAGCGTCCAGTCGCCAGCCGAAAGGATACCGTTAGGTCCCTGTTCGAATAGCCCCCATCACACCACCACCCGCGCCTGGGCAAACGTCGGCCGTCCCAAGGGATGTGCTTAGGCGCGGGTCAGGGTAGAAAAACGCCCAACGGGGGGAGCCAGGGAAAAATCCAGGGGGAGACATGAAGAGCCATGGGAATCCGTGGAAAAGCCCATGTGATGAGCCCCTGGGGGGAGACAAGGGGGAGACATGACCGGACCCCCAACAATTAATAACAGGCACTTAGGCTATCTAAGCGCCTGTTTTTACTGGTGCCGGCACCCGGATTCGAACTGGGGACCTACTGATTACAAATCAGTTGCTCTACCAACTGAGCTATGCCGGCGGAGGTGGCGGATTCTAGCAGGCCGCGTGGCGGCACGCTCGGCGGCCGATCCATGGCTGGTCAGAAGCAGACGGTGCTGTGCGAGCCGACGCCGTTGGCACGGACATGGCTGCGCCAGTCGAAGTTGCCGCCGTCGGCGACCACCAGATCCAACCAGTATTCGGGTACGTTCTCGCTGCGCTCGCTCATGCGGGCCGGAAAGCCGGCTGCGGCGACCTCGTCGCGGCGCTTGCGCGCATTCGCCGGATCCCGGAACAGGCCTAGTGAAATCGTGTTGGGCTGGTCGCCGGAGTTGACCACGAAGTAGTCGCCGATGTCGTGCGCGGCGAGCTGCCTGGCGGTTTCCAGCGCCTGGGCGCGGCTGCTCGCCGCCGGCAGGTAGACCCACCAGCCGCTGGTCTGGCTGGTCTGCTCCTGCCGCGAGCGCATGCGCGTGGCCTGTGCAGCCAGGGCCTGCCGCGCATTGCGCAGGTCCTGCGGGGTGGCGAACGGCCCCAGTGCGAGGCAGCTGTAGCTGGGGTTGCGCGGCGCCGCGGCGGCAACGACGGGCGGCGCGGCGGCGGCAACGACGGGTGGCGCGGCGGCCGGCGACACGGTCTGGGCCGGCGGCGGCAACTCCGACAGCAGGCGCAGTTGCGCCACGCCCGGATCGCTGGGGCTGCCGCCACGGGCATACGGTTGCCCCAGCAGCAGCCATGCGCCTACCGCGATATTCAGCGCGATCAACAGAACGAACAGCAGACGCAGCAACATCGGACCCCCATCAGCCGGCAACCGTCGTCATTCTAGAGGGCGCCACCGGCCTCGGACGCATTCGCCCATACCGCCAGGCCGCGCAGTACGCCGTCGTGGCTCAGCCGGGCCGGCAGCGACAGCAGCGGCAGCAACGACGCCGCATCGCCGCCGCCAATGATCAGTTCGGGAGCAACGCCAAACCGCGGCGCCGCGCGCAACGCGAATCGCTCGACCAGGGCGGCCGCCGCCTGCCAGCAACCCGAGGCCACCGCGTCGGCGGTGTTGTCGGCCAGATCCACGATCGCGCCGGGTCGTCCCGGCCGCACCTGCGCCGTGGCGTCCCGCAGCGACTGCTGCATCAGCTGCGGGCCCGGCGCGATTAGCCCACCCAGGTGCTGCCCGTCGGCCGCCAGCGCGTCCAGCGTGAGCGCGGTACCGACGCCGGCCAGCACGCAGGGCGCGTGGCCACCGGCATGCGCCGCGACCATCACCAGGAAACGATCGACGCCCAGCCGTGCCGGCTCGGCGTACGCATTGCGCACACCGCAGGCCTCGGCCGGCGTGCGCAGCCATGCCGGCGCATGGCCGAAGCAGCGTTGCGCCACGGCCGCCACCTGCGCCTCGCGCGCGGCGTCGACGACCGATGCACCGATCAACCGCAGCGGCGTCGGCAGACCGGTCCAGGCCGCCTCCAGCACGCGTGCCGCGTCATCGCGCCAGTCCACCGCGCCGCGCGCCAGCCAGCCCTCCGCCTGCGCCTGCAGCGCCCACTTCAGCCGGGTGTTGCCCAGATCGAGCAGCAGCCTCATGAACGACGCACCGTGACATCCGCACTGTCGATCCGCCGCACGCTGCCGTCGGCCATGCGCAGCTGCAGGGCGCCATGTGCGTCCACGCCCGCGCCGACGCCGCCGAACGCACCCAGCGCGCCGCTCAGCTGCAGCGGCTGCCCATGCAGCAGGTCGTACCTGGCGTAGTCGGCGCGGAACGCGGCGAAACCGTCGCGCTCGAACTGCTCCAGACCCTCGACCAGCGCCGCGATCAGCGCCGCCGCCACACGGTTGCGGTCCGGCGGGACGCCGCCGGCCAGGCTGGCGAGATCGCTGGCCGGCTGGCCCGCTTGCGCGCGCAGTGCCGGAGTCAGCCGCAGGTTGAGGCCGATGCCGATGATCGCCGCGCACGGCCCCTGGTACTCGCCGCTCAGCTCGACCAGGATGCCGCACAGCTTGCCGCCCGCGGCAGCCAGCACGTCGTTCGGCCATTTCAGGCCTGCGCCGGCGATATCGAGGCGCTCAAGCGCACGCAGCACGATCACCCCGACCGCCAGCGACAGCCCGCTCAACGCGGCAAAGCCCGCATCGAAACGCTTGAGGCAGGACATGTAGAGATTGAGCCCCGGCGGCGACAGCCACTCGCGGCCGCGCCGGCCGCGGCCGGCGCTCTGCGTCTCGGCCAGCACCACGCTGAAATCCCCGGCTGCGGCGCCGCGGCGTTGCAGCTCGCTGGAGGTGGAATCCAGCTCCCAGTGCACCTCCAGCGCACCCAGCGCGTGCGCCTCCGCCGCCGGCAGGGCGGCGCGAATCCGCGCGGCATCGAGCATCTGCAACGGCCACGGAAGCTGGTAACCGGCCACGCCGCGCGCCTCGATCGGCACGCCACGGGCACGCAACGCCTCGACCTGTTTCCAGATCGCCGCACGGGTCATCCCGGCTTGCCCGGCGAGACGGGCGCCGGACAAGGGTGCGCCATCGGCCAGCAGCGCCAGCAACTGCGCCGGCTGCATCAGCACGCCCTGCGTGCGAGGGCGGTGGCGGGCCGGCGGCGGGAGAGTGATGCAGATCGGATCGGGCTGAACATCGGCGGATTCTAGCCCGGGCGGCCCGCCATGCGGCATCCGCCAGCCATGTCCGACCCCGCCTCCGGTGCGGCGGCAGCACTGGCAGGGTGCCGGTGTTTCTGCGACGATCAGGATCTTCGCTTGCGAGGTCAAGGAGTTTGATCGCCATGCGTATCACCCACTGGCTTATCGGTTGCACCCTGGGCATCGCCGGGATCGGCGGCGCCGCGGCAGCAAGCGCAGGCACCCAGGACCTGGAAAACTCGTCGCACGCCGCGCTCGACGGCGTCGGCAGCCGCGACGGCAGCAGCGGCAGCGGCGGCGATGCCGTGGGGCTGGCCCGCGACTGCCCGCAGACCGACAGCCGCGACGGCTCCGGCGGCGGTTCCGGCAACAGCAATGATCATTCCGGCGGCACCTCCTCCGCCCCGGCGTCAACCCGCCGGCCGCATCTGGGCTGGCAATCGCTGCTGCCTGGGTCCATCCAGTAAGCGCTCGGCGTCATGCCGGGGCCTTGGTGGCAATCCCTGCGGGCGCGTCTTGAACCCGCACCGATTGCCGATCCGCTGTGGCGGCGCGCCATCGCCGCTTGCCCGCTGGCGCGCCGCCTGGAGCCGGCGCGGCAGCAGCAGCTGTGCCAGCTCTCCGCGCTGTTCCTCGCGCGCAAGCGCTTCCACGCGCTGGCCGGCGCCGTGCTGGACGACTACTGGCGCCTGCTGATCGCCATGCAGGCCTGCCTGCCGGCACTGCAGCAGGGCGCGGCCAGCCTGCGCGGCTGGCGCGAAGTGCTCATCTATCCGGGCGAGTTCAAGGTGCGCCGCAGCCATCACGACGACCGCACCGGCGTGGTCACCGAGGGCGACGAGATCCGCATCGGCGAGGCATGGGAACACGGCCCGCTGGTGTTGTCGCTGGCCGACGTGCAGCTGGACCTGGAGCAGCCGTGGGATGGCTACAACGTGGTCGTGCACGAGATGGCGCACAAGCTGGACATGCTCGATGGGCCGCCCGACGGCGTGCCGCCGCTGCTGGACATCCCGCGGCGGCGCTGGATCCAGCAGTTCCAGAAGGCCTACGACCGGCTGGCCGCGTTGCCGGAAGGCGGCTACAACAGCCCGATCGACCACTACGCCACCGAGAGCGCCGCCGAGTATTTCGCCGTGGTCAGCGAGCTGCACTATTCGCAGCCGGCGCTGCTGCGCGAGACGGAGCCCGCAGTCGCCGAGTTGCTGGAAATGTTCTACGGCCGCTCGCCGGCCGAAGGCTGCGAACCGGCCGGCTTCTGCCGCGCGAGCTGAGCCCGGCTCAGCTCGCCGCCAGGCTCACGCTGAAGCGCGCGCCGCCGAACTCGGGCGAGCGGTCGACCACCAGCTCGCCGCGGTAGGCGTGCACGATGTCCTGCACGATCGACAGGCCGATGCCGTGACCCTGCACCCGCTCGTCGCCGCGCACGCCGCGCTGCAGCACCTTCTCGATCTTGTCCTCGGCGATACCGGGGCCGTCGTCTTCCACGCTCAGCCACAGGCCCGGCCGTTGCCGCCCCGCCTGCGCGCGCACCTTCACCACCAGCAGCACGCGGTGGGCGGCCCACTTGAACGCGTTCTCCAGCAGGTTGCCCATCAGTTCCAGCAAGTCGCCCTGCTCGCCGTAGAACACCGCGCCGTCCTCGATGTCGAATTCGCACAGCACGTTCTTCGCCGCGTAGACCTTCTCCAGGCCCTGCACCAGGTCTTCGGCATGGCCGGCGATCGGCACCGCGCTGGCGAACGTCTGCCGGCCCGAGGTAGCCGCGCGCGACAGCTGGTAGGCAACCAGCTCGTTCATCCGCCGCACCTGGTCGAGCACACTGGCGCGCCGCGCCGCCTCGTCGCCCGCGGTCGGCGATTCCAGTTGCGAGCGGATCACCGCCAGCGGCGTCTTCAGGCTGTGTGCCAGGTCGGCCAGCGTGTGCCGGTAGCGCGTGCGCTGCTCGCGTTCGTTGGTGATGAACGCGTTGATGCGTTCGGTCAGGCCGGTCAGCTCCAGCGGGTACTGGCTGTCCAGCTGCTCGCTGTCGCCGCGCTCGACCCGGCTCATGTCGCTGGCCACCTCGCGCAGCGGGGTCAGGCTCCAGCGCAGCAGCAGCAGCTGCAGCACGATCAGCATCACGCCGAGGATCGACAGCCAGATCACCAGGGTGTGGCGGAACACCGCATTCTCGCCTTCGAGCTGGTCCTCGGTCTGCGCCACCATCATGGTGAGCCGCACGGCTTTCCTGTCCGGCGTGTCGAACGCCACGCCGTAGCTGTAGTAGTACAGCCGCCCCATGCGCGTGTCGATCGGGCCGACGAACTGGCCCTGCCCCGGCTTCAGCTGCTTCAGGAAGGTGAAGTCGCGCCCGATCGCCGACGACGATTCCCAGTGGAAGCCGTCGCCGATCGCCACCGCGTACAGGCCCGACCCCGGCCGCGAGAAGTTGGGATCCGGCGGCGTGTCGGGCGGCAGCAGCCGGCCGTACCGGTTGACGTCGGTGTTGGTGATGTACGCGATTGCGAAGTTCTCGAGACGATCATGCAGCGTCTGCAGCGCACGCGCCTTGTTGGTCTGCGTGAGGGTCAGCCCGACCAGGCCCAGAAACCCGGCCAGCACGAAGCTGGTGGCGATCGCCGCACGCGCCGCCAGCGACAGCGGGCGGCGCGGCGGCTTTGCCTCACTCGTCGTCGCCGTCAGTGCGTGGTATGGCAAAGCGGTATCCGCGTCCACGTACCGTCTCGATGGGTTTGAGGGTGCCTTCCGGGTCGAGCTTGCGCCGCAACCGGCCGATGAACACTTCCAGCACGTTGGAGTCGCGGTCGAAATCCTGCTGGTAGATGTGCTCGGTGAGGTCGGCCTTGGAGACCAGTTCGCCGGCGTGCAGCATCAGGTATTCCAGCACCTTGTACTCGTAGCTGGTGAGATCGACCGGCTTGCCTTCCACCGTCACCGTCTGCGCGGTGGTGTCCAGCTTGATCATGCCGCAAGCCAGCACCGGCTTCGACCAGCCGCTGGCGCGGCGCACCAGCGCGTTGATGCGCGCCAGCAGTTCCTCGACGTGGAACGGCTTGACCAGATAGTCGTCGGCCCCGTGCTTGAGCCCCTCGACCTTGTCCTGCCAGCTGCCGCGCGCGGTCAGGATCAGGATCGGGTAGCGCTGGCCGTGCTCGCGCAGCGCCCTGACCAGTTCCATGCCGGACATCTTGGGCAGGCCCAGGTCGATGATCGCCAGGTCGAACGGCACCTCGCGGCCGAGGTAGATGCCCTCCTCGCCGTCCTGCGCCGCATCGACGGCGAAGCCGTCGCGTTTCAGGCGTGCCGCCAGCGTCTCGCGCAACGGCGCCTCGTCCTCCACCAACAGGATGCGCATTAGTGTCTCCCTCTGTTGCCTAAGTCGATGATGGCCGGACGCAGATTCGAGTTGACCGGTGGCAAATTGCCCCGGGGCGACTCGACCGGCGACGCCGCCGACGGACCACTCCGGGGAACCTCGGCGGGTACCGCCACCACCCGCACGTGGCCGTCCGGATCGAGCACCTTGATGCGGTATTCGGTATGGCGGCCGAACTTGCGTGGATCGGCCGAAAGCACCTTGCCGCCGGTCTCCCGCTGCACCTTCGCCACCGCCTGCTCCAGGGTCAATGGCGGCCCGGACGGCTGGGCCGCACGCACGCCGCCGCCTGCGATCAGCAGCAGCGTCAGGACCAGCGGGAGGCGTTGCTTCGACATCGTTGCCTGGATTCCATCCGGATTCGGTTCCGGTTGCCGTTCAGCCTAGGGAACCGCAGCTGAATACTGACCGGACGGGCGTGCGCTGTCACGCCACCAGCGGGCGCGGCGCCAGCGCCCGCTCGATCAGCGCCCAGCCGGCGCCCGGCAGGTGCGCGCCCTCGCTGAGGATGCGGCGGAAGCCGCGCGCACCCGGCTCGCCCTGATACAGGCCCAGCAGGTGCCGGCTGATGTGCTTCAGCGCGGTCCCGCGCGCCAGCTCGGCCTCGATGTACGGCCGCAGTTGCCGCAGCACGCTTTCGCGGGCCGGCAACGGCTCGCCGTGCAGCGCATGCTCGATCTGCGCCAGCAGGTACGGATCGTGGTACGCCGCGCGCCCCAGCATCACTCCGTCCAGCCGGGCCAGGTGCGCCTGCACCTGCGCCACCGTGGTGATGCCGCCGTTGATCACCACCGCCAGCGCGGGAAATTCGCGCTTGAGCCGGTACACCCGCTCGTAGTCCAGCGGCGGCACCTCGCGGTTTTCCTTCGGCGACAGGCCCTTCAGCCAGGCCTTGCGCGCATGCACCACCAGCACCTCGACGCCGGCTCCCAGCATCAGCCCCGTGAAGTGCTGCAGGCCGGCGTAGTCGTCCTGGTCGTCCACGCCGATGCGGCACTTCACCGTCACCGGGATGCCGACTGCATCGCGCATCGCCTGCACGCAGTCGGCCACCAGCGCCGGCTCGTACATCAGGCAGGCGCCGAAGCGGCCCGACTGCACCCGGTCCGACGGGCAGCCCACGTTGAGATTGATCTCGTCGTAGCCGGCCTCGGCGCCGAAGCGCGCCGCCTGCGCCAGTTCGTGCGGGTCGCTGCCGCCCAGCTGCAGCGCCAGCGGATGCTCCTGCTGGCTGTGCTCGAGCAGGCGCAGCTGCTTCCCGCGCACCAGCGCCGCGCTGGTCACCATCTCGGTGTACAGCCGCGCCCGCGGCGACAGCAGGCGGTGGAAGTAGCGGCAGTGCCGATCGGTCCAGTCCATCATCGGCGCGACGCTCACACGCCAGTCGTCGGCGGGGAGAGCGCTGGTTCGTGGTGAAGGCAAGCCGGACATGCCGCCATTGTAATGGCTGGCAGCCCGATGCTCGCCCCGGAGCGACCGGCACAGGCGCCGCGCGGTCCGCTCGCGTATCCTACGCAGCTGTCGCCGCGTCCATTCCGGCGCTCGCAAGGCACCGCGGCCGTTGCCGCTCTCCCCGCGAGTCCCCATCTCCGGTCCGCCGGATGGCTTGGCATGCGACTTCCCCGGTACCCGACAGCGCAACAACGCGAGACGACCAACCATGGTGGCAATGGCAACCGAGCACGTGATCGACGTGCGGCACTGGAACGACAGCCTGTTCTCCTTCCGTACCACGCGCGACCCCGGTTTCCGCTTCGACAGCGGCCAGTTCGTGATGATCGGGCTGGAAATGGAAGGCCGCCCGCTGATGCGCGCCTACTCGATCGCCAGCGCCAGCTGGGAGGAACACCTGGAGTTCTTCTCGATCAAGGTGCCGAACGGCCCGCTGACCTCGCGCCTGCAGCACCTCAAGCCCGGCGACCCGCTGGTCGTCACGCGCAAGCCCACCGGCACCCTGGTGCTGACCGACCTCAAGCCCGGCCGGCACCTGTACCTGCTCGGCACGGGCACCGGGCTGGCGCCGTTCATGAGCATCATCCGCGACCCGGACACCTACGAGCGCTTCGACCGCATCGTGCTGGCCCACGGCGTGCGCCGGGTCGAGGATCTGGCCTATGCGCATTACCTCGAACACGAGCTGCCCCGGCACGACTACCTGGGCGAACTGGTGCGCGAGAAGCTGATCTACTACCCCACCGTGACGCGCGAGCCGTTCCGCCACCACGGCCGCATCACCGATGCGATCGTCGACGGCGCGATGGGCCACGCCACCGGCCTGCCGCCGCTGAACCCGGCCACCGACCGGGTGATGCTGTGCGGCAGCCCGGCGATGCTGGGCGACCTCGGCGCCCTGCTCGACGGCCGCGGCTTCCACGCCTCGCCGCGCACGCGCGAACCGGGCGACTACGTGGTCGAGCGGGCGTTCGTGGAGAAGTAGCCGGACGAGGAACGCGTGGAAGTGCCACCGGTGCGCGGATTTCTCTCGTTGCTCACTCCTCTCCACTCGTTTCTGCTCCAATGCCATCGCCTTGTCGACGGAACCTGCCTGATGGACATCGCGCTGTACGTACTCGCCGCATTGCTGATCGCCGGCGGCCTGGCCGGCGCCGTGCTGCCGAGCCTGCCCGGCATCCCGATGCTGTTCGGCGGCATCTGGCTGGCTGCGGCGGTGGACGACTACCGGCACCTGGGCCTGTGGTGGCTGCTGCTCATCGGTGCGCTGGGCACGCTCGGGGTGATCGTCGACTTCGTCGCCGGCACGCTCGGCGCCAAACGCGTCGGCGCCAGCAAGCGGGCGCTGTGGGGCGCCGGGATGGGCACCCTGGTCGGCATGTTCTTCGGCATCCCCGGGCTGCTGTTCGGGCCGTTCCTCGGCGCGCTGGCCGGCGAGCTGGCCTCGGGCACCAGCGTGCTGCGCTCGGCCCACGTCGGCATCGGCACCTGGCTGGGCCTGCTGCTCGGCACCCTGGTGAAACTGGTGCTCTCGTTCGTGATGGCGGGCCTGTTCGGGCTGGCGATGCTGTTCGGCTGAGCTTCCGGCACATGCCCTCGGGACGCGCGGCGGCCTAGGCTTGGGCTTCCCCAGGGAGAACACCATGTCCAGACGCTTCGCCTTCGCCTTCGCCGCCTTGCTGGCGGCGACTGGTTCGCTGCACGCCCAGACCGCACCGCCGGCCTGGATCGCCCGCAGCAACGCCGACTCGCAGATCCTGCTCGAACAGATCGCCCGCTTCAGGCCGGAGTTCGCCTCGCAGGTGGGCGTGTCCGGCTACGACGACAAGGTCGCCGACCTCCGCCCCGGCGTGGACGAGCGCTCGCGCGCCGCGCTGGTCGCGGCGAAGGCGAAACTGCAGGGCTTGCTGGCCACGGAGCAGGATGCCAACGTGCGGCAGGACCTGCAGATCCTGATCAAGGCCGCCGCCGAGCGGATCGAGGGCATCGACCTCGACCGCCAGTACCTGTTGCCGTACACCGATGTCGGCGAGCTGGTGTTCCGTGGCGAATTCAGCCTGCTGAAGGACGACGTGGCCGCCGCGCGCCGCCCGTCGGCACTGAAGCGGTTGCAGTGCTACGTAGGCAAGGCGCCCGGCTGCACGCCGATCGCCGAGCTGGCGAAGGCGCAGACCGTCGCCAGGCTCGGCGACAAGGCCCTGCTTGGCCCGTACAGGGGTGAAGTGGAGCAGAAGCTGTCCAATACCTCGCGCTACGTGGAGGGCATCCGCCAGCTGTTCGCCAAGTACAAGCTGGACGATGCCGAGGGCAAGGCCGCGCTGGATGCGCTGGACACGCAGCTGAAGGCGTACGACGGCTGGGTGCGCGGCACCGTGCTGCCGCGCGCGCGCGCCGATTTCCGCCTGCCCGAACCGCTGTATGCCTACAACCTGCGCCAGGTCGGCATCGACATCCCGCCGCAGCAGCTGATGGAACAGGCGCAGCTGGAGTTCGTCGAGCTACGCGGCATGATGCAGGTGCTGGCGCCGGTGGTGGCGAAGGCCGAAGGCATCGACGCCACCGACTATCGCGACGTGCTGAAGGCGCTGAAGAAACAGCAGTTGGGCAGGGACCAGGTGGAGCCGTGGTACCGCGAGGTGCTCGGCCACATCGAGGACACCATCCGCCGCGAGCGCATCGTCACCCTGCCGCAGCGCAAGATGCAGATGCGGGTGGCCTCGGAGGCCGAATCCGCGGCGCAGCCGGCGCCGCACATGGACCCGCCGCCGTTCATCAACAACCACGGCGAGCAGGGTACCTTCGTGCTGACCATGGGCAACCCGGGCAAGAACGGCGACAACACCCAGGCCTACGACGACTTCACCTTCAAGGCCGCGGCGTGGACACTCACCGCGCACGAGGGCCGGCCCGGCCACGAGCTGCAGTTCGCCGCGATGGTCGAGCGCGGCGTGTCGCTGGCGCGCAGCCTGTTCGCGTTCAACAGCGTCAACGTGGAAGGCTGGGCGCTGTATGCCGAGTCCGAGATGCTGCCGTACGAGCCGCCGGCCGGCCAGTTCGCCGCCTTGCAGGCACGCCTGCTGCGTGCCGCGCGCGCATGGCTCGACCCGATGCTCAACCTGGGCCTGATCACGCCCGAGCGTGCGCACCAGGTGCTGGTCCACGAGGTCGGCCTGTCCGAGGCGATGGCGCAGCAGGAAATCAGCCGCTACACGTTCCGCGCGCCCGGCCAGGCCAACGCATATTTCTACGGCTACCTGCGCCTGCAGCAGTTGCGCCTGCAGACCGAGCTGGCGCTGGGCCAGAAATTCGACCGCCTGGCCTTCAACGATTTCGTGATCGGCCAGGGCCTGCTGCCGCCGGAGCAGCTGGCCGAGGCGGTGCGCACGCAGTTCGTGCCGGCGCAGCGCAAGCGCTGAGCATCAGCGCCGCGCGCTCTTCGCCAGCCAGCCGGCGAGCTGCACGGTGTCGCGACTGAGCGCAGCGGGCAGCACGATGTAGTGCCGGCTCGGCGCCGCACCGGGTTTCGCGACCAGCCGCGCGGTGCCATCGAGCCGCAGCAGCGCCGGCTGGTCGGCGGGCGCCAGTTTCAGGGCCAGGCCGCCCGGCGTCAGCCAGGCGCACGGCTGCTCGTCGAGGTAAGCCATCAGGCCGCCGAACATCGGCCGGAAGCGCAGCTCGTGCGGCCGGCCCAGGTGGGTGGCCGCGTCTTCCAGCTCACGGCGCAGCGCCGCGAGGCCCGGCGGCATGCTCATGCCGGGTCGGGAATCACGTACAGCAGCACGGCGAGGAAATGCAGCACGCTGCCGGCCAGCACGAACCCGTGCCACAGCGCGTGGTGGTACGGCAGCCGCCGCCACAGGTAGAACGGCACGCCCAGCGTGTAGGCCAGCCCGCCGGCGAGCAGCAGCACGATGCCACCAGTCTGCAGATGCTCGCTGAGCGGCTTGAACGCGACCATGCCGATCCAGCCCATGCCCACGTACAGCAGCACCGCCAGCTTGCGGTGGCGCCCGAGCAGGCCCAGCTCCAGCGCACTGCCGGCCAGCGCCAGCGCCCACACCGCCACGAACAGGCTCCAGCCCCACGTCCCCGGCAGGGCCACCAGGGTGAACGGCGTGTAGGTGCCGGCAATCAGCAGGTAGATCGCGATGTGGTCGAGCGCGCGCAACGCCGGCTTGGCCGCCGCCACGGGAATCGAGTGGTACAGCGTGGAGGCGGTGTACAGCAGCACCAGCGAGGTGCCGAACACCGCGCAGGCCACCACGGTCAGCGCATTGCCGTGCAGCGCGGCGAACGCCACCAGCGTCGCCAGCCCGGCGATGCTGAGCACGATGCCGAGGCCGTGCACGATGCTGCTGGCCAGCTCGTCGCCGAAGCTGTAACGGGGAATCGCCGCGACGGATGTGGCGGACATGGCAGCGCTCCTGGGGCCGGCTCTCGTCCCCCCACCTTAGCGGGCGCGCCGGCGCTTGCCTACCGGCGACAACCTCGCATGCATGCCGTTTCCACATGCCCTTCCCGCCGGAGGCCACGGCCGCCTCCCCGGTTCAGAGCCTGACGTTCACCCCCAGGTAGAACGCGCGCGGCGAACCCGGGGTGATGTTGTTGTCGTTGTGCGCGCTGACGCAATACCGCTTGTCGAAAAGATTCTCGACATTGAGCTGCAATCGCAGCTGCGGACTCAGCGTCAGGAACACCGCCGCGTCGTAGCGGGTGTAGCTCTTCAGCGTCACCTTATTGCTGGTGGAGGCGAACACCGACCCTTGATGGATCGCGCCGAAACCCGCACCCCACATCGGATTGAAGTCGTAGCGGTTCCACAGCGAAGCGCTGTGCTTCGGCAACTGCGCCAGCCGGGTGCCGGCGGGGAGGCTCGGCGACAACGGCCTGGTGATCTCGCCCTCCTGCCAGGCATAGCCGCCCATGACGCTCCACGCCGAAGTCAGCCTGCCGCTGAATCCGAGCTCGACGCCCTTGATGCGCTGGCCGTCCACCAGCAGCGACTGCGGCACGCCCGGATTGGTCGCCGGGTTCCAGGCCGGGTTGGTCACGGCCACGTTGCTGCGGTCGAGCCGGTAGACCGCCGCGGTCAGCGCCAGCGCGGGGCTCACATCCCACTTCGCACCGAGTTCGCGGTTGGTGAACCGCTCCGGCTCCAGCGTGCGGTTGCCCAGCGTAAGCGAGGTGAGCTGCTCGCCGGCACGTGGCTGGTGGGCGATGCTGTAGCTGGCGTACAGCGACAGCGGTTCAACCGGCTTGTAGACCAGGCCTGCGCGCGGCGACACCAGGTTGTCGGTGCTGGAGAAATCCTGGCCGCTGCGATTGTCATGGAAATCGACCGTGAAGCGGTCGTAGCGCAGACCGAGCACCGCCTGCCATTGCGGCGAGAATTCGATCTGATCCTGGAGATACAGCGCGGCGACCTTGGCGATGCCGTGATTGCTGGGGTCGGTCGCGCTCTGCCGGAAATCGACCGGCAGCGTGTAGCGCGGGTCCGACACCGGCACCTTGACCGAAGTCGCGGCGAAGCCGGGCCCGCCGAAATAGCCGGTACGACGAAGATTGTCGGTACTCTGCCGGCCCAGCTCGGCTCCGCCGAGCAGGGTGTGGCGGACTGTGCCGGTCACCAGTGCATACGTCACATCAGTCTGGTTGAACAGATTCCGGCGCCGGGTGGCGTTGCTGTAGGCCGAGATCGACACCTGCGTACCGGCGGCGTTGACCGCACCGGGGAATACATTCTGGTAGAACTTGTCGTAATCGGCGTAGCGGGTGCGGTTGCGCAAGCTCACGCCGTTGCCGAAATCGTGGTCGACCAGGGCATTGAATGCGTCCACCGTGACCCAGGTCGGGCTCCGCCGCGGATCGCCGAAGAAGGTCGAGGCGGCGGTGGGCAGCGGCAACCCCCGGTATGACGGCACGCCGCGGTCGGTGACCCGCTCGTCGCGGAAATGCTCGTAGCCCAGCGTCACCTGGGTGTGCCCGCCGACGCGCAACGCGAGCGTCGGATTGATGCCGTAGCGCTTCAGCGTGACACCATCGCGGTAACTCCCGGAATCCTCGTACAGCCCGGTCACACGGAACGCGGCATTCTCCCCGATCGCCTCGCCGAGGTCGGCGGTAAGGCGCCGGCGCTGCTGCTCGCCCAGTTGCAGCGACAGCTCGCGGTGCTGCTGGCCATCGGCCACCTTGCTGACCCGGTTGAGCACACCGCCGGAACCGCCGCGACCGAAGATCATCGCGTTCGGCCCCTTCAACGCCTCCACCCGCTCGATATTGTACAGGTCGCGGAAGTACTGCACGTCGTCGCGCATGCCGTCGATGAACAGATCGGCCGTGGAGCCGTTGCCGCGCAGTATCGGTGCATCGCGGTGGCCCTCGCCCTGCCCCATGCCGACGCCGGGCATGTAGCGCACGGCGTCGGCCATGCTCGTCATCGCCAGGTCGCGGATCAGGTCGCCGCTCACCACCGTGATCGACTGCGGGATATCGCGCAGCAGGGAACGCGTCCGGGTCGCCGTGTCCGTGCCGGCCGCCGCGTAGCTGTCGACGCTCGCCGCACGGACATTGATCGGCTTGAGATTGGTGGCCTGTTCCGGACCCGGCGCGGATCCGGCGACGACTGGCGGGGCGAACGCGAGAAGAAGCGCCACGGCGAGCGCTGCAGCGAGAGGGTTGGGATTGGACATGGAGCTGCCTTGGGTGGACGGACGGGCACATCGGCCCGGTTGGGTACTGGACGATATTGATATTTATTCTCATTTGCAAGATCTTTCGATTGCTCCAACTTCGCCTTCCACGTCGTGCGGGAAGCTGCGCAACGGTCGGCTTCGGGGTACCGCACCGCGCCGGTCTCCGCGAATCCACGCCCGCGCCTGTCCGTGATGGCAGCCGGAACCCGTTCGCGATGGGCCGCACCGATCCTTCCGCACGGCCGCCTGCCGAGGCGGGCGGCGCACGGAACCACCCTCCGACGGATAGCCTTCTGGACGGCCACTTGCGCGGAAACTTGCGCCGGGCATAGCCTGCAGACGCGTCCCCACGATTCCCCCTGCGCCCCGCGCAGCGTGCATGGACGCATCCAGCCATCGCTGTCAGGAGGTCGCCATGTCGTCCGCAAGCCTGGCCGTAGCTCATCGTCCCCACCCCGACCGCATCGCCGCCATCAGCGCGGCGATCGCACTCAACCTCGCCGTGATCGTGATCGCCTCGCGCCCCAGCGCCCCGGCGTTTTTCCACGCGATCGAACGGATCAACCCGATACCCACGCTCCGTTTCGACGAACCGAAACCGCCACCGCCTCTGCCGCCGATCGTGATGAAACCCCTGCCGCATCCGCCCGCCGCGCCCGTTGCGCACCCGCGGCCGCTGCCGAGCAGTCCGCCGGCCGCTGTGCCCACCACCGAAGGCAACGTCGCCGCGCCGCCGGCGGCCCCGACCCTGCTGCCGACCGCTGCCACGCCCGGCCCGGCAGCGGCTGCGCCGGTCGAGGCCAGCCTGGCCTACCGCTCGGCCCCGCTGCGCTTCCCCACCCGCGCCCTGCAGCAGCGCATGCAAGGCACCGTGCTGCTGCGGGTACTGGTGGACGAAACCGGCAAGCCGGTACAGGTGCTGGTGGAGCATGGCAGCGGCTACCTGCTGCTCGACCACAGCGCGGTCGAACAGGTGCTGGCCGGCTGGCTGTTCCGGCCCGCGGTGGTGGACGGCCGGCCCGTGCGCGCCTGGGCGCGGGTGCCAGTGGCGTTCAGCCTGCGCGAATGACATCCTGACGCGGGTGCCCGGCCGGCAACCATGCCGGCCGGGCCTTTTCGCCATGGCGAAAACCCCGCTTCCAGAGGCCCGCGCGGGAGCCTGCCGGGTGGCTCGCCGGCTTACGTGCCTTTAACGATACGCATGCTCCACTGGCGCCCACTCACCCTGCCGGGTTCCACGCATGGGCAAGCACAAGAACATCCTGAATACCCTGCGCGCGATCGCGCTGGAGCACACCACCGAGCAACCGGACCTCGCCTTGATGGCGCGCGAACTGGGACGCGTGGTACATCAGGATGCGTTGTCGCTGGCCACCCGGCTGGCCTCGTTGCGCAGCCGCCAACAGGGCCTCGAACGCTGGCTGCTGGCCGAGCGCGGCCGGCCGCCGGTCAGCGTGCTGGTGCTGGCGTGGCCGCCGAACCACGTCACCCCGGTACACGACCATGCCGGCCTGTGGGGCCTGGAAATGACCCTGGTGGGTGCGCTGGAGGTGCATTCGTACCACCGCGACGCCAGCACCGGCGATCTGCGCCTGCGCGGCCGCGACTGGCTCGGCCCCGGCGACGGCACCTGGTTCGAGGGCGACCGTCACCACGCGCACCGCTGCCGCAACCTGTCGCGGCACGAGACAGCGCTGTCGCTCCACGTCTACGGCGGCAACCTCGCCGAGTACTCCGCCTACGAGCGGGCCGAAGCCACCGGACAGTGGAGCGCGCCGCTGCCGCGACGCAGCGCCCTCGCAGGCCGCCTGCCCGGCTGACCCGCCCGACACCACACGCACGGGGAGTTCCATGTTTCGACGGGTCGCCATCATCGGCGGCGGAGCCGCCGCCGCCACCCTGCTCAGCGAATTGCTGGAGCGCGCGTCGCCGCAACCGCTGCAGCTGGACTGGTTCACCGGCGGCGGCACTCCCGCGCGCGGGGTGGCCTATGCCACCACGTCGGAGCGCCACCTGCTGAACGTGCGCGCGGCCTCGATGAGCATGTTCGCCGGCAGGCCGCGCGGCTTCCTGGATTTCGTGCAGCGCGACGATCCCGCCACTGCCGGCACCGACTTCCTGCCGCGCCGCCGCTACGGCGATTACCTGGAAGCCGAGGTGGCGCGTGCGCTGCAACACGGCAAGGTGCATGGGCACCACGTCAACATCGTCCCGTTCGCGGTCGACGCGCTGGTGCCCGAAGCGGGCGGCGTCACCGTGATCCACGGCGAGGAAAGTCACCGGGCGGACGCGGCCGTGCTGGCGCTGGGCGCGCTGCCGCCGCAGCCGCTGGCCGCAGTCGGCGCCGAAGCGCTGGCCAGCGGCCGCTACGAGGTCGATCCATGGCGACTGCTGGCCCGGCTCGACGAGCTGCAACCGCCGCCACGCAAGGTGGTGATCATCGGCCTGGGGCTCACCGCGGTCGACGTGGTGCTGGAACTGTCCGCGTGCTGGCCGCAGGCCGAATTGATCGCGGTCTCGCGCCACGGCCACTTTCCGGAGGCGCACCTGCACGCCGCCGGCACGCCGGCGGGGGACGGCACCGAACTGGTCGAGGCGATGCGCGACGCACCGGAGATCCGCCGCTGGATGCACCTGCTGCGCGAGACGATCGCGCAGGAAGGCACCGAATGGCGCCCGGTCGTCGACAGCCTGCGGCCGCACCTGCCCGGCCTGTGGGCCGAGCTGTCGGCGGAGCAGCGCGCGCGCTTCATGCGCCACGCGCGCTGGGCGTGGGAACGCGTGCGCCACCGCATGCCGCCGCTGGTGGGTGAAGCCATCGCCGCCCTGGAGCAGCAGGGCCGGCTGCAACGCCGGCGCGGGCGCGTGCACGCGGTGGAGGCCGCCGGCGACGCGCTGCAATTGGGTATCCGCCACGCCGGCGCAACCCAGGTGCTCGATGCCGACCTGGTGATCCAGACCGTCGGCCTGGATACTGACGTGCGCCGCAGCAACCACCGCCTGGTCAGCCAACTGCTCACCAATGCGCACATCGTGCCCGATCCGCTCGGCCTCGGCATGGCGGCAAACCAGGACGGCCGCCTGCAACACGACGGCCAGCATTGGCCCCACCTGTTCGCCATCGGCAGCCTGTTGCGCGGCACACTGTGGGAATCCACCGCGATGCCGGAAATCCGCCAGCAGGCCCGCAATCTCGCGGACCGGTTGCTGGGCGGCTGAGCGCCCGGCCGTGACCTCCGGGTGCCCGCGATGATCGCCGCCTGCGTCGTGCTGCTGCACCTGCTGGGCATGCTTGCGGCGATGCACGCGGTGATGCACACGCGCACGCCGCAAGGTGCGATCGGCTGGACCCTGGGCCTGCTGTTGCTGCCGTACGTCACCCTGCTGCCGTACCTCTACCTCGGCTCCAGCCGCTTCCTCGGCTATCGGATCGGACACCCGCGGGCGCACCCGACGGCCGCCGCCGCAGGCACCGCGGCGGCGGCCGACCCAGCGTGTGAGCGCTACGCGTCGATCAGCGCGCTGCAGGGCCGGCCGTTCCGCAGCGGCCACCGCCTGCGCCTGCTGATCGACGGCGACGCCGCCTTCGACGCGATGCTGGCGGCGATGGCCGCGGCCGAACATTGCCTGCTGGTGCAGTTCTTCATCATCCACGACGACACGCTGGGCCGGCGCCTGCAGCAGGTGCTGCTGCAGCGCGCCGCGGCCGGCGTATGCGTGTACGTGCTGTTCGACGGCATCGGCAGCCACGCCCTGCCGCAGCGCTACATCGACGAACTGCGCGCCGGCGGCGTGGCGATCCACCGCTTCGCCACCCATCGCTGGCGCAACCGCCTGCAGCTGAACTTCCGCAACCACCGCAAGATCGTGGTGGTGGATGGCACGCGCGGCTTCGTCGGCGGGCTCAACGTGGGCGAGGAATACCTTGGCCTGAAGCCGCCGCTGGCGCCGTGGCGCGACACCCAGCTGGAACTGTCCGGGCCGGCGGTGGCCGACCTGCAGCAGCTGTTCGCCGAGGACTGGCGCTGGATCACCGGAGCGCCGCCGCCGCTGCCGCTGCCGCCGGCGCCGCCCGCCGACGGCGACGCCAGCGCGCTGGTGGTGGCCAGCAGCCCGGCCGACCCGCAGGAAACCGGCTCGTTGTTCTTCACCGCCGCGATCAACGCGGCGCGCCAGCGCGTATGGCTGAGCACGCCGTACTTCGTGCCCGACCACGCGGTGCGCGCGGCGCTGCAGCTGGCGGTGCTGCGCGGGGTGGACGTGCGCATCCTGATCCCCTCGCGGCCCGACCACCGCACGGTGTTCCTCGCCTCCACCCTGCACGCCTACACTGCGGTGCGCGCCGGCATCCGGGTGTTCCGCTACCAGCCCGGCTTCCTGCACCAGAAGGCGCTGCTGATCGACCGCGACACCGCCGCGATCGGCAGCCTGAACCTGGACAGCCGCTCGTTCCGGCTCAACTTCGAGGTCGCCGCCCTCGCCGTCGACCACGCCTTCGCCGCCGAGGTCGCGGCGATGCTCAACGCGGACTTCACCCGCGCGAAGGCCATCGACGAGCGCGAGTACCGCGATACGCCCTACCTGGGCCGGGTGGCGATGCATGTGGCACGATTGTTCGACCCGCTGCTGTAAGCACATCGCCCCGGAGCACCCTTCCATGCGCCAGCTCGCCCTGCTGCTTTGCCTGATGACCCTGAGCCTGGCCGTACACGCCGGCGAACCGCCACGCTTCGTCGAGCGCTCGCTCGAACTGCACGGCACCACCTACCGCTACCAGGTGTTCGTGCCGGACGGCTGGACGGCCAAACGCGACTGGCCGGTGGTGCTGTTCCTGCACGGCAGCGGCGAGCGCGGCAGCGACAACCGGAAACAGCTTGGCCAGGGCCTGCCGCCATGGCTGCGCGAACACGGCAAGGACTTCCATGCGGTGGTGGTGATCCCGCAGGCGCCGGAGGGCGCCGCGTGGCACGGCGAGATCGAGCGGATGGCGCTGCAGGCGCTCGACGACAGCGTCGTCGAATGGCACGGCGATCGCCGGCAGCTCTACCTCACCGGCCTGTCGATGGGCGGCTACGGCGCATGGCAGATCGCGGTGGATCATCCCGGCCGGTTCGCCGCCGCGGCCATCATCTGCGGCGGCATCGCCCAGCCCAACGACAGCGACCGGCTGCAGGTCGACGGCATTCCCGCCGGGATGGCCGATCCCTACGCCTGGATCGCCGTGCACATTGGCAGCTTGCCGGTGTGGATCTTCAACGGCGCCGCCGACGACGTGGTGCCGCCGGCGGAATCCCACCGCATGCACGCGGCATTGCAGGCACGCGGCAACGAGGTGCGCTACACCGAATTCCCCGGCGTCGGCCACGTCTCCTGGCCGATGGCCTACGCCACCGCGCAGCTGTGGCCGTGGATGTTCGCGCACCACCTGCCGGCGCGCTGACCGACGCTAGCGGCGCCCGCCGAAACGCCGGCGCCAGTCGCCGCTGGCGAGTGCCCAGCCGACGTAGACACCGGCGACCACGCCCAGCAATTCGCACAATGCGCGCAGGCCGATATGGTCCGGGTCGTGCACCTCGGCCAGCTTCACCTTCAGCAGCTGCAGCGACTGCAGCCGGCCGTAATTGAAATAGAACAGGTTCCACAGATCGCCGCTGGCGGCCAGTGCGGTCGCCAGCAGGAACGACCAGCCGATCTGCGGGCCCCAGCTCCAGCCGTTGCGCCGGCCCAGCCAATGGATCACGAAAAACAGCAGCAGCCCCGCCGCTGCCGCGATCGCGCCGGCCTGGATCCCGCCGACGATCCCGTAACCCATCCACGACTGGTCGTACTGCATCGCGCACCCCTGAACCGCGTTGCCACTGCATCGCGCATTATGCGGCATCGCCGCGGATGGCGCGCCGCGCGCTAGACTTCGCCGGAGCATCCGCACAAGTCAGCCCATGAACCAGCCACTCTCGCCGCACGCCGCACTGATCGTGGTCGACGTGCAGCCGGACTTCATGCCCGGCGGCACGCTGGCCTGCCACGAGGGCGACGCGATCGTGCCGGGCATCGATGCGCTGCTGCGCGCGCGCCGCTTCCGCCACGTGGTGGCCACCCAGGACTGGCATCCGCGCGGGCACGTCTCGTTCGCCGGCTCGCACCCCGGCCGCGCGCCGTTCGAGCAGATCGCGCTGTACGGCCAGCCGCAGACGCTGTGGCCGGACCATTGCGTGCAGGGCACGCCCGGCGCCGCGCTGCATCCCGGCATCGACTGGTCGGCGCTGGATGCGGTGATCCGCAAGGGCAGCGACAGCGCCGTGGATTCCTACAGCGGCTTCCGCGAAAACCACGGCCCGCACGGCACGCGCCCCAGCACCGGGCTGGCCGGCTGGCTGCGCGAGCGCGGCGTGGACGAGGTGTTCGTATGCGGGCTGGCGCGCGACGTGTGCGTGCTGTGGACCGCGCAGGACGCGCAGGCACTGGGTTTCCGCGCCAGCGTGCTGTGGGACCTCAGCCGCCCGGTGACACCGGCCGGCGACGAGACCACCCGCGCCGCGCTGCAGGCGCAAGGCATCGGCATCGTCGGGTCAACCGCGTTCGCCGGGCAACGGTGAGGCACCGGAGGTCTCGGCTCCCTCCCCTGCAACGCAGGGGAGGGTGGCGACCGCAGGGAGTCCCTTTGGGACAAGCAGGGGGGAGGAGCCAACTTCAGGCCTCGTTCTCGCCGCTGGCGCGTACCTGCGGTTCGCCGTCTTCGTCGATCTCCACGCTGAGCGTGATCGGCCGGCAGCACACCTGGCAGTCCTCGATGTAGTGCTGGCTGGGGATCGAGGCGTCGAGCAGGATCTCGACCGGCTCGCCGCAGTACGGGCAGCCGATGGTGTACGGGGTGAGCATGGCGCATCTCGGCAGGCGGGCCATCAAGTACACCACGGCACCGTAGCGGCGGCGATGCGACGCTCAAGCCTCGCGCAGCGACCATGCCTGCGGCAGGCCGATCCAGAACAGTGCGTCGCGTGCGCAGCGCGGGGCCAGCTTCAGCAGTTCGTTGTCCTTGCTGACCAGCCAGCGCGCGCCCGATGCCCGCGCCAGTTCCAGGAACTTCTGGTCGTCCGGATCGGCACAGCGCGGCAGCGGCGCCGCGCCCGGCGCCGTGGCGAATTCGTCCGGCAGGCAGCGCACCAGCGCATCGAACGCCGCCTCGATCGCCGGCCGCGTGGCGTCGGTGACCGGCAGCTGCGGGTAGTGCAGCACGCGCAGCCACTCGTCGCGGCAATCGGCACGCGTGACGGCTTCGATCGTGCCGCACTGCATCGCCACGTGCAGCGCGGCGGACTGCGGCTCATGGAACACGAACAGGTCCAGGCACACGTTGGTGTCCAGCACGATACGCGGCGGCGGTGACAGGTCGGCACTCATCGCGGCATGATGAAGCAAGCGGGCCACGCTATACACTGCACACTTTCCGACCGGAACCGTCGTCCATGGCCGAGCGCGAGTTCAACGACTACCTTGCCCGCTCCGGCGCCACGCTGGAAGGCTCGCGCTATGCGGCGTGGCTGGCGATCACCCCGCGCCGCCACGGTTTTCCGGTGTACTACTCGATCTGCGAAAACCGCAGCTTCCGCGACAAGGACGTTGCCGAGGTCGCTGCGGCGAAGGCACTGGCCGACATGACAGGGCTTGAAGCGGACGGCACGCCGGTGTTCCCCGAAGGTTATACCGGCTTCGACGACTAGGTGCGGCGGCGGACAATGTCCGCCCTACGCTGCTGCGCTCGCCAGCTCGCGCAGCCGCTCCAGCGCCGCCGGGATCGCTGCCGGCGCATCCACCGTGAGCACGCGCGGCTCGTCGGCGTCCAGCCCGTTCTCCAGCTCGTGCGCCCAGGTCACGTGATACGGCAGGTGCACGCCCCAGCCGCCCAGCCGCACCACCGGCTCGATGTCCGAGCGCAGCGAGTTGCCGACCATCGCGAACTGTGCCGGCTGCAGCGCGAACTCGCCCAGCACGCGGCGATAGGTGGCGGCGTTCTTCTCCGAGACGATCTCGATGCGGCGGAACAGATCGGCCAGCCCGGACTCGGCCACCTTCTTCTCCTGGTGGAACAGGTCGCCCTTGGTGATCAGCACCACCTCGTACTTGCCCGCCACCGCCTCGACCGCCTCGCGGATGCCGGGCAGCAGTTCCACCGGATGCTGCAGCACCGCCTTGCCCAGCTCGACCAGGCGATGGATGTCGGCGGCGCTGATGCGGCCGTCGCTGACCGCGATCGCGGTCTCCACCATCGACAGCGCCATGCCCTTGGCACCGTAGCCGAACAGCTTGAGGTTACGCTGTTCGGTGGCCAGCATGCTGTCGTGCACGTGCTGGTCGCCCAGGTCCACGTAGCGCCCCATGATGGCGGCGAACGCATCGCCGGCCTGGCGGTAGTAGCCCTCGCTGTGCCACAGCGTGTCGTCGCCGTCGAAACCGATCAGTTGCAGCATGGTCGTCTCGCGGAGGGAATCGGAGGCCAAGAATAGCGGGCCGCAGCGCTCGACGTTATGCCGCCGTCAGGAACCGGATCAGCAGATCATCGAAAGGCCCCGCCGATTCCATGTTGCAGATATGCCGGCCAGCGACGTCGGCGTAGCGACCGTCGACCACGCCCGCGGCAAGCGCCCTCAGATCGTCCGGTGTCGTGACCGGGTCGTCGCGACCGGCCAGCGCCAGCGTCGGCACGTCGATACGACCGAGCGCGGCGCGGAAGTCGGCGTCGATCAACGCCGCGCAGCAACCGGCATAACCCTCGACCCCGGTCTGCTGCAGGCGTGCCAGGATGTCGGCCACGGCCGCCGGTTGCGTCGCCGCGAACGATGGCTCGAACCAGCGCGACACGGTGGCTTCGGCAATCGACGCCATGCCGTGCTCGCGCACCTGCTCGATGCGTGCGCGCCAGCCGTCCCCGGTGCCGATCTTCGCGGCGGTACTGCACAGCACCAGCCGATCCAGCCGCTGCGGTGCGTGCAGCGCGATCCACTGGCCGACCAGGCCGCCGATCGACAGCCCGCAGAAGTGGGTACGCGCTATGCCGAGCGCGTCGAGCAGGCCGAGCACATCACGGCCCAGTGCCTCCATCGAATACGGACCGGCCGGCGTGGCCGAGCGGCCATGTCCGCGGCGGTCATAGCGCAGGAGGTGGAAGTGCTCGCCCAGAGCCGCGATCTGCCGGTCCCACATCGTCAGGTCGGTGCCGAGCGAGTTGCAGAACAGCAGCCACGGCGCGTCGGCGCGGCCATCGGTCCGGTAGTGCAGGCGCACGCCGTTGGCCTCGACAAAACCGGACCGGTTTTCCATGGCCGCACTCATACGCGTTCGATGGCAAGGGCGATGCCCTGCCCCACGCCGATGCACATGGTGGCGAGGCCGCGCCGGCCGCCGCAGGCTTCGAGCTGACGCAACAGGGTCAGCGCCAGCCGTGCACCGCTCATGCCGAGCGGATGGCCCAGCGCGATCGCGCCGCCGTTGGGATTGACGTGCTCGGCATCGTCGGCGAGGCCGAGTTGGCGCATGCAGGCCAGCCCTTGCGCCGCGAAGGCTTCGTTGAGCTCGATCGCGTCGAAATCGTGGATGCCGAGGCCGAGGCGGGCCAGCAATTTCTGCGTCGCCGGCACCGGCCCGATGCCCATCACGGTGGGCGCAACCCCGGCGGTGGCGAGGCCGAGCACGCGCGCACGTGGCCGCAAGCCATGACGCTCGACAGCCGCCGCGGAGGCGAGCAGCAGCGCGGCGGCGCCGTCGTTGATCCCGGAAGCATTGCCGGCGGTCACGGTGCCCGGCGTGCGAAACAGGGGCTTGAGCCTGGCCAGCGCATCGAGCGTGGTGTCGCCGCGCGGATGTTCGTCGACGGTGACTTGGGTCGACTCGCCGCGCTTGCGGCCCGCCACCGTGACCGCCGTGATTTCGTCATCGTAGAAACCGGCGGCGCGCGCCTTCGCGTTGCGCTGCTGGCTGCGCAGCGCGAAGCGGTCCTGGTCTTCGCGCGCGATGCCGTATTGTGCGGCGACGTTCTCCGCGGTCTCGCCCATCAGCTCGACGCCGTAGCGGTCCTGCATCGCCGGATTGATGAAGCGCCAGCCCATCGTGGTGTCTTCGATCAGCTGGCTGCGCGCAAACGCGCCCTCGGCCTTGCCCATCACGTACGGCGCACGCGACATCGATTCGACGCCGCCGGCGATGGCGACATCCATCTCGCCGGCGCGGATCGCGCGCGCCGCGCTGCCCACCGCATCGAGTCCGGAACCGCACAGGCGATTGAGCGTCACTCCCGGCACGCCGACCGGCAGCCCGGCCAGCAGCAGACTCATGCGCGCAACGTTGCGGTTGTCCTCGCCGGCCTGATTGGCGCAGCCCATGAACACATCGTCGATGCGCTCGGGATCGAGCGACGACTGGCGCTTCAACAGCGCCGCCAGCGGCACGGCACCGAGATCGTCGGCGCGGACGCCGGCCAGCGCGCCACCGTAACGGCCGATCGGGGTGCGGATGCCATCGACGATGAAGACCTCGTCCATCATTCGGCACTCCCTTGCTGCTTGCCGTGGGCGTCGGTACGGGCCTGCAGCCCGCGCAGGGCTTCCAGCTCGGAAACTTCCGGTGCAGCGGTTTCCACCACGCTGTCGGCAAACCGGATCGGCCAGCCGGTGGCCCCGGTGACCTGCTCGCGGCTGATGCCCGGATGGATCGACACCACGGTCAGTTCACGCGTCACCGGGTCCGGCTCCATCACGCACAGGTCGGTCACGACCACCGTCGGGCCACCGCCCGGCAGACCGGCTTGCCTGCGCGCGTCGCCACCGCCCATGTGCCCGACCGAGGTGACGAAATCCAGCTTGCCGACGAACGCCCGCGTGGACTGGCGCATGATGATGAACACCTGCCTGGCCGAGCCGGCGATCTCCGGCGCACCACCGGCGCCGGGCAGGCGCGTCTTCGGGGCGTCGTACGGACCGATCACGGTAGTGTTGAGATTGGCGAAGCGGTCGATCTGCGCGGCGCCGAGGAAACCCACGTCGACACGCCCGCCCTGCAGCCAGTAGCGGAAGATTTCCGGCGTGGAGACCACCGTATCGGCCGTATCGGCGAGTTCGCCGTCGCCGATCGACAGCGGCAGCACGTCGGGCTTGGCGCCGATCGGGCCGGACTCGTAGATCAGCACAACGTTCGGCGCACTGGTCAGCCGCGCCAGATTGGCCGCCGTTGAAGGCAGGCCGATGCCGACGAAGCACACCGCGCCATCCGGCAGGCGGCGAGCCGCGGCGACGGTCATCATTTCATTGGTGGTATAGCTGCTCATGCGGCCACCTCCCTCAGCCCTTCGGCATGAACGCGCTGGAAACCGGCGAAGTCCGCGGTGTCGAGTATGTGTTTCTGGATCCACGCGGTGAACCGCTCGCGGTCACGCGCGATCGCATCCCAGGCCAGATAGAACTGGTTGTCGCGCTCGTAATAGCCGTGCGCGTAGGACGGTGCCGCGCCGCCGGGCACGAGGCACACCGCGCTGACCACCCACTTGGGCAGGATGCAGGCATTGGGCGCGGCATCGAGCCGGTCGACGATTTCCTCGACGGTGACGATGACCTTCTTTGCCGCCAGCGCCGCTTCCTTCTGCACGCCGAGGATGCCCCACAGCAGCACGTTGCCCTGGCGATCGGCCTGCTGGGCGTGGACCACGGTGACATCGGGATTGACCGCCGGCGAGGTCGCCAGCTTCTCGCCGGTATAGGGGCAGTCGATGAACCTGATGCTGTCGTTGACCCTGGGCAGGTCCGAGCCGATGTAGCCGCGCAGCAGCGCGAACGGCAGGCCGGAAGCGCCGGCGACATACGCATTGGCCATGTCCGCATGGCTGTGCTCGCGGATATCGAGCCGGCGCGGCCAGCCCTTTTCCACGGCGTCGCGCAGGCGGTGCAGCGAGCCCACGCCGGGGTTGCCGCCCCACGAGAAGCGCAACGCCTTCGCGCAGCCGGCGCCGATCAGCTGATCGTAGATCAGGTCGGGCGTCATGCGCACCAGCGACAGATCGCGCCGGCCCTGGCGGATCACTTCGTGACCGGCCGCATGTGGAATGAGGTGCGTGAAACCCTCCATGGCCACGGTGTCGCCATCGTGGATGAGGCCCGACACCGCCTCGCGCAGGGAACATATTTCAGCCATGGTAAAGCTCCAGCGGCGTCCTGCCCGCCATGAAAAGTGGGATGGTGGTGTACATAGCCATGCTCAGCCCTGGTCGCCGCCACCGACCGGCAGGACGGTGCCGGTGATGTAGGAGGACTCGTCCGAGGCGAGAAACAGGATCGCGGCGGACTGCTCGCGCAGGCTGCCATAGCGCTTCATCAGGCTGGAGTCGACGGTCTGCGCGACGATGGCCTGGTACCAGGCGGCTTCCTGCGCATCCGGCGCGGCGCTGTTGCGCGGCGTCTTGCGCGGCGGCGCCTCGGTGCCGCCCGGCGCGACGGCGTTGACGCGGATGCCGCGGCCGGCCGTCTCGAACGCCAACGACGCGGTCAGCGTGTTCACGCCGCCTTTCGCGGCGGCATACGGCACGCGGTGGATGCTGCGCGTGGCCACCGAGGACACGTTGACGATGCTGCCGCCGCCCTGCGCCAGCATCGCCGGCAACACCGCGTGGCAGCACCACAGCGTGGGGAACAGCGAGCGGCGGATCTCGGCCTCGATCTGCGCCGTCTCGTAGTGTTCGTAGGGCTTCGCCCAGATCGTGCCGCCGACGTTGTTGACCAATACATCGATGCGGCCGTGCGCACGCATCGCCGCCGTCATCACCTCGTGCGCCCCGTCATAGGTCTCGAGATCGGCCTGTACCGCCACGCATCCGGCACCGAGCGCGCGCACTTCCTCCGCGACCTCGGCGAGGAACGCGGCGCGATCCGCCAGCACCAGTCGGCCGCCCTCGCGGGCGATGTCGAGCGCGACCTCGCGACCGATGCCCTGCGCGGCGCCGGTGACCACCACGCTCTTGCCGCTGAAGCGGTCGGCGCGGGCCATTACGCCGCCTCCTTCACGCTTGCGATGCTGGCCGTGAACTTCTCGTAGTGGAAGCTGGCCGGGGTCACGCCCAGCTCGGCGAGATGACGGCGAACCGCATCGACCATCGGCGGTGGCCCGCACAGGTAGACGTCCACCGTGCCGCCGTACAGCATGTCGGCCACCAGGTGGTCGGTGACGAAGCCCTTGCGCGGATGCGCCGACTCCGCCGCGGCCACGATCGTGGCGAAGCGGAAGTTCGGCAGGCGCTCGGCATAGGCCTGCAACTGCTCGACCAGCACCAGGTCCTGCTCGCGGGTGACCGCATACAGCAGTTGCACCGGTGGCGTGCCGTCGCTGCCGGCCAGCACTTCCAGCATCGACAGGAATGGCGCCAGTCCGGTGCCGCCGGCCAGCATCAGCAGCGGGCGCTGCACGTCGCGCAGATAGAAGCTTCCCATCGGCCCGGTCAGCGACAGCGTCTCGCCCGGCTGCGCGCGGCCCAGGTAGCCGCTCATCAGCCCATCCGGCACCTGCTTGATCAGGAACGAGCAGCGGCGCACGCCTGGCGCCGAACTGAACGAGTACGAGCGCGTCCGTCCGCTGCCGGGCACGTCGATGTTGACGTACTGCCCGGGCAGGAACACCGGCGCCGCCGCATCGGCGGCCACCTCCAGCTCCAGCTCCAGCGCCGCGTCGCCGTGCGGCACGATGCGCCGCACGGTGGCTTCGAAGCTGGCGGTGCCGGTCTTGCAGGCGGTGGAGGGCTGCGGCACCGCCACCACGCAATCGGAGGACGGCTTCATCTGGCAGGTCAGCACCAGACCCTGCCCGGCCTCGTCCGCACTCAACGCCTCTTCGATGTAGTCGTCGCCGAGATCGTAGGCGCCCTGTTCGCAACGGCACTTGCAGGTGCCGCAGACGCCATCGGAGCAGTCCATCGGCAGGTTGATGCGCTGCCGGTAGGCGGCATCCAGGACGGATTCGCCGGGCCGGCAGTCAATGAAGCGGGTCACCCCGTCCTCGAAACTCAGCGCGATGCGGAAGCTCACAAGCTCACCTCACGAAAGCAGACAGGCGCGTCAGATGTGATAGACATCGATCACCTGGTGGATATAGTCGTTCTTCAGCACCACCTTCTTGCTCACGATCAGCGGTTGTCCGCCGCTGGTGTCCAGCCCGCTCGAGTCCAAGGTGTAGAACGAGGTGCCGAAGTAGCTGTTGGTGGTCTTGTAGCGATGGCTGAGCGTGTGCCAGTTGAAGCGAAGCTCGATGCGCCCGCCCTCCTGCGACAGCACTTCCAGGTTGCTGATGTTGTGCGCGGTGCGCGGCTCCGGCAGGCTGGCACCGGAGCGCTCGGTCTTGATCCGGAACACGCGATCCTCCAGACCTTCGCGGCTGGGGTAGTAGATCAGCGAGATCGCGCTCTGCGGATCCGCGGTCAGCGTGTCGTCGTCGTCCCAGGCCGGCATCCAGAACACCGCCTTGGGTGCATAGCACGCCAGCCACGCATCCCAGTCGCGGTCGTCCAGCAGGCGCGCCTCGCGGTAGACGAAGGCGGCGATCTGTTCGTGGCTCAGACGCATGGCGCAGCCTCCACCGCGGCGGCCTGCCCGGCGTCGCCGCGCTCGGCGGCGATCGCCTTGCGCATGCACTCGGCCCAGTAGCCATGCTGCCTGAGGTACGAGGCTTCGTCTTCGGGACGCGTGCCGCTGATCAGCGGCTGCATGCCCATCGCCTTCGCGTTGTCGTCGGCACCCTCGACCCAGTGGCCATCGGCGCCGCGACTGAGGTCGTTCCACGGCATGGCGATGCCCTGGTAGCCGTGCTGGCAGGCGCGGAATTCTTCCAGGTCGTCCGGCGTGCCCATGCCGCTGACGTTGAAGAAATCCTCGTACTGGCGGATGCGCGTCGCGCGCGCCTCGGCGCTCTCGCCCTTCGGCGCGAAGCAGTAGATGGTGATCTCGCTCTTGTCGACGGCGAGCGGCCGCGTCACCCGGATCTGGGTGGAGAACTGGTCCATCAGATAGACGTTCGGATAGAGGCAGAGATTGCGCGTCTGGTTGATGATGAAGTCGGCGCGCTGCTCGCCGAGTTCGGCCACGAGACGCTCGCGATGGGCGTACACCGGGCGCACCTCGGGGTTCAGCAGCCGGGTCCACAGCAGCAGGTGGCCATGCTCGAATCCGTAGACGCCTCCGACGCCCTTCGACCAGCCGTTGGCATCGACCGCGTGGGTGCCGCCTTCGTCGTAGTTGCGCCGGCCCATCGTCGCCGCGTAGTTCCAGTGCACCGAGCTGACGTGGTAACCGTCGACGCCGTTCTCGGCCTGCAGCTTCCAGTTGCCGTCGTAGGTGTAGGACGAGCTGCCGCGCAGCACCTCCAGCCCGTGCGGCGCCTGATCGACGATCTGGTCGATGATCACGCGGGTCTCGCCGAGATGCTCCTCCAGCGGCAGCACGTCGGCGTTGAGGCTGCCGAACAGGAAGCCGCGATAGGAGGCGAAACGCGCCACGCGTTTCAGGTCATGCGAGCCATCGACATCGAAGCTCGGCGGGTAGGCGCCACTCTTGGCGTCCTTGGCCTTGAGCAGCTTGCCGCTGTTGCTGAAGGTCCAGCCGTGGAACGGACAGGTGAAGCTGCCCTTGTTGCCGCGGTGGCGCCGGCACAGCATCGCGCCGCGATGCGCACAGGCATTGATCAGCGCATGCAGCTCGCCCTGCTTGTCGCGCGTGATCACCACCGGCTGGCGACCGATCCAGGTACTGAGGTAGTCGTTGGGCTCGGGCAGCTGGCTTTCATGCGCCAGGTATACCCAGTTGCCTTCGAAGATGTGCCGCATCTCCAGCTCGAAGATGTCCGGGTCGGTGAAGATGTCGCGGCGGACGCGATAAACGCCGGCCTCCGCGTCCTCGATCAAGGCCGATTGCAGTGTCTCGATGATGGGCTGGACCATGACTTGAACTCGCATCTGGCCGCCCGGTCGTACGCGACCGGTGCGGCATGGGTGGGAAAGTGCCGTCGCCGGGTCAGGCCGCCGCGCGTGCACGCTGCACGACCTGCTCGGACACCACCGTGGTGAGCGGAGTCAGCACGAAGTCGAACTCGATGTCGGCATAGGGCGCATCCAGTCCACGCGCCTTGATCGCCTCCGGCGCATCGATCCGCCGGACCGGCGGAATCAGCTCGTCGCGCGTCGCGAATGCGAAATCGTCGTGCAGATAGGCGTCGCCATCGATGTTGATCTGGGTAGTGAGGTGACGATGCTGGTCGGCGGAGACGAAGAAATGGATGTGCGCCGGGCGCTGGCCGTGACGGCCGATCAAGTCCAGCAGCGCCTGGGTCGGACCGTCCGGCGGACAGCCATAGCCGTTCGGCACCATGCTGCGGAACTCGTAGCGACCCTGCGCATCGGTGCGGATGCGGCGACGCAGGTTGAACGCGCTCTGCGACGCATCGAAATAGGAGTACATGCCCTTGCTGTTGGCGTGCCACACGTCGACGATCGCGTTGGCCAGCGGCCTGCCGGCGAGGTCGCGCACGGTGCCGTGCATGATCAGCACCTGGCCCTCGTCGGCGTCACTGTCGAGACGGGCCACGCCGTCCGAGATCGGCGCACCGGCGACGTAGAGCGGGCCCTCGATCGTGCGCGGCGTGCCGACCTGGATGCCGGCGGCGGCATCGGCGGCGTCCATGCGAATATCGAGAAAGCGCTCGAAGCCGAGGCCCGCAGCCAGCAGGCCGGCTTCGCCGGAAGCACCGAGCTGGTTGAAGTAGTTCGCCGCGCTCCAGAACTCGTCCGGAGTGATGTCGAGGTCCTCGATCGCCTGGAACAGGTCGCTCATCACGCGATGCACGATCTGCTTGGCGCGGGCAGTACCTGCCACGGACTGCAGGCCGCTGGCGACCTTCAGGAAGTCCTGGACCTCGGAAGTTGGGACGGTCTTGACGCTCATGGTGTCGGCTCTCTCTCGTTCGGTGTTGACTGGATGGCGATCTGTGCGGTCGGGATCAGCGGTCGTCGTCGTGCAGCGACGACGGATGCCGGCACAGCGGCATCACGGCAATGTCCATGTAGGGGAACAGCGGCAGCGACAGCAGCAGGTCGTGCAGTTCGCTGCCGTCGGCGACGTCGAACACGCTGACGTTCGAGTACTGCCCGACGATGCGCCAGATGTGGCGCCACTGGCCGCTGCGCTGCAGCTGCTGGAAACGCGCCTTCTCGTCGGCCTTCAGCTTCGCCGCGGTTTCGGCGGGTACGTCGTGCGGGATGCGCACATCCATGCGGACATGGAAAAGCATGCTCAGACTCCTGTGGTAACGGTGCCGGCAGGCACGCTGACGGTGCGGTGCGCGGCATCGCGGCGGAAGAACTGCACGCGGTCCTCGTCCAGCACGACGCCGAGACCGGGACCGGTGGGAACGGTGAGCTGGAAGTCGCTGTAGGCGAGCGGCTCGACCAGGATCTCCTCGGTCAGCAGCAGCGGTCCGAACAACTCGGTGCCCCACTGCAAGTTCGGAAAGGTGCTGAACACATGCGCGGCGGACGCGGTGCCGACCGGCCCCTCCAGCATCGTGCCGCCGTACAACTCGATGCCGGCGGCATCGGCGATCGTGCCGACGCGCTGCGCCGCGAACAGGCCGCCAGCCTGCTCGGTCTTCACCGCGAACACGTCGACGGCGCGCGCGCAGGCCAGCTGGTAGGCGGTCTCGGGACCCTGCACCGACTCGTCGGCCATCACCGCGATCGGGAAGCGCCGAGTCAGCCGCGCCAGCGACGCGGCATTCGCGGTCGGCTGTTCGACCAGATCACAGCCGGCGTCGGCCAGCGCCGGCAGGCCGCGCACCGCGTCGGTTTCGCTCCACGCCATGTTGACGTCCACCCGCACGCTGGCACGGTCACCGACGGCGCGCTTGATCGCCGCCACGTGCGCGACGTCGTCCGGCACCGGGCGCATGCCGATCTTCAGCTTGAACACGTTGTGGCGACGCTCGGCCAGCATCCGCTCGGCTTCGGCGAGGTCGCGCGCGGTATCGCCCGAGGCCAGCGTCCACGCCACCGGCAGGCGATCGCGCAGGCGACCGCCGAACAGCTCGGAGAGCGGTACGCCCAGGCGTTTTCCCTGCGCATCCAGCAGCGCCGTTTCCACCGCGCATTTGGCGAAATGGTTGCCCTTCACCAGCTTGCCGATCTTCGCCATCAGCGCACGCACGCGGGTCGGATCGCCGTCCTTCAGCAGCGGCGCCATGTATGTATCGATCGTGAGCTTGATGCCTTCCGGACTTTCCGGGCCGTAAGACATGCCGCCGATGGTGGTGCCTTCGCCGATGCCGACGATGCCGTCCGAACACCATAGGCGGAGGATCATCAGGGTCTGCGCATGCATCGTCGCCACCGACATGCGGTGCGGACGGATGGTCGGGATGTCGAGCAGCAGGGTCTCGACGCGCTCGATGCGCGGCGCCTGGTTCGGAACATGAGCAGGGGTGATGTGCATGGGCCGATTCTTCGTACGATCGGCACGCACGGTCCAAGACTGTTACAGTCTCGCTTGATACCTGTACGGTATAGTTCCCCCCGCAAGCCTTGGTTTTCATGACTTAGCTGCACTGCAACATACCCTGGATAGCCATTAGTCGCAGGCGCCTGCGTGGACCTCCGTCAACTCCGCTACTTCGTCGCCGTGGCACGCGAGCGCAACTTCACCCGCGCGGCCGAACTGCTGCATATCGCGCAGCCGCCGCTGAGCCGGCAGATCCAGCAGCTGGAGGACGACCTCGGCGTGCAGCTGCTGGTGCGCAGCAGCCGTCCGCTCAAGCTCACCGACGCCGGGCGCTACTTCTACGAGCAGGCGCTGCAGATCCTCGGCCGCATCGAACAGACCAGGCTGGCAACGCGGCGGCTGGGCAAGTCCGAGCGCAGCGTGCTGTCGATCGGCTTCGTCTCCTCCACCCTGTACGGCGGCTTGCCGCTGGTGGTGCGGCGGCTGCGCCAGCGGTATCCGGACCTGGACGTGCAGCTGGTGGAGCTGCTCTCCGCGCAACAGACCGAGGCGCTGAAGAATCGCCGCATCGACGTGGGATTCGGCCGCATCCGCGTGCCGGACCCGGCAGTGGAGCGCGTGATCATGCGCGAGGAACGCCTGGTGCTGGCGATACCCGGCAACCACCCACTGTCCGCAGGCGAAGGCCCGCTACCGATCGATGCGCTCGCCCAGCAGAACCTGATCGTCTATCCGAAGGAGCCACGCCCCAGCTTCGCCGACTCCGTACTGTCGCTGCTCGCCGACCGCGGCGTGCGCCCGGGCGAAGTGCAGGAAGTGCGCGAGCTGCAGACCGCACTGGGACTGGTCGCAGCCGAGGTCGGCCTGTGCGTGGTGCCAGCCTCGGCCCAGGCGCTGCGCCACGACATCCACTACCGCGACATCGACGACGAAGACGCGACCTCGCCGCTGATCATGATCCATCGGGCCAACGACCAGTCCGACTACATCGAGACGATCAAGGACATCGTCCGCGAGATGTACAAGGAAGAGCCGGGATGGCTGCACGATTCCAGGATCATGTTTCCCGATATCAAGCCGCCTCGTTGAGCGCACGACCGGCGGCTGCGCGGCACGCCATTCCGGCCGATCAGCCGCAGCATGGAATGCCCCGGAGCCCGTTGCCTGTCGGAACCGGCCGTTGATGCCGCACCCTGCACCACCCCAAGTACTCAGCCCGCTTCGCTGCAACTTGCCCCATCGCTGGGCTCAACTTGCGTCACTGCCCAGGCGCAGGTTGATGTGCAACGCGGCGGCCAGTTCGCGCATCGGTTCGCTGTCGCGGGTCAGGGTGATCCAGCCGGCGTACGAATCGTCGTCGGTTTCCCACGTCCACAAGGTATAGCCGGATTCGGCCAGGCGGTCGTAGGCGATGCCGAGCAGGCTGCCGGCATCGGTATCGTCGAAATAGTCGTCGTCGTCCGGATCGCCCGCCCAGTCGATCGACAGGTTCCAGCGCGCGCTGAGTTCGTCCAGCGCCTGCACCAGCGAGCGCAGATCATCCTCGGCGACCATGAAGCCCGAGCGCCAGTCGATCACCCGCGCGATCAGGGCCACCGGCTCGGCGTCGCCGTCTTCGGCGAGCGCCTCGCGATATTCGCCGAACTGCTGCAGCGCGGTCTCCTCGTCGCCGGGATTGATCAGCAGCAGCAACTGCCAGACCAGGGCTTCGACCGAATCATCGTCGCCGTCGACCTCGCGGTCGTCGTCAAAATCGTCGTCGTCGCGCATGTCAGGCACCTACCCGCTGCCGTACCAGGTCCATGTCGCGCACCGGGCGCACCTCGATCGCGCCGGTGCGCGCCCACGGGAAGGTCGCGGCGATGCGCAGCGCCTCGTCCATGTCGGCGGCCTCGATCAGGTTGAAGCCGCCCAGGTATTCCTTGGTTTCGGCGAACGGACCGTCGACCACGCTGGTGCGGCCGTTGCGCACGCGCAGCGTGCGTGCGGTGGCCGGTGCTTCCAGCTGCTGCGAATCGTGCAGTCGTCCCTGCGCGCGCAGGGCGTCGGCCTTGGCGAAGCAACCGTGCATCAGGGTGTCGAACTCGCCCTCGGGCAGTGCCTCCAGCAAGGCGTCGTCGCAGTAGATCATCACGAGAAATTTCATGGCGTCCTCGGCGGGGAAGCGGGGCGAAGGAGCGATAATGCCGCAATGAGCACTGCGCCCGATAGCTTGCACGCCCTGTCCTGCCATCCGATCGCCTTCGTGCGCTCGCCGTATGCGCAGCGTATCGACGCGCCGCACCAGCCCACCGTGGTGGCCGGCACCGAGACCGGGGCAGCGGCCGAAGCCGTGGTCGAGTTCGTGCCGGGTTTTCCCGCGGCGGCATTCCGCGACCTCGCCGGCTTCGAGCGGATCTGGCTGCTGTTCGCGTTCCACCGCAGCGAGGGCTGGAAGGCCGAGGTGCGCCCGCCGCGCGGCGGCGGCAAGCGCAGCGTGCTGGCGACGCGCTCGCCGCACCGGCCCAACGCGATCGGGCTGTCGGCGGTGGAACTGGTGGCGGTGGAGGAAGGCGCGCTGCGGGTGCGCGGGGTGGACCTGCTCGACGGCACGCCGATCCTCGACATCAAGCCGTACGTGCCGTACGCGGACGCGTTCCCGCAGGCGCGCGCGGGCTGGATCGACACGATCGACGCGGCGCAGGGACGCCGCTCCGCGCCGGGGCCGCGCAAGCCGCGGGCGCGGCCTCGCGGCGCGGACGACGTCAGCGCGTCATGAGCAGCTGCCGCAGCACGAGCTGCCGCCGCTGACGTGGATCTGCCGCGGCTCGGACACGCGGACGGCCTCGTATCCAGCCTCGTGCAGGGCGGCGATGACCTGGCTGGAGGTCAACTGCGCCGCCACGTCGAGCTGTCCCGCGACGGGCTCGCCGGTGACCCGTGCGTTGGCGTCATGGGCGCGCAGGATGGCGGCGATGGCGCCGGTATCGCCGGCGAAATCCTTCACTTGAAACAGCATCGGTACGGTCTCCAGGGCAATGGCGGCACATCCGCCGCCGGCGATGGTGGCGTCCGGCCCGGCCGGGCGCCCTGACCGGGATCAGGGCAATCCCGGTCGGTGAGACCCACGCTGGGCACACTGCCCCGGCCGGCGCGGACCGCTCCGCCGCCGGCGCCCGATGCATTGGTAGTGGATCGGTTCAAACCTTGGCCGCGCCCGGCGCCCCCGCCGGGTGCGGCGTTTTTTGCTTCGAGCAGAGGCGGACCGCACAACCTCTGCTCCTCCCCCTGCTTGCAGGGGGAGGTTGGGAGGGGGTAAAGCTCTTGCCCTTGCTCCTCGCTTGCCAAGAGCGGCCCCACCCCAGCCCTCCCCTGCGAGCAGGGGAGGGCGCACAAGTACTGCTTCGTCACCAAGGCATGGATTTATTCCCGACAGCGGTGAGCTTTCGCCGGGATGACGGACCCACGAGGTGCCCTCAAGGTTGCGTGATGGCTGCCGACGGCCATGGCGACACGCGCGGGCGCTCCAGTGCGGCGAGCAGCGGCGGATCGCGCTGGTAGACGTCGGGGCGGAAGCCCACCCGGCCGTCCTCGCGCAGGTCCACCGTCCAGTACGCCAGCAGCAGCGTCACCGGCTCGCGCAGCATCACGGTCTGCGTCTTCAGCGTGTCGATCGCGCGGTCGATCCCGGCCCGGTTCCAGCGCGCCGGGTCGTCCAGCAGCAGTTCGGCCAGCTCGCGCGGGCGCTCCACCCGGATGCAGCCGGAGCTGTTCGCGCGCTGCTCGTTGGCGAACAGATCCTGGTGCGGCGTGTCGTGCAGGTACACCGCGTACTCGTTCGGGAAGCGGATCACCAGCCGCCCCAGCGAATTGCCCGGACCGGCGTCCTGGCGCAGCACGATGCCGCGCGGGTGCGCCCAGTCCACGCTGGCCGGCGACAGCTCGCGGCCCTGGCCGTCCAGCACGCGGATGCGGTTGGCGGCGAGGTAGCCGCGGTTCTTGCGCAGCTTCGGCAGGATGTCGTTCTTCAGAATGGTCGGCGGCACCGTCCAGGTCGGGTTGAGCGTGAGGTAGGTGATCTTCGACTTGAACACCGGCGTGCTGCGGTACGGCTTGCCCACCTGCACGCGCGAACGCCACACCGGTTTGCCGTCCCGGTAGTAGGCCACCTGGTAGCCGGCGATGTCGACCACCACGAACCTGCCCTGCAACTCGTGCAGCAGCCAGCGCGCGCGTTCCAGGTTCACGCGCAGCTGCCCGATCCGCGCGGCGACCGGCAGGTTCAGCGCAGCCAGGGTGGCCTTGCCCAGGTGGCCGTCCGCGGCCAGGTACTGTTCGCGCTGGAACTGCTCCAGCGCGGCCTCCAGCGCCGGGTCGTACAGGTCGTCCACGCCCTCGCCCACCGGATACCCGGCCAGGCGCAGCCGCTGGCGCAGCGCCGGCACGCGCGGATCGCGGCTGCCCGGTTTCAGCGTGGGGCCGTCGGCGAGCGCAGGCCAGCCGCCCTGCGCCGCCACCTCGCGCAGCTTCGCCAGCGCCGTGCGCAGCTGGCCGTACAACGGGTTCTGCGGCCGTGCCCGCGCGAACAGCCCGCCAAGCGTGCCCTGCGCCAGCGCGTCTTGCACCGCCCTGAGGCCCTGCGCCTGGTCGAGCTGGCGCTGGTCGTAGTTCCAGTGCGTGTCCAGCGTGGCCGGATCGACCTTGCCGCGATACAGGTGCAGCAGCGCGGCGAGGCAGGCATCGGTGGCCAGCAGGTCGAACTGCGCGCGCTGCTGCGGCGTGGCCTGCGGATCGCTCAGCACGCTGCGTCGACGCTGCAGCTCACTCAACGCATAGTCTTCCGGATCGAGGCCGTCGCCGGCGACGTCGCCCAGCGCAGCAAGCAGCTGATCGAGATCGCCCGGGCGCGTCCACGCCGGCGCGAACCGGTTCTGCTCATAGAAGGCGGCCACCACATTGCCGGGCGTCATGGCGGCTTCGCCGTCGGCATGCGCGACGCGCCACTGCTCGACCCGTTCGCGGATCTGCTCGGCCACCGGACTCAACGGCTGCTCGACCGTGGACTGCGCGTGCAGCGCGCTTCCCAGCACCAGGCTTCCCAGCACCAGCATCAACAGGGCGATGCGCCCCAGGAAACGGCGACGGATGGGCGGCACAGCATGCTCCCGTTCGAGTATTGCCTATTGTGATAGCACAGCATCCCGGCCATGCAAGTGACCGCGGCATGCGGCCAACGGCCGACGGCTTCTTAACGGGGTGTTGCTACGATGTACGGCCGCATGCCCGATGCCGCCCACGCCCAGCCGTCCCGATGAGCCGACTCCTGCGCCCTGTCGCCGCCCTGATCCTGCTTCTCGCCGCCGGCTCCGCCGTGTCGCATGCCGCGGAACCGTCGCTGCAGGACGCGCTCAGCCGGCTGGCGCCGAACGCGAACCCCAAGGTGATCGGCCTGGCGCTCGCCGCCACCGAATGCGCCGCCGCGCGGGGCCAGCCGCCGTCCGACCGGCTGGCGGTGATCGACTATTCGAAGCCCTCCACCGAGCCGCGGCTGTGGGTGTTCGACCTGGCCAAACGCAAGCTGCTGTACCGCGAGCTGGTGGCGCACGGGCGCAACACCGGCGAGAACCTGGCGACGACATTCTCGAACCGGCCGGAAAGCCTGCAGTCGAGCCTGGGCCTGTTCCGCACGCTGGGCACCTATGACGGCCACAACGGCTACTCGCTGCGCATGGAAGGCCTCGAACCGGGGACCAACGACCATGCGCTGGAGCGCGCGCTGGTGATCCACGGCGCGTCCTACGTCAACCCCGCACTCGCCCGCCAGCAGGGCCGCATCGGCCGCAGCTACGGCTGCCCGGCCGTGCGCACCGCGATCGCGCGGCCGCTGATCGACGCCCTCAAGGGCGGCCAGTACGTGTTCTCCTACTACCCCGACTCGCGCTGGCTGAGCGCTTCGCCGTACCTCAAGTGCAGCAGCGGACGCGCCATGACCGCGAGCCTCGCCGCGCCCTGAATCCGCGTGAGGGGCACGACTCTTACGGATTCCCGGAGGGCTCCCGCAGCAGCGCCTGCATCTTCAGGTACACGCCGTTGCTCCAGCCGAAGCCGATCACGTTGGTGGTATAGCCGGCGCTGATCTTCACGTCGGCGTTGCCGCTGGCCATGTTGTATTTCTCGCGGATGGTGCCGTCGGCGGCGAGGCTGCGGTCGATGGTTGCGGTGAATTCGCGCGCGATGCGGCGGGCGTCATCGTGGAAGCCGTAGGCGTCCAGCCCCGCCACCGCCAGCCAGTTGGTCGGCGCCCAGCCGAACGGCGCATCCCACTGCGCACCGCTGGCGTGGTCGCTGGTCTGCAGGCCGCCCTTGCGCTCGAAGATGCCGAGCTTGCCGCGTAGCGATGCGGCCTGCGCCTGCGAGGCCACACCGGCCCACAGCGGATAGAAAGTGGCGACAAAGTGATAGTCGGATGGCTTGCCGCGCACGAAGTCGTAGTCCATGTACATGCCCTGGTCGGCGCGCCACAGATATTTGTCGATCGCCGCGTGCCGCGCCGCGGCGGCATCGGCCCAGCGCGCGGCATCCGCCGTGCGCCCCAGCTGCACGGCGAAATCGTGCAGGTCGCGCTCGTAGCGGTACAGCAGGCTGTTCAAGTCCACGGGCGCGTACTGGTGGGTGGAACCGCCGAACGGACCCATGCGGAACGTGGTATCGAAGCCCGATTCGCGCATCGCGCGGTCGCCCAGGTAGTAGTCGGCACTCAGCCGATAGCCTTTCGACCAGGCGCCGGCGCAGACCTTCGAGGCCTCGACGTCGCAGCTGGCGGCCTTGAGCCGCGCGACTTCCGCCGCATCCGGATGTTCGGAGGCCTTGACCAGATAGCCGGGATCCTCCGACGGGTGCGCGAGCAGCCAGTCGATCACGCCACGCAGATAGCTGCTGTCACGCATCTCCAGCACCGGGGCCGCGCCGCCATAGTCGTAGTAGCGCGCCAGGCCGGTCGCGCCGGCCTGGTGTTCCTTGCGCGTCCAGGTGGAGTAGTCGCGCACGGCGAGCGGATACGCGTGCTCCAGCCACGCACGGGCTTCGGTCTTGTCCTTGAAGCTGTCCGGGTCGTCCAGCACGGCACGGATCATCGCGCCCAGCAACGGCGGCTGCGAACGGGTCAGGTAATAGCTGCGGTTCGCGTTGAGCACGGCGCCGTAGTACTGCACCTCGAACAGCGCGTTGTCGACCATGTCGCGGGCCAGCGCCTCGCGGTGGTCGGCGACCAGCCCGAGCACGATGAAGTAGCTGTCCCAGCCGTACATTTCGTTGAAGAAGCCGCCTGGCACCACGTACGGATGCGGGAGGTAGAGCAGGCCCTGCCGCGGCAGCGTGGCCGGCGCGACGTCGCCGAGCTGGCCGATCGCCCGAGGCAGCACCCGCACGTCGACGTTGCAGCGCTTCTTCACCGCGGCCAGCGCCGGCGGCGAGGGCAGATCCGCCGGCAGGTACAGCACCGGCTGCGTGCCCAGCTTGGAATCGCGCAGGGCCGAGCAGTCGTCCATCGAGCGCGTCAGCGTGGTCCACGCATGGTCGATGTAGGCGCGGGTCTTCTGCGCATCGGGCTGGGCGGCCGTCGCCGTGACGGCGAACAGGACCGACCATCCGGCCAGCGCGATGGGCAGGAATTTTTTCATAGTCATGGACCGACCTCGTGGCTGCATGCACGACAGCGTGTCGCCACCGCCCCGCCAATGCAACCGGCGCGCCGTGGCGGCCATGTATCCTGCGCCGTGGACCGGGGCCGCCCTGCGCCCGGCCCGCCGCGTGGCATGGCAAGAAACGGGGTGTTGCGCCTGTTCCTTGCGCGCATGCTGCGCCACTCCCGGCAGGGGCTGTGATGCACCGCAGGCGACGGCGACGGTCCGGGAAACCAAAAATCAGGCTAGGGGGAGAACGACACGTGTGCGCGAAGAAAAACGGCGCGAGACCGATCATCAGGAACCCGCCGGTCGGCCGCCGGATCCTGCTGTTCTGCGGTGTGCTGGGCATTGCCCTGCCGCTGCACGCGGCGTATCCGCAGACCGCGCCGACACCCCGCCAGTCGCTGGACGACGCGTGGTGGACCGGGCCGATGCTGGCCAATTCAGCCGCCACGCTGCCGCGCGGCCACGTCCTGGTCGAGCCCTACCTCTACGACGTGCACTCGGCCCACACGGATGGCTACGGCTCGCTCACCTACATGTTGTACGGGCTCACCGACCGGCTCACCGTCGGGCTGGTGCCGGTGCTGGGCTACAACCGGATGGACGGCGGCCCCGACAGCTCCCGCATCGGATTCGGCGATGTCAGCGTGCAGGCGCAATACCGGCTGACCCAGTTCCACGAGGGCAGCTCGGCCCCCGCGATCTCGCTGCAGCTGCAGCAGACGTTGCCGACCGGCAAGTACGACCGGCTGGGCAACCGCCACGCCGACGGCCTCGGCGGCGGGGCACGCACCACCACGCTGCAGCTCAACACGCAGACGTATTTCTGGCTGGCGAACGGCCGCATCCTGCGCATGCGCTTCAACGTGGCGCAGTCGTTTTCCGGCACGGCGCAGATCGATGGCGCCAGCGTCTACGGCACGCCCGACGGCTTCCGCGGCAGCGCCCGGCCCGGCCGTTCCTTGCTCGTCAACGGGGCATGGGAATACAGCCTGAGCCAGCGCTGGGTGCTCGCATTCGACCTCACCTACCGGCACAGCCACGACACCCGCGTGCGCGGCGATATCGCACTTCCCGGCGGCACGCAGGCAACCTCACGCCTGCGCATCGATACCGGCACCAGCACGGCGTTCGGCTTCGCGCCGGCGGTCGAATACAACTGGAGTGCCCGCGTGGGCATGCTGCTGGGCGTGCGCGTGATCACCGGCGGGCATGGCACCGCCACCACGGTCACCCCGGCGGTGGCGCTCAACTACGTGCACTGAGTCCGGCGAGCCAGATCGCCGCGGCGCGGCCGCTCCGCGAAAAACGCCCGGATCGCTCCGGGCGGTGGGGTTTCCAGCAGGCGTTTCGGATCAGTCGGCCGCGGCGTCGAGCCCGCGACGCTTCAGCAACGGTTCGATTTGCGGCTCGTGCCCGGCGAAATCGCGGAACAGCTGCAGCGCGTCCTTGCTGCCGCCCTGCGAGAGCAGGGTGGCGCGGAAGCGGTCGCCGTTGGCGCGGGTGAGCCCGCCGTTGGCCTTGATCCACTCCACCGTGTTCGCGTCCAGCACTTCCGACCAGATGTAGGCGTAGTAGCCGGCTGCGTAGCCGCCCATGATGTGGCTGAAGTACGGCGTGCGGTAGCGCGGCGGCACCGGCGCGTAGTCGGTGCCGTTCGCCTTCAGCGCGGCGGCCTCGAACGCCATCACGCCGGCGGCGTCGGGGATCCTGTCCGCGCCGAGCTGGTGCCAGCTCTGGTCAAGCATCGCCGAACCGAGGTACTCGGTGGTGGCGAAGCCCTGGTTGAACTTCGAAGCAGCCAGCACCTTGTCCAGCAGCGCCTTGGGCATCGGCGCGCCGGTCTGGTAGTGCTTCGCGTAGTTCGCCAGCACGCTGGGCCAGTCGGCCCACATCTCGTTCACCTGCGAGGGGAATTCGACGAAGTCGCGCGGCACGCTGGTGCCGCTGAAGTACGGGTACTGCACGTTCGAGAACATGCCGTGCAGCGCATGGCCGAACTCGTGGAACATCGTGTTCACCTCGTCCCAGCTCAGCAGGGTCGGGCCGCTGGCCGGCCTGGTGACGTTGAGGTGGTTGGCCACCACCGGCAGGTTGCCGGTCAGTGCGGACTGCTGCACGTAGGCGTTCATCCACGCGCCGCCGCGCTTGGACGGCCGCGCGTACATGTCGGCGAGGAAGATCGCCAGCTGGCTGCCGTCGGCGTTGTACACGTCGTACACCAGCACGTCGGAGTTGTAGACCGGCAGGTCGGTGCGCTGCCTGAAGCTGAGCCCGTAGAGCTGGCCGGCGGCGTAGAACACGCCGTTCTCCAGCACGTTCTTCATCTCCAGATAGGGTTTCAGCTGGCTCTGGTCGAAGTCGTACTTCTCGGCGCGCACCTTCTCGGTGTAGTAGGCCCAGTCCCATGGCTGCAAGGCGAACGTCCGCTCGCCCTTGGCCGCCTGCTCCCTGTCGATCATCGCCTGCAGCGCCGCACCCTCGCGCTTCGCGTTCGCCACTGCCGGCGGCGCCAGCCTGGTCAGCATCGCATTGACCGCCTCCGGCGTCTTCGCGGTTTCGTCGGCCAGCACATAGGCGGCGTAGGTCGGATAGCCGAGCATGGTCGCCTTCTCGGCGCGCAGCTTCAGCACCTGCGACACGATCGCGGTGTTGTCGTACGGGTTGCCACGGCTGCCGCGTGCGACCGACGCCTCGTGCAGGCGCTGGCGCAAGGCACGGTTCTGCAGCTGCGCTTCCGGCGGCTGGCCGGTGGTGTTGAGCAGCGCGATCAGGTACTTGCCGTCCAGGCCCTTCACCTTCGCGGCGGCCGCGGCGGCGCCGATCTGCTCGTCGGTGAGGCCGGCCAGCTCCTCCTCCGTGTCGACCACCACGGCGGAATCGTTCACCTCGGCCAGCACGTTCTGGCTGAACGTCGTGCCCAGCTTCGCCAGCTCGCCGTTGATCTCCTTCAGGCGTGCCTTGTCGGCGTCGGACAGCTTCGCGCCGGCGCGCACGAAGTCGGTGTGGTAGCGCTCGACCAGGCGCACGCCCTCGGCGTCCAGGCCCAGGCGGTCGCGCGTGTCGTACAGCTGCTGGATGCGCGCGAACAGCTGCGGATTCAGCGAGATCGCGTCGCGATGCGCCGCCAGCTTCGGCGCGTACTCGGCCTGGATCGCCTTGCGCGCGTCGTTGATGTCCACGCCGACCAGGCTGAAGAACGCGGTCGAGGTGCGGGTGAGGATCTGCCCGGACTTCTCCAGCGCGACGATGGTGTTGTCGAACGTGGGCGCCTCGGCGTTGCCGGCGATCGCCTCGACTTCCTCGAGATGATCGGCCATGCCGCGGTCGAAGGCGGGCGCGAAGTCGCTGTCCCTGATCCTGTCGAACTGCGGGTAATGCAGCGGCAGCGGACTTTCGCTGAAGAACGGATTGCCGCCGTCGGCGGCCGCCGAACCGGCCTGCGCCTGCGGCGCGGCGGCGTTCTTCCTGTCGGAGCCGGCGTCGGAGCAGGCGGCCATGGAGCCGGACAGGGCGATCGCCAGGGCCAGCGCGACGGAATGCTTCATGAGATGGATCTCTGTCGTGGAACGGACTCTCGATCCTACCCAATCCTTCGCGCGGCCACCCATGACCAAAGCCATGGTCCGCAGCCACCTGCCGCCTTCGTGCGACGGCGCGGCCTTAACCCGCCGTGGCGGCCGGCACCGGCGCCGCCTGCGCGCCGGCGATCTGCACCGGCTGCACGCTCGTCACCAGCATGGCGCCCATCACCAGGACACAGAGGGCGAAGCAGGCAGTGAACAGACTGGCCAGGATCATCGATTCGTATTTCATGACGTGTCTCCGCGTGGATGGGTTTCCCTGTGATTCACGGATTGCAATCGCCATGCCAAGCCGGCGGGGGACGCGCGAAGCCTTGTCCCGCCTGCATCCGTCAGCGCTGCGCAGGATGGCGGCGGATTGTCCGCGGACAGCCGCCGCACCGTAGCCGGACAGCCGGACAGTCGCGACGGCGCCGCGCGCCGGTCAGCCCGCCGCGCGCGATTCGCCGGCGTGATGCCGCAGCTTGCGGTACTCGACCACGGTGAGCGCGATGATCAGCAGGTCGAACAGGGTCAACGCCACGAACGCGAACGAAGGCCCGGCCACGGCCATGTGGTAGATCTGGTAGGCGGCAAACGCCGCGGTCAGCCAGATCAGGCCCGGGTAGGCCCACAGCCTGCCGCGCAGGATCTCCACGATCACCACCAGTTTCGCCACGCCGTGGGACAGCAGGTAGACCGCCGCGAACAGCACGGAGCCCTGGTCGAACTGCGCGGCCCAGTGCAGCACGTGCGTCGCGATGAAGTCAGAGGGATCCTGGCGCAGCTCCGGCGCGACCAGCGCACCGATCCAGGCCTGCAACCGCAGCGGACCGAGCAGCAGCAGCCAGAGTCCGCCGACGACCTCGCTGAGGCCATCAAGTCCCTTCAGGCCGAGCCCGACGGCGAAGGCCTTGTCGGACATGGTTCGAACACGCAAGCCGATCATCGACACGCTCTCCCGCGGTGGACCCGGAAACCGGTGGCCGCCGCTCCGGAGCTTGCTCCGTGGGTGGGGACCGGTGGCGCCCTGCCTACGCCGACAGCCATGTTCGCATGGCCTGGGTGACCGCCGCGGGCTGCTCCATCGGACTCATGTGGCCGCTGTCCTCGACCACCACCAGTTGCGCCTGCGGCATCAGCGCCGCCATCTCCTCGTGCAGCGGCAGCGGCGTGAGCACGTCCAGCCGGCCGCACAGCACCATGACCGGACAGCTCAGGCCGCGCAACACCGCCTCGCCGTCCTCGCGCAGCATCGCGTTCTGCCGGATGAACACCTCGCGGCCCTGGCGCAAGGTCATCGCATTGATCCGCTGCGCCAGCGCCGCATCGTGCAACCGCGCCGGCGCCACGAAGCCCGGCAGCAGCTGCTCGGTCATGCCGCGGAACTTCCCGGGCAGGCCGACCGTGCGGTTGGCCGCCCGGCGCTGCGCGATGCGCTCAGGCGTATCGGCGTGGAACGAGGTGTCGAGCAGCGCCAGCCGCTCGATGCGCGGCGACGCCTGCCGGGCGATTTCCTGGGCGACATAGCCGCCGAACGAGAAACCTGCCAGCGCAAAGCGCGGCGGTGCCGTCGCCAGCACCTGCTGCGCCAGCGCGGCGATGCTGTCACCATGGCCCAGGTCGGCCACCCGGCCATCGGCAACGTCGGCCAGGCCCGCCAGCTGGTCGCGCCACAGGTCTTCGTCGCACAGGAATCCAGGGAGCAGCAGCAACGGCTGCCGATGGTCAGTCACGGTCATGCCCGCCAATCGAAGGAGCGGACATTATCGGCTACCGCGCGTGCCGTTTCGCGCCACCGCCGCGATGCGCGCGGGCGTCGGCACGATCGCGCTCCGCCCGGCGCGGGAGGCGCGGCATGGCCGGGGCCGAACACCGGTCAGGTCGCGTCCGTCCACGTCGATGCGATATCGGCCTTCACCAGCTCATCGAGCGCCGCCGGTGCAACGTCCTGCAAGCCATAGAGGCAGCCGTGCCGCATGCCGGCGTATTCGCCCTCTTGGCGGAACGTGGCCGTCCAGATCACACGGCCGGCACTCGCCTGTTCGTACTCGCCTTCGTAGTCGAACCCGTTTTTGGTCTTGCCGGAGACCGTGGTCATGGCGTGGACTTCCTGGCGTGAGCGCCCGGCCAGCATAGCCGCTTGCCGCCGCGGCAAGGCGGCAGGCTCTCAAGCGGCGTCGGGGTTGGCCAACGGGGCGTGCCCCGCGACGACGTCGAGCGCCTGCAGCGAGACGGTCTTGCGCCCACCATGCAGCTGCTGCCGACCGACTTCGCGGAAACCCAACCTGGCGTGAAAGCGTTCGGACGCGGGGTTGGCTGGTTCGACGTCGAATTCGCAGGTGAGCAGCGGCACCGCGTCGCGCACGGCGAGCGCATGGAGCTCGCGGTAGAGCCGGCGGCCGGCGCCGCTCGCCTGCACGTCGCCGGCCACCACGATGCGATCCACGTACAGGAAGCGCGGATAGCGCTGCGCAAACCAGCGGTAGTTCGGGCTGTCGTAGTCCGCCCCTTCGCGGAACGCGAGCAGGAACGCTTCGACCCGTCCGGCGGATTCGATCACCCGATGCAGCGCCGCCTGCGCATGCAAGCGGGCCAGCCGCGCGCCGTCGAGCGGGCTCAGCACGGCCACGAACGCCTCGTTGAGGGCGAGGATGGCGGGGAAGTCGGCGGGGCTGGCGTCGCGGAGCATCCGGCGATCTTCAGGCGAGCCTGCCGGCGCGAACGGCACGCGCGATCGAGGCGGATTCACGCGGACTCCGTGCCACCTTCGAGCGCCCCGTGCGCCAGCGCGAAGTCGATCGCCGCACGGATCGCCGCTGCCTGCGCCGCATTGCACTGCTCCGGCGTCGCCCGCGGGCTGTCCGGATAGACCTCGGTGGTGGTCCGGTACGGCGCATCGGTGATGCCGGCGCACAGGCCCAGTTCGCGGCAGGCGTATTCGATCACGCCCGGCGCCACCACCGGCGAACCGATGATCGTGCCGTCGGGATCGGCCGGCGCGATGTGGGTGACCCTGGCCACTGCCGCGATCACCGCCTGCTGGAACGCCGGCTGGGGATCCGCGCTGTCCGCGCACAGGTAGAAGCCGTCGGGGATGGTGCCCGGCGAGAACGGCTTGCCGTCGCGCGCGGCCAGCGCGGGGCGGAACTCGCTCTCGTCGCTGTCGGTGGTTTCGTGCAGGTCGATGTGCACGCGCACGCGATCGCGCAGCGGCGCGACCAGCCGCATCAGCGCCGCCGATTCCTGCGCCGGACTATCGGCGCGGAACGAGCGGTTCGGGTCGAGCGCGTCGGGGTTCCAGCGATGGATGCGCTCGTAGCCCCACGGGCTCACGCAGGGCGCCACGAGCAGGTTGATGCGCCCCGCGTAGTCCGCCGCATGCCGCTCGACGAATTGCAGCGCCCCGTGCACGCCGCTGGTCTCGTAGCCGTGCACGCCGCCGGTCACCAGTGCCACGGGAAGTTCGTCGCGCCAGCCGCGGCTCCTGATCGCGAACAGCGGATAGCTGCCGGAGGCATAGTCGAGCCGGCCGTATTCGGATACGTCGAAGCGCGCGCGCAGGGCCTCGATCGCGCTCAGCACGTCCGCGGCGTAGCTGCGCCTGACCGCCTGCCGCGCTCGCCACGCCGCCACCTCCGCGTCGCCCCAGGGACGTCCGGGGGTGCCGATGGGATAGAAGGCCTGGATCGTCATCGCGTGGCTCGCTTCGCAGTGGCATGGGGGGAGGCGCAGCACTGTAGCACCGGACCGGAACGCCGCCGGCCGCGCCGGCGTTCCGATCCCGAGCACCCGTTCATCATCCGCAAGCACCGCGGCCCCCCCTTTCCGCGCGTGCCACCCGGCCTTCGGCCTACCTGCCCGCCGCGGACGCCGCCCGCGCCGGCGTCGGCGCTGCCTGGCCCGGCGGTTCCAGAATTTCCATGAGCGGCTTGCCCTGCACCGTGCCGAGAGAAACGTGCAGGAGCTGCGCGATGGTCGGCGCGATGTCGAGGTTGGGAAAGGCCGGGATTTCGCCCCTGGCCCGGATGCCGGCGCCCGCGGCGATGAAGATGCCCTGCATCAGCGGGTTCGAATGGGGATAGCCGTGGGCGCCGATTTCCCGGGTCGGCGTCACGTAGTCGCCCGTGTCGCCTTCCTTGAAAGCGTAGCCGTCCGCGGCGTAGAGCAGCAGATCGGGCGCCTGGTCGCTCTGCGCCGGCACCGGCCAGCCCTGCTTCGCCGCCTCGGCGGGAGTCAGCACCGCGCGGATGCCGGGCTTGCCCGCGAACAGCGATTTCATCTTCCTGATCGAGGCTTCCGTGGCGTGCCGCTGGAAAACCAGGGCGAACCCGTCATCCGTCAGGCAGAAGGCGGGGCGACCCGTGGAGCCGCCCTGCAAGCCGGCCTGCCTGAGCAGCACGTTTGGGTGCAACAGCCGGCGAACGCTCTGCTGGCCGTGGTCGGAGACGATGATGAAGGTGGTGCGGTCGAGATCGCCGGCGGCACGCACCGCGTCGACGACCTCCTTTACGCGGTCGTCGAGGAAGGCGATGGTATTGCGCCCCGCGTCGTTGCCGAAGCCCGTCTCGTGCTCGATGCTGTCCAGCGCCAGCAGATGCAGCAACAGCAGGTCGGGGTGATGCTGCCGGATGATGTCGACCGCCGCGCGGGTGTAGATGCGATCGCGCCACGCCTGCGACGGCTCACCGAAATGCGCGAGCTGGTCGTGGGTGACGACGCCCTGCCGCAGCAGACCCTGCTCGATGGTGCCATCGGGATCGGGATGTTCGGCGAACTGCCAGTCGATGCTCCGCGCGCCTTCGATGGCGACCCAGTCCACCTGTGCCGTGGTCATGCCCGCCTGGTGCGCGGCGTCATAGACGGTGGGCACGGCGACCAGCCGCGACTTCGGCGCGCCCATGTCGATTCGCGGCGGCGTGGCGGTGCGCTGGTCGACGATGAGCCCGTTGACCAGCACGTGATGCCGGCTCGCGTCGACGCCGGTGACCATGGCGGTGTGGTTCGGCCAGGTGACGGTGGGGTTGATCGGCTGCATCGAAACCGCATAGGCGCCGCGCCGCATCAATGCCTGCAGCGTCGGCGCGGGCAGCTGCGGCTCGCGCAGGCTGGCCGCACCGAAGGCGTCCAGGCTGATGACCACCACCTTCGGACCGCGCGTGGCGGGCGCCGCCTGCGCGCAAGGCGGCAGCACGGCGCTGCCCGCGAGGAGCATCGCCGCGACGGCCACGCTTCGAAGCAAAGCGGAAATCGGGTACATCATGCGACCCCGTCGATGGAGAAAAGGCACTCGTTGGAACACGGCATCACTCGGCCAGCTTGCGCTCGCCGTCCCGCCCGCCGGTGGCCGCGGGGCCGGGCGGCTTTCCGGCCAGCGGCGAATCGAGCGGCAACGGGCCGGTCGTGCCCGCGGGGCTGCCTGCCTGGTCCGGGTTCCATTCGAAGGTCGCCACGCTCTGCGCCGGCAACGCGTATTCGAAGCGGGTCCGGCCCTGCTTCACGGAGATACGGCTGGCCTGCGCATTGCTGTTGACCACCACCAGAACCACCGATCCGCCGGCAGCGTTCTGGAACGCCACATTGTCGATGCCCTTGTCGGTGGCGGTGGACCCCACCCGCACGGCACCGGGCAGCACGAACCGGCTGAAGTGCGCGAACGCGTAGTACTCGTCGTTGCGATCCACTTCGCCGGTGCGCGAGTGGATCGTCACCACGCCCTTGCAGGCGTCGCAGCCTCCGAAATGCGGGCCGTGCTGCTCGTCGAGCGCCAGGTTCCAGTACACCACGCCACGCGCCCACTGCCTGAGCCCGGCGAGCAGCAGGTCGCGCGTGAACCACATCAGCTCGCCGTTCTCGCTCGACTCCCAGTCGCCGCCGGAGCACTCGGTGATGTAGGCATCCTTGCCGGGATACGCGCGATGCACGCGGCCCTGCGCGTACGGGCTGCCGCTGTAGCAGTGCCAGGCAATGCCGTCGACATAGCGCGCGACATCGGGGTCGGCCAGCACGCCCAGGGGCTGTTCCGGCTTGTCCCAGTTATGGTCCCAGCCGAGGATGAGCGTCCTGGGCTTGCGCCCGGCCAGCGCCGGACCGAGATACTGCGCGATGATGCGCGCGCGGGTGGCCGCCGGGAAATCCATGCCCGGGTAGGTCAGCGGTATGAAGCCCGGCTCGTTCTGCACGGTCAGGGCGAAGATGGGGATGCCGTAGCCGCGGTAGGCGTCGAGGTACTTGACCAGATAGTCCGCGTACGTGCTTTCGAACTGCGGCAGCAACGCGCCGCCAATCAGGTTTTCGCTGTCCTTCATCCACGCCGGCGCGCTCCATGGCGAGGCGATGATGCGCAGCTGGGGATTGATGGACATCACCTCGCGCACGACCGGGATGACGTTGCGCAAATTGGAGGCGACATTGAAGTGCTGCAGCTCGGGGTCGACCTGGCCGGCCGGCAGGTCGTCCAGGGTATACGGCTGTAGCGAGAAATCCGAAGCGCCGATGGTCAGGCGCATCATGCCCAGGTTGAGGGCGGGCGGCGGCCCGAACAGCTCGTGCAGCAACGCACTGCGCTGCCGCCCGTTCAACCGGTTCTGGATCAGCCACGCCGACGAGTCGGTCAGCGCCGCCCCGAAGCCGACGATGGATTGGTATTTCCTGCCGAGGTCGACGACCACGTCGGCGGGCGACGACCCGGTGACACCCGCCTCGATGTCCGGCTGCCGCACCAGGCGCAGCCGGCGATCCGCCGTGCTCAACCACAGCTTGACCGCGGCGGTTGCCGGCAGCGGGGTCAGGGTGACTTCGGTCTGCACCGCGAAATGCGCGCGGCGCGGCGCATGAAGGGCTGCCAGTGCGAGCAAGGTAATCAACGCGGCGGATGCAACGGCGATCCAGCCGGGGACACCTTTGCGCTCATCCATGATGCACGCAAATCCCGTTGCCCACGTTGCAGTGCGCTTGCGACAACCTCACGCTCACGGAGCCTCCGGCTTGTTCATGACAAGTCGGTGAAGAGTGCAGCAAAACGGGGGTCGGAGTCGACTTGCCGAGCAAGATCCGCCCCGACCTGTGATTCCGGTCTCCCTGGACGGGTCATTCCCGGAGGAGTCGCGAGGCAAGCGTCAGAGATTCCCGGCGCCCCGGCGAAGCCATAGATCGATCAGGGATTTCTCGTAGCGCAACGAATCCTGATCGACCGGCGAGCTGCTGCTGAGGAAAGCCGCATCGCGCAGCTTGCGCTCGCCCTGGCGCAGCACCTTGCCGTCGGCGCCGTACAAGGTGAAGTTCAAGTCGATGCGCGGCGGATAGATGTCCCGGATGATGCGCACGTCGATGAAGTCGGGGCCGCGCCAGGGCTCGTAGGCGCCAGCCCGGACCACGTCGGTCACCTCGATGTCCAGCCGCTGGCCCGGCGCCAGGATGCGCGAGGCGCGCTGGACGATATAGGCGCTGAGCGGTTTCAGGTAAGCGTCGGGATCGATCAGGTGCACCCCGACACTGCGCTTCGCCTCGGTGAAGTGCTGCGGATCCTTGTAGCGCACGCTCACGTTGTCGGGCGGCGTCGCGGCCTGCGCGATGACGGGCGCGAGGACAAGGCAGGCAAGGCACAGCAGGCGGAGCAGCGAGAAAGATTTCATGATGGCTCTCCCGGAACGGGTCGGGCGGCCGGAGCAGGCGGGTGTCGCGGCCGTGGCGCAGCGGGCATCAGTATACGTCCGGGCCAACGCCGGGCGGGGAGCGCTGTCCGGATTCCACCGCCTGACTGCCCGAATACGCATCGCTTCCAGCGTCTCGTGTGACAACTTTCGCCCATCGGTAACGCGCATCTGTCTCTCCTCGCCGACATCCCGTCCCTGGACCGCCGCAAAGCAGAAATGTTCGCGTACTTTTGTTCTTGATGGTAACAACCGCACCTTTGACATACGTATCCAATTGGATACAATTGCGCTATGAATGCCGTCCAACAGTCCGATGAATTCAAGGAGTGGCTCGAAGGCCTGAGGGATCAGACCGCGAAGGCCAAGGTTTTGGTGCGGATCAAGCGTCTTGCCGCCGGCAATATGGGCGACGTCGAAGCACTTCGACGGTATCAGTGAACTGCGTATCGACTACGGCCCGGGTTACCGGGTCTATGTCGCCAGGAAAGGAAACACGCTGTATCTGCTGCTGTGCGGCGGCGACAAGTCGAGCCAGCAGAAGGACATCGAGAAAGCAAAGAAGATACTGGCGGCAAGTTCACCGTTGGACTAGCTGTGCCAAAAGTTACGCTACACCAAGTCAGGCAATACCAAGATAAGGAGTGTGTCATGTCCACCAAGTTCTCGGCGTTCGACGTCGCCGAGTATCTCGATAGTGACGAAGCCATCGCCGCGTATCTCAACGAAGCCATTGAAGAAAACGATTCGGACCTGTTCCTGTCCGCGCTTGCCGACATTGCGCGCGCGCGGAGCATGAGCAAGGTGGCCGAAGATAGTGGTCTCGGGCGCGAAAGTCTCTACAAGGCGCTGCGTCCCGGTGCGAAACCCGGCTTCGCCACCATTTCCAAGATCATGGGCGCCCTCGGGGTGCGCATGGTCGCCAAGCCGGTCAAGGCCAAGGCCAAGCGCCCTGTTATAGCGAAAACGGCCAAGCTTGCGTCCAAGCCGCGCCAGGCTAAGGCGCGTGCCAGCGCTTGAGCGCCTCCTGCTGGACGGGCGACGATGCAAACAGGGGCCACCATTTCGCAGCTGGGGCCAACAGGCACGTAGGTGCTCTTCCCCAGCCGTAGCGGGGAGTATCTGCCCGTCTTGCCGCTGACCGCCAGCCGTTGTGTTTCGTGCGGTGCCAAGATCGCACCAGTCACCGTTCTGGTTGGGGCCGCGCCAGCAGCCCTTGTTGCTAGCCAAACACTCATCGGTTCTCGCGGATGCCGTCCAGGTGCGCGTCGTGCGTCGCACAGAGTCTCGGGCTCAAGGCCCACCCCTTGGTGGCTCGGTCCGCGTGCGGCCCTGCGTGCACCACAGGTGCCGACGGTCGCGACCTTTCAGAGTAGTGGTTCGTCGCGGGTCACCCCTGGGCCTTCAGCGTAAGCGTGGCGACAACAGTCGAGCGGCCTGGAGACCGGAGTGTCACCTTGAAAAGGCCCGTCCGCGGATCGCGTTCCGTCGACACGACAGTCGCACCCTCTGCGTGCGCAACGATGCCCGACCTTGCATAGCCGGCCACGGTGACATCGCCGTCCTTCGCTGCGAAGGCAAGTTTCAGCCGGGCACCCCGGGCAACGTCTTCGTATGAAACGACACGCTTGCGCCCCATGCTGACGAACTTCCCGAGGTCGCCGAAAACGGCGATGCCCGATGCGGACAGCGGCGCAACGATGCGATACGCGAACGCATCGGGGCCGGTCGTTTTTCCCGTGATGGCCTGGTCGGCGTCCTTGATGACGACGGCTTCCGATGCCGGGTCGAATACCACCACGGTTCCGCCGAAGCCCAGATCCTTCGGCGTCAGGGAAAAGTCCGTCGTGGCGCTGCGGGGATCATCCGCGAATGCCAGAACGTAAGCGGTGGCATGGCCGCCGTGCCGGGTGAATGTGGCGGCGATGATGGGCACGCTCGTCTTTTGCGCCTGGGTCAGGTAACTGACGCCGAGCGGCATGAGCGGCTCATCCGGTTTCACGATCTCGCCGTCGGCACGCGCCGCCCTGAAGATGTTGGTCCTGTCGAGCTTCTCGAATGCGTCGCCGACGCCGACCGGTCCGCCCGAAAGGGTGGCGAACAGCATCGCTGCCGTGTCGCCCGAAGGCATCACATCGGTTGCCGGCCATGCGCCCAACTCGTGGATCAGGCGCGCATTGAACGCCAGCTGCGTCCATTTCGAGCGGGTCAGGCCGTCGCCGGCGGCACGAATGGTCGTCAGGTTCGGATATTTCACGCCCTGCAGCATGTGCAGCGGATAGGCCATGCAGTACTGCATGGTGATCCCGTGCGCAGCCATCGCGGACGCCATGCCGTCCATGAACATCTCGCCCTTGCCGGGTACCGCACGCAGTTCCGGCGAGAATCTGTACGTCGCATCGAGCCAGTCCTGCAGATAAACGGCGATGCCATTCGCCGCGGCGTAGTTCGCCAGCTCGTTCCAGTAACCCAGGTCGACCGCCGCCACGCCGGAGATCTGGTAACGCTTCCGATAGGGGCTGTCCTTGTCGATGAAGCGATTGTGCGCGAAGAATGGCAGCTTCACGCGTTCGTGGAAGGCGGCCATGCCCTTCGGAAACACGCCCGGCTGCGCCTTCCATTCGACAAGCCCGCCGTAGCGATTCCAGTCCTCGTCGGGGAGTGCCGGATTCTTGATCCGGCCGACCTTCTCCTCCGGATTCCATGAGCTCTTGGCGTACCACCAGCTGTCGAGCTGCAGGTAGCCAAACGGGAAACCGGCCTCCCGGCTGCGCTCGAGGAATCGCACCAGCGACTCCTCGTAATTCAGGCCCTCGGCATATTCGTAGTTGTAGTAGTAATGGCCGCCTGCGTTATCGGTAAGCACACCGATATCGCGCAGGATCGGATCGGCCTCCGCCGACGCGGGGCGGCGGTGGTAGAGCCCGCGCAACGCAGCTCCCCAGGCGTCATAGGCCGAGGCGATATCCGGCGCAGCCGCCACCACTGCCGCCGCACTGAAGCCGGCGGGAAGTTTCCCCACTTCGGCATTCAATCCCACCGCGACACGTGTCCTGGCGTCACCGAGCATGCTCGCGAGGAAGAAATCCGACGCCGGCGAGATGATCAGGGCGTGGCCGGCCCCGGTGAACAGCACCCAGGGCGTCGATACGTCCTGCGGATCGTCGAAAACCGGCGGCGCGAAATTCATCTGCCGGTGCGAAAGCGAATGCAGCCCGGCGGGCACCGTCACGAAATCCGGAAACGCCGGTGGCGTCGCCACCGGGCCCGCGTCTGCAACCCGCCATGAGAACAACAGAGCATTCGATCGGCCGGGCGCCGGGGCCACGCTCGCCTCGATCCCCTCGATGAGCGGAAAGCGCAGCCCTCCCGCCGACTTCGTCACGCGCGCCGCGCCGCGAGGCAAACGACCGCCAAAATGCAGCGCGCCGTCGTCGAGCGCATAGGCGCCGGTGGCATCGTCGATCGAGAACACCAGAGATCCGTTCGCGATCTCATGGCGCATGCCGAAACTTGTCCGCGGCAGCAGCAAAAACGGCAGCAACAACGTGACTGCAAGCGCGAAGCGGCTTTTCATGGTGAGGATGTCCAGGGGCGGATTCAACTTCGAAGTGCAGCGCGTTTGAACGACCGCTCGAACACTCCTTGCGGCGTGCGATAGCCTAGCCGCTTCGGCGGCCGGTTGTTGGTTTTGCCCTCGATGCGCTGGATGAAGGCGTCGTCGAAGGAGGCCAGGTTGCAGCCCTTGGGGAAGTACTGGCGGATGAGGCCGTTGCCATTCTCGTTGGTGCCGCGTTGCCACGACGAGTACGGGTCGGCCAAGTAGCTCTTGGCATTCAGCGCGACATCGATGGGCTAGATGTAACGAGTACTGGAAACGCGAATACCGTACGACCGGTACGATCAGAGGCCGGCTGGGCGTTCGTGAGGGGGATTGTGCTGTGATCGGCGGCAGCCGGTCCGGCCCAGAGATTTGATCGAGCGAGAGCAAAGGTAGGGTCAGGCCGCTCTCGCGTGTTTACTGCAAACGTGCCTCATGCGGCCATGACCTTCAATGGTCATAAATGCTGGTTTTTTCTTGATTTTTATATGGCAAGGCGTTGACATGAACCTTGGGGCAGCATCACATTGAGTGGGCCAAATCAGGCAGGGGCGGGGTTCTTGGTGTGTCGAAACTATCGGCCGAATGGAGCGAAGCGGAAACGCCGTCGTATGACATCGACGTCAATGCCTTTGCGCGCGAGCACCAGGCCGAGTTGCTCCATTTCTTTCGCGGTCGTGTGACGCATGCACAGGATGCTGCCGACCTGGCGCAGGAGTCCTGGAGCAAGCTGATGCGCTATCGGCACGGCCAGACGGCCGAGTCGTTGCGCAAGTTGTTGTTCGCCATCGCACGCAACGTGCTCAACAATCACTGGCGCTGGCATGCGCTGCACCAGATCGAAGAGCCCACCGATTTCTCCAAGGTGGATGTGGCGTCCGCGGCACCGGGCCTCGAACGGCAGTGGCAGGCGAGGCGCCAACTGGATGCGCTGGAAGCGACGGTCGCTGCATTGCCCGCGAAATGCCGCACGGTGTTTCTGCTTAGCCGCATCGAGGGACTCAGCAACGCCCAGGTGGCGCAGCGCTGCGGCATCTCCGTGAAGATGGTCGAAAAACACCTCGCCAAGGCCATCGTCCAGTGTCGTGCACAGGTAGGGGACTTCGAGCTTTGAGTGTTGGCAACCATATGAACCCCACGAACGATGCCATCCGCGAAGAAGCCGCATCCTGGTTCGCCAGGCGTCGTGACGGTCTGCACACGCCCAGCGAGAAGGCGGCCTTCGAGTCGTGGCGTGGCCGTAGTGAAGCGCATGCGCGCGCCTACGCCGAGACCGAGCGTGCTTGGGAACAGTGGAAGCAACTGCAGGGGTCCGCGCGCATGCGCGAGATGGCGGCTGCAGCGATGGCGGCCACCGCGTCCAGGCGGTGGCAAGTGAACGGCAGTCGCTGGCGGCCGCTGCTGGCGGCGGCGTGTCTGGCGGCAATCGCGGTATTCGGTGGCATCCGGTGGTTGCCGCTGATGACGCACACGCAGCCGGTGGTCTATAGCACCGGCCTGGGCGAGCAACGTGCCGAGCAGTTGCCCGATGGCACCCGCATCGTCCTCAACACGCAAACCACGCTGCAGGTGCGCTACAGCCCTCGGCAGCGCGAAGTCTTGCTGCAGCAAGGCGAGGCGATGTTCGATGTCGTGCACGATGACCGGCACCCGTTCAAGGTCATCGCGGGCGACGGCAGCGTCACCGATCTCGGCACACAGTTCCAGGTGCGCAATGAAGACGACATGGCCGCAATCACCTTGCTGCAAGGGCGGGTAGAGGTCGTTGCGCGGGACGAACACAAGCAGCTGGTGCCGGGCGAACAGGCCCGCTACGGCACCGGCACCACCGGCATTGACGTGCGTCGTGTGGACACGGCCGCGATCACCAGCTGGATGCGTGGCCGCCTGGATTTCAGCGGCCTGCCGCTGGGCCAGGCCGTGACCGAGGCCAACCGCTACTCCGCGGTCAAGCTGCGCCTTGGCGACCCCAGGCTGGCCAGGCTGCCGGTGGGTGGCAGTTTCCGTGCCGGCGACAACGCCGCCATCGCTGCAGCTCTTTCCGCTGTATTCCCGGTGCGCGTGGCCCGCCGCGACACACACGAAATCGTGCTGATGCCGCGCTGACCTCGCTGTGCATCGCTTCCGCGCAGGTAGGGTTGCGCGACGTTCGATTGTTACCCCATGCAAGAGGGCGCTGCTTCGGCGTTCGCCTACATGAGGAGGGGTGCATGAACACAGCGGGCAATCAGTATCGGCCGGGAATCGTCAGGAAGGTTTTGTGCGCGGCATTATGCGGGGCGCTGGTTGCCACTCTGCCTGTCGCCTATGCGCAATCCGCTGCATCGAGCGAATCGATTCGCCAGTACGACATCCCCGCCGGTTCGCTGTCCAGCGCGCTCGGCGCGTGGGGCGCGCAAAGCGACAGGCAAGTGGTCTTCGCGCCGGACCTGATTGCCGGCAAACAGGCCAAAGGTGTTTCGGGCCAATACAGCGCTGAGCAGGCATTGACGCAGTTGCTCGCCGGGACGGGGCTCGCGTGGAAGCGCGTCAATGGGCAAACCTATGCGCTCGAGAAGGCGCCGCCGCCACAACCGGTGAACACCAATCAAAGGCCGGCGTCGAAATCCAAGGCATCGTCATCCGCTGCTGCGCAGAAAGTGACGCAGTTGGATACCGTCAGCGTTACCGGCACGCGTATCCGTGGTGGCACGACACCATCGCCGGCGATCACCATCGGCGCGCAACGGATCCAGGATGAAGGGTTCACCGACCTCGGCGAGGTGATTCGCAGCATCCCGCAGAACTTCAGTGGGGGACAGAATCCGGGAGTCTCGTTAGGCGCTGCTCAGGGAAGCCCCAGCAATCAAGACATCACCGGTGGCTCGGGCACGAATCTACGCGGCCTGGGGCCGGATGCGACCCTGACTCTGCTCAATGGTCATCGCATGTCCTACGGCGGCTTCGCACAGGCAGTCGATATCAGTGCGATTCCGGTTGAGGCGGTGGAGCGTCTCGAGATCGTGCCGGATGGTGCTTCGGCCATCTATGGCTCCGATGCGGTGGGTGGCGTGGCCAACGTGATCCTCAAGCGCGACTTCGACGGGGTGACCATTGGTACACGTTATGGCGGCGCCACCGACGGTGGGCTGATCACGCGCGAGTACAACGCCACCGCCGGCACGACCTGGGCCACGGGAGGCTTGATCGCGACGGGGCAGAAAACCTCCAACGATCCGATCTATTCGGACCAGCGCGACTACACCCGTTCGATGTACCGGCCTTCGACACTGTGGCAAGGCAGCGATCTTCGCAGTGGCTTGTTCAGCCTGCATCAGTCGCTGGGAAATGCCGTCGAACTACATCTGGACGCGCTCGGGAACGATCGGAACAGTCACACAGCCTTGGCGTATCCCAGCATTTATTACCCTTACAACGTAAAGACGAAGACCACCCTGCTGGCACCCAGTCTCGAAATATGGCTGCCGGGCGACTGGACGCTCACGCTCAGTGGGGCCGTGGGGAAAGAGAAGAATTCTGTTGCTCAACCGATGGTGAATAGGGCAGACGGAGCGGTCACTCCCAGAGGCCTCGTCGCGTACAGGAACAAAAGCCTGACTTACGAGATCGGTGCGGAGGGTCCGTTGTTCACGCTACCCGGGGGCGAAGCGAGGCTGGCCACGGGTGCAGGCTATCGATACAACGACTTTCTGTACCTGAGCATCAGCCGTAACAAGATCAACGCCGATGGCGACGAGAGCAGCCGCTTCGCCTATGCCGAGTTGAGCCTGCCGCTGGTCGGGCCAGAGCAGGGCATCGGCGGGCTTGAGCGATTTGCGCTGACAGGCGCGGTTCGCACCGAAGATGGCGATTACGGGAGGGTGACCACGCCCAAGTTTGGTGTGATCTATTCGCCCAGCGCCGATGTCTCCTTGAAGGCCTCATGGGGCAAGTCATTCAAGGCACCGACGTTGGTGCAGCGCTATCTCGCCCAGAACGCCATCTACTATCCGGCATCAACGTTTGGCACGGGGTATCCCACGGATGCCACGGCGTTGTGGCTGTCGGGCGGCAACGCAAACCTGCGTCCTGAGCGGGCCCGGACACGGAGTGCCTCGTTGGCATTCCACCCGGAGGCGTTGCCCCAGCTCGAAACGGAGCTGACATGGTTCGATATCGACTACACCGAGCGTGTTCTGCAACCGATCACCACTTACAGGGTATTCGGTAATCCGATCTACGCGGATTTTGTCCATTACGACCCTGCCGAAGCAGTGCTGGTTGAGGCAGTTGCAAACGCAAGCAACTTCTACAACTACGTTGGCGCACCTTACGATGCAAGCAAGGTCGTGGCGATCGTCGATGGCCGGTATGTCAATGCCGCCCGACAACGGATCAAAGGGGTCGATCTGTCAGGGTCATATCGAGCCGACTTGGGCCCGGGGCGGTTGACGTTCCGCGGCTCGGCCAGTTGGTTGGACAGTACCCAAGCGCTGACGGCGGCGCAAAGCCCTTACGACCTGGCCGGCACCTTGTTCAATCCGGCCAGGATCAACAGCCGGATCGGAGCGGTGTGGCAGCAGGGCGGCTTCACCGCTTCGCTGTTCGGAAACTACAAGAGCGGAGTGACCAACATCGCCGACGGCAAGAAGGGCGCTTCGTTCACCACCTTCGATACCACGCTGCGCTACAACACCGGCGCGCGCGATGACGCATGGTCGAATCTGGCGTTGGAGTTATCGGTGCAGAACTTACTCGATCGTGCTCCGCCGTTGTTTACTCCCACTTCGTGGACCTACACACCTTACGATCCCACCAACTATTCGGCGGTGGGGCGTTTCCTGAGCCTCTCCGTATCAAAGCATTGGTGATGCCGGTTTGTGACTAAAAACGAGCACGGATTCATCCACACACTGTGATCCGATGAATATTCGTGGCCTAGTACCGAGACTGTAAGCAGGGTATCGAAATACACAGCGCGGGTGCTGTGTGCAAAGAGGTTGGCAAGGTCGGGAAAATCGCGGCCAACAACAGGTCGCACAACTAAAGAGGGTTTAGCAATGCAAAGGCAATCGAATCATTTCATCCTGTTGACAGCAGTTTTCGTTCTATTTTCTATCGGAAGCCATTCGATAGCAGGTGCTGCGCGCCCGGAGGCGAACTCGACCGTTGGGATGAAATCGATTGCATCATTCGACTTCAGAAACATGAATAATTTGGGAGCAGACGCTATCTCGCATGATAGAAGGAGTGCCGTTGTAGGGAACGTCAGTCAGGTTGACTCATCATTTGGATGCGCTGCAGAGTTTGATGGAAAGAGCCGTATTTCAGTAAGCGCGGATAATCTCCTGAATTTTGACCATGCCTTTTCGGCCGCGGCCTGGGTGGAAGGATCAGGAGTCCGGTTTCGTACTTTGGAACTACCCGGCATGAGGAGCCCGAACTTTCAGATCGTTGGCGACCATATTTATTTTGTGACAAATTCGGATCCGCCTGTAGACAGCTATGACTCGCCTAAAAAAGTTCCTTTTTATTGGAAGTCTGTTATCTGGTCGGGGGTTGCCGATGTCAATCTCGGCTCATGGAATGATGAGAAACGAACAGAGCTGCCCATGAGCGGCCTCGAACCGAAACTGCAGGTTGTCGCAGACCGCATGTTTTTCCAATACTTTGGAAACGCTGCCGATGGCACTTGGCAGATCTATACCGGCACGAGCCGGACAGATGGCAAGGATTGGCAGTCAAGTCAGAGGACGTCCACCAAAGGACGCTATGATGTAGAGCAGGCCCGCAACGTTCAGGTCGTAGGCAACAAGGTTTATTATGCGTTTCCGATGAAAGATGGAAACGGAAAGTGGCAATTGTGGACGGCCACCTCCAATCTCGATGGTTCGTCCTGGAAAGCGCGGCAGCAAACGACAAGTGGTGGATTGATACCCAGCTTTCATGTATCCGGAAATAAAATATATTATATTTTTCTTGCCGGGGTATCGAAAGATCACGTTTATGGCAAAAACGATGTAATCATTGCCTCATCAAATCTTGATGGCTCCGGGTGGAGCGAAATCCGCCGCATTCATGATTCCTCATGGTGGATCATTGCTCAATTGAGGGTTGACAAGGATATTATCTATTTCTCGCTTTCCAAAGGCGATTCGAAAGGAAATGCGCACCTGTGGACAGGAAGCATGGCGACGGATGGTTCCAATTTCCAGGAGCGCCAGCGGACATTTGGTATAGGAAATGCGACACCCGCCGGTGTTCAAATCGTGGGCGACAGAGTCCTGTATGCATTTTCTGCCACCAAGCAGCCTTCGAAATCCATGCTGAAGGTTGGATCATCTGGCATATCATTTTGGACCGCGAGTACAGATCTGAATGGCGATCATTGGACCCAACAGCGTCACATTGGGGGCGATGGAGACGACTATCTGACCGGATACAAGATGTTGGATGTTGTTGGCGGCAAGGCATATTACGACGTCAACAGACTTCATTATGTTGAAAGCAATGGTCGTACCGTGAGGCACGAGAGTGGCATTCTTGCCTATTCCGGCTCGAATATCCTGAGCAAAGGGGATTCTTACGGCATCGGGATGTCGGCGTCGGGAAGCGTGTCGGGGTTCGTGAACGCTGGTGAAGACTATCTTTATCGCAGCGAAGCCCCGGAGGATACCGCGGGGGCGATGGTCGAACAGCAGCTCGCTCGCGGTTGGCATCATGTAGCCGTTACCTACGATGGCAACATCCTGCGCTTGTACGTTGACGGCAAATTGGCCCGCGAAACCCGCTACGACAAGCAGCCGGCCGCCAATCCCTTCCCGTTGAGTATCGGGGATGGCTTCGTCGGAAAGATTGCGCAGGTGATGCTGTTTGATCGTGCGCTCAACCAGTCGGAAATTTCTACTTTGGCTGGCAGACGTAACAAGACGTCATGCAGGTCGGCCCTAGGCGGATTCAACTTTGAAGTGCAGCACCCTCAACATTGAAGTGGCGCAGGTACGGTAGCCTGCGCAGCTTCACCGCCAAGTGGAACTGCACATGAGCTACACGCGCCTGAGCCAGAGCGAACGCTACCAGATCCAGTGGCTGAAGAAGGCAGGTTTCTCGCTCCGGCAATCCCCGGTGAGATAGGGCGAGCCGACAGCACCATCAGTCGCGAGCTGCGGCGCAATGCCCGCCAGCGAGGCGACTATGAGTCGCGCTCGGCGCACCGAATGAGTGTTCATCGCCGGCACGCCGCCAACGCCTTGCCGCGCATCGACGAAGTCACGTGGTTGCAGATGGAGGATCGTCTTCGCGGGGACTGGAGTCCTGACCAGATTGCCGGCCATGGCGAGGTGGCGGTCAGTCACGAGCGCATCTAGGGTTCGGTCAACGCAGGCAAAGCCTTCCAGTATCCGTGCGCCCTGGCCCAATGAAAGGCCCGAGCCATATCCACGGCGGTGTCCACGTGGTCGAGCCGGCCAATGACCAGATTCGGATAAGCGCCATCGACGAGCAGTCCGCAGTGGTCTGCGTTGCAGTCGAAAGGCGCGGAGTCGCTTCCTGCAGCGTACGCGCTGAAACTGGCCAAAAGGCAAACGAGCGCCAGCCGGGCGACAGCCTGCAGTCCACTGCCAATGCGCACGATCAATCCGTCCGTTGTGATCGGACAGGCAGTTGCACTCCGGCTCCTGGTCTTCCCTGACATCAGTGACCCCCAGTCCTGACTTCCACGGCGTCATCACGGACCGCGAGGCGGCGGACGACTGCGCGCATCATCGCGTCGGCCGCGCGCCAGCGTCAATCAGGCAAGAAGTTAGATGACCTCGACCGAACCGGCACAACTACATCAATGATCCTACCGATGAAATTCGGCTCATCCACGCCATCGTCAAGCTGGATCTGAAGGATGAATCCACGCGTCGTGTGAAAAACCAGGGCGATCGGCCGGCTGGACACCATCATTCCCCCGCGACGAGGCCGCAATCGCCAGCCCCCTGCCTGGATCCCACTTGCGGCTACTGCACGCGGCAGCCGCCTGAAATATCTTGCGTTGTATCGCAATAACCTTCGTGCTAAAAGCGGCCTTGGGAGGTCCCGTCGTGGATTCCAAGAGTGCATTCGTCTACCGACAGGTCAGGCGTGCCCTGCAGGCGGGACGCTACGCTCCCGGGCAACGAATCGATCCGGCCACGCTCGCCTCCGAATTCAACACCAGCCCGACGCCGGTTCGATTCGCGCTGTACCGCCTGGTGGGCGAAGGCATGGTCACCGACCATGCGCGCAATGGCCTGCGCGTGCCGTTACTCAACGAAGTCGCCTTGCGCAACCTCTATGACTGGATGGAGCGACTGTTGCTGATGGCATGCGATATCGGCGAGGCGCCGACATTCCAGAAGACCGGGAAACCGGAGCTCGTGGCCGCCGATGGCGATCTGGTGAAACTGACGTGGCAGCTGTTCGACGCGATCGCCCGCGCGACAGCCCACGAACCCCTGCACCGCGCGGTAAAGCAGGCCAACGATCAGCTGGCACCGATACGACGCGCCAAGCAGGAATTGTTCGAGCACACCGGCGAAGAGCTTTCGCGGTTGAACCGGCACTGGCAGGCACGCGACATGCCGGCCCTGAAATCCGCACTGCGCGACTATCACGAGCGCCGCAAGCAGCTCGTCCCGTGCATCGTGGCCTTGCTCAGCGACCGCAGCAATCACCTCCACTAGCGCGCATCAGCCGAAGAAGCGTCGAAGCAGAATCCGTCATGACAGGACGGCCATCACACTCCCGGATAATTACCGGATGACAGCGCAATAATCATTTGAAAATCAAAATCTCCGCCTCCTACGCTGCCCGCGTCATGGGACTGCCATGACACAACCGCAGGAGACTGAGATGGACACGAACGAGAACATCCGCAGCAATGCGCAGGACGATGCCATCGAGCTCGGCGTCGCGAGCATCGAAACCCAAGGAGGCCCTGCAATCGGCGAGGGGATCGGCGCCGGCCCCGTCCTTCCGGGCATTTCCGAAGATTGACCCCCAAGGGGCGCGCTGAAAAGCGCGCCCCTTCCTCAGGGGAAGCGCCAATGATCAGGCATCTGAATTCGGACGTATCGTTCTGCGAACTCGATGGCCGGCTGTTCTTCTTGGATATACAGAACGACCGATACTTCCAACTTTCCAGGGCACTCGAGCGCAGCCTTCTCAGCTATCTGGAAGCCCCTGAGAACTCGGGCGTCGACATCAGTGGGTTGGTCAAACACAACCTCATCCCGCCAACCACGGCAGCAGAGTACGATGGGGCGGCAACGAACATTGCCCTCCCCAGCGAGAGCGCGGTTGAAATGCCCTGTCCCGATAGACGGGTCCCCATCGATGCGGTGCGAGACGTCTTTCTCATGGTTGCCATGATGCGTTGGCAACTGGAAGTACGGCGCCTGAAGTCCATCCTCCAGGCCCTGAGCGACTACCGCAACAGCAGAACGTCGCCACCTGTCCGCGACCAGACCGAATTCCGGCAGCATTTGTCGGAAGCCGCGAGCACATTCAACCGTGCGCGTCCCTACGTGCCCATCGAAATGAGCTGTCTGATCGACTCATTGTCGATGGTCAGGTTCCTCGCCAAGCGAGGCCTGCATGCCCACCTCGTCATGGGAGTGGCCTGCGATCCGTTCTCCGCCCATGCCTGGGTACAACACGGTCCGCTGGTGTTGAACGAAACCGTTGGGACTGCCCAAGCCCATGTCCCGATCCGGGTAGTCTGATGTGCTATCCCTATATCGCGTTGTCTGGCAATTCTGTCGGCCGTCCGGAAGCCTCCGAATGGCCACTCGCAGATCCGCTGCAGAACTTGGGCATGGAATGCCGTGGCCGCGTCGGCAGCATTGCACTGTTCGCGTCCAAGGAGACTCCCACCTTGCACTTGCCAGGTGGCGGCATACTTCTCGGCGACCTGTATGACAAGGATGGCAGGCCAGTCAACGATCTGGCGGGCCTTCAACATCTGTCGACACAGTCGACACTTCGGCAGCATCTTCTCGACCACTACTGGGGCGAGTACCTGCTGTTCCAGCCCACTGAAGAGGACGCCAACAGCATCACTCTCACGCGGGATCCTTCCGGCGGCATTGCGTGCGTCTATTCGTTGCAGCAAGACAACGGATTCATCACCTCCGACTTGGCGATCGCTTCGGGCCTCGGCCTGCATCGCGATCGGATCGATTGGGATTTCGTGCGGCACAGCTTGGCCTATCCGCACATGAAGATATCCCGTACCGGTCTTGCCGGTATCGGCGAGCTGCTGCCCGGCTGCGTCCTTTCGGTGGACGGGAAAAAAACATCCACCAGCCTGGCCTGGTCCCCGTGGCGCTTCGTCACGCCAACAGCCCGGCAGAGCGACCCCATTATGGCGGCGCGAACGATTCGGGAGGCCACGACTTCGGTGGTCCACGCCATGGCCGAGACCGACCGCACCGTGCTGCTCGAGCTCTCCGGAGGATTGGACTCGTCGATCGTCGGCGCCTGCCTGTCGGATGCGAACGCGCGAGTGGCCTGTTGCACCGTCATCACACCGTTACCAGGCGCCGACGAACGCAGCTACGCAAGCCAGATCGCAGAGCGGCTCGGCATCGAGCTGCTACAGCGACCACTCGACTTCGCAGATGCGGATATCGATTTCGAACTGCCAAGGCACTCACCGCGACCAGCGGTCTGGGCGCTGGGCCGCGCAGTCGCTCGCGCCATAGACGATGCAGCAGAGTCACAGGGGGTGAACAGCCTGTTCTCTGGAGGAGGTGGCGATACGGTCTTCTGCTATCTCCGATCCGCCGCACCCGCGGCCGATGCCTTCAAGACGCGCGGGGTGGCGGCAGGCTGCAAAGCCATCGTCAATCTGAGCAGACTGCATGGATGCACCGTGACAAAAGCCGCACGGCTGGCGCTGGGGAAGCTGTACCTTGGCCCCAAGGCCCCGTACAAACCGGATTACTCGTTGCTGCCACGAACCGACGAGATTCCCCCTCTGGAACTCCACCCATGGTTCTCCGCACCGGCCGATGCGCTTCACGGCGATCGGGAACGGATCTTCGATCTCGCCGGCAACCAGATGTTTGCGGACGCCACGCTTCGAGCCGGTCACCGAAGGGTGCGGATGCCACTGCTCTCTCAACCGGTGATGGAGGCCTGCCTGCGCGTTCCCTCCTGGATGTGGATATCGGGCGGCCAGAACCGGGCCGCCGCCCGATCCGCATTCGCCGCACGGCTTCCGCAAGACGTGCTGGAGCGACGCAGCAAAGGCACCTTCATGAACTACACCTTCGCTGTCTACCGCAAGAACAAAGAATCGATCGGTCGCTTCCTGTTGGACGGCCATCTCTGCTCCCGCGGCCTGCTGGATCCGCGCAAATTGAATCTCTTTCTGGAAAGTCCACTACCGGCCCGCGACCATTCGTTCATGCGCATCTTCGACCTGTGCATGATCGAGAACTGGGTAAGAAACCACGCCTAGCCGGGAGCCGTGAAGACTGGGGGCCGACGCCTCTCCGGTGTGTGCTCCCGCATGACACGCCAGCGCATGTACCGTGCCCTCTTCGAGGGTGCCGGATCCTCGTAGCCCTGCAGCCAGAACCGGAACCAGTCGAGGTTCCTTTCGTACACGGCAAGCTTGTGCTTTGGCTGGAACTTCTGATGCGACTCGTTCGAGAACACGTAGAGGTCCGCCAGGTGCTCGCGAATCAGCGGAATCTCGTAGTCCAACGCGTACACATACTCCTGTTCGGGCGTCTGCATCAGGATCGGCGCGCGGATGCTGTCTAGGTTGAATACCGGCGAGAGCGTCTTCCAGCGCTCCGGTGTCTCGCTTGGCGAACCCAGTCCCCACATATCCCGCAAACCCTTAAGGAAGGCTTCTTTGCCCTTCAGGCTTCTCATCAGGTAGTAGAGAGGCGATATCGTCGGGCTGGCCACCGATGCGGCGGCCAACACATCCGACTTCATGGCCGTCCACATCGTCACCTCTCCGCCGAAGCTCAATCCGCCCATGCCCACTCGCGCACGGTCGACCTCGCCCTCCCCGACCAACAGATCGATCACGCTCTCCACCGCAGCCAGCCCCTCTCCGTATCGTGCAACCGCGTCCATCGTGTAACCCGGCCGCCGGTTGATACACAGCGCCGAAATACCGGCCTGCGCCAGGGAAGCCAATGGCCACTCGTCCCCCAACCCACCACGTACGAAGCCCGGGCAACTGTAGTAAGTGATGAACAATGGAACCGGTTCGGTGCCACTGCGTCGCGCCGGATAGAACTGGCCCGTGAACCATCGGCCCTGCTTGTCGTCCCATCGGAGCAAACGCACGGGAACCTTGGCCATGTCCATCGCGAGCGCCGCGTTGGGATCGAACAGCACACGACGCTGCCCGCTTTCCAGATCGACCCTCTCCAGCCGCGGCGGACGATCGGCTTCCGCCGTCACACACACCAACGCCTGGGCCGAGACGCCACACTCCGATGCCGGATCGCGCCCGCCATCGATCAGTCCCTTGGCCTCCACGACCAAACGCACCTTCCCGGTCCCGACATTCCATCGAAAGATCGACTGCGCCAGACCCTGGCGGGGATCGGTGACAGTGAACAGCACTTCGTCATGCCCCGGACGCCATTGAATCCCCGAGATGGCCTTCCCCGTGCACAATTCCGACTCGCATTCGATGGCCCTCCGTGCGTGCCTACCAGGAAGCGCCGACAGCAAGACGTCGGGCCGGTACATCTGCCCTTTGCCGTCGCCGGCACGTGTCAGCCAGGCCGTCCCGCCGCCATGCGTGTCGCGGACGGATTTCCATGGGTCACCATCGACGCCGAACTTGCCCGGAGCCAGCGGCGGCACGGCAGGCGCATCCGGACCCGCGACCGCCTGTCTTGCCCCCGTGGCGAGGTCGATCTCCATCCAGCGATCCGGTACGCCGGACAACAATGGAGCATCGCCATCGGACCAACCCTTGTCGCTGAAGCGCTGCGTCGCCAGGCGCCCGCCGACATAACTGGAGCGGAACAGCTCCTGGCCAACCGGCACGGTGGCGTCGATGTGGATGCCGTGGTCGTACTCGGCCTGCTCCGCCGACCAAACCTCCTCGCGGGTCGCGCCGACGCTGTACCTGAGCACACGTCCGCCCTTGCCCAATGCAAAATCGCGTACGTCCGCCGCGTCATGCGTGATGGGTTCTGCGCCCGAACCATCCACCGCCGCACGCCACACATCGAGCTTTCCGTCGATCATGGCGCGGTAGTAGATCCAGCGATTGTCGGGAGACCACACGACGGTAGCTGGCAGAGAATCCCCTACGTAGTCACGCAGGACTGTGCCACCTTCCCCGATCCGGTGAGGGAGCGACGCTCCGTCGGCATCCTGCACATACCAGAACGCATCATAAGTATTACGCTCGACCGAAGCCTGCTCGACCCGGAATGCCACCAGCCTTCCATTCGGAGACACGACAGGACTACTGAAGTCGGCCACCTCCAGCAGGTCGCGAGGCTCGACCGCCCGGGCATGGGCGACATACGAAAGCCCACTCATGAGCACAAGAATTGGCAAGATCTTCATCGTCGTCACCAGTGCTTGGACAAAGAAAGGCTCAGGAGACGGCCGACCGCCGAATAGTTGGTCGAGTCGTAAGGCGTATAGGTCAGCGAGGTGACGGCATACAGCGGCGGCGCGCGGTCGAACAGGTTCTGCGCCGACAATTCCAACGCCACGTTCGACCATGCGTCGGCGCGCGCGCCGGTGCCGTAGCGCAGCGTGGCGTCGAAGGTGGTAAACGAGGCGCCCTTCCTGCCGTCGACGGTGTTGGTCACCCCGCTCTTGTAGTTGCCGAACAGCGAAGCGGTGAAGCCGCCCTGCTGCCAGGCCGCCCCGATCCGGCTGTTGATCCTGGCCGGATTGAACAGCGTACCGGCCAGTACGTAAGGGCTTTGAGCCGCCGTCAGCGCCTGGGTGCTTTCCAGCCAGTTGGCCGAGCCGCGGACCACCAGCCGCCCTGGGCCCAGATCGAACCGGTACGATCCGGACAGGTCAAGCCCTTTGACCCGTTGCCGGGATGCGTTGACATACCGGCTGTCGACGATCGCCACGACCTTGCTGGCGTCGTAGGGCACTCCAACGGCGTTGATGAAGTTGCTCTTGGCGATGTTCGCGAGCGCCGCGGCCTGAACCGCCGCGGCGGGTTCGTAATCGACAAAATCCGCGTAGACCGGATTGCCGAGCACACCGACGTTGGCCGTGGTGATGGGCTGCACGACCCGCGCGTTGTAGTCGATATCGAACCAGGCCAGCTCCATCTCGAGGCTGGACAACGCCTCGGGATGGAATGCCAGCGAGGCACTCCATGTCCGTGCCCGCTCCGGATGCAGGTCCGCGTTTCCGCCCGAAAGCCACAATACCGTGGCATCCGCGGGGTAACCACGCCCCAGCGTCGCCGCCGAATAGTAGACGGCAAACTGGGTGTAATGGCGCTGCACGAGCGTAGGCGCCTTGAACGACTTCCCCCAGGTGGCCTTCAACGAGAAATCGGCGCTGGGCGAATAGATCGCACCGAACTTGGGTGTGGTCACCTTTCCGTAATCGCCGTCCTCGGTGCGGACCGCGCCGGTCAGTTCGAACCGCTCGATTCCGCCGATGCCCTGCTCTGGCCGGACCAGCGGCAGGCTCAACTCGGCGTAGGCGAAGCGGCTGCTTTCATCGCCATCGGCGTAGACCGTGTTGCCGCTCGGGTACCGAAAATCGTTGTACCGGTAGCCTGCACCGGTAGCGAGCCTCGCTTCGCCGCCAGGCAACGTGAATAGCGGCCCTTCCGCGCCTATCTCGTAAGCCAGGATCTTGTTCATGAACTCGCTGACGTTGCGTCTGGTGATGGCCCCGGTCTTCCTGCTCACTGCCACTTGGGTCGATGAAGCCTTGTCTTTCCCCATATTCCCGCCGAGCGTGAGCGTCCAGTCGCCTGGTAGCCATATTTCGAGACTAGGCGCCGCCGAGGTGATACTGGTCCTCGTCCTGCTGGGGTAGTAGGCACTGGCGTACGCCTGAGCAGTCATGATGTCCCGCTCGCTCCTGAGCGCGTCCAGATGCAGTTCGACGGCATCTCCCAGCGACTGATGCAGGCTGAGCAAGCCACTGCGAAGGTCGTTGCCCTGCCACAGCGTCGAAGATCGATACATCGATTGGGTGTAATCGCGCTGGTCGGAGTAGATCGGATCGTTGGAGGTTTTCACGCCGGCCACGATCAAGCCGCCCGTGGCCCACGTAGTGCCGGCGGTGGCGTTGTATTCGTGGGTGACCAGTCCGCCGTCGGTGGCACCTCCATAGCGCGCGCCCACGGTCACGCCGTCGAAATCGCGCTTGAGGATCACGTTGGCCACGCCACCCACCGCGTCGGACCCATAGATGGCCGAGGCGCCATCCGGCACGATCTCCATGCGCTCCACGGCATCCACCGGGATGGCACTGATATCCACGGCCTGGGAAAACCCGCCGTAGGACACGCGGCGGCCATTAAGCAGGGTCAACGTCGCATCCGGCCCAAGCCCGCGTAGATTCAGGCCCGCGCCTCCGGTGACGTTTTGATTGCTGGGATTCCCCTGAATTGCGCCTACCGTCACCCCCGGGTTCTGGCCGCCGGAGAAGTTCTGCGGCACGCTGCGGATCACCTCGCCGAGATCGGTGAAGCCTTCCTGCCGGATCTGCTCGCTGCCGATCGTGATGACTGGCGATGGCGTGCCGCCGCCGCGGATACGCGTGCCGGTGACGGTCACGGTCTGCAGGTCGGTTGCCGATGGGGCCGCGGATTTGTCGGCCGCTTTTTTCGGTTGCGTCTTGGCCGGCGCCTTGGTCACCGGCGCCCTACCCTGCGCGGCCGTGTCTGTCGTGGCGTCTTGGGCAACTGCCCACCCGTTAGCGCCGGCAGCGGCCGCGAACAAGGCGATGGAAATGGCGTTGCGTAGCGTGCTTGTCTTCATGCTGCGTCCCTTGCTTTCCCCTGATTGGCGCCTTGCCGGTTGCTGCTTGATCACAGGCTCGGATCGCGCTTCTCAGCGCGTACAAGCCTGCTGCCAGCTAAGCCGCCATGTCTGTCTTCACCCCTCACTGGCTCCGGCTGGATTGCATTTGCACCGGATCGCCAGCAAAAAGCCCCATGACTACGATAAACGTAGCTTCGTTAACACTACGTTTTACGTAGTATCAATGTCAAGTGCCCATCGGGAAGCTGCTGCATATCGAAACTGATATGCGCTTATGACCGAGAAGTGCCCGACAACCATCTACGGCCGTCGCCTGCGCGAGGCGCGGAATAGCTATGGCTTCTCTCAAGCACAGCTGGGGATAGCGGCGAGACTCGATCAATCAGTAGCGGGCAGCCGCGTCAGCCGCTACGAGACGGGCGAGCACGAGGTGAAACTTGGGCTGCAGAAATTGTTCGCCAAGGCCTTGGCACTGCCTTTGAAATACTTCTACATCGAGGATGACGAGGAAGCGCGACTGATCGCGGAAGCTTCGCGCAGCGACAAGCCGGTCAAGCTGAAAGAGGCGATCGAGAGAAAGCTGAAGGGAAAGTAGAGCCGCCATCGGGAGCAGGCCCTCGCCATCCTCCCGGCTCTCGATTCATGCCCCATGCGTAAACGACGTGCTTGAGAAGTAAGGCCGCCATGCGATCGGCGGCCATCATGCCCACTTGACCAGACGAGCCCCAGGGAACCCCAGCGGAGCTTCTCAGCGGGCCGGAAGATCACTACGTTTAACGTAGTATCGCGTTCGCACATGTATCCGGAAGCTTCCCTACATGGAAGCTCAAGACACATGCGCCCGTGGCTGAGAAGGGCCCGCTCCCCGTGTATAGTCGTCGGCTGCGCGAGGCACGCGAAGCCCTCGACATCTCACAACGTACCTTGGGCATCAAGGCCGGCTTGGACGAATTCGTCGCCAGCACCCGTGTCAACCGCTACGAAACAGGTGTACACCAGCCGGATCTGCAGACCCTACAACGCCTGGCGGAGGTCCTCAACACACCGCTGGCTTACTTCTATGCCGAAGACGACGAGCTCGCGCAGCTAATCAAGGACTTCAAAGGCTCGCGCAAACGCAAGCGCTGACGAGCTAATTGGCCTAGATATAAATCCGCCATGGGCTGACCTGAGCGGCGGCGCTGAAGGTGCGGATTTGCGGTGCTTCGAATGGTGCCCCCGTCGTCGGCTCCACCTGACTTTCCGTGCCGGCTGGCTTACGCTTGGCAGCTTGGTCGGATCGGGACAGGTTCGGGCGCAGGTTGATTTACCGAAGCGTCACTCTAGCTGCTGTAAGAAATCCCCTCACAGAACGTCAGCCACAGCGGGTAATCCGACCATGGACAAGCCCGAGGCCCCATGCGACGTACGGCTCATAACGCGCAGCCGAGCGGTTGCCTGCCGCCAACGCCAGGACTGAGGGTAGCCGTTATTGCCTATCTCGAAAGAGACGTGAGAACAAGCGGGCCAAGCCCCGGGTATCTGGCAGGAACGGCTCAAAGGCTTGCTTGCCGACTTCCGGGACGCCTTCCGTCGTTACCTTTCGGCAGGCGCGGACACCGTTCAGGTTCGTAGGCCTTGACCTACATGAACAGTGATGCTTGCTAGTCTATTGATACCTGACTACTATTTATACATACAGCGGTCGATACCGCTTGAGGGCGGCCCGACTTGCGAAGTTGGGCCGCTTGCGTTTTTCTGGCAAAGGCGTTGCATCGCGCGTTCGAACCAGGGGTGAGTCGAATGCTTATGGAGATGGCCATGCAGTCCGATCGACTGATCATTGGCGAAGGTTTCAGGGTTGAAAAGGCAGTCGCTGCCGTAGCCTATTTGGCATCGCAGACGGGAGAAAGCATGTATCCCGTCCTCAAGATGCTGTATCTGGCGGATAGGTGCCATCTGGAACGGTATGGCCGTTTCATCGTGGGCGATCATTACGTCGCCATGGAGAAGGGGCCTGTCCCGTCGGTCACGTACGATATGCTGAAGTTCGTGCGCGGGGACCGCTCGTTTTTCGATGGCGGAGAAGTCGCGAAACTAGCTTTTGGACTGGATCGTCAAACGCACAGATTCAGTCTGCATGGCGCCCCCAGCTTCGACGCGTTGAGCGAGTCGGACATTGAGTGTCTTGAAGAGGTGGTGGCTTTGTGCAAAGAAAAAGGCGCCAAGTACATCCGGGACGCCTCGCACGACGACGCATGGAAAGCCACGACACGTAATAGCGATATGGCGATGGAAGCCATCGCTGCGCAGTTCGACGACGGCCCTTCCCTGGTGCAGCATCTGATCAACAGGCACCCAAACTAAGGAAAGGTGTACCAAGGATGGCTTTGCAAGTAGGGCAGGTCTTTCATTTGTGGTGCCATGCGTGTACCCCACCTTGGAATAAGTTCCATGTGCTAGCCAGCGTCTCGCCTGGGCCATGGTTCTTTCTCATCAATAGCAGCCCCACAAATTTTCAGAAAGTGAGGCCGCATCTTATGGCCTCGATGATTGAGCTGACACCAGCTGACTTGGAATGTCTTACACACAATTCATGGCTTGATTGCACCATGCTTATGGGTGGGTACTCCGCTCAGAAGCTGGAGACTTGGGTGCAGGCATCAGCGAAGGAGTACCGCGGCCGGCTCCCCGCGGCAAAGCGTCGAGCCGTTCGTGCCGTGGTGGAAAATTCGCGCGTCTTGACGAAGTCGGACAAAAAACACCTTCTGGCATTGTGGTAACTGGTTGATCAGGCCTCATTGGATTGCCCGCTAAAGTACGGGACTTTTCGTTTGCTTCTTTGAAGGCCGCGCAACCGCCTCATTGAGTCGCGATACGCCACGCTCGACCACGAAGGCACTACGTTCGATCTCACGTGCGCCTTCGCACTGACCACGCTGACGGTCGCAGGCCGGAACTGGGGTTTGGTCCCGAGCCAATCGAACGGGGTCAGGTTCACTTTAGCCAGGAAGTGAACCTGAAAACTCATGTCGCCGTCTCCCGCGCGTGGCAGTACGTTCGATGTCACCACAACGTCGGACGTCGTCCCGCGACAGGAGGCAGCCATGTCACTTTACGCAGCTATCGATCTGCATTCCAGCAACAGCGTGTTGGCCGTCATGGACGGCGAAGGCAAGGCGGTGCTGGGTTGTCGGCGACCCAACGATTTGCCGCGCCTGCTGGCTGACCTTGCACCGTACCGGGACGAGCTGGTTGGCGTGGCGCCTTTTCCTTAATCTTTGCGCACGATCAGCGCGACAATGCGCTGGGTCACAGGCATCAGCATCACCATCGCTGGAAACGCCATCGCCCACGACACCATCCAGGATTTCATCCAGCTCTTCAGGAAAAACACACTCAGCGATTCCACGGCAATCCACGTACTGATCCCAGCGACCGCGAACGTCATCAGGAATGTCAGGATCAGCGGCATGACGTACCTGCCGTAGTGCGCGGGGAGTCTTCTTGGCTTCATGATGCCGCTGGACGTTGATTATGCTGATGGATGCTCGGCATTGCCGGTTCATAGAGTTTCCGAGAATTGCTATTGTACGACTCGGTTCAAAGTTCGCTCCCTGTGAGTGCCGACGGTGCTGGAGAGCGAGGCACCATCGACCCCTGACTGACCGCCGTATCCGGGGCGTGCACTACGGAGTGCTATCGTCCGGGCGAGTCTAGAATGATCAGCAGATCAATGCCGTTCAGTCCAGGGACAGCCGGCAGACTGTGCCGGTGCTCAGTCATTTGTCCATTTGCCTCGCGTTTCCCGCGTCGGAAGCAAGTCCACGAATACGATGACGGGCGCCGGTCCGGCCGGCGCCCGTTCCAACCATTCCGGGTCACGGTCAGATCAGCACAGGTACGTCCAGGTTTCCGCTGGCAGCCATGACGATCTTGTCGTGGCGTACAGCGATGACATCGGCGCCATGCTTGTCGAGCCAGGCAACCAGCTGGCCATCAATGTCGATCAGATCGTCATCGGCCTGGGCGTGCTGGTCGACCGAACGCACGGCGACGAAACGGGCACCGAGCTTCTCCCACGCCGCCCTTTGCTCGCCGCTGAGCCTGGCGGCCGGATCGACGTTGGCGCCGAGCAGGACGATGCCGTTGCCGAGCATGTCGTCGAGCAGGCCGAACTGGCCCCTGCAGTTCGCCGCGCGTGGCTGTGGCAGCAGCTTGCCGACCACGTCTTTGCTGCCTTCGCCCTTCTGTAGCCAGCCTTGCTGGTAATGTGGCGGACGCAGTACCGCCGGCAGCTCGCCGGAGGCGCGTTCGGCTTCCATAATTGCGCCGACCTCCTCGTCGCTGAGTTCACGTTTGATGATCATGCCCAGGCCGACCGAGATCTGCGTATAGCGTTCCACGTCCGGCGCGCGTTCCGCCTCGTAGGTGTCGAGGACGGATTCGCCCACGCGTCCGGCCAGAACATCGGCAAGCTTCAGGCTGATGTTCTGTGTGTCGCGGATGCAGGATTGCATGCCAGAACCAGCCCACGGCGGCATCAGATGGGCGGCATCGCCGCAAAGGAAGACGCGACCCTCGCGCCAGCGTTCCGCGTGGCGCACGTGGTGGTTGTAGAAGGCATGCTGGTGGATCTCGATTTCATTTTCGGTTACGCCAAGCGATTTCAGCAGCTTCCACAACTGCTCGTGCGTCTGGAAATCGGCATCGGATTCGCCAGGGTCGAGCGGAAATTCCCAACGGTGGTTGCCCATCGACAGCGCGATGTCCACGACCGGCCGCTGCTTGTCCGACCAGAAGGTCAGCATGTGGCGGTTTGGCCACCAGCGCTTGACCCGGCAGTCGATCACCACCCAGCGTACGGGCAAGGTGTCGCCGACGAGATTGATGCCCAGCAGTTCGCGCGTCTTGCTGGCGCCGCCGTCGCAGGCCAGCGCATACTTCGCGCGGATGGTGCCGATCTCTCCGGTGTCGCCGTTCGTCACCGTGATGGTCACGCTGTCCGCATCCTGGACGACATCGGTCATCTCGTCGCCGTAGCGCACGTTGACGCTCTCGTGCTTATCGGCGGCTGCGCGCAGCACCTTTTCCATCTCCGGCTGGTAGATGGCGTACGAGGTGGCGTGACCGAACTCGCCCGGCGGGAATGGCATCGACGCCAGTTCGCGACCTTCGTAGTCCACCCAGCGCAGCGAGTGGGTCACGTCCATGACCTTCTTCATCTGCTCGTCCAGGCCCATATCCTGGAAGATACGCATGGTCCAGTCGTTCACCGTCACGGCACGGGCACGGGAGTAGACATCCTTGTAGCGCTCGATGGCGATGGCCTTCACCCCGAGTTTGCCCAGGACGTTGGCGGCGACTACGCCGCCGGGGCCATAACCGATGATCGCCACATCGGCGTCGTATTCGATGTTGTTGCTCATGGCGCAAGAAATCCCTCGACAGTACGGTTGAATTCGTCGGCGTGCTCCCACTGCACCCAGTGGCCGCACTGTGGCATCACCATGAAACGGGCGCGCGGGATCTGTTTCATCAGGGTGAACCCCATGTCCATCGGCATGACTCGGTCTTCGCGGCCCCAGATGATCAGGGTCTCGTGCGGCAGTCGTGCCAGGCGCGCATCGCGCCACAGTTCCTCGGGCATGCCGCCGGGGCCGGGACGCATCGGCGGCTGCGCGACGATGCGGGGGGCGATCGCCGCCTCGAAGCGTTCCTTGAGCAGTTCGTCGGTCATCGACGTGGCGTCGTACACCATCTGGGTGACGAAGCTCTTCAGCCGCTCGAACGAAGGACCGGGGCCGTCGTAGAAGCTCACCAGCGTCTTGATGCCTTCGGTCGGGAACACCGAGCTGACCGGCGAGCCACCACCCGGGCCCATCAGCACCAGGCGATCGATGCGCCCGGGTTGTTCCAGGGCGATCTTCAGCGAAACCATGCCACCCATCGAATTGCCCACGAAATGCGCCTTGTCGATGCCGAGCTGGTCGAGCAGGCCAAGGACGACATTCGCCCACCAGCCCGGGATCGGCGCATCCACCGGCTTCATGTCCGACTTGCCGAAACCCGGCAGGTCCGGAACGATCACCCGGAATTTCCGGGCGAAGTACTTGACGTTGCGGCTGTAGTTCGACCAGCCGGTGGCGCCGGGTCCGGAGCCTTGCAGCATCACCAGCGCCGGACCCTGGCCGACGTCGTGGTAATGCACCTTCACGCCATCGACCGTGGCGAACTTGCCTTCGATTTTTTCGGCCATGTTCAGTAGTTCCCTCAGTGGATTTCGCGTTTGGTGGGGTCGATCATCAGGCCGTGTCCCCACACGCTCATCGAGTCGTGGCGCTCGACCGTCCAGGTGGCGTCGTCGATCTCGCGCGCTCCCCAGCCGTATTCGAATTCCCAACCGCTCGGGGTGGCCATGTAGAACGAGGTCATGTGGTCGTTGGTGTGGCGACCGATGTCCCAGACCAGCGGCACGCCGCTTTTCTTGGCGCGATCCAGCGCCAGGCCCACGTCATCGAGGCGATTGACCTGCAGCATCAGGTGGACGATGCGCTTGGGGGCCGGCACCGCGGCGAAGGCGAGCGTGTGATGGCGCGGATTGCAGTGCATGAAGTTCACGTTGACGCTGATGCCGGGTGCCGGCGAGAACTCGATGTAATCGCTGAGACGGAAACCGAGCTTGCTCCAGAACGCCTGGTACTCCCCGGCATCCTTCACCGCGACGACGATGTGGCCCAGGCCCTGGTCGCCCGTGAGGAAGCCCTGCACGCCGGCCGGCGACACGAACGGCTTCTGGAACAACTGCGTGGCGCCGTAAAACACCTCGATGGTGACGCCGGCCGGGTCGACGAAGGTGGCCAGTTCGACCACGCCGCGGGCCTTGGCCAGAGCCGAATCCTTGCTGTACGCGACCTTGGCCTGATCCAGCCTGGCCAGCACGTCGGCGAATTCGACCGGCGTGCTGGCCTCGAAGCCGATGGTCTTGAGGTCGTCCAGCGGCCCCTGCTCGACGCGCAAACGCCATGCGCGCTCGTCGACGCGAAGTTCCAGCGCGCCGTCGTTCTCGTTGACCTCGGCCCCGAGGATGTTGCGGCCGTAGTCGGCCCATGCTTTCAGGTCGCTGGCTTCAACGACCACGTAACCCAATGCTGAAATGGACATCTTCGTCTCCTGATCCGATTCTGTTTCGCGCTTACAGAGGGAACACGGCCTTGACTGCGAACACCGCGCCTTCCGGGCGATTGCGTACGTCGAATTCCGACGAATACTTGGCCGTCACCAGCCACCCCTTGCCGCTGTCGTACTTGATGTTCGGGCCAATCGCGAAAGTTCGGCCCTTGCTGTTCGCGATGCCCTCGCCATTCTGTTTGTCGTTGGTGGTTTGCCGGTACACCGTGCCGCCAACACCCATCGTCCAATGCGGACCGAAACTCCAGCCCGCGGCGTAGTCGATGATGAGTTCCTGGCCCGACTTGTAGTTCGTGTCGGAGTTCTCCAGGTTGAACTCGTACATGATCTTGGCGGCGAAGTTGAATCCCGCCGGATCGATGTAGTCGAACGCATAGATCGACTGTACCGCCCAGTAGTTGCGGCCCGGATTGGCCAGCCTTTTGGCGTCGTACGCACCCGTCGGGGCGAAAATGTCCACGGCCAACGCACCATGTGCCTTCTGCGAGTAGTGGTACCCGATACCGGCGCCGAACGTGACGTCTCCCGGCGAGAACCTGCTGTCGCTCAAATGCATGCCCGGTGCCGGATCCAGCGACACGCGCTGGTCCACCAGCGGCAGGATCGTATGGAAGACCAGGCTCCCACCCAGCACCTGATACTTGGTCACCCAGATCACGCGCGGCGCCACCACGTTGACGTCTAGGTCGAAGTTCACCGGCACTTTGTCGCCATTGCCGTCCCTGAGCTTGTCCGCCGAATACGAATAGCCATAGACCTGGCCATACACGCCCGGTGGCGGGATTGCGCCGACAATGAAGTTCTCGATGCCCGGCGCATACATCGAACCGTGGCTCTCGCCGGCATGAGCCACGATGCTGGTCCCCAGCGTGGCCACTGCCAACGACGTCGCCACTACGAATTGCTTCTGTCTCATGTTCTCCCCTCTCCCCTCTCCACGTTCGTAAGACGCGCAGTGGCGTGATTGCCATCGCGCCATGAATCCTCGCTTCTCAACTTTATGGAACATCAGTACCTTAAAGGTAATGAAACAGTAGTTCCATAAATGAGGAGTTGCATCTTGCACCGCATCATGGAGAGGTAGGATCGAACGTTTTCAGCCTTGATCCGCCCCCTTCCTCCAACAGACGGTCATGAAAAAGCCCCACCTTCAGCAGGCAGGGCTTGGACACGGACAGTTCCGGGGGAGCGGGCGGATCCAGCTGACCCGGCGAGGTGACCTATCGCTTGCGAACGGGAAGCATCGAGGCCGCCAGTTCGGTGGCATAGCGCCGGGTCAGGGGCCGGCCCAAGAGCATCCTGTACCACAGCGCGCCGTGGATTTTCTCCACCATAAGGCCCAGGTTGGCATCGGCAGGCAGTTCGCCCCGCTCGACGCCGCGGCTCAGGAGAGCGCGCAGCAAGCGGTCGCGCGGACGGGCCAACTTGTATTCGAGGCGCTCCCGGAAATCCGGATCCTCTTGCGCGGCGGCGATCAGGCTCCGGATGGTCGGGCCATGCAAGGCGTTCAAATCGGCGAACAGTTGGGCCAGGAACTCATCCAGCATCTGACCCAAAGGCCCATCCTCGACCTCGGTCTTGGCCTGGGAATAACGCAGCAGGGCGTGCAGCACCAGGTCGGCCTTGTTGCTCCAGCGCCGGTACACCGTCACGCGGCCGACCCCGGCCCTCTTGGCGATCGCCTGCATCGATACATTGGCGTAGCCTTGCTCCGCGACCAGCGTGCGCGCCGCTTCCAGCAACGCGTCGCCGGCTTCGTGCTTGAACGGGCGGCCCCGCGAATGGGTTGTCGTCTTTACGGCCATGGACCCGGGAGGCAGGAAAACGCATCGAGCCTGCCGACTATAGCAGGCCTGCGCAAGCCTCCCGGGCCGGGATCAGGTGGCTTCGCTCATCACCGGTTCCGCATGGATGCGGTCGTGTTCCTGTTGCTTGAGCAGGTCCAATGCAACGTCGACGATCATGTCCTCCTGCCCGCCGACCATGCGCCGCTTGCCCAGTTCGACCAGGATGTCGACGGTCTTCAGGCCGTACTTCTTCGCCGCCGCCTCGCTGTGGCGCAGGAAGCTGGAGTAGACGCCGGCGTAGCCGAGCGCGAGCGTCTCGCGGTCGACGCGGACCGGGCGATCCTGCAGCGGCCGCACGATGTCGTCGGCCGCGTCCATCAGCCTGTACAGATCGGTGCCGTGGTTCCAGCCCAGCCGGCTGATCGCGGCGATGAACACCTCCAGCGGTGCATTGCCAGCACCAGCCCCCATGCCGGCGAGGCTGGCATCGATCCTGTCGCAGCCCTCCTCCACCGCAGCGATGGAGTTCGCCACGCCGAGGCTCAGATTGTGGTGCGCGTGCATGCCGGTGTGGGTCTCCGGGTCCAGCACGTCCTTGAACGCGCGGAAGCGGTCGCGGATGTCGTTCATGCTCAGCGCGCCGCCGGAGTCGACCACGTAGCAGCAGGTCGCGCCGTAGCTTTCCATCAGCTTGGCCTGCCCGGCCAGCTTCTGCGGCGTGGTCATGTGGCTCATCATCAGGAAGCCGACCGTGTCCATGCCCAGCTTGCGCGCATATTCGATGTGCTGCCTGCTGACGTCGGCCTCAGTGCAGTGGGTCGCGACACGGACGATTCGGGCGCCGGCGTCGTAGGCGGCCTTGAGGTCGTGAATGGTGCCGATGCCCGGCAGCAGCAGGGTCGCGATCTTCGCATGCTTCACCACGCTGGCGACCGCCTCGATCCACTCCAGGTCGCTGTGCGCGCCGAAGCCGTAGTTGAAACTCGAGCCCTGCAGGCCGTCGCCGTGGGCGACCTCGATGCTGTCGACCTTGGCCTCGTCCAGCGCCTTGGCGATCCGCTTCGCCTGCTCGACGCTGTACTGGTGGCGGATGGCGTGCGAACCATCGCGCAGGGTCACGTCGGAGATGTAGATCTTCTGGGTCTTGGGATCGGTGATCATCGTCGCTCTCCTCAGGCGGCCTGCTTCGTGGCGAGCATCCGCTCGGCCATGCGCTCGGCGGTGCGCAGCGCGGCGCTGGTCATGATGTCGAGGTTGCCGGCGTAGGCCGGCAGGTAGTGGGCGGCCCCTTCGACTTCAAGGAACACCGAGGTCTTCAGGCCGGTGACCGCATCGCCGACGCCGGGGATGCGCACCGGGGTCTCGATGCGGTCGAACTGCACCCGCTGCTTCAGCCGGTAGCCCGGCACGTAGTCCTGCACGCCCTGCACGAACGCGGCGATGCTGGCCTCGATCTCGGCCTCGTCGGCGAAGTCGGACAGGGTGTAGACCGTGTCGCGCATGATCAGCGGCGGATCGGCCGGGTTGAGGACGATGACGGCCTTGCCCTTGGTGGCGCCGCCGATCACTTCGATCGCCTTGCTGGTGGTCTCGGTGAACTCGTCGATGTTGGCACGGGTGCCGGGGCCGGCGGACTTGGACGAGATGCTGGCGATGATCTCGCCGTAGTGGACCTTCGCCACTTTGCTCACCGCCGCCACCATCGGGATCGTGGCCTGGCCGCCGCAGGTGACCATGTTGACGTTGACCGCATCCAGGTGTTCGGAACCGTTGGCCACCGGGATGCAGTACGGGCCGATCGCCGCCGGGGTCAGGTCGATCATGCGGATGCCCGGCTTGTTCTCGCGCAGGATGGCGTCGTTCTTCACGTGGGCGCCGGCCGAGGTGGCATCGAACACCACGTCGATGTCCTTGAACACATCGAGGCGGGTCAGGCCTTCGACGCCCTCGTGGGTGGTGGCGACGTTCAGGCGCACAGCGCGGGCCAGGCCGTCGGAGTTCGGGTCGATGCCGACCATCGCCCCCATTTCGATGTGCTTGCCGTGGCGGAGGATCTTGATCATCAGGTCGGTACCGATGTTGCCCGAGCCGATGATCGCGGCCTTGATCTTTGCAGTCATGGCGGATGTCCTGTTACTGGTTGTCGAAGGTGGCAGACACGCTGCCGAGGCCGTCGATGCGGGCGGTGTAAGTCTTGCCGGGCTCCACCGCGACCATCGGGCCGAGCGCGCCGGACAACACGAGGTCGCCGGCTTTGAGCGGGGCGCCATGGCGGGCGAGGGTGCGCGCCAGCCACAGCACCGCGTTGAGCGGATGGCCGAGGCAGGCGGCGCCGGTGCCGGTGGAGACGTTCTGTTCCTCGTCGCGGCTGATCGTCATCCGGCAGCCGCGCAGGTCGAGTTCGCCGAGCTTCTTCGGCGCGCCGCCGAGGACGAAGGCCGAAGACGAGGCGTTGTCGGCCACGGTGTCGACCAGCTTGATGTTCCAGTTGGCGACGCGCGAGCCGACGATCTCCAGCGCGGGCAAGGCATAATCGATGGCGCCGATCACGTCGACGAGGGTCGGGCTGGCCAGGTCGAGGTCGCGACCGAGTACGAAGGCCACTTCCGCCTCGACCTTGGGCTGATGCAGGCCGGCCAGCGGGATCGGCAGGCCCTCGCCGTAGCCCATGTCGTCGAACAGCACGCCGTAGTCTGGCTGGTCGACGCCGAGCTGCTTCTGCACGGCGGGCGAGGTCAGGCCGATCTTGGCACCGACGATACGTGCGCCGCAGTTCACCTTCAAATCGGTGTTGAGCTTCTGGATCGCGTAGGCGTCGTCGGCGCTCAGGCCGTCGAACGTCTCGCGCAGCGGGGCGATGAACTCGCCCGTGGCCGCGGCGGTACGCAGCAACTCGGCGGCCCTGGCGAGGGTGGCGGGGTCGGTCATGGCGTACTCAATGCTTCAGGAAATCGACGACCATGCGGTTGAACTTGTCCGCATGCTCCCACTGCGCCCAATGGCCGCACTGGTTGAAGATGTGCAGTTCGGAATTCGGGATGCCGGCGACCAGGCGCAGGCCGGTGTCGAACGGCACCACGCGGTCCTGACGGCCCCAGACGATCAGCGTCTGCGCCGCGACCGTCGGCAGGCGCGGGCCGAAATCGGGGAACTGGCGCGGGTTGGCTTCCAACGACTTGAGGAAATTCTCCAGATGGTCCCTGCGGTTCAGCATGTTCGCCAGCCGCGCCTGCAGCAGGTCCTCGGTCAGCACGCTGGCGTCGAACACGAACACGTCGTTGAAGCGCTTCAGGTTCTCCAGCGTCGGCTCGCGGTACAGGTTGTTGAGCAGCTTCAGGCCTTCGGTCGGCATCGCGTTGAAGAGGCTCATACCGCCGGTGCCGCCGCCCATCAAGACCAGCTTGCCGGTGTTATGCGGGAAGTTCAGTGCGAAGGCCACGGCGCTGTGGCCGCCCATCGAGTTGCCGAGAAGGTGGATCTTGCCGATGCCCAGCTGGTCGATCACGCCCTTGGCGATGCGCGCGTTGAGGTCGCTGCGCGATCCGCTGTTGACGATCGAATCGCTCTTGCCCCAGCCGGGGCAGTCGACCAGCAGCACGCGGTAGCCGGCGTCGACCAGCGGCTCGATGTTGCGGTTGAAATTGGCCCAGCCGCTGGCGCCGGGGCCGGAGCCGTGCAGCAACACCACGACCTCGTCGCCGCTGCCGCAGTCGTTGAAGTGGATATTCAGTTTGGCGTCGCCTTCCTTCACGGAGAGGAAACGGCTGGTCTCGGCTTCGTTCATGGTCATGTCTTCGGTTCCTCGGAAAATTCAGGTGCCCAGCGGGCGTGCCGCGAGTGCGCCGAAGCCGGCGATCCATTCGGGAATGGCGCGGTAATAACGTGCTTCGGCCTGGTACGGACCGTAACTCGACAGCGCGGCGAACGCGGCCAGCCAGGTCTTCACTTCATGCGTGCTGCGACCGGCGATTTCCGAAACGGTGTCGTTGGCGACACTGTCGAGTTGCGCGTACGTCTTCGCTTCGAGCATGTCGATGAAACCATTGTCCCAGACCGGATTGAGCGGATGCAGCGTATCCTGATCGCGGGTGAATTCTTTTGCCGCGTTGATGACGCGGTTGGTGCGCGCTTCGCGCGCTTCCGGCGAGAGGTTGTAGCCGGCGCCATCCAGCGAGGCGCACACCGGTTCCGGCGCGGTGGCGTATTCGGGCACCGGCGGTTGGTGCGACAGGCCGCCCGAGCCGATGAACAGCACGCGCTTGCCTGTGCCGCGTGCCCAGCGACCGACCGCTTCGCCGAGCATGCGCGCGCGCTTGAACGTCGGCAGCGGCGCGCCGACCGAATTGACGAACACCGGGATCACCGGTTTCGCGTCCAGCGCACCGAGCAGGAATTCCAGCGGTTGGGCGAAGCCATGATCGACCTGCATGTCGTGCGACACGGCAACGTCGACGCCGTCGTCCACCACCGCGGTGGCGCAGTCGATAGCCGGGTCGAAGGGCACGCTGAGCCGGCCGGCGAGCGTGCCGAAGTCGCCGATGGCATGCGCACCGGTGCCAATGCAGAAGCTCGGCATCACGTCGTAGAAGAAACCGTTGAAATGATCGGGCGAGAACAGCACGATCAGTTCGGGATCGAAAGCGGTGATGCGCTCACGCGCCGCCTTCACCACGGCGTCGACTTCGGCCAGAACTTCCGGCACCGGGTCGACATACCCCACCAGCGGGGAATGCGACAGGCATTGCAGTAATGCACTCATGCCGCTTCCTGCAGGGACTTCGCCCGCGCGGGTCGTGCATCGACGGAGGCCGACAATGCCGAAGCGAGCTGGTCGCTGACCTTGCCGATGGTCTGCGGCAGCGCGGTGGCGGCGACGAAACGGTCCGGGCGCAGGATCGCGATCGAATCGCCGCCTTCGCCGCTCTGGCCGAACCATGTCTTCAGGCGATGGGTGACGTCGCCGATGCGGACCACGCCTTCGCGCGGCTTGCTCACCTGCGACTTCAGCTGCATCGCCGGCACCACTTGGAGGAAGCGCGCGCCAAGGTTCGTCCAGAACGCGACCTGCGCGTCGCTCATGCCCCAGGTCGGATCCACACCCCAGGCGATGAAGGCGAAGTTGGCGCCAACTGCTTCATCCAGCAGCACGGTTTCGCCGCTTTCGATCAGCACCTTCGGCTGAATGAAGAGCTTGCCGACCGGCGAACCCGGCCGCGCCGGCTGCGGCGCGACGATCGCGCCCTGCGTGTACTGCGGCATCGGCTTGAAGCGCATCTCGAGAAAGTAGCGTTTGATCGGCGGGAAATACGCCAGCAGCCACGAAATCGCGTCGCGCAGCGTCCCCTGCCACCTCGATGGCGGATTGAGCACCTTTCCGGCCAGCACCGACAGGTCGATCATCGCCTTTGCGTGGTCGCGGCGCTCGGCATCGTAGGTGTCGAGCAGTTCCGGCTTCGCCAATCCCTTGACTACCAGCGCCAGCTTCCACGCCAGGTTGGACGCATCGCGCATGCCGCTGTTGTAACCCTGGCCCTGCCACACCGGCATGATGTGCGCGGCGTCGCCGGCCAGCAGGACGCGCCCGACGCGGAACTGGCCGGCCAGGCGCGCATTGTGGGTGTAGACGCGCTGGCGGATCAGGTCGATGGCCTGGTCCGGCTCCGGCAGCACCTTGGCCAGCAGCTTGCGCATGTTCTCCGGCTCGTCGAGTTCTTCCTCGGTTTCGCCTGGCTTGACTTTGAACTCGAAACGGCGGATGCCGTGCGGCAACGCGGCCGACACGTACGGGCGCTCGTGGTCGCAACACAGGTAGATGTTCGGCGTGCCGAGCGGATCGTTGGCGATGTCGACCACGATCCACCTGTCCGGCGCGGTCTCGCCGTCGAACGCCACGTTCAGCGTGCGGCGCACCCGGCTGTTGCCGCCGTCGCAGGCGACCACATACTGCGCGCGCACGGTTTCGCTGCCGCCCGGGCTGCTCGCCTCGATAGTCACGCCGTCGGCATCCTGCGAGATCCCGACCAGTTCGCGCAAGAACAGCGTGCGCACGTTCGAAAAGCGCGACAGGCCCTCCTCGTACAGCACCGCATCGATCTGCGGCTGGATGAAGGCGTTGCGGCGCGAGTAACCGAAATCATCGGCCATCGGCTGGATGTCGGCGAACATGCGCCCGCCCGGGGTCAGGAAACGCATCGCGTGGTACGGCGTGGTGTGCGGCAGCACCTTCTCGACCAGACCGATGGACTGGATGGTGCGCAGCGCCTCGTCATCGATGCCGATGGCGCGCGGATAGTCGATCAGCTTGTCCAGCTTCTCCAGCACCAGGACGTCGAGGCCCTGTTGGCCGAGGTAGTTGGCGATAGTCAGACCGACCGGGCCAGCACCGACGACGACGACCTGTGCGGCGTGGTCGGGCTTCGCGTTGGGTTGGGTGCCTTCAAAGGTGCTCATGCGTTTTCCCGATGCGGATTTGCGGGGGCGCGCTCCCGCAGGTTGTTGCAGCAGGCGGGAAGCTTGGGAAGATGCGGTGCAACAATTCAACAAAAACCGTATGCTTGGTGCACCAGGTGCACATCCGCAGCGCTCTTTTGAGAGCATCCCCTGTCCATGTAACCGATCAGGCCCAACGTTCCATCCCGGAAATCCGAACCGCCATGCCGAGCAAGCCAGCCTCCGGATACAAGAACGTCCGCGGCCTGACCCGCGGGCTCGACGTCCTCAATGCAATGAACCGCCTTGGCCACAGTGCGGGTGCCGCCGAAATCAGCGCCATGACCGGCTTGCACCGGACCACCGTCAAGCGCCTGCTGGAGACGTTGCAGGAGGAAGGCTACGTACGCACGAGCGCGTCAGACGGGAACTACGTGCTCGACATCAAGGTCCGCGAGTTGTCGGAAGGATTCCGGGATGCTGAATGGATATCGACGATCGGGGCCCCGCTGCTAGGCGAGTTGATGCAGGAAGTCGTGTGGCCAACCGACCTGTGCACGCTTGATGGGGATGCCATGGTGATCCGCGAGACCACGCATCGGTTCAGTCGCCTGTCGTTCCATTGCTCGATGGTGGGCCGTCGCCTGCCGCTGCTGTCCAGCGCAACCGGACGTGTCTATCTGGCGTTCTGCCCCGAAGAGGAGCGCAGGCAACTCCTCTCCATGTTGGCGAAACGGGAAGACCATGGAACTTCCCGCTTGGCGAACAATTCAGCGGCCATCACAAGTCTGCTCCAGCGGACGCGCCGCCAAGGCTATGGCAAGAACTTCATGGAGTGGGAAATGGAGGGCCGGATTGCGGCGATCGCCCTTCCGATTCATGGTCCGCATCAACTCCTCGGATGCCTGAACCTCGTCTACCTGGCCAAGGCAATGCCGATCAAGGCTGCGGCCGAGCGCTATCTACCGGCCATGCGAAAAGTCGTCGAACGGATCGAAGAGGCTGCATTGTCCGCTGCGGACGAATAGATCCTGGAAGGCCACCCATGCAAGGAGCCGCATCGGGTCGGAGACCGTCATTTAAGGGAAAAGCAGCGCCCGATCATGCCTGGGCAACATGGCCATTGAAGATCGGGTTACCGGTGCATTCGCGGTAGCGCATGCAATCCTGGCAGCCCCGCACCCTGCCGCCACGGTTTTCCACCCGGGTGCGTGGGCGGTTTCGTGGGTGTGTCCGCCCGCGCTGGCGAAAGTTGTCCCACGGCGGCGTACATTGGCCGATGTCGTGTGCGATGCCGTGGCGTTCTTGCAGCGCCTGCCGCGCGATCGTCGCGGACGATACCCGCCTCATTCGTTCCATCGGATTCCCTCGATCCACAGCCCCCTCGGCGGCCTCTTTGCCGCGTCCGACTCTCCCTTTCTTCTATCCATGTTGCCCCGCCCGCGCCGGAACGCCCGCGGGTGGATGGGGCGTGTCCGGCATTCCTTGTACGAGCGCGATCCTGACCTAGCGCAGCACCAACCAGCGGTCACTCCAGTGCGCGGCCGCAGGCCACGGCGAGACATGATCACACTGGAGTTCCCAGACTTTGTCGGCCCCGTAGACCTGCAGGTTGCCCCGCCAGACGCGCTCGATCTCCGGCAGCAGCCGCGCGTCGCGCTTGGCCCGGGCACAGCGACGCTGTGGCTCACGGACCTGCGCGGCGTGCCGACGATAGCCCGACGGGGCGATCTGCAACACCTTGCAGATCGGCTCGACCCCGAACGTGGCTCGATGCGCGTCGACGAAGTCCCTCAGGACTTGAGCCGGCGGTCGAGCTCCGCCTGGGCAAAAAAAGCGCTCGCCAGCTTCAGGATCTCGTTGGCCCGCCGCAACTCCTTGACCTCGCGTTCGAGCTCCTTCACGCGTTGCGCTTCGACGGTGGTCACGCCCTCACGTACGCCGGTATCGATCTCATGCCGTTGGACCCAGCTCAGCAGGGTCTGCGGCACACAGCCGATTTTCGGTGCGATCGACTCCACCGCCGTCCACAGCGACGGATACTCGCCGCGGTGCTCCTGCACCATGCGCACCGCGCGCTCGCGGACCTCAGGGGAAAACTTTGTGGACTTGTTCATGGCTCCATTCTCTCAAGAGTTGGAGCCTCCACCGAAACCGGGGCGATTCAGTGCCCCAAAGCTGGGCACGCAAGTTCCACAACTCCAATTGAGTGAACCGTGCTCGGCGCTCAATTGGTACCAAGTGAGGGTTGTGTGCAGGGGATATGGCATTCATCCAATTCTCCTATCACCCACACTTCGAATACCCACAATTCAGACAAGTCTGGCAGTTGTCCATCAGCACCAGCGCCTTGGTGTTGCACTTGTCGCACATCATCGAGCCAGGCGGAAAGGTCAGCGTCTCGGCGCTGGTCGACTCGGCAGTCACGCCGGCATCAGTGTTTTTTTTTGAACCCAATGCCTCGTAGGCCGCGCGCTTCTCGGCAATCAGCTTGCGCGTCGCCTCGTCCATCTCCGGATCGTGGATCAGGCCGATGTTCTTCATGTGCTGCTCCACCACCGAGCCGATCTCGGCGACGATGCTGGGCATGTAGACGCCGCCGGCCTTGAAGTAGCCGCCGCGGGGGTCGAACACGGCCTTCAGCTCTTCCACGATGAAGGTGACGTCGCCGCCCTTGCGGAACACGGCGGAGAGGATGCGGGTGAGCGCCACGATCCACTGGAAGTGGTCCATGTTCTTCGAGTTGATGAAGATCTCGAAGGGGCGGCGCTGCTCGTACTTGGTGCCGGCGTTGAGCACGATGTCGTTGATGGTGACGTACAGCGCGTGCTCGAACAGCGGCGACTTGATCTTGAAGGTGGAGCCGATCAGGGTCTCGGGGCGCTCCACGCTTTCGTGCATCTGGATCACTTCGGCCGTCGGCGCCTCTTTCGGCGCGGCGGCGGCGACCGGGGCGGCGGCAACCTTGTCTTCGGGTTTGACCACGTTGTAGCCCGTGATCTTCTTTTCGATCTTGATCGCCATGGTGTTCGCTTCTTTGGGTGTTGGTGCCGGAGTGGACGCGGCACGATGCGTGGATCATCCGGCCCGGCGCTTCGGCCGGGCCGGATGCGGTGCTGCTTACTTCTTCTTGCCGGCGGCCTTCTTGGCGGCGGGCTTGCGCGCGGCCGACTTGACGCTCGCCTTCTTGCTGGCAGTGGACCTCTTGGCCGTCTTGGCGACGGCTTTCTTGCTGGCGGACTTCTTCGCTGCCGCCTTTTTCGGTGCGGCCTTCTTGCCGGCCGTCTTCTTGCTGCTGACCTTCCTTGCGACCTTGGCGGCTTTCTTCTTCACCACCCTGGCGACTTTCTTCGCAACCTTCTTCACCGCCTTCTTCGCGGCGCCGGCCTTCTTCGCGACCTTTTTGGCGGCCTTTTTCACGGTCTTCTTCGCGGCGGTCTTCTTCACCGCCGCTTTCTTCGCAACCTTCTTGGCCGCCTTCTTCACGGCTTTCTTGGCGGCAGCCTTCTTCGGCGCGGCCTTCTTCTTGGCGGCGGCCTTCTTTGGCGCGGCTTTCTTCGTTGCCGGCTTCTTCTTCGCCGGTGCTGGTGCGGCAACCGGCGCCGCCGGCGGCACTTCCGGCAGAACCGGCAGAACGACAGCAGGCGCCTCGGCGGCGGCCGGCGTGGTGGTGGCGTTGCTCACTTCAGTTTCGTTGTCGATGGACATGCTGGTGTTCCCCTCCGGTGGACCGCTTGAGTTGCCGCCCGCGACTGCACGGACGACGGTTCAGAACTTGCCGTAGTAGCCTTCCTTCAAGGCATCGAAGAGGTTGGCGGCGGAGTGCATTTCGCCGTCGTATTCCACCTGCTCATTGCCTTTCAGTTCGACAACACTACCGTCCTCCAGCTCGAAGCGGTAGAGGGTGCTTTCGAGGTCCGCTTCCTTGACCAGCACGCCCTGGAACGCGGCGGGGTTGAAGCGGAAGGTGGTGCATCCCTTCAGGCCCTGCTTGTAGGCGTAGAAGTAGATGTCCTTGAAGTCCTCGTAGGGGTAGTCGGTGGGCACGTTGGCGGTCTTGGAGATCGACGAGTCGATCCACAGCTGCGAGGCGGCCTGGATGTCGACGTGCTCCTTCGGGCCGATGTCGTCGGCGGCGACGAAGTAGTCCGGCAGCCGGTTGGCGGGCTCGTCGGTGGACACCTTGGCGTCGGCGTTGATCAGGGCGCGGTAGGCCAGCAGCTCGAAGCTGAGCACCTCGATCTTTTCCTTGGTCTTCTTGCCCTCGCGGATCACGTTGCGCGAATAGCTGTGCGCGAAGCTGGGCTCGATGCCGTTGCTGGCGTTGTTGGCCAGGCTGAGCGAGATGGTGCCGGTGGGCGCGATCGAGGTGTGGTGGGTGAAGCGCGCGCCGGTCTCGGCCAGCTGTTCGACCAGGTTCGGCGCCACCGTGGCGATGCGCTGCATGTAGCGGCTGTACTTCGCGTGCAGCACGCGGCCGGGGATGGCGTCGCCGACCTGGTAGCCGTCCTTCGCCATTTCCGGGCGCTTGCGCAGCATGTCGCCGGTGACGGTGTAGTCGCGCAGCAGCACCGGCGCGGCGCCCTTCTCCTTCGCCAGGTCCAGCGCGACTTCCCAGCCGGCCACGGCCATCTCGCGCGAGACGTCCTCGGTGAAGCCCACCGCGTCGGCGCTGCCGTAGCGCATCTTCAGCATGGTCAGGGTGGAGCCCAGGCCGAGGAAGCCCATGCCGTGGCGGCGCTTGCCCAGGATCTCGTTGCGCTGCTGTTCCAGCGGCAGGCCGTTGATCTCGACCACGTTGTCGAGCATGCGGGTGAACACCTTGACCACTTCGCGGTATTCGTCCCAGTCGAAGCGCGCCTTCGGGCCGAACGGATCGCGCACGAAAGTGGTGAGGTTGACCGAGCCGAGCAGGCACGAGCCATACGGCGGCAGGGGCTGCTCGCCGCAGTTGTGCGCGTGCAGGCCGTTGCCGTCGAAGGTGTTGATGCCGGGCACCTGCACGTCGTAGACGTCCTCGATGCCGTCGGCCTGCAGCGATTCGACGGTGGCGACGAAGCGCGTGCGGTTGAGGCTGCGCTTGTAGCCGGACAGGGCGGCCTTGAGGCGGGTGCCCTTGTCGCTGTCGGCGAAACCGATCAGCTCGGCGAAACGAGCCAGCGCCTCGCCCGCGATCACCAGTTCGTGCTGGGCCTGGGTGGTGTAAGCGCGCGCACCGCCATGCCCATCCGGCAGCAGGCTTTCACCGGCTGCGCGGCGATCGCGGTAGATGCGCGACGGCATGCCCAGGCGCAGCAGCATGCGCTGCACCGCTTCCAGCCGGGGCAGGTCAGACTGCGCCAGGCGCACGGACACGCCCTTGGCCTGGCTGCCCTGCACCGAACCGTCGGCGTCGAAGAAGCCGCGCAGGAAACCGCGACATGCCTCGCTCGATGCCTGTTCCAGCGCCGGGGTGACCGCCTTGTCGCCCACGCCCATGCCGAGCTCGAAGGCGAGGTCGCGCAGCGCGGCGGACTTCATGCGGTATTCGCCGCGACCGGCCACTTCCGACCAGCCGGCGAAATCGGCGCGATGCGGCAAGGTTTGCGCGCAGCGCAAGGCCTCGGCCATCAGCGCACGGGCACTCCCGTTCACGGAACCATTCACGGCAGCGGCCTGCGGCCACACCGACAGCACGGCAGCCTCGTGCTTGAGCGTGCCGTCACCGACCAGCAGGCCGAGCAGGTAGCCCTGTTCCGCGGTGAGCGCGCCGGGCCATTGCGCGTTGGCGCGGTGGTCGTTGAGCAGCACGCGATCACCCGGCTGCAGCGCGCCGGCGGTGCACCATTCGGTCTCGACGTTCCAGCGCGTCATCCGCGAGACGCGGCGCACGCGGTGATCTTCGGTCAGGCGCAGGCGGTGGCCTTCCACGGTCTGCAGCGCCAGCACCGGCTTGGTCGCGGTACGGAAGAAACCCTCGGCACCGGTGGCGTGGTCGGTACCGTCCACCCGCGCCATGAAGCCGCGGCCGAGCAGGTTGGCGACCTGGCGCGGGCCTTCGGCGGTCTGCACCCAGGTATCGGCAGTGACACACGGATTGGTGGCGCGGATGTGCTCGCACCACCAGTTGTTGTTCATCTCGTTGACCTTGTCGATCAGGATGAAACCGGGCTCGGCGTAGTCGTACGTCGAGACCATGATCATGTCCCACAGGTGCCGCGCGCGGATGGTGCCGTAGATCTTGCAGGCGACCAGGCCGTCCTCGCGGTCGACGTAGTTCTGGTGGGTGGGCCATTCGCGCCACACCACCTGGGCCGGATCGTTGACGTCGATCTCGTCCTGCTCCTTCACGTGCACCGGGAACACCAGCGGCCAGTCCCGGTCGTGCTCGACCGCCTGCATGAAGCCGTCGGTGATCAGCAGGCTGAGGTTGAACTGGCGCAGCCGGCCGTCCTCGCGCTTGGCGCGGATGAATTCCTTGGCGTCCGGGTGGCTGATGTCGAACGTGCCCATCTGCGCGCCGCGGCGGCCGCCGGCACTGGAGACGGTGAAGCACATCTTGTCGTAGATATCCATGAACGACAGCGGGCCGGAGGTGTACGCGCCGGCGCCGGACACGTACGCGCCGCGCGGGCGCAGCGTGGAGAACTCGTAGCCGATGCCGCAGCCGGCCTTCAGGGTGAGGCCGGCCTCGTGCACCTTCTCCAGGATGTCGTCCATCGAGTCGTGGATGGTGCCGGAGACGGTGCAGTTGATCGTGCTGGTGGCCGGCTTGTGCGCCAGCGCGCCGGCGTTGGAGGTGATCCGCCCGGCCGGGATCGCGCCACGGCGCAGCGCCCACAGGAAACGCTCGTACCAGTGGCCGCGCAGCTCTTCGCTGGCCTCGACGTCGGACAGCGCACGCGCCACGCGCTGGTAGGTCTCGTCGATGCTGGCGTCGACCGGCTCGCCGGACTTCGCCTTCAGTCGGTACTTCTTGTCCCAGATGTCGTAGGACGCAGGCTGCAGCGGAATCTCCACCACCGCGTCGCGACTCATGCTGGCGTTCTGGGCCGGGCTCATGCCGGTACCCGTGGTTGAACCTGTGGCTGGCGCACGTGCTGTGCTCATCGGCTTCCTGACCTCCCGCAACGGCCCCGCGGCCGGCGTTGTTTTCTGTGTTGGTGCGACGTGGGTCGACCATGCTATGTCCGTGGCGCGTGATCGGCTGTGAGGATTGCCCTCCCGCCTTTGTGCCAGCTGTTCCCGACGACAACGACTCCCCCTCAAGAGCGCGATAGTCGACACCAGCACTTGTCTCGACGCCGGCATTTGAACACAAGATGTTGTGGTTGCTGTCGGGTAGGCAAATTAACCCTCGCGTCGCCCGATGTAAAGTCCCCACGGCATCATCCGGACCGATGGAACCGCGGCGCGGCGATCCGGTCGAAGCAGCGCCGCTTTCAATGCCCCAGGAGAACCCCATGACGCAGCCGCACCCCCGCCTCCTGCACCGGCTGGCCGGCCTGCTCGCTGCGGCGGCGCTCGCCCTCGGCATCGTGCCGGGAACCCTCCGCGCCGCCGCCCTGCCGGCCGCGGTCGGTGGCCAGCCGATGCCGTCGCTGGCGCCGATGCTGACGCGGGTAACGCCGGCGGTGGTGAACATCTCCACCACCACGCGGGTGCGGGTGCGCGATGCCTATTTCGACGACCCGATGGTGCGCCAGTTTTTCGGTCTGCCCGCAACGCCGCGCGAGCGGGTCGAGCAGAGCCTGGGCTCGGGCGTGATCGTGGACGCGGCGAAGGGCTACGTGCTGACCAACAACCACGTGGTCGGCGGCGCCGACGACATCCAGGTGACGCTGCAGGACGGGCGCAGCTTCAAGGCCAAACTGATCGGCACCGACCCGGAAACCGACGTGGCGGTGGTGCAGATTCCGGCGCAGAACCTCAAGGCGCTGCCGCTGGCCGACTCGTCCGGCCTGCAGGTGGGCGACTACGTGGTGGCGGTGGGCGACCCGTTCGGGCTGGGCCAGACGGTCACCGCCGGCATCGTCTCCGCGCTGGGCCGCTCGGGCCTTGGTGGCTCGGGCTACCAGAACTTCATCCAGACCGACGCCTCGATCAACCCCGGCAACTCCGGCGGCGCGCTGGTCAACCTGCGCGGCGAGCTGGTGGGCATCAACACGATGATCTTCTCGCCGTCCGGGGGCAACGTCGGCATCGGCTTCGCGATCCCCAGCAACCTCACCAGCGAGGTGATGGCGCAGCTGCTGGCGCACGGCAAGGTGCAGCGCGGCAGCCTGGGCGTGCAGACCCAGGCGATCACCCCCCGCATCGCCAAGCTGCTCGGACTGAAGGACAGCAACGGCGTGGTGGTCACCGGCGTGGGCAGCGGCTCGGCCGGCGAGCATGCCGGCCTGCAGCCCGGCGACGTGCTGACCTCGGTGAACGGCAAACCGCTGCGCGACGTGCAGGAATTGCACAACGCCGAAGGCCTGCTGCCGCTGGGCAGCACCCTGCGCCTGGGCGTGCTGCGCGACGGCAAGGCACGCGAGGTCGACGCCAAGCTCACCGCGGAGAAGCTGGCCAGCATCGACGGCAGCCAACTCGATCCGCGCCTGGCCGGCGTGCGCTTCAGCGAACTGGGCCAGAACCTGCGCAGCCAGGGCTGGTACGGCGTGGCGGTGAGCGCGGTGCAGCCTGGCAGCCACGCCGCCCGTGCGGGGCTGAGCACCGGCGACGTGGTGATCGGCGTAGGCAGCCAGCGCATCACCAGCCTGGGCATGCTGCGCGGCCTGGCCGGAGTGAAGCCGCGCCAGCTGGTGCTGGTGGTCACCGACGGCGACGACACGCGCTATGTGGTGGTGAACTGACTCGTGCGGGGTGCTCCGCCCACGCGACGCTAACCAGCCGGCTGCGCCGGTCATCCCGCGGCGTGCGGCATGACCGGCGCGTAAAGACGTTACGAGATTCCGTTCAGGCAAAAGCGTGGCCGGGATCGCCCACGGCCCGTGTCGCGGCGCACACCCCGGGCCATTGTCTGCGCGCAAATGCATGAAAGTGCTTGATGTTCCGCATCCGGGTCGATGAAATAGCCTGGCTCGTTCACCGCCCGTGCGTCTGCCGGGCGGCATACTTTCGCCTCCACTCCACATATTTCCGGGGCTCCCCACCGCCATGTCTGTCCGTCTTGCCCACCTGCTGTCCGTCGCCCTGATCGGGGCCTGCCTCGCCACTCCCGCGCTTGCCAAGACCCATCATCCCAAGGCGAAGGCCGGCGCCAGCACCGCCGCCAAGAGCAGCCTGATCTGGCGCGGCGACGTCGCCACCGCGAACGGCGTGGTCGACGAGGTGGCGAAGGCGTGGGAGAAGGCCGGCCACGGCCGCATCGAATTGCAGCCGTTCAACACCGCCTCGGGCATCGACGCGGTCGCCAACGGCACCGCCGACCTGGCCGGCAGCGCGCGTGCCGCCGACGACAGCGCGCAGAACGCGCAGCTCACCTTCACGCCGGTGGCCTGGGACGCCCTGGTGATCATCACCCAGTCGTCCAACCCGATCAGCAACCTCACGCTGAAACAGGTGCACGACATCTATTACGGCAAGATCCACAACTGGAGCGAGGTCGGCGGGCGCGACGCGCCGATCGACGTCTACGCGGTGGCCAGCCCCGGCGACGGCGTGGAATACAGCCTGCGCAGCCTGCTGTTCGGTCGCGGCAACCAGCCGGTGGCCGCGCCGCGGCTGTACGTCAACACGCGCAAGCTGGAAGAAGGCGTCGCGCTGAACCCGAACGGCCTCGGCGTGTCCACCCTGGCAGGTATCAGCGGCAACCCCAAGCTCAAGGCGATCCCGCTCAACGGCAAGGCGGCCACCGTCGCCAACATCGCCGACGGCAGCTACCCGCTGTTCACCCCGCTGTACCTGGTGACCAACCCGCGCAGCCCGAAGGCCGCCCAGGCGCAGGCCTTCATCGACTTCATGCAGACCGAGCCGGCCAAGGCCGCGCTGCGCAAGCATGCGGTACTGCCGTACCAGGACGGCAGCGCGCTGGCGTCGATGGACGACGCGCGCCGCAGCCGCATCCTCGCCGAGGTCGGCGCACGCGCCGTCCGCAGCACGCCGGTGTCGGCGCCGGGCGCGACCTATGCGGCCCGCGCCGCCATCGCGCCCACCTCGCCCGACACCCTGGCGGCGCGGCAGGCCGTGGAACAGCGCCATGCCGACGCGCAGGAGGCCGCCCGCCTGAACAAGGTGCGGGGCAGCGTGGCCGACGTCAGCGTGAGCAGCGTGGAGCACGCCAACGGCAGCGCCACCACCATCGACCGAAGCGGCGGCAGGGATTTCGGCCAGGTCAGCGCACACGCACGCCAGGCCACCACCACCTACAAGGTGGCCAAGGGCGATACGCTGTCGTCGATCGCCAAGCGGCATTCGGTCGAGGTGGCCAAGCTGCGCGAGTGGAACCATCTGAAGAATGACCAGATCAGGCTCGGCCAGGTGCTGCGCATCGACAACAACTGACACCCCGGTCGCGGTGCCGATACGCGCGCTGACGCTGGACCTGGACGACACCCTGTGGCCGGTACTGCCGGCCCTGGAACGCGCCGACCAGGCGGTGGACGCCTGGCTGCGGCAATACCATCCCGAAGTGGCTCGCGCCTGGCCGATCGCGGCCATGCGCGAGCTGCGCATGCAGGTGGCCGCCGAGCGGCTGGACCTGGCCCACGACTTCACCCGCCAGCGCCAGCTCACCCTGCAGCAGGCGTTCGCCGCCTGCGGCGTAGATGACGCGCCGGTCCAGACGCTGTGGGAGATCTACTTCGCCGCGCGCAACCGCGTGGAGCTGTATCCGGACAGCCTGCCCGCGCTCGAACGCATCACCGCGCACTGGCCGCTGGCCAGCCTGACCAACGGCAATGCCGACCTGCAGCGCATCGGCATCCACGCACACTTCGCCCACCACGTCTGCGCGCGCGACAGCGGCGTGGCCAAGCCCGACCCGCGCATCTTCCTGGCAGCCGCCGAACGACTTGGCGTGGCGCCGGAACAGATCCTGCACGTCGGCGACGATCCGGCGATGGACATCGCCGGCGCCCGCGACGCCGGGCTGCGCACCGCATGGATCAACCGCGACGGCCGGCCGTGGCCGAACGAGCTGGGCCCGCCGCCCGGGCTCGACCTGCGCAACCTGACCGAGCTGGCCGACTGGCTGGACTCGTACGGCGCCCGCTGAGCCAAGGGCCATAGGCAAGCCGCGGGCAATGCGCGCATCATTGCCGGTTAATCGCCCATGAGGCGGCGCACCGTGCCGCCGCCAGCCCGAAGGATCCCGCATGTCCGCCCTGATCGAACGCCAGCCCGGCAACCGCCGCAGCATCGCCATCGAGACCACCGACGCCGCGCACTACGCCGCCACCCGTCGCCGGCTCACCGCGGCGCAGCGGCACTGGCTGGCCGAGTGCGGTTTCACCGCGGCGGCAGGAACGTTCGCGCTGCTGTGCGACGACGCCGGCAAGCTGGTACGGGTGCTGGCCGGCGTCGACCCGCGCGAGCCGCTGGCGGCACTCGCCGCGCTGCCGTGCAGCCTGCCCGAGGCGACCTACCACCTTGCCGCCGAAGGCGTGCTCGCCGACCCGGCCCGGGCCGCGCTCGGCTGGGCGCTTGGCGCCTACCAGTTCAACCGCTACCGCCAGCCGAAGCGCGCGCCGGCCCGGCTCGCCATCGCCGCCGCCGAGTTGCGGCAGCTGGCGCCGCTGGTCGAGGCCACCGCGCTGGTGCGCGACCTGGTCAACACGCCGACCGAAGACATGGGCCCGGAGCAACTGGGCAACGCGATCCGCCGACTCGGCAAGATGCACAAGGCGAAGCTGCGCGAGTGGGTCGGCGACGAACTGCTCAAGGCCAATTTCCCGACCATCCACGCGGTCGGCCGCGCCAGCCACCGTGCGCCGCGGCTGGTCGAGCTGAGCTGGGGCAGGAAGGCCGACCCGAAGCTGGTGATCGTCGGCAAGGGCGTGTGCTTCGACACCGGCGGGCTCGACCTGAAACCGTCCGACGGCATGCGCTGGATGAAGAAGGACATGGGCGGCGCGGCGCACGCGATCGCGCTGGCCGGGCTGGTGATGCAGGCGCAGCTGCCGGTACGGCTGACCCTGCTGGTTCCCGCGGTGGAGAACGCGGTGGCTGGCAATGCGCTGCGCCCGGGCGAGGTGGTGGTCACCCGCGCCGGCCATTCGGTGGAGATCGACAACACCGACGCCGAAGGCCGCCTGGTGCTGTGCGACGCGCTGGCCTACGGCGCCGAGCAGCAGCCCGACCTGATCGTCGACTTCGCCACCCTCACCGGCGCCGCGCGCGTGGCGCTGGGGCCGGACCTGCCGGCGCTGTTCGCCAACGACGAAACCGCCGCGGCCGCCGCGCTGGCCGCCGGCCGCGCGGTCGACGACCCGTTGTGGCAGCTGCCGCTATGGCGGCCGTACCGCCGGATGCTGGACTCCTATCTGGCCGACTTCGCCAACGCCGGCCCCTCGCGCCATGCCGGCGCGATCACCGCGGCGCTGTACCTGGAACGCTTCGTGCCGGACGGCACGCCGTGGCTGCACCTGGACACCTACGCCTGGAACGACGCCGACCGCCCCGGCCGCCCGCGCGGCGGCGAGGCGATGGGCCTGCGCGCGATGTTTGCGATGCTGGAGCAGCGCTACCGGCACGGTTGATCTCCTTTCCGCCTCCCCTGCACGCGGAAAGCGATCGGAATGGCGGGATGAGGCATGACTTCCGGCGATGTCGCGTCCGTACGCAACGTGGCACCGTGCGGAATTCGACTCCCGCGGAGAGACCGCCCATGCGCCCCCACCTGCTTGCCCTCGGCCTCGCCCTCGGCCTGGGTGCCGCCAGCGCCGCACCGGCCGGGTCCAGCGCACCGGCGCAGCCACCGCTCACCGCGTTGACGAAGGACTCCGGCACGCCGATGCCGGCCGAGCAGACGCGCGTGCACTTCGACCACGCCGAGCTGCACATCGCGGTCGATCCCGCCCGGCAGACCATCGACGGCCGCGCCGTGCTCACCTTCACCGCCACCGCGGCCACCGGCGTGCTGCTGCTCGACCTGGACCGCAACCTGCCGGTCCACGCCGTCGCCATCGACGGCCAGCCCCTCGCCCCCTCGGTTTGGGGCAATCCGGACGGCCGCCTGCGCATCCAGCTGCCCGCATTGCTGGCCAAGGGCGGCAGACTCACGGTCGCCATCAGCTACGGCGGCAAGCCCCACGTGGCGAAGAACGCGCCATGGGACGGCGGCTTCGTATGGAGCCGCACCAAAGACGGCCAGCCATGGGTGGGCAGCGCGGTGGAAGGCGAAGGCTGCGACCTGTTCTGGCCGTGCATCGACCAGCCCGGCGGCAAACCCGACCTGGTGGATCTCTACGTCAGCGTGCCCAAGCCGCTGGTGGCGCCGGGCAACGGCGTGCTGGTCGGCGTCAGCGACGAGGGCAGCCAGCGCACCTATCACTGGCGTGCCAGGCATCCGGCCACCTACGCCGTCTCGATCAACGTGGGCCCGTACCAGGAGTTGAAGGGCGAGTACCGCAGCCGCTACGGCAACACGATTGCGCTCCACTACTGGTACCTGCCCGGCGAAGAGGCGCAAGCGCAGGCCCTGTTCGCCGAGTTCCCGCGCCTGCTGGATTTCTTCGAGGCGAAGATCGGCCCCTACCCGTGGGGCGACGAGAAGATGGGCGTGGTGGAAACCCCGTACAAGGGCATGGAACACCAGACCATCAACGCCTACGGCAACCACTACGCCAAGGATGGCGGTGGCTTCGACTGGCTGCTGCAGCACGAGTTCGCGCACGAATGGTTCGGCAACCAGATGACCAACGCGAACTGGGACGACATGTGGCTGCACGAAAGCTTCGCCACCTACATGCAGCCGCTGTACGCGCAGCTTCTGGACGGCGACGCGGACTACTACAGCTGGCTGCACCGCCTGCGCCTGATGCTGCGCAACCGCTACCCGCTGGTGTCCGGCAGCGGCCGGACCGAGGAGCAGGTCTACGACGAAAAGAACGGCCCGGGCCTGGACATCTACAACAAGGGCGCGCTGATGCTGCAGACGCTGCGCCACCTGATCGGCGACCGCGCGTTCTACGCCAGCATCCGCGAGCTGGTCTACGGCCGCCCCGATCCGAAGCCGGGCAACTTCGCGCCGCAGTACGCCACCACCCTCGACTACATCGGCATCGTGGACAAGGTGACCGGGCGCAAGCTGGACTGGTTCTTCGGCGTCTACCTGTACCAGGCCGCGCTGCCCAAGCTGGACGTGCAGCGCCGCGGCGACACGCTGGAGCTGCGCTGGCAGGTGCCGCACGACCTGCCGTTCCCGATGCCGGTGGAAGTGCAGGTGGACGACCTCGTGCACACCGTGCCGATGACGGACGGCGCCGGCAGCCTCGCCGTGCCCGCCGGTGCGCTGGTGACGATCGATCCGCACTCGGTGCTGCTGCGCGACGAGCCGCGCATCACCGAATTCCAGCAGTGGATGGAACAGCGACGCGCGCAGCGCGAGGCAGCGAAGCGGTGACGGCCGCGGGCGTGCCGCCGCGGTGCGCCCGTCAACCGCTGCCGGGCAACGCGCCGAGCAGGCCGCGCAGCTTCTGCGCCAGCACGCGCAGGCCGCGCGCGATCTTCGGCAGCATCCAGCACATCAGCAGCACGAACAGGCCGAGCAGGACCAGCAGTGCCAGCGGGTGCCGCCACATCAGGTACAGGCCGCCGAGCCAGCCGACGTCCTCACCCACGCTGGCGCCCCAGTTGCTGAATGGCTCCGGCGAGGTGTTGATCAGCGCGCGCGTGCCGGCCTTGGTGAAATGCGTGCCGGCCACCAGCGCGCCGCCGAGCAGGGCTGCCGCCAGCTGCGCGCCGGCGCCGGAATCCTTGAACACGCCCCAGGCCAGCAGGGTGCCGACCGGGATGCGGATGAAGGTATGGATGGCGTCCCAGGCGCTGTCGAACGCCGGCACCTTGTCGGCCAGGAACTCGCACAGCATCAGCACACCCGATACCGCCAGCACCCAGGTATCGGTCAGCGGCAACAGGCCGTCCGGCAGGTGCACGTAGCCGAACCGGCCGAGCATGCCGGCCGCGAAGATCGTGGCATACAACCGGATGCCGCTGGCCCAGGCCAGGCCACCGGCAAGCGCAATGTTCGGCAACATGTCCATGCGGATCCTCTCGGGCGGGGGACTCCAGCAGTGCAGGGTTTACGCGCCACGCCGGCGTCTGTCCAGCCGCTCGATGGCTCGTCACGCAGGAAATGCCGGCACCGCACGATCGGCGAGAAGCGGCTCGCCGCACCGTCTCGTGCATGCCCGGGCGGACGTCCATACGGCCATCACGGCTGCGGGCCGGGCGGTCGGCGGCCCGCCGCCGGACGGCTGCCGGGTCGGCACGGAAAACAAGGACTGATGTCATGGCGCTGTTTTTTTTCCCGCTTCCGTGTGATCCTGAACGCCGGCCCGTGTCTTCCGTCGCCCGCGCCGGCTGCATCGCAAAATATTGCGATCAGCCTGCCCCCGGCGAAACCCACCCGCCTTGCGTCATACGAACCGGATCATGGCGACACGCGCCCCGTTGGGAGGGGCGGCCGGAAGCGCTCATCAGGGATGGGATCTGCACGAGAAGCGCCGCCGTCACGAATCCCGGACCATTCATCATGCTCGGGAGAACTAGATGCATCCCGTACTGCCTCCTGGCCAGCCCCCACTGGCTACGCCCACCGCACTTTCCATCGGCATGCCGCCGGGCGCGCGCCGCCTGCAGGGGTGCCATCCGTCCAGCGTCACCTAGCCCGGCCACGGGCGCACCATCCGTCTGCAGACAAAACAACCAAGGCTTGCAGCACGGCGAGGCCCGAAGCGGCTTCAGCGGCAGCATCGTTCAGCCCGAGAAATACGGACTGCCGCCATCGAGCAATTCAGTGCCTGACCTGGCGCGACTGGTACCCATCCGTACCGCATCCGACCCGCCGGGAAAGCACGGGGAACTCTCTACTTCAAACGGGGATAGCACATGAAATACAACTTGAATCACCTGTCATTGGCCGTGCGTCTGGCATTGAGCGTGGGCATTTTTGCGGCGGCAGGCGCCGTCCAGGCACAGGAATCGACCACCAGCGATGCACCGGCCTCCAAGCAGGTCACGCCGGCGCCAGCCGCAAAAAGCAAGGCAAAGAATCTCGAGGCGGTTGTCGTCACCGGCTCGCTGATCCGTCGCGTCGACGCCGAGACGTCCAGTCCGGTGGTGACCGTGGATCGCGCCACGATTACCAATTCCGGCAGCCCGACCCTGGGCAACGTGCTGCAACAGCTGCCAAGCATTTCCGGCAACGCGACCAACACCCAGAACAACAGCAATGGCGGCGGTGTCGCCAGCCCGCTGCTGGAAGGTGGCGACGGTGCGGCGCGCGTCTCCCTGCGCGGCCTGGGCACCAACCGCACGCTGATGTTGATCGACGGCCAGCGCATGGCCAACGCCGATCTCAACATGATCCCGCAGAACATGATCGAGCGGGTGGACGTGCTGGCCGAAGGCGCCTCGACGGTGTATGGCTCGGATGCGATCGGTGGCGTGGTCAACTTCATCCTGCGCAAGGACTACAAGGGCGCCGAAGCCAGCGTCAACCTGGGTGAGTCCGACCACGGCGATGGCCATCGGCACGGCATCAGCCTGACCGCCGGCGCCAGCGGCGACAACTACAACATCGTCGGCGGCATGGACTACAACAAGTACGACGCCGTGCTCGCCACCCAGCGCAAGTACTCCGCGCACCAGCTGTACCTGTCCAGCGGCGTGATCAGCCCGGCCGGTTCCAGCACCCTTCCGACCGGCAAGATCCAGACGCCCGCGTCGATCGCCGCCAAAGCCGCCGGCACCTGCCCGACCCAATACATCACATTGGCGCAAGGCAATGGATCGAGCGTGAGCGACTATCGCTGCGACCGCGGCAACCCGGATGCGTACAACTACAACGCATTCAACTACATCCAGACCGCGCAACGGCGCTTCGACACCTTCGTGCTCGGCAGCTACAAGCTGGCGGACAACCTGACCTTCTTCGCGGATGCGTTCCTGAACCACACCCAGTCGAGCGGCCAGGACGCGCCCGCGCCGACCTCGGCCAACAGCGACGGCTGGTACGTACTGGCCAGCAACCCGATCAATCCGTTCGGGGTCACGTTCGGCACGGATCCCGCCCACCCGGGTGCTCCGGGCACCGGCTATGGCTTCAACACCCGCTTGACCGGGCTCGGTACGCGCCTGCACACGTACACCACCTCCAACGTGCAGATCAACACGGGCCTGCGCGGCACATTCGGCCAGAGCACCTGGAGCTGGGATGCCACGCTCAACTACGGCCATGCCAATCGCGTGCAGCGCGATTACAACGAGGTCAACATCGCCGACTTCCAGGCGGCCATCAACCGCGGCGTGAACATCTTCGACCAGGCCCACCAGACGGCCGCTCTGAAGGCCGGCGTGGATACCCCGAAGTACGTATTCACCAATGCCACCAAGCAGGTCCAGCTCGATGCCAACGGCGAGTTGTGGGATCTGCCGGCAGGTGCCGTGCAGCTGGCCGTCGGCGCCCTGTACCGCCATCAATCGATGAATTACACGGTGACGCCCGACGCTGTCCTCAACCTCGCCACCGGCAACTGCCAGGTACTGCAGGAAGCCTGCGGTTCACCGGGTCGTGGCGCCGACAACGTCAAGGAAGTCTATGCCGAATCGCTGATCCCGCTGCTCTCACAGCAACCGTGGGCGTATTCGTTGAACCTCGACGTGGGTATCCGTGCCTCCAGGTACGGCTCCTCCGGCAACACCAACAACAAGAAAATCGCCATCGAGTGGCGCCCGATCGCGGATCTGCTGCTGCGCGGCACCATCTCCGAAGTATTCCGCGCCCCCAATCTGGATGAACTCTACGACGGCGTCACCCTGGTCCAGCCGAACTTGAACGACCCCTGCGTCGGTCTCACCGCCGCCCAGCTCGCGCAGCATCCCGCCGCCTGCCAGTACGTCCCGGTCAACTGGGCTGGCAACTCGCCGGCCCAGGTCAACACCTATTACGCCGGCGCCAAGACGGTCGGTGCCTCGCTCAAGCCGGAGCAGGGCAAATCGATCGATTTCGGCCTGGTCTACAACCCCAGCTGGGCCGATGGCCTGTCCACCAGCGTCGACTTCTGGCACATCTACCTGAGTGACCTGCTGACACCGATTGCAGCGTCGACCGTGGTCAATGGCTGCTTCGCCAACAACAGCAGCCCGTATTGCTCGTTCATCAGTCGCTACAACACCACCACCCAGCAGCCGGGCCAGGTGAACGTCATCAATACGCCGGTGGTCAATCTGGGCAACCTGAGCACCAGCGGCATCGACTTCACGCTGAACTACAAGATCCCGCATTTCGACCTGGGCAGCGTCGACCCCGGCAATTTCAAGGCCGGCCTTTCCACCACCTATCTCTCCAGCTACAAGAACAACGCCACTCCCGGCCAACCCGGCGCGCAGACGGTCAATTACGCCGGTACCTACTCCCAGCAGTTCGGCAACATCTCGCGCTGGCGCGGGACGGGCACGCTCAATTGGGCGAAGGGCAACTGGAGTGCGCAGTGGCAGACGCGCTACATCCACCATCTGACCAACCTGAATGCGGACGCCAGCTTCGCCGGAGTCAACATACCGATGGCCTCGGTGCTGTATCACTCGATCCAGGTTGGCTATGCGATCCCGGAATGGCATACCCGGATCGACCTCGGCGTGGACAACCTCAGCAACAAGGCTCCGCCGCTGGTCTACCAGAACGGCCTGAACTACAACGTGGATACCGCCACCTACGACGCGCTGGGACGCTATTACTGGATGCGCGCCACGTTCAAGTTCTGATTTCCTGATCACCCAGGAAAGCGTCAAGCTGCCCAGGAGGGCCGCGGGATACTCCCGCGGCCCTCCTGCATAATGGGGCTCGGCGGACGATCGATCGAGAAGGCATGCCTACCCCAACCAGCGCCCTCGCCAACGCCATGGCCACCGCCTACCACGCCGGCGAGATGGAACACGTCATCGCCCTCGCGGCGCAGGCCCCGCAAACCGGCGACGCGGACGAAAGCGCTCTGCTGTGGCTCGGCCTGGCGCAACAGGCCACCCATCGCTACGGCCCGGCCGCAGCGACGTTCCATCGGCTGTCCCAGCTGCGGCCGGAGGTCTCCGCGTACTGGAACAACCTGGCCCTTGCGTGTCGCCACGCAGGCGATACGGCGGCATCCGAACAGGCTTTTCTGAAGGCGCGGTCGCTGGCGCCGGAGGATGCCGAGGTGCTCTACAACCTCGGCCTGCTCTACCTCGAGCAGCGACGTTGGCTGCCGGCTCGACAGACCCTGATGGATGCGGTGGCCCTCGAGCCGCACTTCATCGAAGCCCGGTTGCAGGCGGCGCATGCCTGCTACGTCTGCGGCGACAACGGCAGCCAGGAGGCGATGCTGGCTGGAGCCATCGACTGGCCACCGCAACCCGCCGAGCAGGCCCTGATCCTGGCTGCGATGCTGGCCGTGCAGGGCGACCTGGATGCGGCGCTGCGCACGCTGGCACACGCGCAGTTGCCTCCCGGACCCGATGCCGGGGTGATGCGGCTGCGGATCGCCGCACAACGGATCGCGCTGCACGAAAGAAGCAACCAGGTCGAGCTTGCACGGGGCGAGCTGCGAGAGCTGCCGCTGGGCACGCTCGACCGGCTGCCACCGGAAGCGCAGGGCGCACGCGCCGAGGGCTGGAGCGCGCATGCCGCACTGGCCATGCGCGGCGCCGACCATGCCGGCGCCGCGGCGCTGTACCAGCGCGTGCTTGCCGTTGCCCCCGACGACCAGAGCCGGGCCGGCGCCGCGTTTGGGCTGGCCTCTGCCTGCGACAAGCAGGGCCGGCAACATGAGGTCTGGCAAGCGCTGCAGACCGCACATGCGGCACAACTGGATATTGCGCGGAACGTGCTGCCGGAGCTGCTGGCACCCGACAGCCAGCCGTTGCAGATGGCCGATCGCGTCGTCAGCCGCGCCGCCCATGAGGCCTGGCATCCGCTGTCCTCGCCTTCCGCCGGGCAAAGTCCGGTCTTCGTGGTCGGCTTTCCGCGTTCCGGCACCACCTTGCTGGAACAGATGCTCGATGCCCACCCGGACTTCCAGTCCATGGACGAGCGTGCCTTCATCCATGAGCTGATCGAAGGCATGGAACTGTTCGGCCAGCACTACCCGGCCGATCTGGCGAACCTGACGCAGGCGGAAGCCGACCAGTTGCGCGCCGTCTATTTCCGCCGGGTCGACCGTGCCCTGCCGGATCGGGGACGGCGCCGGCTGGTGGACAAGAATCCGCTCAACATGCTGTGCCTGCCGATGATCATGCGGCTGTTTCCGCAAGCGCGGATCATCCTGTGCCTGCGCCACCCCTGCGACGTGCTGCTCAGCTGTTACATGCAGCCATTCCGCTCGCCCGCCTTCATGGTGTTGTGCTCGTCGTTGCAGCGCCTCGCCGATGGCTACGTGCAGGCCTTCGGGCAATGGCAAAAGCAGGTCGAGGTATTCGCCCCGCAGTTGCTGGAATGGCGCTACGAATCGGTGGTCAGCCGCTTCGAGGCCAGCGTTGCCGGCCTCGGCGAATTCCTCGGCATCGAGGACGCGTCGCCGATGGCAGGCTTTTCGGAACATGCGCGGAGCAAGCCGTTCATCAGTACCCCGAGCTATGCCCAGGTCACCCAGGGCATCAACGGCAAGGCGGTGGGGCGCTGGCACGCCTACCGCGAATGGTTCGAGCCGGTGCTGCCCACCCTGCGTCCCGTCATGCAGCAGCTCGGCTATGCGGACTGAGGCTTGCCCGCGACCGGCGAAGGCCGGGTTGCGCAAGGCATGCCGCGAGGCCTGCGCCCGTGCCACCCGGCGCCATGCGGAGCCGGCGATTGGCCAGGCGTCCCGCGTATGATGGCGAGGCGGAGTTCCCGTGGATTGCGCCGCGGGAGCCGACCGTATCCATGCGAGACCATCGACCGCCGATGAACCGACCGCACGACGATACTCTGGAAGCCGGCCGCAGCATGGCGCGACAACATGCGCAACAGGGCGAGCCGGACGCCGCGGAGAAGTCTTTCCTGAGCCTGCTCGAGAGGCATCCGCAGGACGTCGAGGCACTGCGGTTCGTGGCCGGCTGTCACTCCGCGCGCGGGGAGCATGCAGCGGCCATTCAGCGCCTGCAGGTCGCCGTGCAGGTGATGCGGGACGATCCGACTGCCTGGGTCCAGCTGGCCACCGCACAGATGGCGGTGGATGATTTCAGCGGAGCCGCCACCAGCTTCCGGTGCGGGCTTTCGCTGGCGCCACGGGCGTTCGTGGCGCGCCTGCAGCTGGGCATGGCGCTGGAGCAACTGGGACAATCGCACGAGGCGCTGAAGGCCTATTTCATGGCCATCGAAAGCGCGGGGGCGCGGGGGCGCTGGCAGGACGACGCAACCACCGCGCCGGGTCTGCGCGATGCGGTGAAACATGCCGTGAACTACGTCAACCAGGGACGGCGCCGCTTGTTCCGCGGCGCGCTGGATCCGCTGCGCGAGCGTTACGGCAGCGACGAACTGGCGCGGGTGGAACGCAGTCTGGCGATCTACTTCCTCGATCAGCCGGCGAACATTCCCGATCCACGACAGAAGCCGAAATTCCTGTATTTCCCCGATATCGCCAGTCAGCCGTACTACCCGCGCAAGCACTTCCCCTGGCTGGAGCGGCTGGAGGCGGCGACCGATACGGTGCGCGCGGAACTGCACGCCGTGTTGTCGCGGGGACAGCAGCTGGAGGCGTTTCTGGGCCAGGTGCCGGCGCAGGCCAGTCGCAGCATGCTGCGTTCGTCCAGCAACCAGGATCCCGCCTGGGATGCGTACTTTTTCTATCGCCACGGCCAGCGCCATGACGAACACTGTGCGCGCTGCCCGCAAACGACCGCCTTGCTCGATACGCTGCCGCTGGTACGCATCCGCGACCACGCGCCGGAAACGCTGTTCTCGGTGCTGAGCCCGGGTACGCACATCCTGCCGCACACCGGGGTCACCAACACGCGGCTGGTGACCCATCTGCCGCTGATCGTTCCGCCCGATTGCGCCATCCGCGTGGGTGGTGAAGAGCACGTGTGGCAGGAAGGTCGTTGCGTGACGTTCGACGACACCTACGAGCATGAGGCGTGGAACCGCAGCGGGCAGACGCGCGTGGTGCTGATCCTGGACTGCTGGCATCCCGACCTCAGCGAGGCGGAGCGTGCGGCCGTGACCGACCTGGTCGAGGCGATCGGCGATTTCAACCAGTCCTGCGAGATACCCGCCACGCCGGGCTGATCCCTGCCGGCGAGGCTGCCGGGTCTGCGGGTGGTCGGCGCCGGATGATCGGGCAGAAAAAAGGGCGGCGCTCCCGCGCCGCCCTTTTCCCGATCGCGCGGTTTTTCAATGCACCGGTTCCGCTGCCGCCGGCGCGGCGGGGGCCGCAGCGAGGCTGCCGCCGTATTTTCCGCCATAGGGCAGTACTTCGCTGGCCAGCTTCGGATCGGTCTTGATCATGCCGAGCGCGTCGAACAGGATGTGCGCGGTCTCGTTGAGCTGCACGTCCTTCGCCTTCTTCGCATCCTTCTCCTGCTTCAGCTCGATCTTCAGGCTGCGCTCGTTCGCGTTGAGGCCGTCGTCGAGGCTGCTCGCCTCGTCGGCGAGCGAGGCGTCGGTGCCGTCGATGGCCCTGTGCCGCGCGCGGAAATCGGCCTGGACCGCCTCCAGCTGCTTGCGCTCGACCTCGCGCGCGGCGAAATTCAGCGAAGTCGAGGTCTTGGCGCGCATCGCGCGGTACTGGGCCAGCTCGTCCAGCATCAGCTTCCACGCCGGCGACTTCGCCGTCCGCTCGGCGTGCAGTTTCTGCAGCTGGGGCAGGTAGGCGTTGAGGTTGGCCACCACCTGGTAGTCCGCCGGTGCGATCTGGGTCCACTTCAGCGCGTTGTCGTAGGTCGACTCGCCGAAATCCTTGTCGTCGCCGTTCTTCGGGAACTCGATGTCCGGGGTGACGCCCTTCAGCTGGGTCGATCCGCCGTTGATGCGGAAGAATTCCTGGATGGTCATCTTCAGCTCGCCGAGCTCGGGCTTCTCGCTGTCGCCCTGCGCGTAGCGGTCGAGGTCGACCAGGTTCTGCACGGTGCCCTTGCCGAAGGTCGGTTCGCCGATCACCAGGCCGCGGTGGTAGTCCTGGATCGCAGCGGAGAAGATTTCCGACGCCGACGCCGTGCCGCGGTTGACCAGCACGGCCAGCGGGCCGCTCCACGCCATGCCCGGCTGGTCGTCGCCCTGCACCTCGACCTCGCCGCGGGAGTCGCGCACCTGTACCACCGGACCCTTGTCGATGAACAGGCCGGTCAGCGAATTGGCCTCGGCCAGCGAGCCGCCGCCGTTGTTGCGCAGGTCCACCACTACGCCCTGCACGCCGTCCTGCTTCAGCTCGCCGAGCAGCTTGGTGACGTCGCGGGTCGCGCTCTTGTAGTTCTTGTCGCCGGCGCTGCGTGCGCCGAAGTCGGAGTAGAACGCAGGCAGCTCGATCACGCCGATCTTGCGGCTGACGTCGCCGTCCTTGATCTCGATGACCTTCTTTTTCGCCGCCTGCTCCTCGATGCTGACCTTCTGGCGCACCAGGCTGACCATCTCGTGCTTGCCGTCCAGGCCGGTGTCGGCCGGCAGGACTTCCAGCCGCACGGTGGTGTCCTTCTTGCCGCGGATCAGGTTGACCACGTCGTCCAGGCGCCAGCCGATCACCTCGACCATCGCGCCCTTGTCGCCCTGGCCCACGGCCACGATGCGGTCGCCGACCTTGACCTTGCCGGACTTGAGGGCCGGGCCACCCGGCACCAGCTCGCGGATCTGGGTGTAGTCGTCGCGCGCCTGCAGCACCGCGCCGATGCCTTCCAGCGACAGCTTCATCGAGATGTCGAAGTTCTCCGCCGCGCGCGGGCCGAGGTAGTCGGTGTGCGGGTCGGTGGTCTCGGCATAGGCGGTCATGAAGGTCTGGAACGCGTCCTGGCCGTCAAGCTGCCTGACCCGCTCGATGTAGCCGGCGTAGCGCTTGTCCAGCGTCTTGCGGATATCCGCATCGTCCTTGCCGGCCAGTTTCAGGCGCAGCCAGTCGTTCTTGGTGCGCTTGCGCCAGAGGTCGTCGAGCTCGGCCTGGTCCTTCGGCCAGTCGGCGTGTTCGCGATCGAACGTGTAGCTTTCGTCGGCGGAGAAGTCGAAGCCCTTCTTGAGCAGCTCGCGCGCATAGGTCATGCGCTCGACCGCACGCTGCAGGTACAGGTTGAACACGGCGAACGGCGCGGACAGATCCTGGTTCCAGATCGCATCGTCGAGCTTGGTCTTCAACGGCGCGAACTTCGCCATGTCGGCCTGGGTGAAGAACACCTTCTCGCTGTCGAGCAGCTTGAAGTAGGCCTTGTAGATGCGCGCCGACATCGCGTCGTCGAGCGGCTGCGCATCGTAGTGGAAGCGGGTCAGGAAGCGCGCCGACAGCTGCGCGGCCTGCGCCTGGCTGGTGGTGGGCGCGAGCGGCCAGGTGGCCGCCTTGCGGGCCTTGCCGGCGCCCAGGTCGGCGGCCGACTGCGCGAACGCACAGGTCGCGGTGAAGGCTAGCAGCAGGACCAGCGCGGGACGAAATTTCATGGAGGTTCTCAGGCTGACTCGGTGACCCCGGCCGCGTGGGCCTGCAGATCGGCGTGGTAGGACGAACGCACCAGCGGGCCGGAGGCGACGTGATGGAAGCCCATCGCCTCGCCTTCCGCGCGCAGCGCTTCGAATTCTTCGGGAGTCCAGTAGCGCACCACCGGATGATGGTGCGGAGTGGGCTGCAGGTACTGGCCGATGGTGATCATCTCGACGTCATGGGCGCGCAGATCGCGCATCGTCTCGAGCACCTGCTCCATCGTCTCGCCCAGGCCAAGCATGATGCCGGACTTGGTCGGCACCTCGGGATGCTGCGCCTTGAAGCGCCTGAGCAGGTCCAGCGACCACTGGTAGTCGGCGCCGGGGCGCACCTCGCGGTACAGGTGCGGCACGGTTTCCAGGTTGTGGTTGAACACGTCCGGCGGGAAGTCCTTCAGCACCTCGAGCGCGCGCTCCATGCGGCCCTTGCCGCGGAAATCCGGGGTGAGGATCTCGATGCGGATGTTCGGGCTGGCGTGGCGCGTGGCACGGATGCAGGCGGCGAAGTGCTCGGCGCCGCCGTCGCGCAGGTCGTCGCGGTCGACCGAGGTGATCACCACGTACTTCAGCCGCATGTCGCGGATCGTTTCGGCCAGCCGCGCCGGTTCCAGCGGATCGGGCGCCACCGGGCGGCCATGCGCCACGTCGCAGAACGAGCAGCGGCGGGTGCACACCTCGCCGAGGATCATGAAGGTGGCGGTGCCCTTGCTGAAGCACTCGTGGATGTTCGGACAGGAGGCTTCCTCGCACACCGTGACCAGCGAGTTCTCGCGCAGGCGTGCCTTCAACTGCTGCACGGCGTTGCCCTGCGGCAGCCGCACACGGATCCAGCTGGGCTTGCGCAGGGTCGGCACGCTGGTGTCGAAACCGGCGCGGTTCAGCGCGATCTTGTCGTTGCCCAGCTGCTTTTCCGCGGCGGGCGCGCCGGCGACGACGCTGATCGGGATGACCTTGGGGGAAGAGGCGGTTGTTTCGCTCATGTAGACAGCTCAGACCGCTGCGCGGGCGGGGAGTTCGGGCAGGATGGGGGCAGCGGGCTCGGCAGCGAAGCCGAACTGGCGGCAGAACTCCTCCACCAGCACGTCCTCGACCGCGGCCAACCGCGACGGACCGCCCAAGTCTAGCAGCTGCGTGACCGCCAAACCCTTGTAACCGCAAGGATTGATGCGGTGGAACGGCTCCAGGTCCATGGCCACGTTGAAGGCCAGCCCGTGGAAGCTGCAGCCGCGGCGCACGCGCAAGCCCAGTGCGGCGACCTTGGCGTCGGCCACGTAGACGCCGGGCGCGCCCTCGCGGCGTGCCGCGACCACGTTCCAGTGCGCCAGCGTGTCGATCAGCGACTGCTCGATCCGGTGCACCAGCTCGCGCACGCCCACGCCGGCCCGGCGCAGGTCGATCAGCGGGTAGCCGACGATCTGGCCCGGCCCGTGGTAGGTCACCTGGCCACCGCGATCCACCGGAATCACCGGGATGTCGCCCGGCGCCAGCACGTGCTCCATCTTGCCGGCCTGGCCCAGGGTGAACACCGGGTCGTGCTCCAGCAGCCACAGCTCGTCGGGCGTGTCCGCCGTGCGATTGTCGGTGAACGCGCTCATCGCCTGCCAGGTCGCCGCGTACGGCTGGCGGCCGAGGCGGCGGATTTTCAGCGGCCGGGAATCGGGAATAGGGAATGGAGAATCGGTGTTCACGGTCGGCGAAGGGAATCGGAAAGATGGGGACGGGTAATCGTTGTTCGAGGCGGCGGGAAGGGTGCAAGGGATGCTCATGCTGTCCGTCGAAGCATGGGCAACCAAGGACGCCAGCCTTCCCTATTTCCCACTCCCGATTCCCTGTTCCCGGCTCTCACATCGTGTACCGGATATCCGGATCGGCGCGCAGCGCCTGGTGCGCCGCCTCGTACTGCTCGCGGCTGTCGCAGCGGAAGCTGACCGTGACCGAGACGAAGTTGCCCGCGCCGGAGTGCCGGTGCCGCACGGTCTCGTGCAGCACATGCAGGCCGGCGCGCTCCAGCAGTTGCGGCACGTGGGTCGGCAGGTTCGCGCTGGCGTTGCCGACTGCGGTGACCTCGAATTCGCCGGGAAACTGGAAGCCCTTGCCCTCCTGCTTCGCCTTGCTGAAGTCGACCGGCTGCATCACTTCGCGTCCGCGCCCTTGGCCGGCGCCTCGGCATCCGCTTTCTTGTCGCTGTGGAACCACAGCAGGATGCTGTCCCACAGGCGCGAGAAGAAGCCGCCCTGCGGCGCGTCGGCCAGCGCCACCAGCGGTACGTTCTGCACCGGCTGGCCGCCCAGCGTGATGCGCAGCGTGCCGACCTGCTGGCCCTTGGTGAACGGCGCGATCAGCGTGGCCGGGATGTCCATGGTGGCCTTGAGCTGGTCGTACTGGCCACGCTTGACGGTGACCTGGACGCTGTCGGCGACGCCCAGCGGCAGCTGGTTCGTGGCGCCCTTCCACAGCCGCGGCGTGGCCAGCGGCTTGCCGGCGTCATACAGCTTGTGGGTCTCGTAGAAGCGGAAACCGTAGTTGAGCAGGGCCATCGCCGAGTCGGCGCGCGCCTTCTCGCTGCTGGCGCCCATCACGATGGCGATCATGCGCGATTCGCCCTGCTTGGCCGAGGCGGCCAGGCAATAGCCGGCGGCGGCGGTATGGCCGGTCTTGATGCCGTCCACGCTGGGATCGCGCCACAGCAGGGTGTTGCGGTTGTGCTGCTTGATGCCGTTCCACTCGAACTCCTTGATCGCGGAGATCGCGTAGTCCTCGGGGAAGTCGTGGATCAGCGCGCGCGACAGCAGCGCGATGTCGTGCGCGGTGGTGTAGTGGTTCGCGATCGGGTAGCCGGAGGCGTTCTCGAAGTTGGAGTTGGCCATGCCGAGCTGCTTGGCGTAGGCGTTCATCAGGCCGGCGAAGGCCGGTTCGGAGCCGGCGGTGTGCTCGGCCAGCGCGATTGCCGCGTCGTTGCCGGACTGGATGATCATCCCGTACAGCAAGTCCTTCAGCGGCACCTGGCTGTTGAGCTTGAGGAAGCTGGTGGAGCCGTCGGTGCCGGCACCGCCGCCGCGCCAGGCGTTCTCGCTGATGGTGACCGGGTCGGTCATGTGGATCTTGCCGTTGGCGATCTCGGCGGAGACCACGTAGTCGGTCATCACCTTGGTGATCGAGGCCGGTTCCACGCGCTGGTCGGGCTCCTTGCTGGCGAGGATCTGGCCGGTGGCGTAGTCCATCAGCACCCAGCTCTTGCCGTCGACGTCCGGCGGCGGCGGCACCGGCGCCTCGGGAACCACCGGGCGCGGTACCGGCGACGGGCGCGGCGGCGTCTGGGCGACGGCGGCGCCGAGCAGCAGCGTAAGGGCGGCGAACGGGATCAGGGTGCGGCGGGAAAAATTCATCGTGTTGTTCAGTCCGGTGGCTGGGTGTCGGCGCGGCGCTGCCGACGCGATGGGAAAAGATGTGGAAAAACCTGCTCAGTCTACCGCGACCTGGGGCCGCGGCAGGCCCATGCCTTCGATCCGGGCGCTGACCTGGTCGGCGCGGTCCACGCTGGCCAGCGGCCCGATCCGCACCCGGCGCACGCGCCGGCCATTGACCATGGCCTCGTTCACCTGCACCTCGCCCAGGTCGGCCTGACGCAGGCGCCGTGCCAGCCGCTCGGCATTCTCCGCATCGGCGAACGCGCCCACCTGCAGGTAGATTCCCGGGTGTCCGCCTGTGACCACGACCGGCGCCGGCAGTTCCTGCAGCGGCTGCCCGGGGTCGATCCCGCGCACCTCGACCAGGCCGGTGCCCTTGGGCCAGATGCCGATCTTCACCGCCGCGGCGTAGGACAGGTCGATCAGGCGGTTGTCATGGAACGGGCCGCGATCGTTGACCCGCACGATCACGCTCTTGCCGTTTTCCAGGTTGGTCACGCGCGCGTAGCTGGGCAGCGGCAGGGTGGTGCTGGCCGCGCTGAACGCATACATGTCGTAGTTTTCCAGGCTGGAGGTCTTGTAGCCGTGGAACTTGTTGCCGTAGAACGAGGCGATGCCGCGCTCGTCGTAGTCGCGCGCGCTGGACAGCACGCGGTAGGTCTGCCCGCGCACGGTATACGGCGACTTGTTGCCGTACAGCGAGCGTGGCTCGACCTTCGGCACCGGCTCGACCAGCTTGCTGACGTCCAGTGGCGGCGGCACGCTGTCGGCGCTGTCGCGATAGCGCCGTTCCTGCGACTGGCTGAGGTCGTCGCGAAAACCGCCCTCCCGCCTCTCGTCGGCGCCGCGCGCCGCGCCGCCGCGGCTGCCGCTGGCGCCGTAGCCCGGCTTCCTCGTCTTCGCGCCGCCGCAGCCGGCGAGCAGCAACGCCGCCAGCAGCAACGCCGCCACGCCTGCCGCCCTCATCGTGCGGCGCCCGCCTGGTCAGCACCGGCAGCGATCGCCTGCGCCAGCTGGTTGACCACCATAGCGTACAGCGGGCTGCGGTTGTAGCGGGTGATCACGTAGAAATTCCGGAAGGTGAACCAGTACTCCGGCCCGTTCGGGCCTTCCAGCGTCTGCAGGCTGGCCGCCTCGCCCGGCGACAGCCGTTGCAACGGCGCGTAGCCCCACGCCTCCAGCTGCTCCAACGGCCACTGCGGCGCGGCGTCCTTGACCGCGATCGGCCGGGCCGCCGCATCCGGTTGCGCCCGGGCCGCGACCGGGCCGCCGTCGACCCAGCCATGCTTCACGAAATAGTTGGCCACGCTGGCGAAGATGTCCGGCAGCGAGTTCGAAAGGTCGATGCGGCCGTCGTGGTCGGCGTCCACCGCGAAATCGCGGATGCTGCCGGGCATGAACTGGCCCCAGCCCTGCGCGCCGGCGTAGGAGCCGGTGAGCGTGTCGAGCGGGCCAGCCAGATGATTGTCCGGCAGGCTCAGCAATTCCTTCAGCTGCTCGCGGAAGAACTTCGCCCGCGGCGGGTAGTACAGGCCCAGCGTGACCAGTGCGTCGAGCACCTTGTATCGGCCGGTGATGCGGCCGTAACTGGTCTCCACGCCGACGATCGCCACGATGTACTGCGGCGCTACACCGTACTGTTTGCCGATCTGCTCCAGCAGCGCGCGATGTTCGCGATAGAACGCGACGCCGTCACGGATGCGCTGGTCGGTGAGGAAGATCGGCCGGTAATCCTTCCAAGGCTTCGCCTCGGCCGGGCGGCTGATCGCATCGAGAATGCCCTGCTGCATCTTCGCGCCGTCGAGCAGCGCGTTCAGCGCCTGCGGGCTCTTGCCGGTCTCCTGCGCGACCTCGCGCACCAGCTCCGCCTGTCCGGGGTGCACCGTCGCCGTAGCCGGGGCCGAGGCCGAGACTCCCACCCACAGCAGGCCGAGGATGGCGAGGAAATGGGCCGGGACCGGCACAGGCGCGACTGTCATGTGGTGGCTTCGCTCACAGAAGACCGATGTCGTCGAAAGCCTAGCACGCACGCGCGGGCAACTCCGGGCGAATGGCGGGCAGGAAATCGGCAACGTTCAAATATGCATCTTGCGGTTGGCGTGGATCGACATCAGCACGCCGAACCCGGTCAGCAGCGACACCGCCGAGGTGCCGCCGTAGCTGATCAGCGGCATCGGCACGCCGACCACCGGCAGCATGCCGGCGACCATGCCGCCGTTGACGAACACGTAGACGAAGAAGCTCATGCCGATCGCGCCGGCGAGCAGACGCGAGTAGGTATCGCGCGCCTCCATCGCGATCCACAGGCAGCGACCGATGATGAACGCGTACAACGCAACCAGCGCGGCCACCCCGACCAGGCCGAACTCTTCGGAGAACACCGCGAAGATGAAGTCGGTGGTGTGCTCGGGCAGGAAGTCCAGCCGCGACTGCGTGCTGTGCTGCCAGCCCTTGCCGAACACGCCACCGGAACCCACCGCGATCTGCGACTGGATGATGTGCCAGCCGTTGCCGAGCGGGTCGGACTCCGGGTTGAGCAGGGTCAGCACGCGCTCGCGCTGGTACTGGTGCATGAAGTGCCAGCCGACCGGGATCATCCCGGCCACCGCGCCGACCAGCAGGCCGATGCGCCACCACGCCATGCCGGACAGGAACAGCGCGAACGCGCCGGCCGCGGTCACCAGCACCGCGGTGCCCAGGTCCGGTTGCTCGGCGATCAGCCCCGCCGGGATCGCGATCAGCAGGCCGACCATCACGATGTCCTTCCAGCCCGGCGGCAGCTGGCGCGGGTGCAGGTACCAGGCCACCATCATCGGCATGGTCAGCTTGAGCAGCTCGGACGGCTGGAAGCGCATGAAGCCGAGGTGCAGCCAGCGGGTCGAGCCGCGGCCCTCGCCCAGGATCGCCACCACCACCAGCAGGGCGGTGCTGCCGGCGTACAGCCATGGCGTCCAGCTGCGCAGAGTCGACGGCGGGATGCGCGACACCAGCAGCAGCAGCATGGCACCCAGCACGAAGCGGCCGGCCTGGCCGCCGACCAGCGCCAGACTACCGTCGCCGGCGCTGTACAACGTGACCAGACCGATCGAGGCCAGCAGGAACAGGCTGAACGCCAGCGGCAGGTCGATCCGCGGCCGGATCAGGATGCGGCGCAGGAAGCGGTGCGCACGCGCATATAACGCCTCGATCATGGCGTGCCTCCCGTTGTGGTGGCCTGTGCCGGCAGGTCTTCGACCGGGCCGTCGTCTTCCAGGGCGGCATCGGGCGGGGCCGTCGCCGCCGGCGCGGCGACCGGCGCCAGCGGCGCCGCCGTCACCGGCAGGCGCTCCGCGCCGGGGATAACGCCGTCGTGCGCGGCGAGCCAGGTATCGAGGATGGTGCGCACGATCGGCCCGGCCGCCTCTGCGCCCCAGGCACCGGATTCGAGGATCGCCGCCACCGCGATCTGCGGATTGTCGGCCGGCGCGTAGGCGACGAACCAGGCGCGGTGGCGACTGGCCAGATAGGCCGTGCTGCGGTTGGTGTCGTAGGCCTCGGAAGTGCGCGAGAAGCGCTCGGCGGTGCCGCTCTTGCCGGCCATCAGGTAGGGGAAGCCGACGCCGAGCCGGCGCCCGGTGCCCTTGGCACCGTAGATCACCCGCTGCATGCCCTGGTTCACCACGTCCCAGTCGGCCGGCTTGCGGATCACCGATGGCCCGCTGGGCGGGTTGGCCAGCGGTTGCGGTTGCGCGTTGACGCCGTCCTGGGTGGCCATCACCAGACGCGGCGCGTACGGCACGCCGTGGCCGGCGAAGGTGGCGATGGCGTGGCCCAGCTGCAACGGCGTGACCGCCCAGAAACCCTGGCCGATGCCGGCGATCACCGTCTCGCCGGGGTACCACGGCTGGCGGAAGTTGGCCGCCTTCCATTCGCGCGAGGGAAGCACGCCGGAGGATTCGCCGATCAGGTCGATCCCGGTCGGCCGGCCGAAGCCGAACTTGCCCATGTACTCGCTGAAGCGGTCGATGCCCATGTCCAGCGCGAGCTTGTAGAAATAGGTGTTCACCGACTGCTCGATCGCGCCGAGCAGGTCGACCCGCCCCACGCCGCCGCGCTGGTCGTCGCGATAGCCGCGCTGCTGACCCGGAATGTAGAACACGCCGGTGGAGACCACGGTGTCCTGCGGCGTGCGCAGGCCGGTTTCCAGCCCGGCCAGGCCGACCAGCGGCTTCACAGTGGAACCGGGCGGATACACGCCGCGCAGCGCGCGGTTGTACAGCGGCTTGTCCGGGTCGGTGGTCAGCGCGCTGTAGTCGGCCTGGCTGATGCCGTTGACGAACAGGTTGGGGTCGAAGGTGGGCACGCTGACCATCGCCAGCACCTGGCCGTTGCGCGGGTCGATCGCCACCGCCGCGCCAGGCCGCCCAGCAAAGGCCGACTCGGCGGCCTTCTGCAGCCGCACGTCAATGCTCAGGTAGAGATTCCTGCCCGGCGTCGGCGCATGCGTTTCCAGCACGCGCTGGGTGCGCCCGTCGGCGTTCACCTCCAGCAGCTCGTAGCCGGGCGTGCCGTGCAGCACGTTCTCGTAGGAGCGCTCGATGCCGCTGCGGCCAACGTGGCTGGTGCCCTTGTAGCGCACCGGATCGAGCCGGTCCAGGTCCTCGGCGTCGATGCGTCCGACGTAGCCCACCACGTGCGCGAACAGCCCGCCCAGCGGATAGCGCCGGGTCAGGTAGGGCACCACGTCCACGCCGGGAAAGCGCCAGCGGTTCACCGCGAAGCGGTCGATCTCGTCCTCGGTCAGGCGCATCTTCAGCGGCACGTTCTCGAAGCGCCGGCTCTGCCGCAGCTGCTTGCGGAACGCGTCCAGGTCGTCCGGGTCCAGCGGCACCACCTTGCCCAGCTCGGCCAGCATCGCCGGCATGTCCTTGACCTGCTCGGGCACCACTTCCAGCCGGAACGCGGGCACATTGTCGGCCAGCAGCACGCCGTTGCGGTCGTAGATCAGCCCGCGCGCCGGCGGGATCGCACGCGGCTTGACCCGGTTGGCCTGCGAGCGGGTGACGAACTCGTCGTGATGCATCACCTGCAGGAACACGAAGCGGCTCAGCAGCAGGCACAGGCACAGCACGATCAGCACGAAACCGGCCAGCGCGCGGCGCCGGAACAGCAGGCTTTCGCCGCGGGGATCCTTGATCGAGCGCCGGGGCTTCATGTCACTGGTTCATGTCTCATTGGATCCGCAGCCGCGCGCGCAGGTCGTCCAGCAGCAGGAACAGGAACGGCCACAGCGCGGCGCCCACGAACGGCGAGATCCACCAGCTTGCCGGCGGCAGCGAGGCGCCGGCCAGCACGCGCACGATCAGCAGCAGGATGCGGTCGTTCAGCAGCAGCGCCAGCACCGCCAGCGCCTGCTGCCACATCGGGAAAAAACGCAGCCGCGAGCGGAAGCGCAGCGCGATGAACACCAGCGCGGTGAGGCGCAGCGCCTGCTCGCCTAGCACCACGCCGTTGAGCAGGTCCGCGGCCAGGCCCACCATGAAGGCCAGCCCCAGGGTGACGCGGTCTTCCGACTCCAGCGACCAGTACAGCAGGAACAGCGCCGGCCAGTACGGCTTGAACGGCTCCAGCGCGCCGGGCAGCGGCACCAGCATCGACAGCAGGGCGAACACCAGCGTGCCGACGAACCACCACAGGCTCAGCCGCTGCCGGTTCATCGCTGTACCCCGCTGGCCGCTGGCGGAGCAGCGGCGGAGGCAGCCGGCGCCAGGTCACGCGGCGGCCCCATCGGCGTCACCGGCGCGGGCGGACCATCGGGCTCGGCCTGGTCGTGCAGCAGCAGCACGTCCTCGCTGCGGTCGAGATCCGCGGACGGCCGAGCCATCGCCACCAGGAACATGCCGCTCGCCGACGGCGCCACCGAACGCACCTCGCCGACCGGGAAGCCCGGCGGGAAACGCCCGCCGAGACCGGAGGTGAGCAACTTGTCACCCGCACGCACGTCGGCGGCCTGCGGAATGTTCGGCAGGCTGAGCTCGGCGCCGTCGCGCGAGCCATAGGCCACCGTGCGCAGGCCGGTGCGCTCGATCACCACCGGGATCGCGTGCGACGGGTCGGTGATCAGCATCACCATCGAGGTGGTCGGCAGCACCTCCTTCACCTGGCCCATCACGCCGTGCGCATCGATCACCGGCTGGCCCGACCTGACGCCGTCGCGGGCACCCATGTTCAGGGTGAGCTCGTAGCGGTAGGCGCCGAGGTCCACGCCGATCACCCGCGCCAGCTGCACGTTCAGATTCAGGCTGTGCTGGGTATCGAGCAACTCCTTCAGGCGCTGGTTCTGCTCGGCCACCGCAGCCATCCGGTTCAACTTGGCGTTGGCCAGCAACAGGTCTTCGCGCAGGCGCTGGTTCTGCTCGGTCAGCCGCTGGCGGTCGGCAAAGGTCACGCTCACCGCGCGGACCCCGGCCGCCGGCAGTCCGGCCAGCCGATACACCGGCTCCACTACGGCCGCCGTGGCGTAGCGCAGGCGCCACAACCAGCCGTTGCGATGGTCGAGCACCATCAGCACCACGGCAAGCGCGAGGTAGACGATCAGCCGCAGCGTGCCCGCGGCATTGCCGGCGAACAGCGGCGAAGACTCGTCGCGCGTGCGCGCCATCCGACGGCCCCGGCCTTATTCGGGCGCGAAGAAGTCGCTGCCGTGCTGATCGATCAGCTCCAGCGCCTTGCCGCCACCACGCGCCACGCAGGTCAGCGGATCGTCCGCCACCTGCACATGCAGGCCGGTCTCCTCGGAGATCAGCCGGTCGAGGTCGCGCAGCAGCGCGCCGCCGCCGGTCAGCACGATGCCGCGCTCGGCGACGTCGGAACACAGTTCCGGCGGGGTCTGCTCCAGCGCCGACTTCACCGCCGCCACGATGCCGGCCAGCGGCTCGTGGAGCGCCTCGAGGATCTCGTTGGAGTTGATCGTGAACATGCGCGGCACGCCCTCGGCCAGGTTGCGGCCGGAGATCTCGATCTCCTTGACCTCGCCCTGCGGGAACGCGCAACCGATCTGCAGCTTGATCCGCTCGGCGGTCGATTCGCCGATCAGGGTGCCGTGGTTGCGCCGCACGTAGTTGATGATCGCCTCGTCAAAGCGGTCGCCGCCCACGCGCACCGACTGCGAGTAGACGATGCCGTTGAGCGAGATCACCGCCACCTCGGAGGTGCCGCCGCCGATGTCCAGCACCATCGCGCCGCGCGCCTCGTGCACCGGGATGCCGGCGCCGATAGCGGCGGCCATCGGCTCCTCGATCAGGAACACGTCGCGCGCACCGGCGCCTTCGGCCGATTCCTTGATCGCACGCCGCTCCACCTGGGTTGAGCCGCACGGCACGCAGACCAGCACGCGCGGGCTCGGCCGCAGCAGACGCGACTTGTGCACCTGCTTGATGAAGTGCTGCAGCATCGCCTCGGTCATGGTGAAGTCGGCGATCACGCCGTCCTTCATCGGCCGCACGGTGGCGATGTTGCCCGGGGTGCGGCCGAGCATGCGCTTGGCCTCGCTGCCGACCGCCGCGATCGTGCGCGGGCCGCCGGGGCCGCGGTCCTGACGGATCGCCACCACCGAGGGTTCGTTCAATACGATGCCCTGGCCACGCACATAGATCAGCGTGTTGGCGGTGCCGAGGTCGATGGAGATGTCGTTGGAAAAGATCCCGCGAAACTTCTTGAACATGGGTCCGCCGTGGCTCGGCTTGGCTAAAAAGTAAGCTGGCCAGTCTAGTCAGCGTAGCAGGCATGCGCAAGGACAATAACGTTAAGAAACCCTTCCACAACACGACCATAAGCACACATTCTGCGCGGCGGAATGAACTGGATGCGATCGCGGAAATTCGCCAACAGGGGCGGATGACGGTACGATTCCAGCCTTTGGCCGGAACCGGCCGGTTCGGCGTCCGGCCGACCGCGGCATCCGCGACCTTTCCACCTCTGCCCGGGGCTTCCGCTCATCATGTCTGCCGTCATCTGCGGATCGCTGGCCTACGACACCATCATGGTGTTCCAGGACCAGTTCAAGAACCACATCCTGCCCGACCAGATGCACATCCTGAACGTGTCGTTCCTGGTGCCGCGGATGCGCCGCGAGTTCGGCGGCTGCGCCGGCAATATCGCCTACAACCTCAAGCTGCTGGGCGGCGACCCGCTGCCGGTGGCCGCGGTGGGCCAGGATTTCGCACCGTATCGCGCGCACATGGAGCAGTGCGGCATCCGGCTCGACGGCGTGCGCGTGTTTGACGACCAGTTCACCCCGCAGTGCTTCATCACCACCGACCTGGACAACAACCAGATCACCGCCTTCCATCCCGGCGCGATGTCCAGCGCGCAGGAAAACCACGTGCGCGACATCCCCGGGATCGACTTCGCGATCGTCGCCCCGGATGGCCGCGAGGCGATGCTGCAGCACGTGGACGAATTCGCCGCGCGCGACGTGCCGTTCGTGTTCGACCCCGGCCAGGCGATGCCGCTGTTCAGCGGTGACGAGTTCCGCGCGATGATCACGAAGTCGACCTACGTGATCGTCAACGACTACGAATCGCAGCTGCTGCAGGCACGCACCGGCTGGAGCGCCGCCGAGATCGCCGAACGGGTGACGGCGTACATCGTGACCCAGGGCCCGCGAGGTTCGGTCATCCACGTGGGCGGCGACACCCACGTCATCCCGCCGGCGCGCGAGCGCCGGGTGGTGGATCCGACCGGCTGCGGCGACGCGTACCGCGCCGGCCTGATCTTCGGCATCATGCGCGGCAAGGACTGGCCGACGGTAGGCCGCATGGCCTCGCTGATGGGCGCATTGAAAGTGGAACATCCGGGCACCCAGAACCAGCACTTCGACTACGCCGAGTTCGCCGCGGCATTCCTCGACCAGTTCGGTTACGCGCTGGACTGATTCCCGCCTCGACGCGGCGACGACCGGGCCCCCACGCGCGGGCCCGGTGCATTTCAGCCAACCCGAAAGCCGATGGTGGCGTTCACTGCATCGCGCCAGCCGCGGTAAAGGCGGTCGCGGACCGACTCGTCCATCGCCGGCTCGAAGCGGCGGTCCACCTGCCACAGCGCCGCGATCTGCTCGCGGCTTTCCCAGAAGCCCACGGCCAGGCCGGCCAGGTAGGCGGCGCCCAGCGCGGTGGTCTCGGCGATCTTCGGCCGCAGCACCGGTACACCCAGCATGTCGCTCTGGAACTGTGCCATGAAGTCGTTGGCGATCGCTCCGCCATCCGCGCGCAATTCCTTCAGCGGGATGCCGGCGTCGGCCTCCATCGCGGCCAGCACGTCGCGCGACTGGTAGGCCATCGACTCCAGCGCCGCGCGCACCACGTGCTCCTTGCGGGTGCCGCGCGACAGTCCGAACATCGCGCCGCGCACGTCGCTGCGCCAGTACGGGGCGCCCAGCCCGACGAAAGCCGGCACCAGGTACACGCCGTCGCTGGAATCCACGCTCTCGGCGCACGCCTGCGAATCGCTGGCGTGCACCAGCATCTGCAGGCCATCGCGCAGCCACTGCACCACCGAGCCGGCGACGAAGATGCTGCCTTCCAGCGCGTATTCGACGACACCATCCAGCTCCCAGGCGATCGTGGTCAGCAGGCCGTGCCTCGAGGGCACTGCCTGTGTCCCCGTGTTCATCAGCATGAAACAGCCGGTACCGTAGGTGTTCTTGGCCATGCCGGGGGTGAAGCAGGCCTGGCCGAACAACGCCGCCTGCTGGTCGCCGGCCACGCCGCCGATCGGCACCCCGGCCGGCAGGCCGGGCAAGGCTGCAGTAAGGCCATGGACTTCGCTGCACGAACGCACCTGCGGCAGCAGGCTGCGCGGGATGTCCAGCATGCGCAGCAGCTCGTCGTCCCAGCGCCGCGCATGGATGTCGAACAGCAGCGTGCGCGCGGCATTGCTGACATCGGTGACATGCAGCTTGCCGCCACTGAGATTCCAGATCAGCCAGCTGTCGATCGTGCCGAACAGCAGATCGCCACGCTCTGCACGGGCACGGGCACCACCGACATGATCGAGAATCCAGCGGATCTTGCTGCCGGAAAAATACGCGTCGATCAGCAGCCCGGTCTTCCCGCGCACCAGCGCCGCATAGCCTTCCGCCTCCAACCGCTCGCACACCGCCAGGCTCTGCCGCGACTGCCACACGATCGCGTTGTAGACCGGCTCACCGGTGTGGCGATCCCACACCACGGTGGTCTCGCGCTGATTGGTGATGCCGATGCCGGCCACTTCGCCGGCGCCCACCCGTGCCGAAGCCAGTACCTCGGCCACCGTCGCCAGCACGCTGGCCAGGATCTCCCGCGGGTCCTGCTCCACCCAGCCGGGCTGCGGAAAGATCTGGCAGACCTCGCGTTGCGCCACGCCGGCCACTGCGCCCGCTTGATCGAACAGCATCGCGCGCGAGCTGGTCGTGCCCTGATCTATCGCCAATATATAGCGTTGCGCCACGGCTGATCCTTTCGCGCCAACCCGTCGGCGAAGAGTAGCAACTGGCCGGTGCGGCGAGCGATTGCCGTACAGCATTCCCCCGCTTTCAATGCGTCGTGGCCTGCCTGCCGATGGGCGGTGCCAGCTTATCGATCAACGCGAGCGCCGGGATCACGAAAATCAGGTGCCGCGGGATCTGCCACAGCCCATGCTGCGCACCTTGATGAAGCGGACAAACGAGTAGGCAGTGGGGTCACGCCCTTCGGACGCGGCGACGGCTGGGCGATTTAAACGCCACAAAGACGAAGGCCTCCCCTGGAGGGGAGGCCTTCCAGGAAAAAGCCCCTGGCGGTGACCTGTTGCGGGTCGCGACCTGCGGTCGCCACCGCATCAAAGAAAAACCCCCACC
>NZ_JBXAGL010000009.1:0-172946 GCF_058793995.1 Rhodanobacter sp. GW835-FHT13D09 | reverse complement strand
GCCCAACTGGCGCACGATGTGCCATACCGGCTCGTTGCGAAACAAGGCCAGCCCGATGACCAACCAGATCAGCCGGTCGGCAGGCAGGCGGCGACGGCGTAGCGAGGCCGTGCCGGTGGCCTGCAGGGCGTGCTCGATCCAATCCGCAGGAATCAGCTGCCCGAAACGATCGAACGCCTCCGGGGATAACCTCGTTACCGAGCACAAGTCGGTTTGCAGCGCTGAGATCAAAGCAAGAGGCTCATGGAAAAGCATGAGCCTCTTGGGTCATTCCCGTTACGTCAATACCTTAACTGACTGGCATTAGGCGCAAAGCCGGCTTTTTCATGCCTGCGTTCGGGATGGCTCACTTATCGGTCAAAGCCTGGCGAGCTGCTGCGTTCCGTAGGGCGGGCGCCGCCCGCCGCTCTCGTCAGCCGCAGATCAAAAACCGGCGGGCAGTGGCACCCTACGCCATCGGCGCCATCGGCGACAGCGCCGCCAGCCGGTCCAGCTCCGCTTCCAGGAAACCGGCCTCCAGCCGCGCCGGGCGGTTGAACGGCCCGCGCAGGTTCACACCCATGTAGTCGCGCAGCAGGTCGAAGAACGTCTCGATCGGCTCAATGCCGTCGCGTTCGCAACAATGGCGGTACCAGCGGGTGCCGGCGGCGACGTGGGCCACTTCCTCGCGCAGGATCACCTCCAGGATCGCCACCGTGCGTTCGTCGCCGAGTCCGCGCAGTCGTTCGATCATGCCGGGGGTCACGTCCAGCCCGCGCGCCTCCAGCACGCGCGGCACCAGCGCCATCCGCGCCGTGTCGCTGTCGGCGGTCTTCTCGGCCATCTCCCACAGGCCGTTGTGCGCATCGAAGTCGCCGTAGGCATGGCCCAGCTCGGCCAGCCGTTCGGACAGCAGTATGAAATGGCGTGCCTCGTCGTGGGCGCAGCTGGCCCAGTCGCGGTAGTACGCCGCCGGCTTGCCGCGGTAGCGGTAGACCGCGTCCCAGGCCAGGTCGATCGCATTGAATTCGATATGCGCCACCGCATGCACCAGCGCTGCGCGGCCCTCGTCGCTGCCCAGCCCGCGCTGCGGCAACTGGCGGGCGCTGACCAGCTGCGGTTTCGCGGGGCGGCCGGGGAGCCCGATCGGCACGGGCGACGGCGATGCCGGATCGGCATGCAGTTCGCCGGCCAGGAAGGCCGCCCAGGTCGCATGCGTGAGGCGCAGTTTCTCGGCCGGCTCGGTGGCGTCGAGGCAGGCCTTGGCGGCAGCGTGAAGATCCATATGGCGGGAAGTGGATGCGCAGCAGCGGGCTACGAGTCAAGGCGAGCGGAGACGACTCCCACTCGTTTCCCGCTGCTCTGCACTCCGCTGCCTTTCATTACGCGCTGCGCCGCGCGGCCTTGGCATCGTCCGAACGCAGCATCTGGATCTGCTCCAGGTAATGCTGGTCCAGCCCGGTGACGTATTCGCCGGAGAAGCAGGAAGTATCGAACTGCTTCAACTCCTCGTTGCCGTCCTGCACCGCCCAGACCAGGTCCTTGAGATCCTGGTAGATCAGCCAGTCGGCGCCCAGCGTCTGCTCGATCTCCTTCTCCGTGCGCCCGGCAGCGACCAGTTCCGAGGCCGACGGCATGTCGATACCATAGACATTCGGATAGCGCACCGGCGGAGCGGCGGAAGCGAAGTAGACGTTCTTCGCGCCGGCGTCGCGGGCCATCTGGATGATCTGTTTCGAGGTGGTGCCGCGCACGATCGAGTCGTCGACCAGCAGCACGTTCTTCTTGCGGAATTCCAGGTCGATCGCGTTGAGCTTGCGGCGCACCGATTTCACCCGCTCGCCCTGCCCCGGCATGATGAAGGTGCGGCCGATGTAGCGATTCTTGACGAAGCCCTCGCGGAACGGCACGCCGAGCGCACCGGCCAGCGCGCTGGCCGCGGTGCGCGCGGTGTCGGGAATCGGGATCACCGCGTCGATGCCGTGGTCGGGCCGCTCGCGCAGGATCTTCTCGGCCAGCTTCTCACCCATGCGCAGGCGCGCCTTGTACACCGAGACGTCCTCGATCATCGAGTCGGGGCGCGCCAGGTACACATATTCGAAGATGCACGGCGTGTGCGGCACGCCCTCGGCGCAGCGGCGGCTGTGCAGCTGGCCGTCGTCAGTGATGATCACCGCCTCGCCCGGCGCCACGTCGCGGATCCGCTTGAAGCCGAGGATGTCCAGCGCCACCGACTCCGACGCCACCGCGTACTCGCGACCTTCCGCGCTGACCCGTTCGCCCAGCACCAGCGGGCGGATGCCGTGCGGGTCGCGGAACGCAATCAACCCGTAGCCCAGCAGCAGGGCGATGCAGGCGTAACCGCCGCGCGCGCGCGCGTGCACGCCGGCCACCGCCTTGAAGATTTGGTCCGGAGTCAGCTCCATCCGGCCCTGGATCTGCAGCTCGTGCGCCAGCACGTTCAGCAGCACCTCGGAATCGGAATCGGTGTTGATGTGGCGGCGGTCGTCCTGGAACATATCGCGGCGCAGCGCGTCGGTGTTGACCAGGTTGCCGTTGTGCGCGAACGCGATGCCGTAGGGCGAGTTGACGTAGAACGGCTGCGCCTCGGCCGAGCCTTCCGAGCCGGCGGTGGGGTAGCGGCAGTGGCCGATGCCGATGCGCCCGCGCAGGCCGCTCATCGCGGTTTGCCCGAACACGTCGCGCACCAGCCCGTTGCCCTTGTGCAGTCGGAGCCGCGCGCCGTCCACCGTGGCGATCCCGGCCGCGTCCTGGCCGCGATGCTGCAGCACCGTCAGTCCGTCATAAAGCGCCGATGCCACTTCGGTGGTACCGACGATGCCGATGATTCCGCACATGGTTTGTTGCCTGCTTCGGGAGAGGTATTCAGTGAGTCCGGGGCGGGCGGAGCGCGCTGGCCGCAGCCGCCGGCGATGCCGGACGAGCCGTACTGGCCGCCGGGTTGGGCGTCGTGCCCGATATGGGGTTCGAAAGTGCCAACGGCAAGCTGGGCAGGTGCCCCAGCGCGACCGGCGCATGAATGTACTCGCGCACACCGGGCGGTACCTGCTGGCCCAACCACGCTGCGATGTGCTGGAATCGTGGCAGCAGCACCGACTGCTGCCACCAGGGGTCGCGCGTGAACGCGGTGAACCCGACCAGGAACACCAGCAGGCTCACCAGCAGCACGCCGCGGGCGAAACCGAACAGCATGCCGAGCAGGCGGTCGGTGCCGGACAGGCCGGTGCCCTCGACCAGCTTGCCGATCGCGAAACGCAGCAGCGCACCGATGATCAGCACGATCACGAAGCACAACCCGTAGCCGACGATGTAGCGCGCGGACGGCAACGCGATGACATGCTCGAGGCGCGCTGCCGCGGCCGGGCCGAGCATCCACGCCACCCAGAACGCGCCGACCCAGATCGCCAGCGCCAGCACCTCGGAAATGAGACCACGCCACAATCCGACCAGCACCGACAGGGTCAGCACGCCGAGGATGATGTAGTCGGTCCCGTTCATCGGCCTGCCTGGCTGGTCATCGCTGGCGCCGGCACGTTCAGGGCACCGCGACGATGTTGCCGTCGATGCCGAGCTTTGCCTTGATCTGGTCGTGCAGGCGCTGTGCATCGCTGCGCTGGGTCTGCGGGCCGGCCCGCACGCGCCACAGCTGCTTGCCGCCGGACTGTACCGAGTCGACGAAGCCGTCGAAGCCGTTCGCGCGCAGCTTGTCGCGCAGTGCATTGGCGTCGGCCTGGTCGCTCACCGCCGCCAGTTGCACCGCCCAGCCGCCCGCCCTGGCGGTCGTGGCAGCGGCGGGCGTCGCCGCCGCGTTGTCCTGGCTGGCGTCCTGTTCCAGCCGGGCCGGCACGCCGGGGATCGACCCGGTGATCTTCAGCCGCGCCGCTTCGGCGGCGGTCCGCGTCTCGAACGGCCCGGCCAGGACCAGGGTGCGCGGCTTGCCGGCCTGGGTGATCGTACGCCCGGTCACCGGATAGCCCAGCGCACGCACGCGGCGCTCCAGGTTCGCGGCCCCCTCGGCGCTGGCATAGGCACTGAGGTTGAGCGTATAGCTGCCGCGTCCCACGGCGGGCGCACTCGGCCCGGTCACGGCCGCCGGCACCGGCCTGGACGGCGTGGCGGTCGCCACCGGCAGCGGCCTGGCCACCGGGGCGCTGGTGTCCGCCTTGGCCTGCTGAGGGATTACCGGCTGGCTTGGCGAAGCGCCCGAGCCGGGGATGATCCGGGTCGGCTGCGGCGGCTTGCCGGCTTCGGGGTCGGTCTCCACGTCACGCGGGCGGCTGGAGCCGATCTCCACCGTAGCCAGCCGCTCGCCCTGCGCCGGCGCAACCGTCTGCACAGGCTGGCTGGCGGCGCTGGATGCGCCTTTCGCGGCGTCCGGAGCCAGGCTCATGGTGCGGGTCTGCAGGTCGCGGTCAGGCGCCGGCGGAATCGCCAGGCTGACCGCCTGGTCGCCGCCGGGTGCCGGCGGGGTGCTGGAAAAGAACATCGGCACGAACAGGACCGCCAGCGCGATCAGGACGGCGGCTCCCAGCAGGCGTGTTTTCAAGTTTTCGCTCCACGGCGGCAAACGCGATGCACAACGGCGCGATTATACCTGCCGGCGCCGGACGCCATGCGTGGTCCTCAGCCGTTGCGTTCAGCCAGCACCGCAGCGGCCACGAAAAACGAGCCGAACGCCAGGATGCGCTGGCCCGGTTGCGCGCTTGCGCGAGCCGCCGCCAGCGCCGCGGCTACGTCGGCGTGGGCGTCGAACGAGGCCTGCGGCAGGACCTGCCGCAGGATCGCGGCCAGCGCGCCCACGGCCAGGCCCCGCGGCGTCGCCCGGTCCAGCCCAGCCAGGTGCCAATGGCCGATGCGCGCGCCGAGCGCGCCGATCACCCCGGCCACGTCCTTGTCCGCCAGCGCACCGTATACCGCGTGCGTCCGCACCGGCGGCTGGACGTCCAGCCACCCGGCCAGCGCGCGCGCGGCCTGCGGGTTGTGGCCCACGTCGACGATCAGCTCGGGATCGCCGCCGAGCGACTGCAGCCGGGCCTCCACGCGCACCTCGTGCAGGCCAGCGCACGCCGCCGCGAAAAGCGTGCTGGGCATGAACAGGTCGCCGTCCAGCGCATGCAGCGCGGCAACCGCCGCCGCCGCGTTGGCGAACTGCACCGGCGCGGCCAGCGCGGGTTCGGGCAATTCCATCGCGATGCCGTCGCGATGCCGCCAGCGCCAGCCGTCCGTGTGCCGCTCGACGTCGAAGTCGATGCCCGCCCGCTCGACCCGTGCGCCGCGTTCGGCCAGCGCATCGAGCAGGCCGGCCGGCGGAGCCGCCTCGCCCACGATCGCCGGCCGCCCGGCCCGCGCGATGCCGGCTTTCTCGCGGCCGATGCTGTCGCGGTCCGGGCCGAGCCAGTCCATGTGGTCAAGGTCCACCGTGGTGATGACCGCCACGTCGGCGTCGATGATGTTCACCGCGTCCAGCCGCCCGCCCAGCCCCACCTCCAGCACCGCCACGTCGGCGCCGGCGCCGGCGAACAGGTCGATGGCGGCCAGCGTGCCGAACTCGAAATAAGTCAGCGGAATCTCCCCTCGCGCCGCCTCGATCCGCTCGAACGAGGCGACCAGCGCGGCGTCATCGGCGTCCGCGCCGTCGATGCGCACGCGCTCGTTGTAGGCCAGCAGGTGCGGCGAGGTGAACGCGCCAACGCACAGGCCGGCGGCACGCAACATCGCCTCCAGCAAGGCGACGGTGGAGCCCTTGCCGTTGGTGCCGCCGACCGTGATCACCCGCTTCGCCGGGGCCGGCGCGCCCATCCGCCGCCATACCTCGCGCACGCGATCGAGCCCCAGCTCGATGCTGTGCACGTTGACGCGTTCCTGATACGCCAGCCATTCGGCGAGGGTGCGACTCATGCAGTGGCTTCATGCAAACGGGAAGCACGAAGCTTAAAGCATCATTTCGACCGAGCGAATGCATGCCGCCACCATGAACCCCGCCCCGCGCGACCGGGTTCTCACAACCTCACCTTGCGCAACCGCAGCGCATTGCTCACCACCGACACCGAGCTCAGGCTCATCGCCAGCGCGGCGATCATCGGCGACAGCGTGATGCCGAACCACGGGTACAGCACGCCGGCCGCCAGCGGCACGCCGACCGCGTTGTAGATGAAGGCGAAAAACAGGTTCTGGTGGATGTTGCGCACGGTCGCCTGCGACAGCTTGCGCGCACGCACGATCGCACCCAGCTCGCCCTTCACCAGAGTCACCGACGCGCTCTCCATCGCCACGTCGGTACCGCTGCCCATCGCGATGCCGATATCGGCGGCGGCCAGCGCCGGCGCGTCGTTGATGCCGTCGCCGGCCATCGCCACGCGGCGGCCGGCAGCCTTGAGCTGATTCACCACCGCCGCCTTGTCGGCCGGCGAGACGTCGGCATGCACCTCGTCGATGCGGAGCGTGCGCGCCACCGACTGCGCGGTGGTGGCGTTGTCGCCGGTAAGCATCACGATGCGCAGGCCGGCCGCGTGCAGCGCCGCAATCGCCGCCGGCGTATCGGGCTTGACCCGGTCGGCCACGGCCACCAAGGCGGCGAGTGCGCCGTCGACGGCCAGGAACATCACCGTGGCGCCCTGCCCGCGCAGCTGTTCGGCGCGGGCGCCGGCCTCGTCACCGATCGCGACATGCGACTCGGCCATCAGCTTCGCGTTGCCCAGCGCCGCCGTGCTGCCGTCCACCTTTGCGCTGACGCCGCGACCGGTCAGCGAACGGAAATCCGTCGCCGCCAGTGTCGCCACACCCTCGGCATCGGCGGCAGCCACGATCGTCCGCGCCAGCGGATGCTCGCTCGGCCGCTCCAGCGCGGCAGCCAGCGCCAGCAGCCGTTCGCGCGGCTGGCCGCCCAGGATCGCCAGTTCGGTCAGCGCCGGCTTGCCCATGGTCAGCGTGCCGGTCTTGTCGACCACCAGGGTATCGATCTCGCGCAGGCCCTCGATCGCGCCGGCGTCCTTGAACAGCACGCCATGCTGCGCGCCGCGGCCACTGGCGACCATGATCGAGATCGGCGTGGCCAGGCCCAGCGCGCACGGACAGGCGATGATCAGCACCGACACGGCGGCGATCAGTGCGTGCGCCAGCCGCGGCTGCGGACCGACGATCGCCCACGCCGTGAACGCCAGCAGCGCAATCGCCACCACCGCGGGCACGAACCACGCCGCCACCTGGTCGGCCACGCGCTGCAGCGGCGCCCGGCTGCGCTGCGCCTGCGCCACCAGCGCCACGATCTGCGCCAGCATCGTCTCGGCGCCGACCTTCTGCGCGCGCATGGTCAGCGCGCCGTCCTGGTTCACCGTGCCGCCGGTCACCGGATCGCCCGAGGCCTTGGCCACCGGCATCGGTTCGCCGGTGAGCATCGACTCGTCGACATGGCTCTCGCCTTCCAGCACCACGCCGTCGACCGGCACCTTCTCGCCGGGGCGCACGCGCAGCACGTCGCCGGCATGCACCTCGTCCAGCGCCACGTCGCTCTCGCTGCCGTCGGCCGCGATGCGCCGCGCCGTCTTCGGCGCCAGCCCCAGCAGCGCCTTCAGCGCCGCGCCGGTGCGTCGGCGCGCGCGCAGTTCCAGGAAATCGCCCAAGGTGACCAGGGTGACGATCACCGCCGCCGACTCGAAGTACACCGCGACCCGGCCGTGAGCGTCGCGGAAGCCGTCCGGGAATACCCCCGGCAACAGGAACGCCACCGCGCTGTACAGCCACGCCACGCCGGTACCCAGCGCGATCAGCGTGTACATGTTCGGTCGCCACGGCTTCAGCGAGCGCCAGCCGCGCGCGAAGAACGGCGAACCGCCCCACAGCACCACCACGCTGGCCAGCAACGCCTCGACCCAGCCGGCCACGCCATCCCATGGCGCCGGCAGGTGCCAGCCGAGCAGGTGCGGCCCCATCGCCAGCGAGAACACCGGCACGGTCAGCGCCACCAGCCACCAGAAGCGGCGCGTCATCGACGACAGCTCGCCGCCGTCATCCTCCTCCAGCGTCGGCATCATCGGTTCCAGTGCCATGCCGCAGATCGGGCAATGGCCGGGGCCGACCTGCTGGATCTGCGGGTGCATCGGACAGGTGTAGATCGTGCCGGGCGGCGCCGGCGGGGGCGTCGCTGGACGATCCTGCAGATACGCCGACGGATCGGCCGTGAATTTCTCGCGGCAACGCGCGGAGCAGAAGTGGTACGTCCGGCCGCCATGCCCGGCGTGGTATTTCGCCGTCTGCGGATCCACCGTCATGCCGCACACCGAGTCCTTCACGGCAGGCGCATGCTCATGGTGGACATGCTGGTGATGCGTGTGGTCGTGGTGCGCGTGATCGTGTGTCGCCGGCTTGTCGCCACAGCAGCCTGCAGCCACGTTTTCCTTTGCATAGGTCGCCGGCGACGCATCGAACTTCGCCTTGCAACCCGCGCTGCAGAAATAAAACGTCTGCCTGTCGTGCGTGCCGAGGTGCTTCGCCGTCGCCGGATCCACCGCCATCCCGCACACCGGATCGATCGCCGCGTCGGCCGCCGGCTTGTCGCCGCCCGCGCAGCAGGAACCTTGTCCGCTCATGACTTCACCTCGTCGTTGCCCAATGCACGCAGGATCGGACAATGCTCGGGCGCACCATGGCCCGGACACGACGCGATCAGCTCCGCCAAACCGTCACGCACCCGCTGCAGCTCGGCGATGCGTTGCTCGATCGCCGCCAGCCGCTTCTCCGCGCGCTGCTTCACCGCCTTCACCCCGCGCTGGCGATCCGCCGACAACGCCAGCAGCTCGCGGATCTCCTCCAGCGTGAAGCCGAGCTCCTTGGCGCGCCGGATGAAGCGCAGTTGCGCGATGGTGCCAGCGCCATAACTGCGGTAGCCCGAGGCGCGCCGCTGCGGCTCGGGCAGCAGGCCCTCGCGCTCGTAGTAGCGGATCGTGTCGATCGCCACGCCGACGCGCTTGGCGACGGCACCGATGGTCAGGGGGGGAGTTTGTACGTTCATGGAACAAGTCTAGACCCTTGATCAAGGTCAAGAGTCAAGCGCCAGGTGCGGCCAATCGTGTCGAAGGCTCCTTAACTCGGCACCAGCACCTCTAGGCGACCGTATCCTCGACCGCCACGAAGCCGCCTGTCTGGCGCCGCCACAGTCGCGCGTAGAGGCCATCGCGTGCGATCAGCTCGGCGTGCGTGCCGGTCTCGACGATATGGCCCTTGTCCAGCACCACCAGGCGGTCCATCCGCGCGATGGTGGACAGGCGATGCGCGATGGCGATCACCGTCTTGCCCTGCATCAGCAGGTCGAGGCTGTCCTGGATCGCCGCCTCGGCCTCGGAATCGAGCGCGCTGGTGGCCTCGTCCAGCACCAGGATCGGTGCATCCTTCAGCAGCACGCGGGCGATCGCGATGCGCTGGCGCTGGCCGCCAGACAGTTTCACGCCGCGCTCGCCCACCAGTGCGTCGTAGCCGGTGCGGCCTTCGCCATCGACCAGCGTCGGGATGAACTCGTCGGCACGCGCCTTGCGCACGGCCTCCGCGATCTGCGCCGCGCTGGCGTCAGGACGGCCGTAGAGGATGTTGTCGCGGATCGAGCGGTGCAGCAGCGAAGTGTCCTGGGTCACCACCCCGATCTGCGAACGCAGGCTTTCCTGGGTGACGCCGGCGATGTCCTGTCCGTCGATCAGGATGCGCCCCGCCTCCAGGTCGTACAGCCGCAGCAGCACGTTGACCAGGGTGGACTTGCCCGCGCCGGACGGGCCGACCAGGCCGATCTTCTCCCCCGCGCGCACCGCCAGTTCCAGTCCCGCGATCACCCCGCCCTGCTTGCCGTAGTGGAAGTGGATATCGTGGAAATGCACCGCGCCGCTGGTCACCTCCAGCGGCATCGCGCCCTTGCGGTCCTGCACCGCGCGCGGCCGCGAGATCGTCGTGATGCCATCCTGCACCGTGCCCACGTTCTCGAAGATGCCGTTGACCACCCACATGATCCAGCCGGACATGTTGTTGATGCGGATCACCAGCCCGGTCGACAGCGCGATCGCCCCCACCGTTACCCGGCCCTCGTTCCACAGCCACAGCGCCAGCGCCGAGGTGCCCACGATCAGGAAGCCATTGAGTGTGGTGATGCTGGCATCCAGCGCGGTGGTGACGCGGGTCATGCGGCGCAGCTTGTCGGTCTGCTCGGCCATCGCGTCGGCCACATACGCTTCCTCGCGCCGGGTGTGCGCGAACAGCTTCAGCGTGAGCACGTTGCTGTAGCCGTCAACGATGCGCCCCATCAGCTTGGAGCGCGCCTCCGAAGCCAGCCACGAGCGCTGCTTGATGCGCGGGATGAAGAACGCCAGCAGGCCGACATAGGCGAACACCCATGCGACCAGCGGCGCCGCCAGCCACAGGTCCGCCTGCGCGAACAGCACGATCGCGCTGCCGGTGTAAATGGTGACGTACCAGATCGCGTCGACGATCTGCACCGCCGACTCGCGCAGCGCGCCGCCGGTCTGCATGATGCGGTTGGCGATGCGGCCGGCGTAGTCGTTCTGGAAGAAACCCAGGCTCTGGCGGATCACGTAGCGGTGGTTCTGCCAGCGGATGCGGTTGGTCAGGCTGGGCACGATCGCCTGGTTCACCAGCAGGTCGTGCACACCGATCGCCAGCGGCCGCACGATCAAGGCGACGAAACCCATCCACAACAGCTCATTGCCATGCTGCCGGAAGAAATCCGCCGCCGGCGCGCCCTTGGCCATGTCCACGATGCGGCCGATGAAGCCGAACAGCGACACCTCGACGATCGCCACCACGAAACCCACCGCGATCGCCACCGCGAACACCGGCCACACCTGGCGCAGGTAGAACGCGTAGAAGCGCCACACCGAGGTCGGAGGCATGCCGTCGGCCGGTTCCTTGAACGCGTCGATCAGGGATTCGAACCAGCGGAAGATCATGGGACATTCCGGACTTGCGGGGGGCCGCCATTGTGCTTGAAGCCCGGACGACTCGGTGTGACGATGCGCCCTCTCTCCGTCGTGACCACGCGGGACCAGCAACATGACCATCGAGACCTTTGAAGGCAGTTGCACCTGCGGCGCGATCCGCTATCGCCTGGCCAGCGCGCCACTGTTCGTGCACTGCTGCCACTGCAGCTGGTGCCAGCGCGAGACCGGCAGCGCGTTCGCGCTGAACGCCATGATCGAGACCGATCGGGTGGAGCTGCTGCAGGGCGAGCCGGCGATGGTCGACACGCCGTCGGCAAGCGGCAAGGGCCAGCGGATCGCGCGCTGCGCAAACTGCCACGTGGCGCTGTGGAGCCACTACCCCGGCGGCGGCAAGGCGGTGGCCTTCGTGCGGGTGGGTACGCTGGCCGAACCGTGGCGGTTGCCGCCGGACGTCCATATCTACACCTCGACCAGGCAGCCGTGGGTGGTGTTGCCGCCAGGAGTGCCTGCCGTGGCGGAGTTCTATGAGATCGAGCAGGCGTGGCCAGCGGCCAGCCTGGAACGGCGCGCCGCCTTGCGGGCAGCGAGGCCCTCGGCATGAGCCGCATCGGCGCATGTCGCCAAGTCTGAACGCCAGCCGCGGAGACAACCGCTTATCCGCCCGGCGCGATTGACCGCTCGCGGCGGCGCTCCGATCATGGGCGGATGTCTATCCTGTTCCGCTGCCTCCTGTTCCTGCTGCTGGCCGTCGGCAGCACCGCGTCGCGTGCCCAGGACAACGATCAACCCCCGGCTGCCGCGTCGGCGGCGACCCCGGCGCAAACGCTGGACCAGTTGGGTAGCCAGCTCGACACCGTCAAGGCCGCACTGAAGGACAACAAGTCCGGGACGCCGCTGGCCGACCTGCGCAGCACCGCGCTTGGCGTGCAGGACCAGGCGCGTCAGCTGGCCGCCAGCCTGGCGCCGCAGATGACCGCCTTGCAGGCGCAGCTTGCCGTGTTGGGTCCGCCCCCCGCCAAGGGCGCACCGGCGGAAGCCCCGGAGGTCGCCGTGCAGCGCCGCAAGCTGGACAAGGCGCAGGCCGATCTCGACGCGCAGATCAAGCAGGCGCAACTGCTCGGCCAGGGCGCGACGCAGCTGGCGGCGCAGATCAGCGGCCTGCGCAACGACGAGTTCCAGGCGCGGCTGGCCTCGCGCACGGCGACGCCGTTCAGCCGCACGTTCTGGGCCGATCCGGTACGCGCGTTTCCGGACGACACGGCGCGAATCAACCGCCTCGGCTCGCGTTTCGCCGTGGCCGTGGCGCAGGCATGGCAGCCGCCGAACCGGCAGCCCCTGGTATGGTGCCTGATCGCTGCCGCGCTGCTGCTGGGCGGCGGTCGCCGGGTGCTGGAACGGCTGTTGCTGATGCTGGCCGCGCGCTGCGTACCGGACGGCCATCTGCGGCGCAGTGCGATGGCCACCGCGGTGGCGCTGACCGCCGTCCTCACCACCGGGCTGGCCGCACAACTTGCCTATCTTGGGCTGAACTGGAACGACATCCTCGACGACGATCTCGCCGCGCTGGCCACCAACGCGGTCAGGCTGGTGTGCTTCGCTGCCTACGTGACCGGACTCGGGCGGGCGCTGCTTTCCGTGCAGCGGCCTTCCTGGCGCCTGCCGGCGCTGTCGGACCTGGCGGCGCAGCGGCTGCGGCCGATCCCCTGGCTGCTGGCCGCGGCGGCACTGCTGTTCGGCCTGTTCGACCGCATCAGCCGCGCGATCGGCAGCAGCCTGCCGGCCACCGTGACCACGCGCGGCCTGTTCGCCCTGGTCATCAGCGGACTGATCGGCGCGGCGCTGCTGCGCATGCGGCGCAGTCGCCGCGAACTGGCCACCGGCGACGCCGAGCGGGAGCAGCGGCCGGTATGGATTGGCCTGCTCGCCGCCGCCGCCACCCTCGGCGTGGCGATCAGCTGGCTGGGCGTGGCCACCGGCTTCATCGCACTGGCGTTCTTCGTCGCCGTGCAGATGCTCTGGATCGGCGTGATCGTAGCCACGGTGTACCTGCTGATCCAGCTGCTCACCGACCTGATCAACACCCTGCTGTCGCCGAATGGGCGCAGCGGCCAGCGACTGCAGGCCGGCTTCGATCTGGCGCCGCACGCGCTGGAACAGACCGCCGTCCTGCTCGCCGGCATTTGCCGCGTCGGGCTGGTGCTGCTGGCGATGGCGACCGTGCTGACGCCCTTCGGCGCCGGCCCCAAGGACCTGCTGGCGAGCGCCGAACAGACCCTGGGCAGCTTCAGGCTCGGCGAACTGGCGATCGACCCGGGCAGCATCTTCGGCGCCGTACTGGTGCTGGTGGCGGGACTGTTCGTGCTGCGCACGCTCAAGCGCTGGCTGCGCGAGCAGCTGCTGCCGAAATCCGCCATGGAAAAAGGCATGCAGGAGTCCATCGTGACCCTGCTCGGCTATCTCGGCGGCATGCTGGTGTTCGTGCTGACGCTGGCCGCGCTGCACGTGGACCTGAAGAGCATCGCGTGGATCGTCAGCGCGCTGTCGGTGGGCATCGGCTTCGGCCTGCAGGCGATCGTGCAGAACTTCATCTCCGGCCTGATCCTGCTGGTCGAGCGGCCGGTGAAGGTGGGCGACTGGGTCAGCCTGAGCAGCGACGTCGAGGGCGACATCCGCCGGATCAACGTGCGCGCCACCGAGATCCAGATGTGGGACCGCTCCACCGTGATCGTGCCGAACTCGCAGCTGATCACCCAGAACGTGCGCAACGTAACCCTGGCCAACGCGCAGGGGCGGGTGCAGATCAAGCTGCCGATGCCGCTGGATACCCATGCCGGCAAGGTTCGCGGACTGGTGCTGGGGATCCTGCGCGCGCACCGCGACACGCTGTCCGCGCCGGCGCCGTACGTGCAGCTGGAAAGCGTCGCTACCGGCGTGATGACGTTCAATTGCGTGGCCTACGTCGGCAGCCCGCGCGAGGTCAGCGGCGTGAAGAGCGAGCTGCTGTTCGAGATCCTCGAATCCCTGCGCAACGAAGGACTGCCGATGACCAGCCCGCAGAGCATGCTGGTGCGAACGCTGCCGCCGCTGCCGGAAGAGGACGAGCACACCGGCTGAGGTGACCTCCATCGCGACGGTCCCCCGCCGCGGTGGTGGCCGCGCCTGACAGACGGGAAACGGCCGACGCGCTAGCCTGCATTCAGTTCCCGCCCGAAGAGAGCTCCGTCATGCCGGCACCCCATCCCCATGGCAGCACCATCATCCCCTGCCTGCGCTACCGCGATGCCCACGCCGCCATCGACTGGCTGTGCAAGGCGTTCGGCTTCGAGAGGCAGGCCATCCACGAAAATGAAAACGGCGGCGTGGAACACGCCCAGCTCACCTACGGCCATGGCATGGTCATGCTCGGCGAGGTGCGCGACAACGAGTTCGGCCGGCACATCGCGCAGCCCGACGAGATTGGCGGCCGCGAGACGCAGTGCGCCTGCGTGACCGTCGGCGACTGCAAGTCGCACTACCGGCAGGCCAAGGCCGCCGGCGCGGTGATCGTCGACGAGTACGCCGAGAAGGACTACGGCGGCGCCGGCTATAGCTGCCACGACCCGGAGGGCCACCTGTGGTACTTCGGCAGCTACGACCCGTGGCAGCCCGGGCCGGTCTGACAGAATAAAGAGGCCGGCTTGCGCCGGCCTCCTGCTCACGCGGATTGCGGCCGCACCGTTACGGCGTGCAGGCCTTGCCATGCTCGGGATGGTTGCCCTTGGCCTTGGCGTCGGCCTCGCTCATGTACTCGCCGTGCTTGGTCTTGCCGTACCACTTGTCGCTGGGGCAGTGGTAGACCTTGCTGCTGCTGTTGACCCAGACCATGCCCGGGCCACCGCCCGCCGCCGCGGTGGCCGGCTTGGTCCAGCCCATCGACGACTTCTTTGGCGCCGCCGCGGCCGGTGCCGCAGGTGCCGCCGCAGCGGCGGGTGCTGCCGCCGCAGCCGGCGCGGCTGCCGCGGCTTCCGCCTTCGTTTCCTTGGCAGCCGTCTTGGCCGGCTTGCTGTCGGCGGCCGAGTACCACTCCTTCACGCCCTTGTGACCCTTGCAGGCGCCGCGCTTGGTGGCGGTGCTGGTGTAGCTGCCGTCCTTGCACTGGCCGGTCGAACCGGACGGGGCGGACGCCTGTTGCGCATAGACAGCCGGCATCGCCAGCAGACAGGCCAGTGCGATGGCGACGAGACTTGAAGATTTCATGCAGATTCCCTCCAACGTGGATTCGCGGTGACACTCCCAAGCACCCCCCAACCGCGGCGCTTGCGGCAACGACTATGCCGCAAAATCGTTACCGCAAAACGTGAAGGCGGCAGGGTATTCATTCGGCGTTGGCCGCTTCGAATGAATTTGCGGGGTGGCAACGGCACCGGCGCCCGATCATTACTTGTCGGTATCCGGCTTGTCCGCGACCGGCACCATGCGCAGGTCCTGGAAGTCGAAGCTGAAATCGGTCAGCGGCGAGATCGGCTGCATGCGCACCTCGCTGACCTGGCCGTCCACGCCGAGGCTGAAAGTGACGAAGGCGTCGGCATTCAGCGTGCGGTCGTCCCAGCGCACGGTGAAGGTGTCGTGCTGCCACGGCGTCATCGTGCCGACCAGCTGGGCCGTCTTCGAGAAGCGCATGCGCAGCTTGCCGTTCTCCTGGCTGACGACGATGTCGCCGTACCACGGGTCGCGATAGGTGCCGGCGTACTTCGCCAGCGCCAGCGAGGGCTTGCTGCGCTTGTCGCGCGCCGCTTCATGCTTGGCCAGGCTGTCGTCGGCCTTGGCCTCGGATTGCTTCACCGCCTTGTCGTACGCGGCGACCCAGTCGGTCTTCTGATCCGGGTTCAGGTACGCATCGAGCACGCGGTAGGTCACAGCGTTGAACGCCGCGCCGGATTCGGCGTTGGTCAGCACCACCACGCCGAGCTTCAGCTCCGGCACCAGGGTCAGCCGCGAGACCATGCCGGGCCAGCCGCCGGTATGCCAGACCAGCTTCTTGCCGCGGTAGTCGGACAGGAACCAGCTTTCGCCGTAGCCGGAGAAGTTCGGCACCAGCGGCGCCAGTTCCGGGATGGGCGGCTTGCCGACCTTGATCGGGGTCAGCACGCTCCACATCTCGCGCTGGCTGTCCTCGGAGAACAGCCGCGCCGGCTTGCCGTCGGCGCCCATCGTGGGCAAGGCGCCGCCGGCCAGCTGCACGTTCATCCACTTCGCCAGGTCGCGCACGCTGGAGTAGATGCCGCCGGCGCCGGGGTCGTTGAGCCAGGCCATCGGCGGCACCGGCCTGAGATCCTTGAAGTCGGCCTTGGCGTGGCCGGTGGCCACGTCCATGCCAGGTTTCAGGTAGGTCATGTCGACCAGCGACTCCTCCATGCCGACCGGCTTGAACAGGTGTTCGCGCACGTAGTCGGCGTAGCCCTGGCCGGAGGCCTGCTCGATCACCAGCGTGGCCACTGCGAACAGGATGTTGTCGTAGGCGTAGCCACTGCGGAAGCCGTTCCTGATCGGCACACGGGCGAGGCGCTCGACCACTTCCTTCGTGCTGTACGAAGTCGGCGGCCAGTACAGCAGGTCGCCGGCACCCAGCGACAAGCCGCTGCGGTGCGCCAGCAGGTCGCGGATGCGCATCTCGTGGGTGACGTACGGATCGGACATGCGGAACCACGGCAGGTGGTCGATTACCCGGTCGTCCATCTTCAGCTTGCCGGCTTCGGCCAGCTGCTGCAGCGCGGCGGCGGTGAACGCCTTGGTGTTGGAGGCGATCGCGAACAGCGTGTTCGCGTCGACCTGGTCCGGCTTGCCGATCTCACGCAGGCCGAAGCCCTGCTCCAGCACCACCTTGCCGTCCTTGACGATCGCCACCGCGATGCCCGGCACGTCGAAGGTCTTGCGTGCGTTGTCGACGTAGGTGCTGAAGTCCTGCAGCTGTGCCGGCAGCATCGGCCGCACGGTGTCGCCGGTGGAGACCGGCGGCGGCAACTTCGCGGCCGGCGCCTGCGCGGAAACGGCGGTGGCGGAAACGAGCAGCGCGCAGCACAACGCCAGGCGCAGGGAGAGGGGTCGCTGGGACATCGAAGACTCCGCGGTTGGCAAGGCCGCCACTATCGCGGCAAACCAGGGGGCAAGGCCAGCGCTGGAAGTCACGGCTCGACGCCGCGTGCGGCAACGCCGATCATGGCGCCAGCATGCCGCACCGCGCGGCCATCGCCGACCGAGGAACCCGATGGACCCCATGGTGGAATGGATCGCCGCCCATACCCTGCGCCTGTGGGCACTGCTGCTGTTGCTGGCGCTGCTGGCCGGCGACCTGGCCTGGCAGTGCAACGCGCACTGGCGACGCCATGCGCTCGCCCGCGGCGATGCGCCGACCGTGCTGCGCTGGCAGGCCGGACTGGTCCTGCTGCTGGCGCTGGCCCTGCTGTTCCTCGCCATCGCCGCCGCGGTCGCCAGGCAGCCGGTCGGGGAGCTGGCACGCTTCGACGCCAGCCTGGCCGAGCACCTGCATGCGCAGTTGCCGCTGCCGGCGCTGCGCGGCATCGCCGTGGTCACCCACCTCGGCGACCTGTGGTGGGTGGCGCCCGCAGCCGCGGTGGTGGCCGTGCTGCTGTTGCTGTACCGGCACTGGCGGCTGGCGGGGATCTGGGTGGTGGCCCTGCTCGGCATCCTGCCTATCAACGGCGGCCTCAAGGCGCTGTTCCGGCGGGTACGGCCGCTGCACGACCACGGCTTCATCGTCGAACCCGGCTGGAGTTTCCCCAGCGGCCACGCCTTCGGTGCCGTCGTGTTCTACGGCATGCTCGCCTACGTGCTGCTGCGCCTGCTGCCGCAGCGCTTCCATCGCGCGGTGGTCGCCGCTGCGGTGCTGCTGGTCGGCGTGGTCGGGACCAGCCGCATCCTGCTGCAGGTGCACTACTTCAGCGACGTGATGGCCGGCTATGCCGCGGGCGCGGCGTGGCTGGTACTGTGCATCGGCGCCGCCGAGCAGCTGCGCCGGCCGCCAGTGGGAGTACGGCCATGAACGACCTGTTCGCTCCCGCCGACCATGACGGCCCGCGCATCCGCGTCGGCATCGGCGGCTGGAACTACGCGCCGTGGCGCGACAACTTCTACCCGGCCAGGCTGGTGCAGCGGCGCGAGCTGGAATACGCCAGCCGCCAGCTGCGCGCGATCGAGATCAACGGCACGTTCTACGGCGCGCAAAAGCCGGCGACCTACGCGAAGTGGGCGGCGGAGACGCCGGCCGGTTTCGTGTTTTCGCTGAAGGCACCGCGCTACATCACCGAAGGCAAGCGGCTGGCCGACACCGGCAAGGGCGTCAGCGGCTTCGTGCACGGCGGGTTGGCCGAAATGGGCGACCGGCTGGGGCCGATCCTGTGGCAATTACCGCCATCACGGCGATTCGATGCCAACGATCTCGGCGCCTTCCTCGACGCGCTGCCGCGCGCACTGGACGGCCAGCCACTGCGCCACGTGCTGGAAGTGCGCCACCCCAGCTTCCTCGACCCGCGCTACGTGGAACTGGCGCGCACGCATCGCGTGCCCACCGTATTCACCGACTCGCCCGACTACCCTTCGCTGGCCGACCTCACCGGCGACTTCGCCTACGCGCGGCTGATGCGCAGCGCCGATGAGTTCTCCGCCGGCTACGCACCGGCCGAGCTGGATCGCTGGGCCGGCCACGCTCGCACCTGGGCCGCGGGCAACGACATCGCCGAATTGCCGCACGCCGCCGCACTGCAACCGCCAGCGCCACCGCGCGACGTGTTCGTGTTCTTCATCAGCGCCGCCAAGCACCGCAACCCCGCCGCGGCGATGGCGCTGCAGTCGTGCGTGGATTTGATGTCGTAGGGTGGGCATTGCCCGCCGCTCCAGGTGATACATCGAAAAACCGGCGGGCGGTGCCCGCCCTACATCAGCCGCAAATCAATCGGAACGGTAGTTGTCCACCTCGCGGTAGCGTCGCGTATACAACCCGAACGCCAGCGCGGCGAGCAAGGCGAACGCGGCGAAGAAGAACATCTGGAACGCGGTGACGCTGAGCCCTGTGCCGGCAATGGAACCCGTGACGGTTTCGTTGCGCACGGCCGCGTTGGCCAGCAGCACCCACAGGTTGCCGACCGTGGTGGTGAGGTTCCAGAAACTCATCACCACGCCCTTCATCGACGCCGGCGCCTGGCTGTAGGCGAACTCCAGCCCGGTCGCCGAGACCAGCACCTCGCCGAAGGTCAGCAGCGCGTATGGCAGCACCTGCCACACGATCGACAGCGGGTCACCGCCGTCGATCACCACCTGCAGGCCGCCCACCACGATCCACGCCAGGCCGCTGAACGCGATGCCGGCGGTCATCCGGCGCAGCGCGGTGGGCTCGTAGCCGAGGCGCCGCAGCAGCGGGTACAGCACCAGGTTGTTGAACGGGATCAGCAGCATCACCAGCAGCGGGTTCAGCGCCTGCATCTGGGCGGGCTGGAACCACGACGGCATGGTCATCTCGTGGCCCTGCACCACCCAGGTCGAGGCCTTCTGGTCGAACAGCGAGAAGAACGGCGTGGTCAGCGCGAAGATCACCAGCACGCGCAGCACGTTGCGCGCGCCGTCCACCGCCGCGTCCGGGTGCCGACCGCGGGCGCGCTCCATCTGCAGCCAGGCGCCGCCGCCGACGCCGCCGATCAGCGCCACCAGCGCCAGGCAGGCCACGATCACGAAACCCAGCGTGCCGACGAAAGCGAAGCCGCCCAGCGCCGCCAGCACGCCGGCGGCTGCGATCCACAAGCCGGGCCGCGCCTGCCCCGGCCGACGGGTCAGCAAGGCCGTGCGCAATACCCGCGAGAACGCGTCGGGGTCCGGCGGCGCCGGCGGCAGCATCACGTACTGCTTGCGGCCCAGCCAGAACACTACGGTGGCGACGAACATCAGGGCGCCGGGAATGCCGAACGCCACCGCCGCGCCGAAGTGATGCAGGAACAGCGGCATCAGCAAGGAGGCGAAGAACGAGCCGAAGTTGATGATCCAGTAGAAGGCGTCGAACACCAGCTTCGCCAGGTGCTTGTTCGACTGGTCGAACTGGTCGCCCACGAACGAGGCCACCAACGGCTTGATGCCGCCCGCGCCCAGCGCGATCAGGCCCAGGCCGGTGAAGAAACCGAGGCGGCTGTGCTCGAAGACCGCCAGACAGGCATGGCCGGCGCAGTACACCAGGCTCATCCACAGCACGGTGTGGTACTTGCCGAAGAAGCGGTCGGCCAGCCAGCCGCCCAGCAACGGGAAGAAGTACACGCCGATCACGAAGGTGTGGAACACGTCCTTCGCCGCCAGCGTGCGCTGCCCTTCCGGCAGGTACAGCAACAACGTGGTGATCAGGAACGGCGTGAGGATGTTGCGCATCCCGTAGAAGGAAAAGCGCTCGCAGCCTTCGTTGCCGATGATGTAGGCGATCTGCCGCGGCAGGCGACCCTCGGCGTGCTCTGGGGTGGTGTTCATGTTCGACTCCGGGATCGGGGCGACGCGGTTTCAGCGTCGTGCGATCCCGCAGTTTGAGCAATTTCTTGCGATACCGGAACCCGGAAACCTCGCCCCGGTCGCACCGCCGGCCACTGCTGCCCTGCTAAGCTCGCGCCGCTTCCATCCGCCCACGAGTCTGCATGCGCCCACTCAAGTCGCTGATCCTGCTGGCAATCGTCCTCGCCGCGTTGGCGATCTGGAATCGCCATGGCGAGACGCCACAACCCCGGGTCGCACCCACCACCAGCGCACCCGGCCAGGCGGCGGTCGCGAATCCACCGGCGGACATGCTGCCGCCCGAGGCGCACGACACGCTGGAGCGGATCGCCCGCGGCGGCCCGTTCGGGCACGACCAGGATGGCGCCGTGTTCGGCAACTACGAAGGCCTGTTGCCGAAACAGCCGCGCGGCTACTACCACGAGTACACGGTGGAGACGCCGGGCGCGCGCAATCGCGGCGCACGGCGCATCATCACCGGCGGCACGCCGCCGGTTGTGTGGTACTACACCGACGATCATTACCGCAGTTTCCGCCGTCTCGAGACGGGCCGATGAGTCCGCACGGCTTCGACCTGGACCTGACCCGCCCAGCCATGAACGGGGTGTACTTCGTCAGTGCCGGCGACCTGGACCGGCTGGCCCGTGCCGCCGCGCGCGAGCAACTGCGGGTATGCCGCACCGACCTGGCCGGCTGCCACGGCAAGGACGAACTGCTGCGCCGGCTCGCCGCCTCGCTGCAGTTGCCGGCCACGTTCGGCCACAACTGGGACGCGCTGGCCGACTGCCTGCGCGATCTCGGCTGGATGCCGGCCTGGGGCTACCTGCTGTTGTTCGACCACGCCGACCAGCTGCTGCAGGCCGCGGAGGCTGACTACAACATCCTGCTCGGCATCCTCGACGACGCCGCCACTTTCGCCGGCGAGCACGACATGCCGTGGTTCGCCTGCCTGGCGCTGCCTGACGGCGCCTTCGACGAACACCCTGCCGCCTGACTCCCGCACCCCGGACACCCATGCAAACCATCGATTTTGAACTGGAAGGCGACTACGTCGAGCTCAACATGCTGATCAAGCTGGTGGGCCTGTGCGACAGCGGCGGCGCAGGCAAGGCGATCGTGGCCAGCGGCGCGGTGCGCGTGGACGGCACCGTGGAACTGCGCAAGACCTGCAAGATCCGCGCGGGCCAGGTGGTCGGCATCGACGACGTGGAGATCCACCTGCTGGCCGACCCCGAGGCCTAGCCCGGCAGGCCGTCCAGTCGCTGATCCAGACCGGCGTGCGCGGGCAGGCGCAACAGGAACGCCTCCTCCAGCACGCGCCGTATTTCGGCGCTGTCGCGCAGGCTGTGCCGCTCGGGCTCCTGGCCCAGCCGGCGCACGGTGTACTCATGGTTGAGCAGGCTCATGCGCCGGTCGGCGGTGGTGCGCGCCGCGATCAGGTTGCTCGGGAAGCGCGACGCCGGATGCGTGGAGACGTAGTGGTTGGCCACCACGTAGTCGACCATCTCGCAACGCCGCAGGTCGAAGCGGTACAACGTGAACCATTGACCGCGCACCTGCGACTGCATGCGCCACTCGCCGTCACGCTCGACCAGCCGGAACGGCTCATGGCCGGTCGGCTGTTCGATGTCGGCCTGCAGCCGCAGCGCACCGGTCAGCACCTGGCCGCCGAAACCGACGTCCGCCAGCCAGCTCATGCCCCCCAGCTCGACGCGCAGCAACATGTGGGTCTGCGCGGTGATCGCATCCTCCGGGTGCTGCCACAGCACCCGCGCGATCAGCCCCGACACCTCGAAGCCGATCGTGCGCAGCACCGCGGCGAACAGCAGGTTCTGCTCGAAGCAGTAGCCGCCGCGGCCGTCGTGCACCAGTTTGCGCTCCAGCGCCGGCGTATCCAGTTCGACCGGCAGGCCCAGCAGCGGGTTGAGGTTCTCGAACGGGATCGCGGCCACGTGCGCCACGGCCATGCCGCGCAAGGTGGCCAGGTCGGCGGCGACGCTGCCGTGCCAATCGATGCGCTTCAAGTAGGCACCCAGATCGATGGAACCTTGCATCCCTCAACTCCACGAAGCCGACAGATAATGATGGTACCCGGCCGGTCGTCGCCGCACAGGTAACCGATGGCATACGCCCGGCGAAGAACAGGTATCGGCCCCGATGGCCATTCCGGCGAGGCGCAGCATGATCCGTCACAGCACATTCCACGTCATGCCACTGGTCGCCCTGCTGATGCTGGGCGTGAGCGTGTGCCAGCCGGTGTCCGCCACCAGCGGTGCGCTCCCGGCGCCGACGCTCGATGCGCCGAAAACCGCCGCCCACGGCGAGCAGGTGGCGGTGCTGGCCGGCGGCTGCTTCTGGGGCGTCGAGGCGGTGTTCGAGCACGTCCGGGGCGTGCGCGCGGTGGTCGCCGGCTACGCCGGCGGCAATGCCGCCACCGCGCACTACGACGAGGTCAGCGGCGGCGATACCGGCCACGCCGAATCGGTGCAGGTGCATTTCGACCCGGCCCAGGTCAGCTACGGCACGCTGCTGCAGGTGTTCTTCTCGGTCGCGCTCGACCCCACCGAACGTAACCGGCAGGGTCCGGACGTCGGCAACCAGTACCGCTCGGTGATCTTCTACGCCGATGCCGGGCAGCAGCGGATCGCCGGTGCCTATCTCGCGCAGCTGGCCGCGGCGAAAGCCTTCCCCGCGCCGATCGTGACCCAGCTGGTGCCGCTGCAGGCGTTCTACCCGGCCGAGGCGTACCACCAGCATTACTTCCAGCTCCATCCGAACAACCCGTACATCGTCTACAACGATGCGCCGAAGGTGGCGCAGCTGAAGCGGCTGTTCCCTGCGCTGTACCAGCCAGACCGGCAGGTCGTCGAGGTGCAGCTGCACTGATTTGCCCGCACTGGCTTGCCTGCACTGGCTTGCATGGAGCGGCGCGGCCCCCATCTCGTGACTTCCGCGCATGTGCGCCGCTGGCCTGACGATCCCCCCACGTGCCACCCCACGCCTCTCCACCGCCGGCCGCATCGACCGAACTCACGCGCAGTTTCCTCGGCGTGTTCCGTTACAGCGGGCGCGCGATCGAACTGGTGTGGAGTACCAGCCACGCGCTGACGGTCGCGCTGGCCCTGCTGACGCTGGTCGCCGGCCTGCTGCCGGCCGGCGTGGCGTATGTCGGCGCGCATATCGTCGACGCGGTGGTGAACGCCAGCCGTGCGTGGTCCGCCAGCGGCCAGGCGGGTTTGCGACCGGTCTTCGCATGGGTGGCGCTGGAAGGCGTGCTGGTGGCGGCACTGGCCGGCGCGCAGCGCGGGCTGTCGCTGTGCCAGTCGCTGCTGCGCGCGCAACTGGGCCAGCGCGTCAATGTGATGATCCTGGAGAAGGCGCTGACCCTGGAGCTGGCGCACTTCGAAGATTCGGAGTTCTACGACAAGCTCACCCGCGCCCGCCGCGAGGCGTCGAGCCGGCCGCTGTCGCTGGTCACGCGCACGTTCGGGCTGGCGCAGAACGCGGTATCGCTGCTCAGTTACGGCACCTTGCTGTTCCAGTTCTCGCCATGGGCGGTGGCCGTGCTGCTGCTGGCCGGGCTGCCGGCGTTCTTCGCCGAGACGAAGTTCTCCGGCGACGCGTTCCGGCTGTTCCGCTGGCGCTCGCCGGAAACCCGCATGCAGCTGTACCTGGAAACCGTGCTGGCGCGCGAGGACCACGCCAAGGAAGTGAAGCTGTTCGGCCTCGGCCCGCTGCTGCTGGGTCGTTACCGCGACATCTTCGAAAAACTCTACAGCGACGACCGCGACCTCACCGTGCGCCGCGAGAGCTGGGGCTTCGGCCTGGGCCTGCTCGGCACACTCACGCTGTACGGCGCGTACGCGTGGATTGCGGCAAGCACCGTGGTCGCACGCATCACCCTGGGCCAGATGACGATGTACCTGATGCTGTTCCGCCAGGGCCAGGCGGCGGTATCGGCGATGCTTTCGGCGATCGGCGGCATGTACGAGGACAACCTGTACCTGTCGACCCTGTACGAGTACCTCGAAACGGCGGTGCCGCCTTCGCCGGGTACCGCACAACGCGGCGCGAAACCCGATGACGGCATCCGTTTCGAGCACGTCGGCTTCACCTACCCCGGCGCCGGCGAACCGGCACTGCACGACATCAACCTGCACATCCGTCCCGGCGAATCGCTGGCCCTGGTCGGCCAGAACGGCTCGGGCAAGACCACCCTGATCAAGCTGCTGACGCGCCTGTACACGCCGGACAGAGGCCGCATCCTGCTCGACGGCACCGACCTGCGCGAGTGGGACGAGGCCACCCTGCTGCAGCGCATCGGCGTGATCTTCCAGGATTTCGCCCGCTACCAGATGCGCGTGGGCGAGAATGTCGGCGCCGGCGACGTCAGCCACTTCGAGGACGAAGCGCGCTGGCGCGAAGCAAGCAACAAGGGCATGGCCAGCGACTTCATCGATACGCTGCCTGCCGGTTTCCAGACTCCGCTCGGCAAATGGTTCAACGACGGCCGCGAACTGTCCGGCGGCCAGTGGCAGAAGATCGCACTGGCGCGCGCCTTCATGCGCTCGCGCGCGGACATCCTGGTGCTGGACGAACCCACTGCCGCGATGGACGCCGCCGCCGAGGCCGCCATCTTCGAGCACTTCCGCGAACTGGCCGGCGGCCGCATCGCGATCCTGATCTCGCACCGCTTCTCCACGGTGCGCATGGCCGACCAGATCATCGTGATCCAGGATGGCCGCATCGTCGAGCACGGCAGCCACGAGCAGCTGATGGCGCTGGGCGGGCACTATGCGCAGCTGTTCTCGTTGCAGGCGCAGGGCTACCGCTGATCCGGGCAGTCGGCTTGACCATCGCCGCCCGCGCGCCCCATGCTTTGCCGTCTTGTCTGGATCGAAACACACGCATGAGCAGTCGCTACAACGCCGCCGACATCGAAGTCCTCTCCGGCCTGGATCCGGTCAAACGCCGGCCGGGCATGTACACCGACACCACCCGCCCGAACCATCTGGTGCAGGAGGTGGTGGACAACTCGGTGGACGAGGCGCTGGCCGGCCATGCGAAGAGCATCGAGGTGGTGTTGCACGGCGACGGCTCGGTGGAAGTGAGCGACGACGGCCGCGGCATGCCGGTGGACATCCATCCCGAGGAAGGCGTCTCCGGCGTCGAGCTGATCATGACCCGGCTGCACGCGGGCGGAAAATTCAGCGGCAAGAACTACAGTTTCTCCGGCGGTCTGCACGGCGTGGGCGTGTCGGTGGTCAACGCACTGTCCGACCGGGTGGACGTGACGATCCGCCGCGACGGTTCCGAATACCGCATGGTGTTCGCGCATGGCGACAAGGCCAGCCCGCTCGAAGTGATCGGCACGGTGCCGAAGAAGCGCAGCGGCACCACCCTGCGCTTCTGGCCCGAGTCGAAGTACTTCGACTCGCCGAAGATCTCGCTGCCGAAACTCAAGCACCTGCTGCGCGCCAAGGCGGTGCTGTGCGCCGGCCTCAACGTGAAGCTCACCGACGAAGCCAGCGGCGAGGTCGTCGAGTGGCATTACGAGGATGGCCTGCGCGACTACCTGCGCAGCGAACTCGACGGCATCGAGGCGTTGCCGAACGAGTTGTTCGTGCATCACATGGCGCGCGACGTCGAAGGCCTGGAAGTGGCGCTGGCCTGGCTGCCGGAAGGCGAGCTGGTGCAGGAGAGCTACGTCAACCTGATCCCCACCGCCCAAGGCGGCACCCACGTCAACGGCCTGCGCAGCGGGCTGACCACCGCGATCCGCGAGTTCTGCGACATCCGCAACCTGCTGCCGCGGGGCGTGAAGCTGGCGCCGGAGGACGTGTGGGAGCGGCTGTCGTTCGTGCTGTCCACGCGGCTGCAGGACCCGCAGTTCGCCGGCCAGACCAAGGAGCGACTCTCCTCGCGCCACGCCGCCGGCCTGGTCGAGAACGTCATCCACGACGCCTTCAGCCTGTGGCTGAACCAGCACGTGGAGATGGGCGAGCGCATCGCGCAGCTGGCGATCGAGCGCGCCAGCGCGCGGCTGAAGGCCGCCAAGCAGATCGTCCGCAAGAAGATCACCCAGGGCCCGCAGCTGCCCGGCAAGCTGGCCGACTGCACCGCCACCGACCTAAGCCGCACCGAGCTGTTCCTGGTCGAGGGCGACTCCGCCGGCGGCAGCGCCAAGCAGGCGCGCGACAAGGAGTTCCAGGCGATCCTGCCGCTGCGCGGCAAGATCCTCAACACCTGGGAGGTGGAGTCCACCTCGGTGCTGGCCTCCGAGGAAGTGCACAACCTCGCCGTGGCGATCGGCTGCGACCCTGGCAAGGACGATCTTTCCGGCCTGCGCTACGGCAAGGTGGTCATCCTCGCCGATGCCGATTCCGACGGCCTGCACATCGCCACCCTGCTGTCCGCGCTGTTCCTCAGGCACTTCCCGAAACTGGTCAGCGAAGGCCACGTGTTCGTGGCGATGCCGCCGCTGTTCCGCGTCGACGTAGGCAAGCAGGTGTTCTACTGCCTCGACGAGGCCGAGAAGGAGGCGATGCTGCAGCGGGTCGAGCGCGAAAAGATGAAGGGCGCGGTCAGCACCACCCGCTTCAAGGGCTTGGGCGAGATGAACCCGCCGCAGCTGCGCGAATCGACCATCCACCCGGATACCCGCCGGCTGGTGCAGCTCACCGTGGACGACGGCGACGGCACAGCGCGCCTCATGGACCTGCTGCTGGCGAAGAAGCGCGCCGGCGACCGCAAGTCCTGGCTGGAGGAAAAGGGCGACCTGGCGACGCTGGAGGTGTGATCCGCGCGGCAGCGCTAAGATGCCCGCATCGAGTGCGAGCAACGCCATGCCCCTGACCCCGCCCATCAACCTCAAGCGCTGGATCGACGAGCACCGTCACCTGCTGAAGCCGCCGGTCGGCAACAAGTGCATCGTCGACGGCGACTTCATCATCATGATCGTGGGCGGCCCCAACGCGCGCACCGATTACCACCACGATGAAGGCCCGGAGTTCTTCTACCAGCTCGAAGGCGAGATGGTGCTGAAGGTGCAGGACGACGGACGGGCCCGTGACATCCCGATCCGCGCCGGCGAGATGTTCTACCTGCCGCCGCGCGTGCCGCATTCGCCGCAGCGCATGCCGGCGTCGATCGGGCTGGTGATCGAGCGCCGCCGGACCGCCGGCGAGAAGGACGGCCTGCTGTGGTTCTGCGAACGCTGCAACCACAAGCTGTACGAGGAATATTTCGTGCTTGACGACATCGAGCGCGATTTCCCGCCGGTGTTCGATCGATTCTACGGTTCGCGCGAGGCGCGCACCTGCACCGCCTGCAACCATCTCAACCCGGCACCGGCGAAATACGCGTAGGTCGGGCACCGCCCGCCACGCTTCCACGGCAACATGCCGAACAGAGCCGGCGGACGGTGTCCGCCCTACGCCGCGCGCCCCAGCCACTTGTGCGCCATGCGCCGCAACGAAATATCGAGGCCTTGATCCTTCGCCACCTCGGCGACCGATCGCCAGGTCAGTGCGCGGGATTCCTGGTTGACGGTGAAGCGTTCGTCCGCTCCCGCGCGCACCACGTAACGCACGTCGTAGTGCCAGTGCTCCGCTTCATCGCCGCGCGCCGGAATGCGGTGCCGGTCGATGTCGAAGATGCCGCCTTCGGCGCGCAGGCCGGCCACGCCGGTCTCCTCCTGCGCCTCGCGCAGCGCTACCCGCATGAGATCCCCGTCGCCGTCGGCATGGCCGCCCGGTTGCAACCATCGATCCAGTTTGCAGTGATGCATCAGCAACACGCGCTCGCCGCCCCTGCACACCAGCCAGGCCGAGCCGGTGAAGTGGCCCACAGCATGGCCGCGCTCGAACACGGCCGCGTGCGAAGCGAGGAAAGCCTCGAACAGGGCGACCGCCTCGCCCTCTTCCGGATGGCGTGCGAGATAGTCGCCCAGCGCGGCGGCAAGTTGCGGAAGAAAGGGCGGCATGACTCGTGGCGGGAGACTGGAGAACCGTCGCCCATTCTAGCTGCATCGCACCTTGTACCCCTCCGGACGCTCCGCTATGGTTGGCCGTCCGTCGGCTCTCGCGCCCATCTTCGTCGCGTTTTCGTTCGAGCGCGACGTCGTTGTTTTCCGGGGAGCCACTGCATGCTGTTCAAGCGCATCAAGCCGATCGATCAGATCATCGCCACGGCCGAGAAGAAGGGCCTCACACGCCAGCTCGGCGCGTTCCAGCTCACCATGCTCGGCATCGGCGCGATCATCGGCACCGGCATCTTCGTGCTCACCGCCGAAGCGGGCCAGAAAGCCGGCCCCGGCATGATGATCGCGTTCGTGATCGCCGCGGTGGTCTGCGCGTTCGCCGCTCTCGCCTACGCCGAACTCGCCGCGATGGTCCCGGTGGCCGGCTCGGCCTACACCTACACCTATGGCGTACTCGGCGAGGGCACCGCCTGGGTGGTGGGCTGGGCGCTGGTGCTGGAATACACCATCGCCGCCAGCACCGTATGCGTGGGCTGGGCCGGTTACGTCAACGGCCTGCTGACGCATGCCGGATTCGGCCTGCCGCACTTCCTGCAGGTGGGCCCGATGGACGGCGGCAGCTTCAACCTGCTGGCCTGCCTGATCGGCCTTGCGGTCACCATCCTGCTGGTGATCGGCACTTCGAAGTCGGCCAAGGTCAACACCGTGCTGGTGCTGGTCAAGATCATCGCCCTTACCGCCTTCATCATTGTCGCGCTGCCGGCGGTGAAGGATCAGAACTTCACGCCCTTCGTGCCGAATGGCTGGGGCAGCCCGATGGGCGGCATCGGCGTGCTCGGCGCGGCGGCCTCCATCGTGTTCGCCTACATCGGCTTCGACGCCATCTCCACCGCGGCCGAGGAAACCAGGAACCCGAACCGCAATATCCCGATCGCGCTGATCGCCTCGCTGAGCGTGTGCACCATCTACTACCTGCTGGTGAGCTACACCGCGGTAGGCTCGGTGGGCGCGCAGCCCATGCTTGGCGCGGGCGGCGTGGCACTGGAACCGGGCACGCCGGCATTCGCGGCGGCGTGTCAGGGCTCGGATGCGCTGGTGTGCAGCAAGGAGGCGCTGGCCCACGTGGTGCGCCTGCTCGGCCACAACAACATCGCCGCCTTCATCGCCTTCGCCGCCGGCATCGCGCTGCCGTCGGTGATCCTGACCATGACCTACGGCCAGACCCGCATCTTCTTCACCATGTCGCGCGACGGGCTGCTGCCGAACTCGCTGGCCAAGATCCATCCGCGCTTCCACACACCCCACGTGATCACCCTGATCACCGGCAGCTTCGTCTCGCTGTTCGGCGCTCTGTTCCCGGTGGGCATCCTCGCCGACATCACCAATTCAGGCACGCTGTTCGCGTTCATCATGGTCGCGGTGGGCGTGCTGATCCTGCGCCGTACCCAGCCCGAGCGCCCCCGCCCGTTCCGCACCCCGCTGCCGTGGGTGGTTTGCCCGCTGGCCGTGATCGGCTGCCTGCTGCTGTTCCTCAACCTGTCGAAGGAAGCGAAGATCACGTTCTTCGTGTGGGGCGCCATCGGCCTGGTGGTGTACTACCTGTACGGTTACCGCAAGAGCCACCTGGCTTGTGGCGTCGAACCGGACTGATTCCGCACCCGCGCGCATCGTTCGCCACGCCGCCGGCACGACGCGTATCGTGCCGGTTTCACGTCCGGAAGCCCCATGCTCAAGCAACTGATCGCCCGCAAGACCGATTTCAACGAACCCGACGACACGCACGGCCCCACCCTGCGCCGTACCCTCGGGCCCTGGGGCCTGACCGCGCTGGGCATCGGCGCGGTGATCGGCGGCGGCATCTTCGTGATCACCGGCCAGGCAGCGGCCGACCACGCCGGGCCGGCGGTGATCCTGTCCTTCATCCTGGCGGCGATCTGCAGCACGTTCACCGCGCTGTGCTACGCCGAGTTCGCCACGCTGATCCCGGTTTCCGGCAGCGCCTATTCCTACGCCTATGCCACCCTGGGCGAGCTGATGGCCTGGTTCATCGGCTGGAACCTGGTGCTGGAGTACGGCGTGTCCGCCTCCGCCGTGGCGGTGAGCTGGACCGGCTACTTCCTCAGCCTGCTCGACCACATCGGGCATGCGTTCAACATGGACCTGAGCCTGCCCTCGGCGTTGACCCAGGCGCCGCTCGCGTTCACCGCCGACCACCACCTGGTCACCACCGGGGCACTGCTCAACCTGCCGGCGGTAGTGCTGATCCTGCTGCTGACCTGGATCTGCTACGTCGGCATCCGGGAGTCGAGCCTGGCCAATGCGGCGATGGTGGCGCTCAAGGTCGGCCTTATCACCCTGGTGATCGTGGTCGGCTGGCGCTACGTCGACCCGTCCAACTGGCACCCGTTCGTGCCCGAGTCGCAGGGCCACTACAAGTACGGCTGGGATGGCGTATTGCGCGGCGCGGCAATGGTGTTCTTCGCCTACATCGGCTTCGAGGCCACCTCGGTCGCCGCGCAGGAGTCGCGCAACCCGCAGCGTGACCTGCCGATCGGCATCCTCGCCTCGCTGGCGATCTGCACCGTGCTGTACATCGCGATGGCCGCGGTGATGACCGGCCTGACCTCCTACACCCTGCTCGGCACCGACGAGCCGGTGGTGACCGCCCTGCACGGACACCCGCAACTGGAATGGCTGCGCTGGCTGGTGGAGGTCGGTGCGCTGCTCGGCCTGTCGTCGGTGGTGCTGGTGATGATCATCGCGCAGCCGCGCATCTTCATGATCATGGGCCGCGACGGCATGCTGCCGAAGGTGTTCACCCGGATCCACCCGCGCTATCGCACGCCGCACCTCAACACGCTGATCACCGGCGCCGGCATCTCCCTGCTCGCCGCGGTCTTTCCGCTGGACGTGCTGGGCGACCTGGTGTCGATGGGCACGCTAATCGCGTTCATCGCGGTCTGCGCCGGCGTGTGGATCCTGCGGCATACCCGGCCGGAGCTGCCGCGCACCTTCCGCGTGCCGTTCGCGCCGGTGATCTGCACGCTCGGCATGCTCAGCTGCGCCGCCCTGCTGTCTACCATGGCCTGGTACAACTGGACGCTGATGATCGTCTGGACGTTCATCGGCCTGCTGATCTATTTCGGCTACAGCAACCGGCACAGCCACCTGCGCAGCCCGGCGACGGACGCCACCCGGCCCTGATGCATAATTTCGTCGAATATCGCCAGATATCGTCGAAAAAATGCCATATCCGGCGAAACGCCCGAAAAGATGCTTATCTACACGCATTGCGGGAATTCTCGAGAAATCCTGAGATCACCAGAATATTTCTTTATTTTTCAATGTATTAACGAGAATTTCCCAAGAGAAATCGCGGAACCGGTCGCCCATTTGGCGGACTCGGGAGTATCATCCTCAGTCCGCGGGTTGATCACTTGGCAGTGGGCCCCGGATCGCGGCTCGGCGCGTCAGGTGGGTAGCTCCTCGACCTGATGTGTCCGGGCCGCACTTTTGCCTGCGTATCGAACCGCATCATGCACTTCCGGGCAGATCCTCCCACACGAAAAAAGCCCGCCGTGCAGCGGGCTTTTCATGCGATTCGTGGAGCAGGTTGCGGTCAGGCTTTCTTCGGCGTGTGCGACATGCACCAGCCCTTCGCATTCACCGACTTGCCCGGGAACAGCTGGCATGGACCGCGGCCGGCGGGGCCGCCGCTGTAGAACTGGCAGTTGGCGCAGTCGTCGCCGGCCTTGTACTTCGCGTTGGTGGTCTTCTTGGCGTCTTCCACATAGCCCAATGCCTTCGCGGTCGGGTCCGACTCGCTCACCGGCGGCAGATCCGCTGCCCGTGCAAAGCGCGGCAGGCTGCCGATGACCACCGCCGCCGCCGTCGTGCCGGCAGCCACCTTGAGGAATCGGCGACGCGATTCGATATCTTGTTCTTTCGACATGGGCAAGCCTCCGTCGGAATCTGTCCGGCACACCCTGCGCCGGACCCGCACCGATGTTACGCCCACCGTCCAAATCTTTCCTGACTTGCGCGAATGGCTCTCATTCCAGCGAGGCGGCGAGCGGGGGCATGCTATAGTTGACGCTCATTTGGACGTCCAAACCGCATGAGCCAGATCCTCCCAGCAGCGATCCCCGCCAGGGCGTTCGAGCAGCGCGCCGACGCCATCGCCGATGCCGCGCGCGAGCTGTCCGCGCTCGGCTGGACGCCGGCGACCAGCAGCAACTTCTCGATGCGGGTCGACGCCGGCCATGCGGCGATCACCGTCTCCGGCCGGCACAAGGGCAGGCTCGGCCGCGACGACATCATGCTGATCGACCTGGAGGGCCATGCCGTCGGTACCGACGCCCGACCCAGCGCCGAAACGGCGTTGCACACCCAGATCTACCGGCGCTGGCCGGAGATGAATGCGGTGCTGCACACCCACTCGCGCACGCAAAGCGTGGCGTCGCGGCTGTTCGCCGGCGAGGGCGTGATCCGGCTGCAGGGCTGGGAACTGCAGAAGGCAATCACTGGCTATCACACCCACGAAAGCGTGCTGGAGATCCCGGTGTTCCCGAACACCCAGCACATGCCCGAGCTGGTGGCCCGGGTCGATGCCTGGCTGGATGCAGGCAAGCCGCTGCATGCCTACCTGATCGACGGTCACGGCATCTACACCTGGGGCCGCGACATGGCCGAGACGCAGCGCCACCTGGAGGCGCTGGAGTTCCTGCTCGGCTGCGAACTTGACCTGAAAAAACTGAGGGCATCATGAGCCGCCTGCGCATCTTCGACGAAACCCGACCGCAATCGCCGCTGGTGGTGATCGACGAACACGCCGCGATCGCCGCGGAACTCGGCAATGCGGGCGTCCGCTTCGAACAGTGGGAGGCAAGCCAGCCGATCGCGCCGGGCGCCAGCCAGGACGAGGTGATCGCCGCCTATCGCGGCGACATCGACCGGCTGATGCGCGAGGAAGGCTACCAGGCCGTGGACGTGATCAGCCTCGCTCCCGATCACCCCGACCGCGCGACGCTGCGCCAGAAGTTCCTCAGCGAACATACCCACAGCGAGGACGAGGTGCGCTTCTTCGTCGCCGGCGCCGGCCAGTTCACCCTGCACCTCGGCGGCAAGGTCTACGACATCCTGTGCGAACAGGGCGACCTGATCGGCGTACCCGACGGCACCCGCCACTGGTTCGACATGAGCGAATCGCCCTACTTCGTGGCGATCCGGCTGTTCACCAACAAGGAAGGCTGGGTGGCCAACTTCACCGGTGACGACATCGCCTCGCGCTTCCCGCGCATGGCGCCTGCCGTGTAGGAGCCTGCTCGCGGGCGACGCTCTTCCCGAATCCGGATCCCGAAGCCATGATCGAAATCCGCGCCATCGTCACCGATATCGAAGGCACCACCAGCTCGATCGACTTCGTCCGCGACGTGCTGTTCCCTTACGCGCGCAAGCGGCTGCCCGCCTTCGTCGAAACCCACGGCAACAAGCCCGAGGTGCAGCATTGGCTGCACGAGGCGGTCCGTGAGGCCGGGCTGGTCGAGGCCAGCCGCCAGGACGTCATCGAGCTGCTGCTGCAGTGGATCGACCAGGACCGCAAGTCCACCGCGCTGAAGGCGCTGCAGGGCATGATCTGGAAGGACGGTTACGAGGCGGGCGACTACCGCGCCCACGTCTACCCGGAGGTGGCCGCGCGGCTGCGCGACTGGCGTGCCGACGGCCTGCGGCTGTACGTCTATTCCTCCGGCTCGGTGCCGGCGCAGAAACTGTTTTTCCAGCACAGCGAAGCCGGCGACCTGGGCGCGCTGTTCGCCGGCTACTTCGATACCGAAACCGGGCCGAAGCGCGAATCGGAATCCTATCGGCGCATCGCCGAAGCGATCGGCGAGCAGCCCCGGCACCTGTTGTTCCTGTCCGACATCGTGGAGGAACTCGACGCCGCGCAGGCAGCCGGCTTCCACACCGGCTGGCTGGTGCGCGAGCCGCAGGCCCTGCCCGCTTCGCCGCGCCACGCCGTCTACCGCGACTTCGGCGCGATCACGCCGTGAGTCCGCACGCGGATCCGCCATGCGCCACGCCCTGACCACCCTGCTCGCGTTCGCCGCCGGCGTGCTGCTGGCCATCTGGTGGCCCGTCCACCGACCGGCGCCGATGGTCGGCGACCACCCCGCACTGGCGACATCCGCCAGCGTGGAGCCTGCGGATTCCGGTGCCGGCGTCGCACTCGACAACTGGCCCACGCAGGGGCCGACCCCGGAGCAGATCCTGTACGCGCAGCCCCGGATGATGCGCGAGGCGCTATCAGGACTCGGCCCACGCGTGCCCGGCAAGCCGAATCTCTATCTGCTTGCTTTCGCCGGCGACGGCGGCGAGGACGTGTTCCGCAACGAGGCCGAGTACGCCGCGCAACTGTTCGCGCAGCGCTTCGGCGCCAGTGCCCACAGCCTGGTGCTGGAGAACAACCCGGCCACGCTTGCCACCCGGCCGCTGGCCAGCTGGAGCAACCTGGAAACCGCGCTGGAAGGGTTGGGCAAGGCGATGCAGCCGGAGCAGGACATCCTGTTGCTGTACCTCACCAGCCACGGCGACAAGGAGCACAACCTGCTGCTGGACATGGACCCGCTGCCGCTGGACCAGCTCGGCGCCAGCGATCTGGCCGGCATCCTGGCGATGCACCCGTTCAAGTGGAAAGTGCTGGTGGTGAACGCCTGCTATTCCGGCGGCTTCGTGCCGCCGCTGCGCGGCCCCGGCACCCTGGTGCTCACTGCCGCCCGCGCCGACCGCAGCTCGTTCGGCTGCGGCAGCGATTCCGACATCACCTACTTCGGCAGGGCCTGGCTGGTCGATGCGCTGAACCACACCGACAATTTCGCGGACGCGTTCGAGCGCGCCAGCGGCGAGATCAGCCGGTGGGAACGGCAGGACAAACTCACCCCTTCCGAACCGCAGATCGACGTCGGCAGCGGCATCGCCACGCAGCTGGCGTTGTGGCGCAAGGGCATCACGCCCGGGCCGGCGGTGCCGTTCAAGCCGGCGCTGCCGGCGGCCAACGTCTCCGCCGCCACGCCCCGATAACCCGGTTCAGCCGCGTCCCGCATGCCGGTCCGCCAACACGCGGACCACGTCGGCCAAGCCAAGCGCGCGCGCGCGCAACGCCACGGCGAGATGGAACACCAGGTCCGCCGCCTCACCCAGCAGTTCGGCATCGTCTTGCGCCACCGCGGCCAGCGCGGTCTCCACGCCTTCCTCGCCCACCTTCTGCGCGATGCGGCGGATGCCGCCGTCGAACAGCCGGGTGGTGTAGCTGCCGGCCGGACGTTCAACGTGGCGCTGCTCGACCAGGGCATCGAGTTCGGCGAGGAAACCGAGCGGCGGGCGTACGTCGGCGCTGTCGCCGAAGCAGCTGGAGGTGCCAAGGTGGCAGGTCGGCCCGTGCGGGGCGGCCTGGATCAGCAGGGTGTCGGCGTCGCAGTCGATGCGGATCGACTTCAGCGCGAGCACGTGGCCGGAGCTTTCGCCCTTGGTCCACAGGCGTTGCTTGCTGCGGCTGTAGAAGGTGACCTGGCCGCTGGCTTGGGTGGAGGCCAGCGCCTCCTTGTTCATATAACCCAGCATCAGCACCTCGCCCGTCAGCCAGTGCTGCACGATGGCGGGCAGCAGGCCGTCGCCCTTGGCCCAGTCTAGGTGGGAAAGATCGGGATTGGGATCAGTCATCGGGATACCTGCTGCGAACATGCGTCGAAGCATGTAATGAAGTTTGGCTCTCCCGTCATCCCGGGGAAAGCCGGAATGACGAGCTAGGGGATACGTCGTACCGCGACACCTTGCGCCTGCAGGTATTCCTTGAGCGCAGATATCACAATCGCACCGGAGTGGAACACGCTGGCCGCCAGTGCGCCGTCCACGTCAGCCTCGACGAAGGCGTCGCGGAAGTGTTCCAGTGCGCCGGCGCCACCGGAGGCGACCAGCGGCACGTGGCAGATCGCGCGGGCCGCGGAAAGCTGCTCCAGGTCGTAGCCGCGGCGCACGCCGTCGCTGCCCATGCAGTTCAACACGATCTCGCCGGCGCCGCGCTGCTGCGCCTCGACCATCCAGTCCAGCGTGCGGCGCGGCAGCGCCTGGGTCTTCGCAGGGTCGCCGGTGTACTGGCGCACGCGCCACTCGCCGTCGGCGTCGCGCAGCGAGTCGATGCCGACCACCACGCACTGCACGCCGAACGCGGCAGCCAGTTCGTCGATCAATCCGGGACGCTCCAGCGCCGGCGAGTTCACCGAAATCTTGTCGGCGCCCGCGTGCAGCACCTCGCGCGCCTCGTCCACCGAACGGATGCCGCCGGCCACGCAGAACGGAATGTCGATCACCCGCGCGACCTTCTCGACCCAGCCGCGATCCACGCTGCGCCCTTCGGGACTGGCCGTGATGTCGTAGAACACCAGCTCGTCGGCGCCTTCGTCGCGGTAGCGCAGCGCGAGATCGACGATTTCGCCCATCACCACGTGGTCGCGGAAGCGCACGCCCTTGACCACCTGGCCGTCACGCACGTCGAGGCAGGGAATGATGCGGCGGCTCAGCATCGCGCAACTCCCGCCGTCGCCGCATCCACTCCCTCCCCTGCGTGCAGGGGAGGGCTGTGACCGAAGGGAATCCCTTGCGGAGGGAGGGGTGCTCTTCGCTGAACGCGCAAGAGGAGCTTTACCCCCTCCCAACCTCCCCCTGCGTGCAGGGGGAGGAGAAAAGCTCGCAAGGTCGTCGTCAATTTCATACTGCCAGCGCCTCCGCCACGGTGAAGCGACCTTCCAGCAGCGCGCGACCCAGGATCACGCCGCGCGCGCCGGCTTCGCGCGCGGCGCGGATGTCGTCCAGCGAGCGCACGCCGCCGGAGGCCTGCACGGCCAGCGACGGCACCGTGGCGGCAAGATGGCGGTAGAGATCGAGGTTGAAGCCGGCGAGCATGCCGTCGCGGTCGATGTCGGTGCACAGCAGGTGGCGCGCGCCGCGCGCGGCGTACCACGGCGCCAGCTCATCCAGCGTGCGCGCTTCGACTTCGGTCCAGCCCGCACTGGGCAGGCTCCAGCGACCGTCGAGGCGGCGCGTATCGAGCGCGAGGGTCAGCCTTTCGGCGCCGTAACTGCCCAGCCAGCCGGCCACGAGTTCGGGTTCGCGGATCGCCACGCTGCCCAGCACCACGCGCTGCACGCCGGCATCGAACAGCCGGCGCAAGTCGTCTTCCCCGCGTACGCCGCCTCCGGCCTGGATCTGCATGCCATCGGCGGCGATGGTCTGGATCACCGCGAGGTTGGCCAGGCTGCCCGAGCGCGCACCGTCCAGGTCGACCAGGTGCAGCCAGCGCGCGCCGGCCTCGGCATAGCGGCGCGCCAGCGCGCGCGGATCAGCCGCATAGGTGGTCTGCTGCGCGTAGTCGCCCTGCTTCAGGCGCACCACCTGGCCGCCGCGCAGGTCGATCGCGGGAATCACGTCGAAGTTCATAATTCGAGGAAGTTCTTCAGCAGTCGGGCGCCGACGGCGGCGGAGCGCTCGGGATGGAATTGCATGCCATGGAAATTGCCGTGCGCGATCACCGCCGAGAACGCGCCGCCGTAATCGGCCGTGGCCAGGGTCCAGTCGCCGACCGGTACCGCGTAGCTGTGCACGAAATAGGCCTGGTCATCGTCGCCCAGGCCTGCCAGCAGCGGGTGCGGCCGCCGCACGGACAGTCGGTTCCAGCCCATGTGCGGCACGCGCAGGCCGGGCGCTTCGGTGAAACGACGCACCGGCGCCGGGATCAGTCCGAGGCACTCCGTGCCGCCCTCTTCCGAATGCGCGCACAACAGCTGCATGCCGAGGCACACGCCGAGCACGGGCTGTTCCAGCGAACGCAGCACCTCGACCAGGCCCAGCTCGCGCAGCCGCGCCATGCCGGGGCCGGCGGCGCCCACGCCGGGCAGGATCACCTTGTCGGCGGCGCGGATCGCCGCCGCATCCGAGGTCAGCGCAGCGTCCACGCCCAGCCGCTGCAGCGCGTAGCGCACCGAGCCGATGTTGGTGCCGCCGGCGTCCACCAGCACCACGTTCATCACAGCGCGCCCTTGGTGCTGGGCAGTTCGCTGCCTTCGCGGCGGATCGCCTGGCGCAGCGTGCGCGCCACCGCCTTGAAGCAGGCCTCGACCATGTGGTGCGCGTTGTCGCCGCGCACGCTCAGGTGCAGGTTCGCGCCCAGCGTCTCGCACAGCGAGCGGAAGAAATGCGGCACCAGTTCGGTCGGCACCTCGCCCACGCGCTCGCGCGGGAAGCTGCCCTCGAACACGAAGTAGGGCCGGCCGGAAAGGTCCAGCGCGGCACTGGCCTGCGCCTCGTCCATCGGCAGGGTGAAGCCGTAGCGGCCGATGCCGCGCTTGTCGCCGAGCGCCTGCTTCAGCGCCTGGCCCAGCGCCAGCGCGCAGTCCTCGATGGTGTGGTGTTCGTCGATGTGGGTGTCGCCGTCGCAGGCCAGTTCCAGCGCGAAACCGCCATGCTTGCCGATCTGTTCCAGCATGTGGTCGAAGAAACCCAGCCCGGTGTGCGCCTGCGGCTCGGCCACCCGATCCAGGTCGACGCTGACCGTGATGCGGGTTTCCTTCGTGTTGCGCACCACCGTGGCGGTGCGCGGCGCATCCAGCAGCTGATGCGCCAGCGCATCCCAGCTCGTGCCGAGCGGGCCGACGCGGAAACCGCGCACGCCGAGGTTCGCCGCAAACTGCAGGTCGGTTTCGCGATCGCCCACCATCGCCGACGTCGCCCGGCTCCAGTCGTCGTCGGCGAGGTAGTGCCGCAGCATGCCGACGCCGGGCTTGCGCGTATCGAGGCCCTCGTGCGGAAAGCTGCGGTCGATCAGCACCTCGCGGAAGCGGATGCCCTGCGAGGCGAGGATGCGCAGCAGCAGCTCGTGCGGCCCGGTGAAATGCGGCTCCGGGAAACTGTCGGTGCCCAGGCCGTCCTGGTTGCTCACCATCACCAGCTCGTAGCCGGCGGCGGCGAAACGCTGCAACGCGGCGATCACGCCAGGCAACAGCGCCAGCTTCTCGTAGCTGTCGATCTGCTCGTCGGCCGGCTCCTCGATCAGGCAGCCGTCGCGATCGATAAAGAGAATCTTGCGGGTCACGGGTTGGTTTCCTGCAGAACGGCCAGCACGCGCTCGTTCTCCGCCGGCGTGCCGATGGTGATGCGCAGCGCGTCGCCGAGGTTGGGATAGCGGCGCACGTCGCGCACCACGATGCCGGCGGCGAGCAGGTGCCGATAAGCCGCGCCGGCATCGTCGAAGCGCACGGCGAGGAAGTTCGCCTGCGACGGCAGCACGTCGCGCACGTCGGGCAACCGGCGCAACGCCTCGCGCATCCGCGTACGCTCCGCGCGCACGACGGCGAGGTGTTCGCGCGCGTTCACCTGCCCCCAGCCGGACAACACCAGCAGCGCCGCGTCCAGGCTCGGCAACGGCAGCGGGTACGGCGCCATGATCCGACGCAGCAGTGCGATCACCTCGGCGTTCGCCAGCAGGCTGCCGATGCGCACGCCGGCCAGCGCCCAGGCCTTGGACAAGGTGCGCAGCACGGCGAGGTTGTCGTAGCGGTCGATCAGGTCGGCCACGCTGCCTTCGTCGGCGAACTCCACGTAGGCCTCGTCCACCACCAGCAGCGCGCGGCCGGCCAGCGCACGCGCCAGCCGTTCCACGTCGGTGCGCGGCACCGGCTGGCCGGTGGGATTGTTCGGCGTGCAGATGAAGACCAGCTTCACCGCCGGGGTCAGCGCGGCCAGCACCGCATCCGCGTCCAGCGTGGCGTCCGCCGCCAGCGGCACCTCGACGATGCCCGCGTCCTGCACCCGCGCGCACACCGCATACATGCCGAACGTCGGCGGCTGGATCAGGATCGCGTCGCGGCCGGCGCGACAGAACGCGCGCACCAGCAGGTCGATCGCCTCGTCGCTGCCGCGGCCAACCAGCAACTGTTCGCGCCGAACGCCGTAGAGTGCCGCCAGCGCGTCGACCAGGGCGGCGGGCTGCGGCTCGGGATAGCGGTTGCAGCCAAGGCCGTCGTCGCCCACCGGCGCCCACGCCGATTCGTTGGCGTTGAGCAGGACTTCGCCGCCGCTGGCCTCCATCCGTGCCGAGGAATACGGCTGCATCGCGCGGATCTCCGGCCGCGCCAGATCGAGCACGCTCATGCCAAAGCCTCCAGGCGCAGCGTCACCGCGCGGCGGTGCGCCTCCAGTTGCTCCGCCGCCGCCAGCGTGGCGGTGCACGGACCGATGTTGCGCAAGCCGTCCGCGCTGACTTCCTGCACGCTGATCTGCTTCTGGTAGCTGGCTACCGAGACGCCGCTGTAGCTGCGCGCGTAGCCATAGGTCGGCAGCACATGGTTGCTGCCGCTGCAGTAGTCACCCACCGATTCGGGCGCCCACTGGCCGAGGAAGACCGAGCCGGCGCTCTCGACGCCGTCGAGCAGCGCACGCGGCGCGGCGACCTGCAGGATCAGGTGCTCGGGCGCGTAGCGGTTGCTCACCTCCACCGCCTGCGCCAGCGAGTCGACCGCGATCAGCCGGCTCTGCGCCAGCGCCCGGCCGACGATCTCGCCACGCGGCAACTCGGCGCACTGGCGTTCGACCTCGGCCGCCGCCCGGTCCAGCAGGTCGGCGGAAGGACTCAGCAGGATCACTTGCGAATCCGGCCCGTGCTCGGCCTGCGACAGCAGGTCGGCGGCGACGAAGACCGGGTTCGCCCCGGCATCGGCAATCACCAGTACTTCGGACGGGCCGGCCGGCATGTCGATCGCGGCGCCGTCCGGATCGGACGACACCTGCAGCTTCGCCTCGGTCACCCAGGCATTGCCGGGGCCGAACAGCTTGTCGCATTTCGGCACGCTGGCGGTGCCGTAGGCCATCGCGGCGATCGCCTGCGCGCCGCCCAGCTTGAACACCTGGTGCACGCCGGTGAGGCGCGCGGCGTACAGCACCGCCTCATCGCAGCGGCCGTCGGCGCGCGCCGGCGAGCACAGCACCACTTCGCGGCAACCGGCGATGTGCGCCGGCACGCCCAGCATCAGGGCGGTCGACGGCAACGGCGCGCTGCCGGCCGGCACGTACAGGCCGACCCGGCCGATCGGCCGCAACATGCGCTCCACCCGCACGCCGGGCGCGGTATCCAGCGCCACCGGCTGCAGCGCCGCCGCGCGATGGAACGCCTCGATGCGTGTCGCCGCTTCGCGGATCGCGGCCTTCAGCGCCGGATCGAGGGAAGCCTCGGCCGCGGCGAATTCAGCCTCGTCCACCGCGATCGCCTGCAGTGCGCAACGGTCGTATTTCGCGCTCAGTTCGCGCAGCGCCGTGTCGCCGCCTTCGCGCACGGTGGCGATGATCTGCTCGACGCCGCGGCGCAGTTCGTCGGCCCGCGACTGCGCGGGGCGCGCCAGCGCCTCGCGGCGCGCCGTTTCATCCAGGGCGTTCCAGTCCAGACGTTTCATGCGAGCCTGCCCTTCATGCCAACCTGCTTCATGCCAGCATTTTCTCCACCGGCAGCACGAACATCTCGCGCGCCCCGGCCTTCTTGATCTCTTCCAGCTGCCGCCAGCTCACTTCGCCGGCACACAGCGCCTGCAACATCAATTGATCCGGCTGGCCGGCCACCGGCAGCAGGGTCGGCTGCGGGCCGCCCGGCAGCAGCCGGGTCACCGCCTCCAGCGAGTGGCGCGAGGTCTGCAGCAGCAGCAGGCGCGACTCGCGCACCTGGATCACCCCGTCCAGCCGCTTCAGCAGCAGTTCCAGCAGGTCGCCGCGCTCGTCCACCGGCAGCGCCTGCGGCCCGGCCAGCACGGCTTCGCTGTGCAGCAGCACGTCGGCCTCGCGCAGCTGGTTCGCCACCAGCGTGCCACCGCTCTGCACCAGGTCGCAGATCGCGTCGGCGGTGCCCAGCTTCGGCGCGATCTCGACCGAACCGGCCAGGGTCACCACGCCGGCATCGACGCCATGCGTGCGCAGCCATTCACCGAGCAGGCCGGGATACGAGGTGGCGATGCGCCGCCCATGCAGCTGCCTCGGCTCGCGGTAATCCAGTTCCTGCGGCACCGCGATCGACAGCCGGCAGCGGCCGAAGCCGAGCGGGCGCAACTCGGCCAGCGGCTCGGCCTCGCGGCCGTCGGTGAGCTGGAACTCGCTGAGCACGTTGCGCCCGACGATGCCGAGGTCGCACACCCCCTGGGCGATCAGGCCGGGGATGTCGTCGTCGCGCACCAGCAGCAAGTCGACCGGCTCGCCCTCGCCGAAGCAGAACAGCTTGTCGCGGCTCTGCCGGAAGGTGAGCCCGCAGCGGGTCAGCAGGTCCAACGCCGGCTCGGTGAGCCGGCCGGATTTTTGCATCGCGATGCGCAAACGGTCGCGCGGCTTCATGCCTTCTTCCTCATGGTCTGGGCCTGTCGCCGCGCTGCGCGGGCGGCGGCGGCCAGGTAGCCGCCGTTGCCCTGGTTTAGATAGCGGGCGACCCGGCCGATGGTGGTGATGCTGACCGCGGTGTGCTCGTGGATCTCGCGGTACGGCACGCCTTCGAGCAGGAACGGCACCACCCGCCAGCGGTCCACCAGCACCTCCAGCTCGGCCGGCGTGCACAGGTCACCGAGGAAGGCGGCCATCTCCTCGACGTTCTTCAACGACAGCAGCGCCTCGCACAGGCTCTGTTCGGCGGACTCCGCCGGGGTCTCGGGATTTCGTGATCGACGCTTCATGATGTATTAGTGCATTAATACAATGGTGCGCATTGTACACGGCATGCGGCATGGCAGCAAACGGGACGTTCGATGCACGTCGGGCCACCGTCCGGGCTTCGGCGTACGATCCCGCCGCCAGCTCCGCACCCGCCGACCCGCGGCGACGCTCAGCCGATCACGGGCCGGACATGCGATGGCCGACGCAACGCGGTCGATCGGGAACCCTTCAGCGCCGCGGATCATCCAACCCCGCACCCGGACACGCCGCGTGCCTCGTCGCGACATCGCGCCACAACCCCGGCGCCGCCGTCGGTGGGACAATGCCCGGGTCAAAGAAACCCGTCATCGAGAGAGCCCCAGTGAGACCGTCGCACCAGCACCCTCTGCATTCCCGGCGGCCAGCCCTGCGCAGGCACCACCAGCGCGCGGCCATCGCGGCACTGCTCGCGGGCATGCTGGCGCCCGCACTGGCCAGTGCCTGCTCCACCTGCGGCTGTTCGCTCAATTCGGACTGGTCCAGCCAGGGCTACGCCGTCAGCAGCGGCATGCATCTCAGCGTGCGCGAGGACTATTTCGACCAGTCACGACTGATGCACGGTACCGGCACGGTCGGCGCCGGAACGTTCACCTATCCCACCGACCAGGAAGTGCAGCGCAAGACCATCAACCGCACCACCCTGCTGGGCGCGGACTACAACTTCTCGCGTTACTGGGGCATCTCGGCCCAGTTGCCGTACACCGACCGCCACCACCAGACCATTGCCGGAGGCGACACCGGCGTCTCCACCTCCGATGCACGGGGCATCGGTGACCTGCGCCTGCTCGCGCATTACCAGGGTTTCAGCGATGACGCCGGCCTCGGCCTGCAGTTCGGCGTGAAATGGCCCACCGGCCGCTTCACCCAGGGCTTCGCGACGGGCCCGCAGGCTGGCCAACCGCTCGACCGCGGCCTGCAACTGGGCACCGGCACCACCGACGCCCTGCTCGGCGTCTACAAGTTCGGCTACCTCAGCGACTCGCTGGCCTACTTCAGCCAGGCCATGGCGCAGATCGCGCTGGACGCGCGCGACGGCTTCCGTCCCGGCAATTCGCTCAACGTCGACTTCGGCGTGCGCTATCTCGGCATGAGGCGCGTCACCCCGCAGCTGCAGCTCAACATCCACGGCGAGCAGCGCGAAAGCGGCAGGCAATCCGACCGCCCCAACAGTGGCGCCACCTATGCCTACCTGAGTCCGGGCATCAGCGCGAAGCTCACGTCGCGACTGGATGCCTTCGCATTTGTCCAGCTGCCGGTCTGGCAACGCGTCAACGGCCTGCAACTGGAGCCGCGTCGGCTGTGGTCGCTGGGCGTGCGGTATCGCCTCTGACCCGCCGCGAAAGCCGCCGGACACCGGTCGCCACCCGGCGATCCGCAACAAAAAAACCCCGCCGTGGCGGGGTTCCTCTGTCCAATGCAAACCGGCTCAGGCCGACTTCTTCTTCGGCGCGGCCTTCTTGGCGGCGGCCGGCTTGGTCACGGTCGGCTTGGCGCCCACCACGGCCGGCAGCACGCCATGCGCACGGGTATTGCCGTAGCTGCCGCGATAGGTCTTGCCGCGGCGGGTCTTGCGATCGCCCTTACCCATGGGAACTCCTTGATTTATCGGATGAACGGCCTGCCATCATAGCAGCGTCGGAGCGGCACGTCATGTCAGCGATGCGCGTGTCCGCTGCAGTCCCCGCTGGCGTCCAGGCACTTGCCCGGATCGATCTGCACGGTCACGTGCTGGATCCCGAAACGCTCCGCCAGCAGCCGGTTGATCGCCTGCAGAGCGCTCGCGCCGTCGGCATGCTCGTCCAGTTCGGCATGCAGGGTCGCCATCCGCGAACCGGACGCCAGCTGCCACACATGCAGGTGATGGATGTTGCGGATGCCCGGATCGGCGGTATGCAGCGCTGCCTCCACCTGGGCGCTGTCCATGCCGTCCGGCACGCCTTCCAGCAGGATGTGCGCGGACACCCGCAGCAATCGCCATGCGCTGCCCAGGATCAGCAGCGATACCAGCATCGACAGCAGCGGATCGGCCCACAGCCAGCCGAACCAGCGGATCGCCAGCGCCGCCAGCACCGCCGCCAGCGAGCCGAGCAGATCGCCCAGCACGTGCAGGCTGGCGCTGGCCAGGTTGACGTCGTCATGCGCATGCCCGTGCAGGATGCGCAGCACCAGCACATTCACCACCAGGCCCACGATCGCCACCACCAGCATCACCCCTGACAGGATTTCCCCGGGATGCAGCAGGCGCGTCACCGCTTCATAGGCGATCCAGCCGACCAGCACGAACTGGCTGAGCGCATTGACGAAGCCCGCCAGGACCTCGATCCGGCCGTAGCCATAGCTGCGCCGCGCATCGGCCGGCCTGGTCGCCATCCTGGCGCCGACCACCGCCAGCAGCAGGGCCAGCGCGTCGACCATCATGTGCCCGGCGTCGGCGAGCAGGGCCAGCGAGCCGGACCACATGCCGCCGACCACCTCGGCAACCATCATCAGGACGGTCAGCACGAACGCGAACAGCAGCTTGCGCGTGCGCCCGCCTTCCGCTGCGGTGGCTGCATGCGGATGCGCATGATCGTGATGGTGGGGGTGCGCTGTATTCACGCGTGCATGCTAGGAACGACGGTCGCCGTTACACAATCACGGGGTGCCGCGGCACGGCTCAATGCGCGCACTGCGGGCCGTGCACGTGGTCGCGGGCATGGAGTCGGTCGCGACGCAGGTTGACGAAATGCGCGCTGGCCAGCAGCAGGCCGCCGGAAGTCACCAGCATGCTGTGCAGGACGGTTGCATACCCCTCGGCGTAGGTGACCCCGAGCAGCAGCAGGGCCAGCCCGGGAACCGCCAGCAGGAGCGGCAGCGGTTGCTCGTGGCGGCGAAATCCGCGGACCAGCGCCACCAGGGCCAAGGCACAGGCAAACATCACGAAGCCGCGCTCGAAACGATGGTCGGCCAGGAATTCCAGGCCCACCAGCGGCAGCAGCGCCAGCACGAACGGCAGCAGCGCGCAGTGGATCGCGCATAGGAACGACGCCATCGCGCCTATGCGATCAGCCGCGTGCCACCAGCGCGTTTTGCCTGTCTGCTCGGAATCCATCGGCCCGTACCGGCGTCGCCAGACATGGCGACTCTGTAACCGGTCGGCGCAATGTTACTTTATAACATCACAAATCGCCAGATCCCGGCGCCGTCGCTCAGCCCTTGCGGCAATGCCGGCAGGTGCCGTGCACCTCCAGCGTCTGCGCCTGCGGCCGGAAGCCGAGCGCCCTGGCCTGCGCCTCGATGAGTTCGGCCACCCGTTCGTCGCAGACCTCTTCCGCGCTGGAACAGGTATCGCAGATCAGGAACGGCACCTGGTGCGCCTCGTCCGGGTGGTGGCAGGAGACGAACGCGTTGATCGATTCCAGTTTGTGGATGAAGCCGTTCTCGAGCAGGAAATCGAGCGCACGGTAGACCGTGGGCGGCGCCGCATTGCCATGCCGTTCGCGCAACTGGTCGAGCAGGTCGTAGGCCTTGATCGGCTTATCCGCGGCGGCGACCAGCTCCAGTACCTCACGGCGCAACGTGGTCAGGCGCAGGCCGCGCTTCTCGCTGGCGAGCTCCACCGCAGCCACGAAACCCCTTGGGTCGTCGTGGTGATGATGGTGATGATGCGGGTGCGGCTTGGCGGAGATGGCGGTCGTCAATGGGGTCACCTCGATGCTGATCATACACCCCTGCCACGCCCCCGCCCGGGCAGCGGCGGCGGCACGCGACGGGGCCGGGCCAGCACCACGAACCAGCCGATGGGCCCCAACAGCGCGGCCCACACGATGCCCTCCACCAGCCGTCCCCGCCACCACCCGAGCAGGGCACCGACCAGGACGAACAGCAGGCTCCACCAGAACAGCGCCGTCCACGGCACCAGCCGCATCAGGTTGAGGAAGATCCGCCAGAAGGCATCCGGTGCGGCGGGATCGACTCCCGCGCTCGCCCTGCCCAGCCATTCGTTCATGCGATCCCGCACCTGCCGTTAGGATAGGCGCGATGCTGTCCGCAGACGGCGCCCGCGCGCAAGCGGGCGTCGCCGCCGAGCCCACGAGGAACCGACGCCCATGCGCTGCCTGCTGATCGAGGACGACCTGGCGACCGCCGAGTTGGTCCGCCATGGGCTGGAACGGGCCGGCCACGCAGTGCAGGCATGCCACGAAGGCGATACCGGGCTGCGCCTGGCGCTGGACGGCAGCTGGGACGTGGTGGTGCTGGACCGCATGCTGCCCGGCGGCGTGGACGGCCTCGGCGTGCTCGCCGCGCTGCGTGGCCACGGCGTCGCCACACCGGTGATCGTGCTCAGCGCGTTGTCCAGCCTGGACGAGCGCGTGCGTGGCCTGCGCAGCGGCGGCGACGATTACCTGGGCAAGCCGTTCGCGTTCGATGAATTGCTGGCGCGGATCGAGGCGCTGGCGCGGCGCGCGATGCAGCGCGGCGAACCGGACGTGATCGAGATCGGCGACCTGCGCGTGGACACCCGCAACCGACGCGTGCACCGCGGCACCCAGGCCATCGCGCTGCAGCCGCGCGAATACCAGCTGCTCGAATACCTCGCGCGCCACCAGGGCATGGTGGTCACCCGCCGCATGCTGCTCACTGCGGTGTGGGGCTACCACTTCGACCCCGAGACCAACGTCATCGACGTGCAGATAAGCCGGTTGCGCAACAAGCTGGATCGCGACTTCCCGACCCCGCTGATCCACACCGCACGCGGGGTCGGCTATACCCTGCGCGCCGAATGAGTGCCATGGGCGGCAGCCCGCGCCATTCCGTCGTACTGCGCATGGCGCTGGGCTACGGACTGCTGCTGCTGGTCTCGGTCGCGGTGGTTTCAGCGATCTTCTACATCGGCACCGCCGGCCTGCTCGCGCGCAACATCGACATGCAGCTCGGGCTGGGCGCGCGCCGGCTGGTGCAGCTGCACGATCGCCAGGGACTGCCCGCGCTGCGTCAGGAGATCTTCGACCTGCTCACCGACGACCAGGACGTCAACACCGAGATCTATCAGCTCGACGCCCCCGACGGCAGCGTGCTGGTCGGCAACCTCGACCGGTGGCGCGCCACCGGCACCGCCAGCGGGGAATTGCTGGAACAGCAGGTGCGGCGGCGCGGCCAGGACACCGTGGGGCGCCTGCTCGTGCATCGCTTCCCGGACGGCGCGGTGCTGGTGGTCGGGCGCGACCTGCAGGATCAGCGCGACCTCGAACGCATGGTGCTGTCCGCGCTGGCCATGGGCGGCCTGATCGCCTTCGCGCTGGCCGCGGGCGGCGCGCTGCTGGTGTGGCTGCAGCTGCAACGCCAGCTCAAGGCGATCCACCGCACCACCGCAGAGGTCGCCGCAGGCCGGCTGGACCGGCGCATCACGGTCGGCCGTTCGCGCGACGAGTTCGCGATGGTGGCGCGCGACGTCAACCGCATGCTCGACCAGATCGAGCAGTTGATGAACAACGCCCGCGACGTCTCCAACGCGATCGCACACGACCTGCGTACACCGCTGGGTCGCATCCGCGCCATGCTGGAAGACGCGCTGCATCCGCAGCAGCCGCCACAGGCCCTGCGCGAAGGTGCGGCGAACGCGATCGACGAGATCGACGCGGTCACCCAGCTGGTGGACAAGCTGCTGCAGATCGCCGAGGCCGAGGCCGGCGTGCGCCGCCAGAACTTCGAGCCGGTCGCCTTGCGCGCCCTGGTCGGCGACATCGTCGAGCTGTACCAGCCGGCGGCCGAAAGCGAGGGCATGTCGCTCGCGCTGGCGGTCGAGGACGAGCCGCAAGTGGAGGCCGACCGCGACCTGCTGGCGGGCGTGCTCGCCAACCTGCTCGACAACGCGCTCAAGTACGCCGGCCAGGGCGCCGCGGTGCGGGTCGAGGTCCGCGCCGCGGCGGAAGACGTGTGCATCGAGGTGACCGACAACGGGCCTGGCATTCCGCCCGGGTTGCTGGGCCGGGCGACCGAACCGTTCTTCCGCGCCGACCCCAGCCGTTTTCAACGCGGCAACGGCTTGGGCTTGTCCATCGCGGCGGCTGTGGTCGCCCTGCATCGCGGGCAGCTTCGGCTGGAGGACGCGGCCCCCGGCCTGCGCGTGATCATCCGGCTGCCGCGCGGGAGAGACGGCAACCTTTCCGAACGGTAACTGTTCCCGCCCGGATCGCGCGATTAATTTAGCGCCGCCTGGCACGCGGCCGCCCCCGGTGATCCACGCCGAGGCGGGCGGCCTCGCCCCGCACGCCGCCCGTTGCCGCGCGACCTGCGCATGCCCTGCCCCAAAGGAATGCGTGATGTATGACCTCATCCGAACGGTGCGCCCTGCGCTGCAACCGTGCCTGCTCGCGGCACTGCTGGCCGTGCTTGCCGCCTGTGGCCGCCGCGCCGATCCGCCTGCGGCCGCGGCCCGGCCCGGCGACAGCATCACGCTGACCGAGCGCCAGGCACAGCAGGTGGCGGTGCTGCCGTCCCAATGGCGCGCATTCGACCGTCGCCTCGATGCCGTCGGCTACATCGACTTCGACCAGGATCGCCTGGCCCAGGTGTCTTCGCCTTACCAGGGTCGCGTGCGGCGGGTGCTGGTGCAGGTCGGCGACCGCGTGACCAAGGGGCAGGTGCTGTTCACCGTCGACAGCGCCGACCTTGTGCAAGCGGAATCGAACCTGGTGGCCGCCGCCGGCGTGCGCGCCCTGGCCGGCCACACCCTCGAACGCGCGCGCCAGCTGCTCGACATCCAGGCCAATGCCCGCAAGGACCTGGAGCAGGCCACCGCGGACCAGCAGACCGCCGAGGCCAACTACCGCTCGGCGCGCACGGCGCTGCGCCTGCTCGGCCTGACCGACGCGCAGATCGACCGCATCGCCGCCCACCGCGCCATCGACGGCGAACTGCGCGTGACCAGCCCGATCACCGGGCGGGTGGCGGCACGCACGGTGGCGCCGGGCGACTGGCTGCAACAGGGCGGCGCCGCGCCGGTCAGCGTGGCGGCCGACGATGCCTTGTGGATGGTGGCCGGCGTGGCGGAGGACGAGATCGCCCAGATCCATCCCGGCGATCCGGCCAGCGTGCGGGTGGATGCCCTGCCGGGGCTGGTGCTGCAGGGCCGGGTCGACCTGGTCGGCAGCAGCGTCGATCCGTCCACCCACCGCGTGCAGGTGCGCACGGTGCTGCACGGCGCCGACGCGCGGCTGCGCCCGCAAATGCTGGCCAGCATGGAGGTGCGCACCGCGCCGCCGGCGCGTGCCGTCGCGGTACCGGCGGACGCGGTGGTCCGCGAGGGCGACGGCACCATGACGGTGTATGTCACCACCGACGGACGCCGCTTCACGCGGCGTCCGGTGGAACTGGGCCGGCAGCAGGACGGCCAAGACGAGATCGTCGCCGGCCTCGCCGCCGGCGAGCGCGTGGCCGGCACCGGTGCGCTGTTCCTGAGCAATGCGCTGGCGCTGCAGTCGCAGTAACCGCCGGCAGCTCACCCGCAAGGAAACGGATCGTGCTCAGAGGTATCGTCGCATTCGCGCTCAACCGCCGCTCCATCGTGCTGATGGCGCTGCTGGCGTTCCTGATCGCCGGCCTGGTGGCGTATTCCAAGCTCAACATCGAGGCCTATCCAAACCCGGCCCCGGTGATCCTGGAAATCACCGCACAGGCACCCGGCCTGTCGGCGGAGGAAATGGAGCGTTCCTATACCCGCCCGATGGAACTCGGCCTGGCGACCACGCCGGGGGTGGACACGATCCGCTCGACCTCGTTCTACGGCCTGTCCTTCGTGCGCGTCACCTTCAAGTACGGCATCGACTACTACCGGGCGTACACCCAGGCCGCGCTCAACCTGCAGCAGAACGTCAGCCTGCCCAACGGCGTGCAGCCGCAGATCCAGGCCTCCAGCCTGGTCGGCGAGATCTACCGCTACCAGCTGGTCGGGCCGCCGCACTTCGGACTGACGCAGCTGCGCACGCTGCAGGACTGGGTGGTGAGCCACCGCCTGCTGTCGGTGCCCGGCGTGGCCCAGGTAGTCACCTGGGGCGGCACCACCAAGGCCTACGACGTGGATGCCGACCTGCGCCGGCTGCAGGGCTACGGCATCACCCTGCCCCAGCTGATCGCGGCGATCGGCAATGCCAACACCAACGTCGGCGGCCGCACGATCAGCATCGGCCAGCAGTCGGTGAACATCCGCGGCATCGGCCTGATCCGCGACACCCGGGACATCGGCGACATCGTGCTGTCGCAGTCGCACGGCATGCCGGTGCTGGTGAAGGACGTCGCCCGCGTCTCGATCGGCCACGTGCCGCGCCTGGGCCAGGCCGGCCGCGACGACCAGGACGACGTGGTGACCGGCATCGTGGTGATGAACCGCACCGAGAAGACCAGCGACGTGGTGGCCCGCGTCAAAGCCGAGGTCGACAAGCTCAACGGCGACGGCACGCTGCCCGCCGGCGTGCGCCTGGCGCCGATCTACGACCGCTCCACCCTGGTCGCGGTCACCACCCACACGGTGCTGCACAACCTGGTGTTCGGCTGCCTGCTGGTGTTCCTGATCCAGTGGATCTTCCTCGGTGACCTGCGCAGCGCGGTGATCGTCAGCGCCAACATTCCGGTGGCGCTGTTCTTCAGCATCATCCTGATGGTGGCCCTGGGCGAGTCGGCCAACCTGCTCTCGGTGGGCGCGGTGGACTTCGGCATCATCGTCGACTCGGCGGTGATCCTGATCGAGAACATCTTCCGCAACTTCCAGAAGAGCGCTGACGAGCGGCAGGAACTGCTGCACGAGCACGCGCAGAACGAGTTCGCCATGTACGCCCGCGGCGGCGCCGCGCACAGCTGGAAGGAGCGGCTGCGCCTGCTGTTCATCAGCGCGATCCAGGTCGACCGTGCGGTGCTGTTCTCCTCCGCGATCACGGTGGCCGCCTTCATCCCGCTGTTCACCATGCAGGGCGTGGAAGGCCAGATCTTCAACCCGATGGCGCGCACCTATGCGTATGCGCTGTCCGGCGCGCTGATCGCCACCTTCACGGTGACGCCGGTGCTGGCCTCCATGCTGCTGCCGCGCCACGTCGCGGAAACGGAGACCCGGTTCGTGCGCGTGGTCCGCCGGATCTACTCGCCGGTGCTGCGCTGGGCGCTGCGCCGGCGCCGACTGACGGTGCTGATCGGCGTGGCCTTCCTGCTGGTCGCCACACTGCTGGTCACCCGCATCGGCACCGAGTTCATGCCGACGCTGGAAGAGGGCAACCTGTGGATCCGCGCCACCATGCCCACCACTATCTCGCTGGAGGCCGGCGAGGCGCAGGTGGGCCGCATGCGGCGCCTGATCAAGGCGCATCCGGAGGTGGTCACCGTGGTCTCCCAGCACGGCCGCCCGGACGACGGCAGCGACGCCTCGGGCTTCTACAACGTGGAGCTGTTCGTGCCGCTGAAACCACAGGACGAGTGGCCCGCGGGCGACACCAAGGAGAAGCTGGTGGACTCGTTGCAGCGCGAATTCGGGCAGGCCTTCCCCGGGGTGCAGGTCAACTTCTCGCAATACATCCAGGACAACATCGAGGAAGGCCTTTCGGGAGTGAAGGGCGCCAACTCGGTGAAGATCGTCGGCCCGGAACTGCCAGTGCTGGAGAAGCTGGCCGACCAGGTGATGGAGCAGATGCGCCGGGTGCGCGGCGTGGAGGACCTCGGCGTGTTCCACGTGCTCGGCCAGCCCAACCTCGACATCACCATCGACCGTGCCAGGGCCGCGCGCTACGGCCTCAACACCGGCGACATCAACAGCGTGATCCAGACGGCTGCCGGCGGCACGCAGGCCACCACGGTGATGGAAGGCGATCGCCAGTTCCCGCTGACCGTGCGGCTGGCGCCGCAGTACCGCTCCGACATGCGCGCGATCGGCGACATCCAGGTCGGCTATGCCGGAGCGAACGGCGCCACGGCCTACGTGCCGCTGCGCGACGTGGCTCACATCTCGCTCGATACCGGTGCCTCCTACATCTATCACGAGCGCAACGAGCGCTTCATCCCGGTGAAGTTCAGCGTGCGCGGCCGCGACCTCGGCGGCACCGTGGCCGAGGCGCAGCGGCGCATCGCCGAGCACGTCAAACTGCCGCCCGGCTACCACCTGGTATGGGCGGGCGAGTTCGAGGACATGCAGCAGGCCAAGGGCCGCCTGGCGGTGGTCCTGCCGATCGCCGTCGGGCTGATCCTCGCCCTGCTCTACACGCTGTTCAACTCGTTGCGTGACAGCCTGCTCACGCTCGCCTCGATCCCCTTCGCGATCGCCGGCGGGCTGATCGCGCTGTACCTGTCGGGACTCAACCTGAGCGTGTCGGCGGCGATCGGCTTCATCTCGCTGTTCGGCGTGTCGGTCATGAACGGGATCCTGGTCATCACCCACTTCAACCACCTGTTGTTCGAGGGCCATCCGCCACTGGAAGCGATGCGCCTGGCGGCCGAACAGCGCATGCGCCCGATGCTGATGACCGCGCTCTCGGCCTGCATCGGCCTGCTGCCCGCCGCGCTCTCCAGCGGCATCGGCAGCCAGGTGCAGCGCCCGCTGGCCACCGTGGTGGTGGGCGGCATGCTGCTCGGTCCGGTGATGCTGCTGGTGGTGGCGCCGGCGCTGCAGGTGCTGGTGGTGGAGTGGTCGCAGCGACGGAGCCGGCGCCGCGCCGCGGCGGAGGCTTCACAGTGAACGCACGCAGGATCCGTCTCCTCGCCTGTTTCGTCGCCATCCCGCTCGTCGCCGGCTGCGCGGTCGGCCCCGACTACCAGCGCCCGGCGTTGCCGGCGACGGACGCCTACCTGCGCGAGCCGCTGCCGGCGACAATGGGTGGGACAGGCGACAGCCAGCGCCTGCTGCCGGGAGCGCAGGCCAGCGCGGCATGGTGGCAGGCCTTCGGCTCGCCGCAGCTCGATGGGCTGGTGGCACGCGCGCTGGCGCACAACCCGTCGATCGACGGTGCCCAGGCCGCGCTGCGCGGAGCCCAGGAAAACCTCGCCGCGCAGCGGGCGGCGTTCCTGCCGAACGTGCAGCTCGGCTACTCGGCCAGCCGCCAGCAGAACGCCGTCGGCACCATCTCGCCCACGCTGACTTCCGGCCAGCCGATGTACACGCTGCACACGGCGCAGCTCACCGTGGGCTACGCAGTGGATGTGTTCGGGCTGAACCGGCGCGCGGTCGAGTCGCTCGCCGCGCAGACGCAGGCGCAGCGCCTGCAGCTGGAAGCGGTGCGCCAGGCGCTGGCCGCGAACGTGGTGGCGGCCGCGCTCCAGGAAGCTTCGCTACGCGCGCAGATCGAGGCCACCGAGGGCATCGTCGCGGACGCCACCCGCGCGCTCGCCCTGGTACGCCGGCAGGCCGAACTGGGTGATGTCTCCGGCCTCGACGTGGCGGCGCAGGAAACCGCCCTGGCGCAGGCCCGGGCCAGCCTGCCCCTGCTGCAGAAGCAGCAGGCACAGAACCGCGACCTGCTCGCGGTGCTGGCCGGTGAGCCGCCCGCGCAGGCGAACGACCCGCCGTTCGCGCTGGACGGGCTGCAGCTGCCACGCGATCTGCCGGTGGCGCTGCCCGCCACGCTGGTCGAGCGGCGCCCGGACGTGCGCGCGGCCGAGGCCCAGGTGCATGCCGCCAGCGCCCAGGTCGGCGTGGCCGTGGCCAGCCGCTTCCCGCAGTTCTCGCTGTCCGCGCAGTACGGCGGCAGCGCCACCGCTTTCGACCGGATGTTCGCCGCGGGCAACACGTTCTGGAGCCTGACCGGCGGCGTGGCGCAGACGGTGCTCGACTTCGGTGCACTGAAACATCGCCAGCGCGCCGCCGAAGCCGCCCTGCAGCAGGCCGTGGCGCAGTATCGCGGCGTCGTGCTGGTCGCGTTCCAGAACGTCGCCGACGCACTCTACGCGCTGGAAGCCGACGCCCGCGCGGCCGAGGCCGCCGCCAGCGCGGAGTCCGCGGCGCGGCGCACGCTGGAACTCACCCGCCGGCAGCAGCAGGCGGGCCAGGTGGGCGGACTGGCCGTGCTCACGGCGGAGCAGGCCTGGCGGCAGACGCGGATCGCCGCGGTGCAGATGCAGGCAGCGCGCTACGCCGACACCGCGGCGCTGTACCTCGCCCTCGGCGGCGACTGGCAGGGCGACGCGTCGAGGCGCTGAGCCGCGCGGGGCTCAGCCCTGCGCGAGGGCCTTCGCGTGGTCGAGGCGGCGCAGCGCCTCGGCGCGGCCGGCCAGGTAGATGGTGTGCTCGATCGAGGGCGAGACCTGGGTGCCGGTCATCGCCACGCGCAGCGGCTGGGCGACCTTGCCCATGCCTAGCGCCAGCTGCGCGGCGACCTGCTCGATCACCTGGTGGATCGGCCCGGGTTGCCACTCGACCTCGGCGAGCAGGGCCTTCGCCGCATCGAGCACGGCCGGCGCGCTGTCGTTCCTCAGGTGCTTGGCCACGGCCTTGTCGTCCCATTCGACGATGGGGCCGTACCAGATCTTCGCGCGCTCGGCCATTTCCTTCAGCGTGTGCACGCGGTCGCGCAGCGCCACGATCACGTCGACCGGCGCCGGGCCGTGCGACGCGCCGATGCCGGCGCGTTGCAGGTGCCACTCGAACTCGGCGGCCAGCGACTGCGGCTCGTCGGTCTTCAGGTAGTGCTGGTTGAGCCAGGCCAGCTTCTCGGTGTCGAAGCGCGAGGCGGCCTTGTTGACGTCGGCGATATCGAACAGCGCGATCATCTCCTCGCGCGAGAAGATCTCCTGGTCGCCGTGCGACCAGCCCAGCCGCACCAGGTAGTTCAGGATCGCGTGCGGCAGGAAGCCGTCGGCGCGGTACTCCATCACGCTGACCGAGTTGGTGCGCTTGGACAGCTTCTTGCCTTCCTTGTCCAGGATCATCGGCAGGTGCGCGAACTCCGGCACCGGGGCGCCGAGCGCGTGGTAGATGTTGATCTGCCGCGGCGTGTTGTTGACGTGGTCGTCGCCGCGGATCACCTCGGTGATGCCCATGTCGATGTCGTCGACCACCACGGCGAAGTTGTAGGTCGGCCAGCCGTCGGAGCGGAAGATCACCAGGTCGTCCAGCTCGCTGTTGGCGATCTCGATGCGGCCCTTCACCTTGTCCTCGAACACCACCGAGCCTTCGGTGGGATTCCTGAAGCGGATCACCCGGTTCGGATCGTCACGACGGGCCTCATGAAAGCCGGGTTCGTTGCGGTCGCGGTAATGGCCGTTGTAGCGGGGCTTCTCGCCCTTCGCCATCGCCGCCTCGCGCATCGCCTCGATCTCCTCCTTGCTCTCGTAGGCGTAGTAGGCCTTGCCGGCGGCGACCAGTTCGGTGGCGACCTGCCGGTACCGCTCGAGCCGCCGGGTCTGGTAGAACGGGCCCTCATCGGCGTCGAGGTCGAGCCAGTGCATCGCGTCGAGGATCGCCTGTACCGCCTCGTCGGTGGAGCGCTCGCGGTCGGTATCCTCGATGCGCAGGATGAACTGACCGCCGCGGCGGCGCGATTCCAGCCAGCAGTACAACGCGGTGCGCGCGCCGCCGATGTGCAGGAAACCGGTAGGGCTGGGGGCGAAGCGGGTGCGGACGGTCATGGGATTCTTCGGACGGGCGTCAAACTTGGCATTTTAGCCGAACCCACCCGGGCCCGCGGCACGGGCGGACAGGCTCAGTAGGCGCCCCTGCCTAGCGGGATGCATCTCATCGCCGGTCTCCAGCGCGGGAAGAATGACCCGGTGTAAGCGCAGCGTCACGCGCCCGCCACGCCAGCGCAACGCCATTTCGCGAAGCTGCACCAAGCCAGCACGGGTATCCGCATGCGCATCGGCATCGTCAGCGAAACCTATCCACCGGAAATCAACGGCGTCGCGCTGACCGTCCATAGCCTCGCCGCCGGACTCGCCGCCCGCGGCCACAGCATCGACCTGATCCGCCCGCGCCAGTCGCCGCCGTACCGCGACGAACCCGGCATCAATGCGCTCGACGTGCGCGGTGGCGCACTGCCCCGCTACCCGGGGCTGCGCTTCGGCCTGCCCGCCGGGCGCACGCTGCGCGAACACTGGTCGCGGCAACGCCCCGATGCGGTCTACGTCGCCACCGAAGGCCCGCTGGGCTGGTCGGCCGTACGCACCGCCAGGCGAATGGGCATTCCGATCAGCAGCGGTTTCCACACCCGTTTCGACCAGTACGCCAGCCATTACGGCGTGGGCGTGCTCACGCCGCTGGTGCGCGGCTATCTGCGCCGCTTCCACATGCGCGCCGTTGCCACCCTGGTACCGACCAACGCACTCGCACTGGAGTTGCATGCCATGGGCATTTCCAACGCACGCCTGCTGCGTCGGGCGGTGGACACGCAGCTGTTCCATCCGGATCGGCGCGACGAGGCGCTGCGCGCGAGCTGGGGCGCCGACGCCGCCACGCCGGTGGTGCTCTACGTGGGCCGCATCGCCGCGGAAAAGAACCTCGAACTCGCGGTGCAGGCGTTCCAGGCGGTGCGGCAGCAGGTACCGCAGGCGCGCTACGTGTGGGTCGGTGACGGCCCCGCCCGCGCCGCGCTGCAGGAAGCCCATCCGGATTTCATCTTCGCCGGGATGCAGCGCGACGAGGCGCTGGCGCGGCACATCGCCAGCGCCGACCTGTTTCCGTTCCCCAGCCTCAGCGAGACCTTCGGCAACGTGATCATCGAGGCGCTGGCCGCCGGCCTGCCGGTGGTCGCGTACGCCGAAGGCGCCGCGCGCGAGCATCTCGTCGATGGCGTCAACGGCTGCTGCATCGCCTCGGGCGACCAGGCCGCCTTCATCGACGCCACGGTGAGGCTGGCCAGCAACCCGGCGCTGATCCGGCACATGGGTCGCGCGGCGCATACCGGCGTGGCGGGACTCTCGCCGGAAGCGGTGATCCGGGATTTCGAAAACCTGCTGCGCGAAATGGCCGAGGAGAACCTGCATGAACACGCCTCCGTCGCTGCCCACATCTGAGCTCCTGCCCGGGCCGCGCTTCGCGCTGGACCGTCGTGTCTGCGTGATCGCCAACCACTGGGGCGCACGCCGCGTGGTGGGAGTATTCTTCGGCATGGTCAGCCGGCTCGGCGACGGCGTGTTCTGGTACGCGCTGATGGCGGCGCTGGCCGCGTTCGGCGGCAGGCGCGGGCTCGGCGCGGCCGCGCACATGGCGGTCACCGGACTCGCCGCGCTGCTGCTGTACCGCCTGCTCAAGCGCTGGACGCGCCGCCCGCGCCCGTATCGCGCCTGCCCCGGCGTGATCGCGCACGTGCCACCGCTGGACGAGTTCAGTTTCCCGTCCGGACACACCCTGCAGGCGGTAGGCTTCAGCATCGTGGCGCTGGCCTGGTATCCGTCGCTGGCGCCGCTGCTGCTGGGCTTCACCGCGCTGGTCGCGGCGTCGCGGGTGATCCTCGGCCTGCACTACCCCAGCGACGTGCTGGCCGCCATCGTGATCGGCAGCGGCCTCGGCAGCGCTTCGATCTGGTTGATCGCGGCGCCGCTCTGAACCCGCCGTTGCGCAGCTTCTGCGCACGCCGTCGGCGTTCCCTTTGCGCTCAGCCAGATAGCCTGTTTGTCCACAGGCTTTGCCGCGCGCGCTCCACAATCGCTGTGGAGAACTTCGCGCCGCCGCGCAAAAAGCCGCAACGCTCGGCAAGTGCCTGTCGACAATGGCGCGCGCCGCGCTTGCCCACGGGCTTGTACAGAAGACACCCACCATCGCTGTGGAAAACACGCATGCCGACCGTCGGCGCGACGGGCGGCGCTGCGCAATCCCTGTGCAAGATGTAGCAAGTGTCTGATGGAAAAGCGCCGGACGACGCTTGTCCACAGGCTTCGCCAACGCGCTTCCACAGCGGCTGTGGAAAACCCGCTCGCGAAAACGACGATGCCGCCCGAGGGCGGCATCGCATTTCACCCGGCAGGCATGACCGGTCAGGCTGCGCGCGGCGCCTTCATCAGGATGCCCAGCAGGTCGGCCAGCTTGTCGCGCATCTCGCGGCGGTCGACGATCAGGTCGATCGCGCCGTGCTCAAGCAGGAACTCCGAACGCTGGAAACCTTCCGGCAAGGTCTCGCGCACGGTCTGCTCGATCACCCGCGGGCCAGCGAAGCCGATCAGCGCCTTCGGCTCGCCGATGTTGATGTCGCCGAGCATCGCCAGGCTGGCCGAGACGCCGCCGGTGGTCGGGTTGGTCAGCACGCTGATGTACGGCACGCCGGCGTCGCGCAAGCGGGCCAGTGCGGCCGAAGTCTTGGCCATCTGCATCAGCGAGAACAGCGCCTCCTGCATGCGTGCGCCGCCGGTGGCGGAGAAGCACACCAGCGCGCTCCTGTCGGCCAGCGCACGCTCGGCGGCGCGGGCGAATTTCTCGCCGACCACCGAACCCATCGAACCGCCCATGTAGGCGAACTCGAACGCCGTCGCCATCAGCGGGCGGCCCTTGAGCCGGCCGCTCATCGCGACCAGCGCGTCCTTCTCGCCGATCTTCTTCTGGGTGGTGACGATGCGGTCGCGGTACTTCTTGGTATCGCGGAATTTCAGCGGGTCGGTCGGCTCCAGGCTGGCCCACAGTTCCTGCGCGGAACCTTCATCCAGCAATGCGCCCAGTCGCGCACGCGCACTGATGTAGTGGTGATGTCCGCACTTGGGGCACACCATCAGGTTGCGCTCCAGCTCCGGCTTGTACAGCACGGTGCCGCAACCGCCGCACTTCTCCCACACGCCCTCGGGTACCGACCCCTTGCCGCCGTTCGGACTCTGCGGGCGGGTGCGGGGGTTCATGATTTTCTGCAGCCAGTTCATTGCATCGCCCTACCGTTCGTGCGCGCCACCCAGGGCAGCATGTTGTTCAGTGCGCGTCGAGCGCGCTGCGGATCGGCGCGAGAAACGCGCGTACCCGCCCGGCAATTTCATCGGCATCCGTCGCGCCGGCCAGCTTGTCCACCAGCGCGCTGCCGATCACCACCGCATCGGCAAAACCGGCGATCGCCTTTGCGCTCGCTGCATCGCGGATGCCGAAGCCCACCGCCACCGGCGCCTTCGCACGGGCGCGGATATCGGCCACGCGCACCGCGATGTCGCCGGTGCTCAAGTGTGCCGCACCGGTGATGCCGGCGAACGAGACATAGTACAGGAAACCCTCGGCCGAACCGCACAGCTGCGCCATACGCGAGGGTTCGGTGGTGGGTGCGGCGAGCAGGATCTGCTGCAGCCCGGCGTCGCGCAACGGCTGCAGCACGGCGGACTCCTCCAGCGGGCAATCGACCAGCAGCACGCCGTCGACGCCGGCCTGCACGGCCTCCTGCGCGAAGCGCGCGTAGCCGTGGATCTCGACCGGATTCAGATAACCCATCAGCACGATCGGTGTGTCCGCATCGCGCCGGCGGAACGCGGCGACCCAGCCCAGCACGTCGGCCAGGCCCACGCCCTTCGCGATCGCCCGCTCGCTGGCGTGCTGGATCACCGGGCCGTCCGCCATCGGATCGGAGAACGGCACGCCCAGCTCGATCAGGTCGGCGCCGGCGTCGACCAGTGCATGCATCAACGCCACCATGTGCTGCGGCGACGGGTCGCCGGCGGTGACGAACGGGATCAGGCCGGTGCGATTGGCAGCCTTCAGTGCGGCGAAGCGACGGTCGATACGGCTCATACCTCGACTCCTTCGCGCGCGGCGATCGTGTGCACGTCCTTGTCGCCGCGACCGGAGAGGTTGCACAGCACGATGCCGTCCGGCGGATACTCGCGCGCCAGCTTGACCGCCTGCGCCACCGCGTGGCTGGACTCCAGCGCGGCCAGGATGCCTTCGGTGCGCGCCAGCAGGTGGAACGCCGCCAGCGCCTCGTCGTCGGTGACGCCGACGTAGTCGGCGCGGCCGGTGTCCTTCAGGAACGCATGCTCGGGACCGACGCCCGGGTAATCGAGGCCGGCCGAGACCGAATGCGTCTCGGTGATCTGGCCGTTGTCGTCGCACAGCACGTAGGTGCGGTTGCCGTGCAGCACGCCGGGACGGCCGGCGGCCAGCGAGGCCGCGTGATGGCCCGTCGCGATGCCCTCGCCCGCCGCCTCGGCGCCAACGATGCGCACGCCGGCGTCGTTGAGGAAGGCATGGAACAGGCCGATCGCGTTGGAGCCGCCGCCGACGCAGGCGGTCAGCACGTCGGGCAGGCGGCCATACTCTTCGAGCATCTGCGCGCGCGCCTCGCGGCCGACGATCGCGTTGAAGTCGCGCACCATCAGCGGGTACGGATGCGGCCCGGCGACGGTGCCGATGATGTAGAAGGTATCGGCCACGTTGGTGACCCAGTCGCGCATCGCCTCGTTCAGCGCATCCTTCAGCGTCTTCGAGCCGGAGGTCACCGGCACCACCTCGGCGCCGAGCAGCTTCATGCGGTAGACGTTGATCTTCTGCCGCTCGATGTCCACCGCGCCCATGTAGACCACGCACTTCAGGCCCAGCCGCGCCGCCACCGTGGCGCTGGCCACGCCGTGCTGGCCGGCGCCGGTCTCGGCGATGATGCGGGTCTTGCCCATGTTGCGCGCGACCAGCGCCTGGCCCACGGTGTTGTTGATCTTGTGCGCACCGGTATGGTTGAGGTCTTCGCGCTTGAACAGGATGCGCGCGCCACCGACGTGCTGCGACAGCCGCTCGGCGTGGTAGATCGGGCTGGGCCGGCCGACGTAGTGCTTCAGGTCGCGGTCGAGCTCGGCGATGAAGGCCGGATCCTCGCGCAGACGCAGGTAGGCTTCGGTCAGTTCGGCCAGCGGCGCCATCAGGGTCTCGGCGACGTAGCTGCCGCCGTAGTTGCCGAAGCGGCCGTGCGCGTCGGGGTAAGCGTTGTAGTCCACGATCTTGCTCATCTCGTCACTCGGGGAAGGGCATGCCGCATCGCGGCAAGCAGCCATCTTAGCGGCAAGCCCGACCGAACGGGGTCACAGGTAACGGCGGATGGAGGCCCTGACCTCGGCCAGTTGCCCGGGCGTGAGCGGGCCGAGGATGCCGCGCCGGCCGGCGGGCAAGTGTGCGGCGGGATCCTCGTCGCCGAACACGTAGCAGTCCAGCAGCTCCCTCCACGCCGCCCGTTCCGCCGGCGGCAGCGAGCGGAAGGCGAGGATGCAGTGCATCAGGCAGCCCAGCGCGGTGCCTGGCGCATGACCGGCCGCGGGCACCGGCCACCACCAGTAATTCACCAGCGCGTTGATCCGTTGCAGCGATTCCACGTGGTGCCACCACATCGGTGGAATGTAGATCGCATCGCCGGGATGCAGCTCCGCCACCTGCGCCTCGGCCAGCGCCAGTTTCAGGCGGGGAAAGCGCGGATCGTCGGGGCGGTCGAGCCGGGCGATGCCGATCGCCGCGCCGGTAGGCGCGAAATCCAGCGGCCCGACGTACAGGTTGCGCGCCTGTTCCGGCGCGAACAGGGTGAAGCGCCGGACGCCGCACACCACGCAGGCCACGTTGTGGTACTCGTCGAAATGCGCCGGCGTGGTGACCCGGTTGCCGATCCAGATGCGCGGCTGGATGCCGGGGTCGAGGAAGGGAATGGTGTGATCGTCCAGCAATCCCGGCAGGCAGTCGGCAATCAGCGCGCTCTGCATCGCCAGCCCCGGTGCATCCGGTTGGCGACTGTACTGCGCCAACCGTTGCAGGCCCTGGCCGATCGAGACGCGGTGGTGCTCGTAATTGAAGCCGTCGAACGCCGCGTTGTAGCCGACCACCCCGCCCTCGCCCGGCGGCAGCAGCAGAGCGTCGACCTCGCTGCCATTGTCCCGCCGCGCCAGCTCGCGGGCGAACGCATCGTCCGACTGCCGCGCCCAGGCCACCATCGGCCAGTCGCGGCACAGGCCGCGGATCACCAGCGGGCGCGCGCGACCAACCAGGTCGGCAAGGGCGAGCGGACCGTCGCCATCGCGCCACTCCTCGATGGCGGCCGGCGCGCCGCTCACGCCGCATCCGCCTCGCGCACCGCGCGGATGAAGGCTTCCAGCCGGGCCGGGTCCTTGATTCCCGGCGCCGACTCCACCCCGCTGGCCACGTCCACCGCCCACGGGCGCGCCGCGCGCACGGCCTCGCCCACGTTGCCGGCGTGCAGGCCGCCGGCGAGGACCAGCGGCTGCGCCAGACCATCCGGCAGCAGCGACCAGTCGAACGTCCTGCCGCTGCCACCGGCCTCGCCTGCCGCATGGCCGTCCAGCAGCAGGCCGGCGGCCTGCGGGTACTCCCGCAGCCGCGGCAACGCCGCCACGCCCTCGCCCATCGCGATGGCCTTGAGGAACGGATGGCCGAACTGCGCGCACCAGGCATCGCTCTCGTTGCCGTGGAACTGCAGCAGGGTGGGCCGCACTTCATCGAGCACCTGCCGCACCAGGCTCGCCTCGTCGTCCATGAACAAGGCGACGGTGACCACGAACGGCGGCAGCGCCGCCACGATCTCGCGTGCCCGCGCCAGCGTCACCTGCCGCCTGCTGCGTGGGGTGAACACCAGCCCGATCGCATCGGCGCCGAGCCGCGCGGCAAGCAGCGCGTCCCCGGCCCGGGTCATGCCGCAGCACTTGATGCGGGTCACCGGCCGGCTCCCATCAGGCAGACCTCGACCGGCAAACCCCAATGCGTCTCGTAGCGCGGCCCGACGAAGGTCAGCCCGGAAGCCGGCGCGGTCGGCCCGGCCAACTGGCGGTCGCGGCCGGCCAGCAGCTCGGCCATCCATGCGACCGGTTGCTCGCCGCGACCGATCAGCAGCAGCGAGCCGACGATATTGCGCACCATGTGATGCAGGAACGCGTTCGCCTCGATCTCGACGAACAGCTGCTCACCTTCGCGCCGCACGCTCGCCGTCAGCACGCTGCGGCGCGGATGCGCGGCCTGGCAGGACAGGGCGCGGAACGCGCTGAAATCGTGCTCGCCCAGCAACGCCTGCGCCGCCGCGTGCATGCGCACGGCGTCCAGCGGCAGGCGTTCCCAGGTGACGTAGCGCGCATCCAGCGCCGCGCGCACCGGCCGGTTGAGGATGTGGTAGCGATAGCGCCGGCTGCGTGCCGCGTAACGCGCGTGGAAGCTGTCCAGCACCGGCTGCGCCCACAGCACCGCTACGCTGGCCGGCAGGTTGGAACAGCCGCCGAGTACCCAGCCGCGCATGTCGCGGCGGGCCCTGGTGTCGAAATGCACCACCTGGCAGCGGCCATGCACGCCGGCGTCGGTGCGCCCAGCGCAGCTGACCTCCACCGGATGGTCGGCGACCTTCGACAACGCCTGCTCCAGCGCCCCCTGCACGCTGACCTCGTCCTTCAGGCGCTGCCAGCCGCTGAAGTCGGTGCCGTCGTATTCGATGCCGAGAGCGATGCGCATGGGGTCGTGCGGGCCTTCCACGGTGAAGGCGGAAAGATTAGCAGGCCGCAACGGCATCGGGCCGGCATGAGCCGCCCCGATACGCAGGACTGATGACGCCCGTCGGCTCAGTGCATGCCGTCAAGCAAACGCCTGGCGACCTCCTTCTGCATCTGGCTGCCTTCGTTGACCACCTCGTCCAGCATGGCGCGCGCGCCTTCGGCATCGCCCATGTCGATGTAGGCGCGGGCCAGGTCCAGCTTGGTATCCACCGGATCGTCGCTGAACTCGCCCAGCTCGTGGACCGGCACATTCGCCAGGTGCGCATCGTCCGCGTCGTCAAAGTGCCAGCTGGAGGCCGTTTTTGCTGGCGCGGGCGCGGGTGTCGGGGCCGGCTCCCTGGCCGGCGGGGCAGCCGGCGTGGCATCGTCCATGCCCGGCCGCGCCGGCGTTTCGGTCGTCGCCCGGGTCAGGTCGAAATTGAAGTTGTACGCGCTGACCTTCTTCGCCCCGCCCGCCGGCAGAGGCGGCGGCACCGACGACTCCACCGTGGACGCGTCGCCTTCGCGGGCATAGTCGTCGATGTCGAACTCGCCGAGGGCACGCGCACCCTTGTGGACGGGCGGCGCGGCGTGGTGGTCGAACAGCGGATGGCCCGGCACCAGATCCTCGCCCATGTGCAGCACGTCCTGCCACTCGTCCTGCTGCGGATCGGTGATATGGGCGTACATCGCCTCGGCGGCCGCCTCGAAGTGCTCGACGTCGCGGCGCGAGTAATACAGGGTGACCAGTTCCAGGTGCAGGCCGATGTCGTCCGGGTGCTCGGCCAGTTGATCCAGCAACTCCTCCTGGTCCACGTCGTCACCCGAAAGGTGAGCCGCAGCACCGCCCGGCGTCGAGCCGAAGCGATCGGCCAGGGACGCGGCGGACTTCGACGCCTCGGTGCTGGTGCTGTCGGCCGGTTTGCGCCGACGGCGCGCCAGCAGGGCCAGCAGGGCCAGCAGCACGACCGCGGCGACGGTTGTCGCCTGCGCCCAGATCTGCATGTACCACGGCTCCTCGACGACCACCGGCGCATGCGGCTGCTGCCGGGCGGCCGCCTTCTCCACCGGCTTGGCAGGCGCCGGCGTGGCGAGTGGCGTGGTCACCACGGACGAGGTCGTGGCGGGCGATGCGGCGTGTGACGCCGAACCGGCAGCGGCCGGCGCCGTGGCGGCATGCGTGCCGATCGCGGTGCTGGCGGTGGCCACAGCGGTCTCCAGCATAGCGGCCGGCGGCGCGGCGGCGCTCTTCGTCGCGGCGACGGCCGGCGCGGGCGCGGGGACCGCTGCGGCCGGCATGCCGGCGGACTTGCGCGCGGCGGCCAGCTTGGCCTGCAGCTCGGCAATCTCGCTGTCCTTCAGCGACAGCAGGCGCTCGTTCTTGCTGTTGATGTCCGTGAGGTCTTTCAGGCGGGCCTTCAGGTCGGCGCTCTGCTGCTGCAGGCTGGCCAGGCTCTCCTTGGTGCGCAACAGTTCCTGGTGTGAGCCGGCCGTACCGCCGCCCTGGGCGCCGCCGCCTGCCTTGGCCGTCACCAGGGCCAGCCGGTCGCCGGTGCCGGGCGTGCCGGCAGGAGCGCCGGCATCGGATGTGCGGGTGGCGGCATTGGCCACCACCGCCGGCTTGCCCGGCGTGCCGGCACGCCAGTCGCTGTTCTGCCGGCGCACCTCGGCGGCGGCGGCGGCGATCGCCATGGCCTGCGCCTCGGCCGAAGTCGGCACGCGCAGCACCACGCCGCTCTTCAGCGCATTGATGTTATTGCGGTAGAACGCATTCGGGTTGGCCTGCTGCAACGCCAGCATCATCTGCCGCACGTCGACGCCGGACGGGGTCACGTTGCGCGCGATGCCGGACAGCGTCTGGCCGCGTTCGACCGGACCGACCTGACCCTTGCCGGCGGTCGATGCCGTTGACGCGGATGCCGCGGGTGCCGGCCTGGGCTTCGACACGACTTTGGCTGGAGCAGCAGCGACCGGCGCGGCGGCCCTGGCGGGCGCCCTGGCTGCCGGACGGCTCGCTGCGGCCGGCGCCGACGTGGGTGCCGAGGCAGCCATTGCCGCCGGGGCGTTCGGCGGATCGAGCAGGATGGCGTACTCGCGCACGCTCTTGCCGGCGTTGCCGTTCACCTCGAGCAACAGGTCGAGAAAAGGATCGTCCACCGGCGCGCTGCTGGTGATGCGGATCACCGGTTGACCACCGCTGGTTTTGGTCACGCTGAAGTTCAACGGGATCGAGGTGCGCCCGCCGGCGACGCCGGCGCGCGCGAATTCTTCGCTGGAAGCCAGCTGAACCGTGAGGTTCTGCAGCTCCGCCGGGCTGGCGGGATGCAACGGAATCTCCGCCAGCAGCGGCTGGCCCAACGTCGACTTGACCTGGATCTGGCCAAGATCCAATGCCATGACCTGGCTGCTCCCCAGTGCCAGGACCATCAGCATCGACAATTTCAACGAACGGTTCATGCGTGTTCCCCCGAACAAATCCTTGGCGCAGCTCTTGACCCGGCGGCGCCGCCATGGCCCTGACGGCGGCAAACAAGGTGCCACTTTAGTTATATGCAGGCCAATCAACAATAGCTGTGGCGAATACTTGCAGTGCATTGCTAGGGTGCGTTCTCACCTGGATGCCGCCCTCAGTGCCGCGCAGCCGGCTGGCCGGCCTGCAGTTCCTGCAGCTGCCTGCGCAGTTCGGTGATCTTCTGGTCCTGCTGCTGCAGCCGCTCGCCAGCGTGCCGGTTGTCCGATTCCTGCCGGTGGAGATCCCGCTGGAGGCGATCCACCTCGACCTGGCTGCGGCTCAGCTGCCGGCTGTTGGCGGGGTGCAGCGACCCAGCACCGGCCGCACCGGGCGGTGCTGCGGCCTGACTGCCAGCCCAGGCCACGGGCGTGAAGACCAACCCCATGACAACGGCGAATCGCACTACATGCATCTTCAGAGATAGTCCTCGATCAGCAATTCGGCGATCTGCACCGCGTTCAGCGCCGCACCCTTGCGGATGTTGTCCGAGACGATCCACATATCCAGCCCGCGCTCGTGCGAGATGTCATCGCGGATGCGCCCCACGTACACCGGGTCGTTGCCGGCCGCCTCGCCCACCGGAGTCGGGTAGCCGCCCGGCTTGCGCTCGTCCACCAGCACCACGCCCGGCGCCTGGCGCAGCAGCTCGCGAGCCTGCTCGGCGGTGATCTTGTCGCTGGTCTCGATGTGCACTGCCTCGGAATGGCCATAGAACACCGGCACGCGTACCGCGGTCGGATTCACCTGGATCGACTCGTCCTCCAGGATCTTGCGGGTCTCCCACACCAGCTTCATCTCTTCCTTGGTGTAGCCGTTCGGCTGGAAATCGTCGATCTGCGGGATGACATTGAACGCGATCTGGGTCGGGAATTTCTTGCCCGGTTCCACGCTTTGGAAGTTCAGCAGGGCCGCGGTCTCCCGCCCGAGCTCCTCCATGCCGCTGCGGCCGGCGCCGGAAACCGACTGGTAGGTGGCCACGTTGATCCGCTCGATCTGCGCCGCGCGGTGGATCGGCGCCAGCGCCACCAGCATCTGCATGGTCGAGCAGTTGGGGTTGGCGATGATGCCGCGCGTGGTGTACTGCGCGATCGCGTGCGGGTTGACTTCGCTGACCACCAGCGGGATGTCGTCCTGGTAGCGGAACTCGGAAGTGTTGTCAATCACCACCGCACCAGCCGCCGCCGCCCGCGGTGCGTGCACGCGGCTGACCGAACCGCCGGCCGAGAAGAACGCGATGTCGACGCCGGCGAAATCGTAGGTATCCAGCAACTGCACGGTGATCTCCTTGCCGGCGAAGTTGACCTTGCCGCCGGCGGAACGCTCGCTGGCCAGCGGCACCAGCTCGCTGACCGGGAACTCGCGCTCGGCGAGGATCGCCAGCAGGGTCTCGCCGACCGCGCCGGTGGCGCCGACCATGGCGACCTTGTAACTGCTCTTCTGACTCATGGGAATTGTCTGCTCAGGGGTGGAAGGTTGCGCCGGTCACTTGTCCAGCACGGAAGGATTGAGGATGGTGGGCGGCCGCCCGGCGTGCGAGCCGTGGCCGAACAGGGCCAGCACATTGTCGACCGCCACCGAGGTCATCGCGCGGCGGGTTTCGGTCGTGGCGCTGGCGATATGCGGGCTGAGCACCACGTTGTCCAGTTCGAGTAGGCCCGGGTACAGCGCCGGCTCGCCCTCGAACACGTCCAGCGCGGCGCCGGCCAGGCGTCGCTCGCGCAGGGCCACGGCCAACGCCTTGTCGTCCACGATACCGCCGCGGGCCACGTTGACCAGCATCGCGGTCGGCTTCATCAGCGCCAGTTCGGGCGCGCCGACCGCATGCCGGGTCTGCGGCGTCAACGGCAGCACCAGCACCAGGAAATCGGATTCGCGCAGCAACTGCGGCTTGTCGACGAAGCGCGCATGGCAGGCGCGCTCGGTCGCCTCGGGCAGCGGCGAACGGTTGTGGTAGAGCACCGGCATGCCGAAGCCGACCGCGCGATGCGCGATGGCCTGGCCGATCCGGCCCATGCCGAGGATGCCCAGGGTACGCCCGCGCACGTCCGCGCCCAGCCAGGCCTTGAACCCGGTGGCGTGCCATTGGCCGGCGCGCAGCCAGCGCTCGGCCGCGGTCATCCGCCGCGCCGCGCCGAGCAGCAGGGCCCAGGCGTAGTCGGCCACGCTCTCGTTGAGCACGTCGGCGGTGCTGGAGGCGGCGACGCCGGCGGCGCTCAGCGCATCCAGATCGAGGTTGTCATAGCCGACGCCGAGGTTGGCGACGATGCGCAGCCGATGCGCGCCGGCGATTTCCGCCGCGCCGACGCGGTCCTTCAGGCCGACGATCGCGGCATCCTGTCCGGCCAGCTTCGCCGCCAGTTCGGCCGGACTGAACTTGCGCTCCTCCGCCTCGGCCGTCACCTCGAAGTGCGGTTCGAGCCGGGCGATCACCCCTTGGAAAGTGGGTCGCGAGACCCAGACGCGCGGCTTGCTGGTCAAGGCATGGCTCCGATCGCGGGGGCAATCTCGTCGGCGAGCCAGTAGTACGCCAGCGTCATCGCGAACAGGGTTCCGATCAGCCACAACGCCCCGCGCCCGTGCCGCCAGGCTGCGCGGAACGGCGAACACTGGGCCGGAATATCGACCAGATACGCCGCGCAATAGCAGACATTGGCGAGCACCGCCAGCAAGAACAAGGCCGGCACGGACTGGAGTCGCAGGGCGGCCAGGACACCCGGCCAACCCATCACGATCCAGCCCGCGACCACCAGCACCAGTGCCATGTTGTAGGCGATCCGCCGCACCTCCCAGTAGCGGATCGCGTCGCCGAGGAGATCCTGCAACGACGCATGCGAGGGAGCTGCGTGGAGCGGATTCGACGATGCTGGCATGGCGTGTCCCTCCGGCTCAGGGAATGCGTGGCGCCACGGCGCCGACGTCGCCGCACTGGGCGCGATGGCGCAAGGCATGATCCATCAGCACCAGCGCCATCATCGCCTCGGCGATCGGCGTGGCGCGGATGCCGACGCAGGGATCGTGGCGGCCTTTGGTCACCACCTCGACCGGTTCGCCGGCCAGGTTCACGCTGTGGCCGGGGATCAGGATGCTGGAGGTGGGTTTCAGCGCGATCGAGGCGACCACGGCCTGTCCCGTGCTGATGCCGCCGAGGATGCCACCGGCATGATTGGACGTAAAGCCGTCCAGATACATTTCGTCGCGATGCTCGCTGCCGCGCTGCGCCACGGCGGCGAAGCCGTCGCCGATCTCCACGCCCTTGACCGCGTTGATCGACATCAGCGCACCGGCCAGGTCGCCGTCCAGTTTGCCGTAGATCGGCTCGCCCCAGCCCGGCGGCACGCCGTCGGCAACCACGTTGACGCGCGCACCGACCGAGTCGCCTGACTTGCGCAGCGCGTTGATGTAGTCCTCCAGCGCCGGCACCTGGATCGCGTCGGGCCAGAAGAACGGGTTCTGCTCCACCGCGTCCCAGTCGAACGCCTGCGGCACGACGTCGCCGATCTGCGCCAGGTAGCCGCGCACGCGCACGCCGTGGCGCTCGGCCAGCCATTTCTTGGCGACTACCGCGGCGGCCACGCGCATGGTGGTCTCGCGCGCCGAGGAGCGCCCGCCGCCGCGCGGGTCGCGGATGCCGTATTTCTGCCAGTAGGTGTAGTCGGCATGGCCGGGGCGGAAGGTCTGCTCGATCCCACCGTAGTCCTTGCTGCGCTGGTCGGTGTTGCGGATCAGCAGCGCGATCGGCGTGCCGGTGGTCCTGCCCTGGTAGACGCCGGAGAGGATCTCCACCTCGTCCGCCTCGTGCCGCTGCGAGGTGTAGCGGCTGCGGCCGGTGGCGCGGCGGTCGAGGTCGCCGCGAAACTCCTCGGCGCCGATCGCCAGCCCCGGCGGGCAGCCGTCGATCACGCAGCCGATCGCCGGCCCGTGGCTTTCGCCGAAGGTGGTGACGGTGAACAGTTTGCCGAAGGAATTGCTGGACACGGGATTTGGACGTCTATTGGGTAATCGCCACAGCTTAACCGCGATGGCGCTGCGCTGCCCGCCCTTCGTGATCCAGCAGGGCAAACAGCGCGGCGGCATCATCAAGGCGCAACGCGTCGATCCGCAGCCGCGCCGTGATCAGTTCCATCGATCAGCCAGGACGACGCGTGGCGGCCGCCGCGCGGATCGCCCCGGCGTGCTCGACCAGGTCGCGCCGCTCCAGCGCGAACACGCCCATCGGCCCGACCTTGAACTCGATCCACACGAACGGCACCTCCGGCAGCAGCGCGGCCAGCGCGTGCTCGCTCTCGCCCACCTCGACGATCAGCAGGCCGTCCCCGGTGAGGTGGTCGGCAGCCTCGTCCAGCATGCGCAGGCACAGGTCCAGGCCGTCGGCGCCGGAGGTGAGGCCGAGCTTAGGCTCGTGCGCGTATTCGCCCGGCAGCGCGGCGTACTCGTCCTCGGTGACATAGGGCGGGTTGGAGACGATCAGGTCGTACCGGCGTCCGGCCACGCCAGCGAACAGGTCGGACTGGATCGCCTCGACGCGGCGCTCGACGTGCTGGAACGCGATGTTCTCGCGCGCCAGCGACAGCGCCTCATCGCTGACGTCGACGATGTCGACCTGCCAGTCCGGGTTGTACTCGGCCATCGCGATGCCGATGCAGCCCGAGCCCGTGCACAGGTCCAGCGCGCGCTCGACGTGGCGCTGGTCCAGCCACGGCGCGAAGCCCGACTCGATCAGCTCGGCGATCGGCGAACGCGGTACCAGCGCGCGGCGATCGCTCTTGAACTTGAGACCGGCGAACCAGGTCTCGCCGACCAGGTAGGCCACCGGCAGGTGCTCGTTGACGCGACGCTCGATCAGCGCCAGCACGTTCGCGCGCTCGGCCGTGGTGAGGCGACCCACGCCGTACGCCGGCGGGATGTCCGGCGGCAGGTGCAGGCTGGCCAGCACCAGGTGGGTGGCCTCGTCGATCGGGTTGTCGTGGCTGTGGCCGAAGGTGAGCCCCGCCGCCGAGAAGCGGCTGGCGCCATAACGGATGAAGTCGATGATGGTGGCGAGCTCGGCGGTCAAGGCGATCCAGGAGTGCGGCGGATTGGCCGGCCATTATAGGGCCTGAAACGGCGACCCCCCGTATACTGGGCCGATGACTTTCAACGTATTCCTGCAGTACATCCTGCCGCATCGCGCCCTGTCGCGGGTGGTCTACTGGGCCACGCGCTGGACCTTCGCCCCGTGGAAGAACTGGCTGATCGCCACCATCGTGCGCAGCTACGACGTGGACACGGCCGAGGCGGCGCAGCCCGATCCGCTGACCTACCAGCATTTCAATGCGTTCTTCACGCGCAAGCTGAGGCCTGGCGCGCGCCAAGTCGACGCCGATCCGGCCGCCCTGCTCTCGCCCGCCGACGGCCGCATCAGCCAGGCCGGCACGATCGTCGACGGCCGTATCTTCCAGGCGAAAGGACAGAAATACACCGCCGCCGAACTGCTTGGCGGCGATGCGGCCGCGGCGGCGCCGTACCGCAACGGCCGCTTCGTGACCGTGTACCTGTCGCCGCGCGACTACCACCGCGTGCACATGCCGCTGAAAGGTACGCTGAAGGAAACCGTGCACGTGCCCGGGCGCATCTTCAGCGTGGCGCCGTTCGCGGTCGAGGCGATCCCGCGGCTGTTCGCCCGCAACGAGCGGCTGGTCTGCCACTTCGAGAGCGAACACGGCCCGTTCGTGGTGGTGATGGTGGGCGCGATCCTGGTTTCGTCGGTGGCCACGGTGTGGGACGGGCTGGTGATCCCGCCGTACGCATCGTCGATCCGGCGCAAGTCGTTCGCCGGCCAGGGCATCACGCTGGAACGCTTTGCCGAGATGGCGCGCTTCAACATGGGTTCCACCGTGATCCTGCTGCTGCCCGAGGGCACGGCCGAGCTGGACGCACTGCAGCCGCAGCAGGCCGTGCGGGTGGGCCAGCGGCTCGGCCGGGGTTGAACCACCACGCACGCCACCGGGCAAGCTGACGCGGCGGGTCATTTTGTGACGTCCTAGGCGCTATTCCGCTGATCGCTTCGTTACGCTCTGTGCTCCGCAGCGAGCCTTGCACGCTGCCGAATTCCAGGCCGAGGGGATCCGATGCAACTACTCACGCCGTTCCTTGTGATGCTGCGCGCGCGTCAGCTCGGCCGCCAGTTCCGCGACATCGAGCGCAATGTGCGCATCCTGCCCAGGCGCACCCGCGAACGCCTCGGCGAACTCACCTTGCGCGAGATCGGGCAGGCCTCACGCAGCGATTTTCCGCACCTGTACGGCACTGCGCCGGAGGCGCGCTACTTCCCCTGGGGTCAGGGCACCGAGGCGGGCTACGATCGCGCCCGCTCGAGCAACCCGGAAGTGGCGCTGCGCGGCATCGCGCTGTGGCTGGCCGTGGCCTACCACGAGACCAAGAACTCCCCCTACCCCAGCCTGCAACCGCAGTATCGCCAGCTGATGCAGTTGCTGCGCGAACTGAAGGAAGCGCACGGCGGCAAGAACACCGCCAATCGCAGCTGGGTGCAGCAGGCCGCCGTCGCCTGACCCGCGGCGAATTCGCGGTCGTCCGCTCAGCGCCTGTGAAGAAAACCACTTCCTGTGGTTTTCTTCCGTCGCGAGTCCGGCACATGTCCGGACTCGCTCACGCGAATCAGTCACTTACGTGCCAGATTCGCGTCCAGCCATCCATGGCTGGGCTTCGAGGTTGGAAAATCACAACCTCTCAGCGACAGACCGGCAGCTTCAACGTCTGGCCGACGCCGATGCGATGGTGCCTCAGGTCGTTCATCTCGGTCACCTCCTGCACGCTCGAACAGTGCAGTTTGCGCACGATGCTGATCAGCGTATCGCCGTGGCGCACCTTGTAGTGGCGGGTTTCCCTCGCCACCTTCGCCACCGGTGCCGCTGATGGCGCGGACACCACCGGCACCACGGCACGATGCAGGTCGTCGGCGAGGATCGGCCACGGGCCATCGACGCAGCGCGACGCGTACGCCTTCTCCAGCAGTTTCGGCAGCTGCAGCGTGGTGCCCGTCGGCTGGCTCACCTGGGGGTCCAGCCGCGGGTTGAGGTTGCGCAGCGTGCGGAACCAGCCGTCGCTCATGCCCCCGGCCGAGCCCAGGCACACGGTCAGCTCGGTCAGTGAAGCCGGTCGCTTCAGGGTGACCGAGCCCGGTGCGCCATCAACCCTGGGGAAGCGCAGGTTGTAGCTGTCCGGATGCTGGAACAGCCAGGCCGCGGCCAGCACGGCTGGCACGTAGTCGCGGGTTTCCTGCGACAACTGATCGTAGATGCGCGGGTCGTAGAAGCTCGTCGCAGTGTTGTCGCCGACCGAGCGGCGCATGCGGCCCTCGCCGCCGTTGTAGGCGCCCAGCGCGAGCTCGAGGTTGTCGTTGAAGATCCGCAACTGCTCGTTGATGTATTCGGCATTCGCCCGCGCCGAGGCGGCCGGGTCGAAGCGCAGGTCGAAGCCGCCGTCGCTGCCCAGGCCGAAGCGCATGCCGGTGGCGTACATGAACTGCAGGGGACCCGACGCGCCCGAGCGCGAGACGGCATGCACCTTGCCGCCGGATTCCTTGGCCATGATGCCGAACAGCAGCGCCTCGGGCAGGTCCGCCTTCTCGTATTGCGGCCACATCTGGTAGCGCAGGTACTGGTAGTTGACCCAGGCGTCCATCAGCTGCGGGCGCCACTGGGTCAGCCACATCTCCAGCGCGGCCTTCACCGGCCCGTTCATCGCGATCAGCTGGGAAAGCTTCCGCCCGTGCAGCAGGGTCACGCTGCGCTGCGCCTGCGGCAGGCTGCCCGGACCGGCCTTGCCGGCGGCCAGCGCCGCCTGCGACGGCTCGACATCACCGGCCAGATCCTGTGTGTCGTCGAAATCACCATCCTTCATGCGCAACAGGTGGTCGAACGCCGAGAAGAACCGCTGCGGATCGCAGCCGGCCGTATTGCCGCAGCGTGCCGCGGCTGCCTTCAGGCTGTCGAGCGAACGGGCCAGGGTCTGCTGCGAGGCCTGCCGGTCGCCCGCGCGCGATTGCTGCAGGGCGGTCTCATAGCCCTTGCTGGCTTGGTCGAGCTGGCCGTAGAGCTCATCGACCTGGGCCGGGTGCCTGGCGCCGCGACCGGCACTGGCGCAGCCGCCGAGCAGGATGATCGCCATGGCAAGCGGCGCCAGGCGCACGGAACGAACCACCGGATACGACGACATCACGAACTTCACCCGCGGAAAATGCCCACCATAGCGGGCGCACGGCTCCGACTCAACGCGCGGCCATGCCTGGCTACAATCGATCGACCCGCAACGGATGGAACGCCATGACCGAGATCCTGATCGGCCGCAACGACAGCACCAGCGTCAACCTCGACCCGCGTTACGGCAACCAGGTGGTGCGCACCATGGGCAGCCAGATCGGGCGGCAGATCCTGCGCGGTGTGCCCGGCGGCATCTTCGGCGGCAAGCGCTGAGGCGCCGACGATGCCGCGCGTCGAAGTAGTCCCCGCCAACACCCCCTTCGGCGAACGCCTCGCGGCCGGCTTCGGCTATCCGCAGCGCGCCGAGATCGACGCGCTGCGGCGCCAGCTGGCCAGCCCGGCATGAGTCGCTGGCGGCCACCCTCGCCCGGCTCCACCGCGATCGTCACCCGCGAGGGTTTCGAGCGGCTGAAGGCCGAACTCGACCACCTGTGGCACGTGTTGCGACCGGAAGTGGTGAAGGCGCTGGCCGCGGCCGCCGCCGAGGGCGACCGCTCGGAAAACGCCGAGTACACCTACCGCAAGAAACAGCTCGGCGAGATCGACCGCCGCGCCCGCTACCTCAGCAAGCGCATCCCCTCGCTCAAGGTGGCCGAAGGCGCGCCGGGCGACAGGGCTGCGGTGTTCTTCGGCGCCCGCATCGAGCTGGAGAACGTCGCCACCGGCGAGCTCCACCGCTACCGCATCGTCGGCCCCGACGAGACCGACGCGAAGCGCGGCTGGATCAGCATCGACTCGCCGCTGGCACGGGCGGTCTTGAAGAAGCGCATCGACGACGAATTCGTCGCCGAGCTGCCAAGCGGTACGACGGCATTCGCCGTGCTCGCGGTCGATTACGAACGGGACTGACGCGGCGCCGGCAACAGGTTTCGCCAGGCATGCCCCGGGCCGGTTCAGGCAGCCGGCGGATACACCCGCCCGGCCCGCCGTGGCTGGTAGCAGGCCGCGTTGCGATGGAAAGCTTCATCGGCATTCGCGGGATGCCAGCCCGGGATCCCCGACAACGGCAGCGGGCGCAATTCCAGCGGGTCGTCCAGCAGCCGGCCGGTGGCGATCGCCTCGGCGCCGCGGGTCGGCAACGACTCGGCTGCATCCTCGCCCCCGAACACCAGCGCCTTGCCCACCAGCAGCCGGTCCGGACTCAAGGCCAGTTCGAGCAGCGCGTGGCCGAACAGCTCCAGCCGGATCGAACCGTCCAGCCAGGCCTGCCGCCGGCGCCAGAACAGGCCGTGCCAGTCGTGCGCATCCCACAGCGCCAGCAGAGCGGGATCGCGCACGGCGACGACCACGCCGGCCTCGTCGAAGTGGGTCAGCGCGTACTGCGCGCGCGAGCGCCGCTTCGGCCCCATGCGGGCGATCTCGGCCTGCTGGCGCACGTTGAGCGCGCGCTTGAGCGCCGGGTGGCGCAGCCAGACCAGCGCGTTGAACAGGTCGTGCCAGTTGCGCTCGCGGGTGGCGATGACGCCGCGCTCGGCGATGCGCTGCTCGTAGTGCAGGCCGTCGGCGAGCAGGTCGGGCGTCTGCGCCGCGAAGCGCTCGCGGGCCTCGCGCGGCCAGTACGCATTGAGCGCCTCGATGGCGGGCCACGCGAGGCCATCGAGCAGAGCCGCATACTCGCGCCACGCCGCCAGCGGCGGCCGGCCGAACACCGCCGGATCGACCGCGTCGCGCGCCGGCGCCATGTATTTCATGTGCACGTCCATGAACGCGCCGACCCGTCGATCATCATGGCATGCACTCCACGCCTCGCATCAATGCCGGAAGCGGCCATCGGTGGCCGCACTCTTAGATGATCTTCAGCGCAGGATGCGCCAGGCGCGCATGCAGGTCGTGCTCGCTGGCCGCCTCGATCACCACGTCGACGAACTGGCCCGGCTTCAGCGACTGGCCGTCGGCGATCAGCACCGTGCCGTCGATCTCCGGCGCATCGGCGGCGGAGCGCGCCACCGCGCCCTCGGCGCCCGCCTCGTCGACCAGCACCCTGATCGTGCGGCCGACCTTGCGCTGGAGCTTCGCGGCAGAGATTTCCGCCTGCACCGCCATGAACTGTTCGAGGCGGTCTTCCTTCAGTTCCTCGGAGATCGCGCCGGGCAGTTCGTTCGCCTTGGCGCCGTCCACCGGCGAATAGGCGAAGGCGCCCACGCGGTCGAGCTCGGCCTCGCGCAGGAAATCCAGCAGCTCCTCAAACTCCGCATCGGTCTCGCCGGGGAAGCCGACGATGAAGGTGCTGCGGATGGTCAGGTCCAGCACCTGCTTGCGCCAGTTCTGGATGCGTTCCAGCGTCCTGTCGATGTTGCCGGGGCGCTTCATCAGTTTCAGGATGCGCGGACTGGCGTGCTGGAACGGGATGTCGAGGTACGGCAAGATCTTTCCATCCGCCATCAACGGCATCACTTCGTCCACGTGCGGGTAGGGGTAGACGTAGTGCAGGCGCGTCCACGCGCCCAGCTCCGCCAGGCCCTCACACAGCTCGGTCATGCGCGTGCGGTACGCCCTGCCGCGCCACTCGCGTTCGGCGTATTTCAAGTCGACGCCATAGGCGCTGGTGTCCTGCGAGATCACCAGCAGTTCCTTCACGCCGCCCTTGACCAGCTTCTCGGCCTCGATGAGCACCTCGTCGACCGGGCGCGAGACCAGGTTGCCGCGCATCGAGGGGATGATGCAGAAGCTGCAGCGGTGGTTGCAGCCTTCGGAAATCTTGAGGTACGCGTAGTGCTTGGGGGTCAACTTCACGCCGGTGTCCGGCACGATGTCGATGAACTTGTTGCGCCTCGGCGGCAGCGCCGCGTGCACCGCGCCCATCACGCTGGCGTAGTCCTGCGGGCCGCTGATCGAGAGCACGTCGGGGTACGCCTCGCGGATCAACGCCTCGCGCTTGCCCAGGCAGCCGGTGACGATCACCTTGCCGTTCTCGTTGAGCGCGGTGCCGATCGAATCCAGCGACTCCTGCACCGCCGCATCGATGAAGCCGCAGGTGTTCACCACCACCGCGTCGGCCTCGCCGTAGCTGGGCACGATCTGGTAGCCCTCGACCTTGAGCTGGGTGAGGATGCGCTCGGAATCGACCAGCGCCTTGGGGCAACCGAGGCTGACGAAGCCGATCTTGTGTGCGGTCTGGGACATGCGTGTCGATACCGGAAACATGCGGAACAACCGACGATTATACGGCAGTGCGGCCCGGCCACCGGCGCGGCTAGACTTCACGCCATCCCCTTGCCGGAGCCACACCATGGGCCAGCACATCAACATCCCCACCAGCCGCACCCAGTGCATCGGCGGCTACCTCGCCCAGCCGCAGGGCAAGCCGAAGGGCGGCATCGTGGTGATCCAGGAAATCTTCGGCGTCACCGAGCACATCCGCCGCGTGGCCGACAGCTTCGCCGGGCACGGCTATGTCGCGATCGCACCGGCGTTCTTCGATCACCTGGAGAGCGGCGTGGAACTGGCCTACGACCAGGCCGGGATGAACAAGGGCCGGCAACTGATCGGCGAACTGGGGCTGGAGCGCGCGCTGGAGGACGTCGCCAGCGCCGCCGAATCGATCGCCTCGGCCGGCCGGATCGGCACCGTCGGCTACTGCTGGGGCGGCACCGTGGCGCTGCTCGCCGCGCTGCGCCTGGGCCTGCCCTCGGTGAGCTACTACGGCGCGCGCAACCTGCCGTTCCTGCACGAGACGCCGCGGGCGCCGGTGATGTTCCACTTCGGCGAGAAGGACCGCAGCATCCCGTCGGAGATGGTGGCGAAGCACCGCGAGGCGCTGCCCCAGATGGAGCTCTTCACCTACCCGGCCGACCACGCCTTCAACCGCGACGGCAGCGCGCCCTACCACGAGGCCAGCGCGAAACTGGCGCTGCAGCGCACGCTGGCGTTCTTCGACCGGCAACTGGCCGGCGACGCATGAGCGCAGCCGACTTCGCACTCGACCCCCGGCTGGCGGCGGACACCCGGCCGGTCGCGTCGCTGCCACTGTGCGAGGTGCGGCTGATGGACGACGCACGCTATCCGTGGCTGATCCTGGTGCCGCGCCGGAACGGCCTGGTCGAGATCGACGACCTGCGCGACGACGAACAGGCCCTGCTGTGGCGGGAGGTGAATCGTGCCGCCGCCGCGCTGCGTGCCGCCGCCCCCTGCGACAAGCTCAACCTCGGCGCACTCGGCAATATCGTGCGCCAGCTGCATGTGCACGTGGTGGCGCGCCGCGAAGGCGACGCGGCGTGGCCCGGCCCGGTCTGGGGCAGCGGCCGCGCACAGCCGTACGCCGAAACAGCGCTGGCCGCACGGCAGGATGCGCTGCGCCATCAACTGGCTGGCACGGCCCGGTAACGCCCCGATGGAGTCGCCGATCCGCTTCGAGACACTGGCCGAGGATGCACTGCTGCTGCGTTTCGGCGACCGCATCGATATCGAGCTCAACGCCCGGGTGCAGGCCGCGGCCGCCCGCCTGCGCCGGCTGCCGCGGGTGGAATGCGTGCCGGCCTATGCCAGCGTGCTGCTGCGCTTCGACCCGAGGGACTGGCCCGGCGATGGCGGTCCCCATCGCCAGCTGCAGGCGGCCGCCGATGCGGCCCTGGCCGCGGCCGGCGATGCCGTCGCCGCGGCGCGCGAACTGGTCATTCCGGTCTGCTATGGCGGCGAGTACGGCCCGGACCTCGCCGAAGTCGCCGCCCATTGCGGGCTGGACGAGGCCGCGGTGGCCGCGCTGCACGCGGCGGCGGATTACCGCGTGGCGATGCTCGGCTTCGCCCCGGGCTTCCCCTACCTGCTCGGACTCGATCCGCGCCTGGTGATGCCGCGTCGCAGCGATCCGCGCCAGCGCGTGCCGACCGGCAGCGTGGCGATCGGCGGCCGCCAGACCGGCATCTACCCCGAGGCGCTGCCCGGCGGCTGGCAGGTCATCGGGCGCACGCCGCTGCGCCTGTTCGATCTCGCGGCGGAAGCGCCGGCGCTGCTCGCCGCGGGCGATCGCGTGCGCTTCCGCGCGATCGACGCGGACGCCTTTCGCCAGCTGGCCACGACCCACTCCGAATGAGTATTACGGTGATCAAGCCGGGCTTGCTGAGCAGCCTGCAGGATGCCGGCCGCCCGGGGCATGCCGCGCTGGGCGTGGGCCGTGCCGGGGCGATGGACATGCCGGCCTGGCGGCTCGCCAATGCGCTGGTCGGCAATCGCCACGGCGAGGCCGCGCTGGAATGCACCCTGGCCGGGCCCAGCCTCCGTTTCGAGCAGCCTGCGATCATCGCCCTGACCGGCGCGGCGATCGCCGCCCACGTCGGCTCGCGGGCGATCCTGCCATGGACGACCTGCCAGCTGCCCGCGGGCAGCGTGCTGCAGCTTGGCGGCATGCGCCAGGGTTGCCGCAGCTATCTCGCCGTGCGCGGCGGCTTCGACGTGCCGCCACTGCTCGGCAGCCGCAGCAGCGACCTGCATGCCCGCATCGGCCGCGCGCTGCAGGCGGGCGACGTGTTGCCGCTGGGCGCGGCGCCGCCGCTGCGTGCCCTGCCCCCCGGCCACGACGTGCGCGTACTGGGCTGGGGCCTCGACCCGCGGCCCTGGTTCGATCTCGAGCGCCGGCCGCTGGCGCTGCTGCACGGGAGCCATTGGGCCGCCCTGGACAGCGCCTCGCAACGGCAGCTCTATGGCGGGCGATTCACGTTGAGCAAGGACAGCAACCGCACCGCCGGTCGTCTGGACGGTCTTGCGCTGCACCTGGCCGAGCCGCTGGAACTGGTATCCGAGGCGGTGCTGCCCGGCACGCTGCAGCTGCCGCCATCGGGCCAGCCGATCGCGCTGCAGGCCGAGGCGCCGGTGACCGGCGGTTATCCGCGCATCGGCCAGCTGGCCGCGGTGGATCTGCCGCGGCTGGCGCAGCTGCGTCCCGGCGATACCGTATGCTTCCGCGACACCGGCATGGACGAGGCATTGGCCCGGCTGGCCGCACACCGGCAACGACTGGCCCGCATGCTCGACGCGATCGCACAACGACTGGAAACCGGCGCATGAACCGCATCGACCTCAACGGCGACCTCGGCGAATCGTTCGGCGCGTGGCGCATGGGCGATGACGACGCGCTGCTGCCGCTGCTCAGCTCGGCCAACATCGCCTGCGGCTTCCATGCCGGCGACCCGGAGATCATGCAGCACACGGTGGCGCAGGCAGTGGCGCACCGGGTGGCGATCGGCGCGCACGTCTCGCTGCCCGACCTGCAGGGTTTCGGCCGGCGCGAGATCGCGGTGACGCCCGCCGAGGCCTACGCCATGACGCTGTACCAGATCGGCGCGCTGCACGCGTTCACCCGCGCCGCCGGCGCTACCCTCAGCCACGTCAAGCCACACGGCGCGCTGTACAACATGGCCGCACGCGATGCCCTCCTCGCCGACGCGGTGGCCAGCGCGGTGCATGACTTCGACCCGCGGCTGCGATTGTTCGGCCTGGCCGGTTCGGCGCTGATCGAGGCGGGCCGGAAGCTCGGCCTGGCGGTGGCGGCGGAGGCCTTCGCCGACCGCCGCTACCGTGCCGATGGCTCGCTGCAGCCACGGCGCGAGGCCGGTGCGGTGATCGAGGAAGTGGAATCCGCCGTGGCCCAGGCACTCGGCATCGCCCGCAACGGCACGGTGCATGCGGTGGACGGCCAGCCCGTTCCGCTGCATGCCGACACGCTGTGCCTGCACGGCGATGGCCCACACGCGGTGCAGCTGGCCGGCCGCCTGCGCGAGGCGCTCGATGCCGCCGGCCTGCGCGTCGCCGCGCCGGATGCGGCATGAAGCGCGCTGCGCCCCACCCCGGAGGAACCGCATGAACTACTGGCCCCTGCTCGGCGTCGCGGTGATCGTCATCGGCTTCCTGCTGCGCTTCAATCCGGTGCTGGTGGTGGTTACCGCCGCCGTCGGCAGCGGCCTGCTCGCCGGGTTGACGATTCCCGCCCTGCTCGCCCTGCTCGGCAGGAGTTTCGTCTCCAGCCGCATGCTGATGCTGTTCGTGCTGACCCTGCCGGCGATCGGTCTGCTCGAGCACGCAGGCCTGCGCGAACATGCGCAGCGCTGGATGAGCCGGCTGCACGGACTGACCCTCGCGCGGCTGCTGATCGGCTACCTGCTGCTGCGCCAGCTGCTGGCGACGCTCGGACTGACCGGCGTGGCCGGCCCGGCGCAGACCGTGCGCCCGCTGCTGGCGCCGATGGGCGAGGCGGCGGCAGCCAAGATCGATCCCGGGCTGGACGACGCCGACCGCGACGAACTGCGCGCGGTCGCCGCGGCCACCGACAACATCGGCCGCTTCTTCGGCGAGGACGTGTTCATCGCGCTCGGCGCGGTGCTGCTGATCCAGGGCTTCTACGCCCAGCACGGCATCGAGCTGAGCCCGCTGTCGATCGCGTTGTGGGCACTGCCCACCGCGGTGGCCGCCTTCGTCGTGCAGTCCGTGCGGATATGGCTGTACCAGCGCCGGCTGCAGCGCCGTGCCGCCGGCCTGCGCGCCGGGGCGGCGGACTGAGCATGCTCCGCATCGAATACGTCTACTGGCTGATCGCCGCCCTCCTGCTCTACTGCGGCCTGCGCGACCTGCGCGAACGGCGCGCCTGGCACGCCGCGTTCTGGCTGGTGCTCGGCGTGCTGTTCGGCGGCGGCGACTACGTGCTGGCGCAGCAGGCCGCCGGCCATGCGCTGCCTTCGCAGCTGGCCGGCGCCGGCGTGATCGTGCTGGCCCTGCTGGCGCCGCGACTGCACCGGCACGCCCATGCCGAGGACAACAGCGCCGCCCAACGCCTGCAGTCGGCCATCCGGCTCGGCCACAAGCTGCTCGTGCCGGCCCTGCTGATCCCGCTGGTGACCCTGCTGGTGGCGCTGTTCGGCGGCTACCTCGCGTTCGCGGGCCGGCACCTGTTCGCCACCGCGCAGATGACCCTGACCGGGCTCGCGCTGGCCTGCGTGATCGCGCTGTTCGCCGCCGCGCGCGTGGCGCGCGCGCCGCTGGCCACCGGCCTGGCCGAGGGCCACCGCCTGCTCGACGCGATCGGCTGGGCGGCCTTGCTGCCGCTGCTGCTGGCGGCGCTGGGCGAGGTGTTCACCCAAAGCGGCGTGGGCGCGGCGATCGCCGCGCTGGCCACCAGCTGGCTGCCCACCGGCAGCGCGCTGGCCTGCCTGATCACCTTCGCGCTGGGCATGGTGCTGTTTACCGTCATCATGGGCAACGCGTTCGCCGCCTTCCCGGTGATGATGGCCGGCATCGGCCTGCCGCTGCTGATCCGCCAGCACGGCGCCGATCCGGCGATACTCGGCTCGATGGGCATGCTGTGCGGCTATTGCGGCACCCTGCTGACGCCGATGGCGGCCGACTACAACCTGGTGCCGGCGGCGCTGCTGGAATTGCGCAGCCCATACGGGGTGATCCGCGCCCAGTTGTGGAGCGCGTGGTGGATCCTGCTCGCCACCTTCATGATGATGTGGCTGCTGGTATTCCGTTGAACACGCTGAAGAGGCCGCCATGGGCACACCCCTGCCACGCATCCTGCTGACCGGCTTCGATCCGTTCGCCGGCGAGGCGGTCAATCCGTCGTGGGAAGCCGTGCGCACGCTGCACGGCCGGCGCATCGGCGGCCATCGCGTCGTCGCACTGCAATTGCCCACCGAATTTGCCGCCTCGCTGCGCCTGCTCAGGAGCGCGGTGCGCGAGGTGGCGCCAGCGATCCTGCTCGGGGTCGGCCAGGCCGGCGGGCGGGCGCAGCTGTCGATCGAACGGCTGGCGATCAACCTGCAGGATGCGCGCATCCCCGACAACGCCGGAGCGCAGCCGATCGACGAGGCGGTGATCGCCGATGCTCCGGCCGCCTACTTCAGCACGCTGCCGATCAAGGCGATGCTGGCTGCGCTGCGGGCGCAGGGAGTGCCGGCGGAAATCTCGAACAGCGCCGGCACCTACGTCTGCAACCACATCGCCTACGCCATGCTGCACCTCGCCTCGCGGCGGCCGGGCGCACGCGCCGGCTTCATCCACATTCCGTTCCTTCCGGCGCAGGCCGCGCAGCACCCCGGTGCGCCGAGCATGACGCAGGCCGAGGTGGTGCGCGGCCTGGAGATCGCCCTGCGCACGGCAGCCGCCACCCGGCGCGACCGCAGGCTCGGCGCAGGCACCCTGGACTGACCGGGTCCCGCGCCGGCCCCGGCCCCCAAAAAACAGGAAGCCGCGATTCGCATCGCGGCTTCCATGGTCCATCCGGCAGGAATCAGTACTGGTGCTGCGGGTCGAAACCGCCACTGCTGGCGTCCTTGCCTTTCTGCGAATCGGGCAACGGCGCCGGCGCATGATGATCCTCGAGCGCGCGGGCCTTGGTTTCCACCGGATTGATCTTGGTCAGCGTGCCGTCATCGTCGTAATACGCGGTGAAGCCATAGTCCATCTGCATGCGCGCCAGGTATTCCAGGTGCCGCTTGCGGATCTTGGAATCGTCGCTGCGCGTGAGCAGCACGGTCTTCGGTAATTTGCCCTGATCCTTCAGGTAGGCGAAATGGCTGCCGACATCGAGTGCCGAAAGCACCGCGCCATCGAGCAGGAACTGGCCGTCCTTGTAAGCCTGCAGCGTGGCGTCGAACTGGCCCTTCATCGCCGCCGTGCTGACCGCGTCCCGGGTGCTGCCCCGGTGGCAGCCTGCCAGCACGAGCAGGCTGCCCAGCATGAGGGCTGCCGTGACGCGCGTCAGCAATGTGGAAAAACGGGTCATGGGAGTCTCCTGGCAATCGAACGTCTGGATCATGGAAGTGTAGCGCGGCCCGGAACGGCGATGCGGGTCGCGGTTCCGCCGTTCAGCTCGCGTACTCAGGTGCGCGGAAGCGTCACGCCCTGCTGGCCCTGGTACTTGCCGCCGCGGTCCCTGTAGCTGGTCTCGCACTCCTCGTCGGATTCGAGGAACAGCATCTGCGCCACGCCTTCGTTGGCGTAGATTTTTGCGGGCAACGGGGTGGTGTTGGAGAACTCCAGCGTCACGTGGCCCTCCCACTCCGGCTCCAGCGGCGTCACGTTGACGATGATGCCGCAGCGCGCGTAGGTGCTCTTGCCGAGGCAGACCGTGAGCACCTTGCGCGGGATGCGGAAGTACTCGACCGTGCGCGCCAGCGCGAACGAGTTCGGCGGGATGATGCACACGTCCGCCTCGACGTCGACGAAGCTGCTCGGATCGAACGCCTTCGGATCGACGATGGTGGAATTGATATTGGTGAAGATCTTGAACTCGCGCGCGCAGCGCACGTCGTAGCCGTAGCTGGAGGTGCCGTAGGAGATCAGCTTGTCGCCGTCGCGCAGCTTGACCTGGCCCGGCTCGAACGGCTCGATCATGCCGTGGCTTGCGGCCATGCGGCGGATCCATTTGTCGGATTTGATGCTCACGCGGTCTCCGGTCGGTAGCGGCAGCGCCCGGTCGGGCCGGGCGCAAGGCGGCAAAAATACATGGTCGGGGCGCCGCCGCGCCAGCCGCGTGGCCTCAGGCCGCGGGGAGCGCCTCGGCCAGCACGTCCAGCGCCGCGCGCAATTCCGCACAGCGTTCCGCGCTCGCCAGCACCTGCGCCGCCGTGCAGCCGGCGCCCGGCAGCGCCACCGGCAAGGGCTGCGACGCCAGCAGCTGGGCGGACATGGTGGCCAGGACCTCGGCCAGCGCCTCCTGCGCATGGTACGAACCACGCGCGGCGGTGTTCAGCAGCAGCACCGGCTTGCCGGGGAGCTCCAGGCTGCCGACCAGCCAGTCCAGCAGGTTCCTGAACGCGCCTGGCAGGCCGTGGGCGTACTCGGGGCAGGCGATCAGCAGGGCGTCGGCGCGACCGACGGCTTCGCGCAGCGCCAGCACCACGGGTGGCAACGGATCGACATCGTCATCCGGGCTGAACAGCGGCAGCTTGCCCAGCCCTTCGTACAACACCAGTTCGAGCGTCGGCGCAGCCAGTTGGCGCGCGGCCTCCAGCGCCGCGCGGTTCGACGACACCCGGCGCAGGCTGCCGCACAGGCACAGCACGCGCCGTGCCGTCACCGTCATGCGGCGGGTACGCCCTGCACCACGATCTTGCCCAGCCCCAGCGACTTGTTGCGCGGCTGCCGCGACAGCCGGCCCGCCGCGTTGCGGGCGATCTCGCGATAGCGCATGGCGAGGTCGGAATCGGGTATTGCCGCCACCGTGGGATTGCCGCTGTCGGCCTGCTCGCGGATACGGATGTCCAGCGGCAGCGAGCCGAGATAGGCCGCGCCGTACTGGCTCGCCATGCGCTCGCCGCCGCCTTCGCCGAAGATGTTTTCCTCGTGGCCGCAGTTGGAGCAGACGTGGGTGGCCATGTTCTCCACCACGCCCAGCACCGGCACCTCGACCTTCTCGAACATCTTCAGCGCCTTGCGCGCATCCAGCAGGGCGATGTCCTGCGGCGTGGTGACGATCACCGCGCCGGCCACCGGCACCTTCTGCGACAGCGTCAGCTGGATGTCGCCGGTGCCCGGCGGCAGGTCGACGATCAGGTAGTCGAGCTGCTCCCAGCGCGTGTCGGTGAGCAGCTGCATCATCGCCTGGGTGACCATCGGGCCGCGCCAGATCATCGGCGTGTCTTCCTCCACCAGGAAGCCGATCGACATCACCGGCATGCCGTGCGCCTGCATCGGAATGATGCTCTTGCCGTCCGGCGAGGCCGGCTTGCCGTGCACGCCGAGCATGGTCGGCTGGCTGGGGCCGTAGATGTCCGCATCCATCACGCCGACCTTCGCGCCCTCGGCCTGCAGCGCCAGCGCCAGGTTCGCCGACACCGTGGACTTGCCCACGCCACCCTTGCCGGAAGCCACCACGATGATGTTCTTCACGTTCGGCAGCGGCCCCAGCGTGCCCTGCACCTTGTGCACATGGATGCGGCTGGTGATCGACACCACGGCCGCATCGATCGCCGGATCGGCTTCCAGCGCCTGGCGCACGCGCGCCGCCAAACTGTCGATCGCGCCGGCGGCCGGGTAGCCCAGTTGCAGGTCCACCGACACCTTCGTCCCGTCCACGCCGACCGCGCGCACGGCCTCGGCCAGCGGCGCGCCGGTATGGGTGTCGATGAGGCCGCCCAGGATCTGGCGGACCAGGGTTTCGTTCGCCTGTGTCATGTCAATTCGAATGATTCTCGGAAGCGCCATTATGCCAGTCCGCCGTCGCGGCCCCGCTGACCTGGGTCAGCGACAGACATGGCGCAATGCAACTTGACGGCCCCATGGAACCTCGCCAGTCTCGCATCCATACGCTTTCGTACGGGAGGATATCCATGAAGCTTGCTGTCCGCCTCACCTTCGCCGCCGGCCTGCTGCTGGCGGCCGGCACCGCGCTGGCCGCCACCGACACCCCGGCCGGCACCTGGAAGACCATCGACGACGCCACCCACCAGCCGAAGTCGATCGTCCAGATCACCGAATACAACGGCGAGTACCAGGCGAAGATCATGGAACTGCTGAACCGCACGCCGGAGGACGTGGCCCGCGACGGCGAGCACCCGCTCTGCACCAGGTGCGACGGCGAACGCAAGAACCAGCCGATCGTGGGGATGACCTTCATGTGGGGCGTCAGCAAGGATGGCGACGAGTGGAGCGGCGGCAGGATCCTCGATCCGAAGAACGGCAAGGTCTACAAGGTGAAGCTCAAGCTGGTGGACGGCGGTCGCAAGCTCGACGTGCACGGCTACATCGGCTTCGCCCTGCTCGGCCGCTCGCAGGTCTGGGAACGGCAGGACTGACCCCGCATCGCTGCGGCTGACCGAACGCCCCGCACCGCCCGCCGGTGCGGGGCGTTTTCATGTGCGGCTGATCAGTCGGCCGCCGGTTCGGCCCGATGCACGCTGACGCCGCGGGCGCCAAACGCGGCGCGTGCCTGGCGGCCGACGGCATGCTCGACCACCAGATGCTGCACCTCGGCGATCTGCGCGATCCGGTGCGTGGCCACCGCGCCCAGCTTGTCGCTGGTGGCCACCACCACAGTCTCGCCGCTGGCCTCCACCATCGCCCGCTTCAGCAGCGATTCCTCGCTGTCGAAGCCCCACAGGCCGCTGTCCGCGTCGATGGCGCAGGCGCCCGGAAAGCACAGGTCGGCGCGGACGCGATGCAGTTCCTGCAGGGTCTGCGCCCCCACCGCGCCGCCGATCCGCGGGTCGATGCGGCCGCCCAGCAGCAGGATCCCGAAGCCTTCGCGCTCGATCAGCGCCAGCGCGATATCCGGCGCGTTGGTGATCACGGTGAGGTTCATCCGCTCGGGCAGCGCCGCGGCAATCGCGGCATTGGTGGAACCGGCGTCGACCAGCAGCACCTGTCCTTCGCGCACCAGGCTCACCGCCTTGCGCGCCAGGGCCAGCTTGCGGCCGACCTGTTCACCGCGCCGCTGCTTCAGCGGCGCGATCGCCGCCGACAGCGGCAGTGCGCCGCCATAGACGCGCTTGCACAACCCCTGCGCGGCCAGTTCACGCAGGTCGCGGCGGATCGAATCCTCCGACGCGGCGAACTCCACCGCCAGCTCCGCCGCCACCACCCGCCCGCGGCTGCGCAGGCGCTGCAGGATCTCGTGCTGGCGCTCCTGCGGCAGCATCTCGCTGGGCAGCGTCGGCTTAGCCATGCGCCGCCTCCAGCAGGCCCGCACGGCAGAGTTCCGCGCGCAAGGTGGCAGGATCACGGAAGTGCAGCGCGTGCATGCCCAGCCGCGCCGCGGCCTCGACGTTGCGCGGCGCGTCGTCGATGTACACCGTGCGCGCGGCCTCCAGGCCATGGCGCGACAGCAGCAGGCGGAAGATCGCCGGGTCGGGCTTGATCAGCCGCTCCTCGCCCGACACCACGATGCCGCGGAAGGCGTCCATGAAGCGGTAGCGCTGCCGCGCCAGCGAAAAGGTTTCCTGCGACCAGTTGGTCAGCGCGTACAACCGCACGCCGCGTGCGCGCAGCTCGTCGAGGATGGCCACGCTGCCCTCGATCGGCCCGCGCAGCATCTCGTCCCAGCGTTCGCGGTAGGCGGCGATCAGTTCGGCATGCCGCGGATGCTGTGCGCTGAGCCCGTCGATGGCCTCGCGCCAGGCGCGCCCCGCATCCTGCTGCTCGTTCCAGTGCTGGGTGCAGACCTCGGCCAGGAAGCGCTCCATCGCCGCTTCGTCGTCGAATAGCCGGCGATACAGATGGCGCGGGTTCCAGTCCAGCAGTACGCCGCCGAGGTCGAACACCACGGTGTCGAAGCGCGGCGCACTCACGGCCGCACCAGCCTTGCCGAGGCGGCGGTCAGCAACAGCAGCCCGGCCACTGCGGCCAGCGCCACCGGCAGGCTGCTGGCCTGGGCCAGGAAACCGATCAGCGCCGGGCCGCTGAGCAGGCCGGCATAACCCAGCGTGGTCACCGTGGCGATGGCGATGCCCGGCGACGTGCCAGGCAAGCGGCCGGCCGCGCCGAACATCACCGGCACGATGTTGGCCGCGCCCAAACCCACCAGCACGAAGCCGACCAGCGCCGCGCCGGGCCACGCCAGCATCGACGCCAGCAGGAAGCCCGCCGCCGCGGTGCAGGCGCCCAGGCGCACGGTCAGCACCGGGCCGAAGCGCGCCACCGTCCAGTCGCCGCCAAGCCGCCCCACCGCCATCGCCACCGAAAAGGCGGCATAGCCGATGCCGGCCGAAGCCGCCGGGAAGCCGCGGAAATCGCGCAGGAACACCGCGCTCCAGTCCAGCATCGAACCCTCGGCCAGGAAGCTGATGAAACACAGCAGGCCCAGCACCAGCACGAGGCCGCGCGGCATGCCGAACGCCGCGCGTTCGCCGGCATCGTCGACGTGTTCGATCAGGCAGGGCCACTGCGTCACCACCACCACGGCCAGCAGCGCGGCAATCGCCACGGCGGCAACGGTCAGCGGCATGCCCAGCGCCAGCAGCAGGCTCATGCCCGCGGCACCGCTCAAGCCGCCGATGCTGAAAAGCCCGTGGAAGCCCGACATCAGCGGACGGCCATCGCGACGCTCCACCTCCACCGCATGTGCGTTCATCGCCACGTCCACCGCGCCCAGCGTCGCGCCGAAGTACAACAGGGCGAGCGCCAGCGTGGCCGCGCCCGGCGCGATCGCCAGCAGCGGCAGCGCCAGGCACAGCAGCAGGCCGCCGACGCCGATCACCCGGCGGCTGCCGAAACGATGGGTGAGGAAGCCGACCAGCGGCATCGACACCATCGAGCCGCCGCCGAAGGCCAGCAGCAACAAGCCGAGCGAAGCCTCGTCGAGGCCGAGCCGCGCCTTTGCGTAAGGCACCATCGGCGCCCACGCGGCCATGCCGATGCCGGAAGCCAGGAAGACCAGCCGGGTGGCGCGGATGGCCGGTGCCATGGCGTCCCGCTCGCCCGCCGCCAGGGAAATGCTGTTCGTCTGCACGCCAATCCCACCTGATTGAATGCGCATAAATGTATATAAACACGTATAAATACGCAATCGATCAGATCGCCTCCATGCATCGCGAGGCACCTCCGGGGCGTGCCCGACCCTGCCGCCGAACCTCGCCGGAAGACCGTCCGCAGCCAATGCGACCGTGGCGGCCATGGCATAATGCGCAGTCAACAACGGAATACGCCCCATGAGTCGTCGCCTGCTCGTCACCAACGCCCTGCCCTATGCCAATGGCCCGCTGCACATGGGCCACCTGCTGGGCTACATCCAGGCCGACATCTGGGTGCGCGCGCAGCGAATGAGCGGCAACAAGGTAATCTACGTCTGCGCCGACGACGCGCACGGTACGCCGATCATGCTGGCCGCGGAGAAGGCCGGCATGACGCCCGAGGCTTTCATCGCCGGCATCCGCGAAGGCCACGAGGCGGATTTCGCCGCGTTCGGCGTGGCCTTCGACCAGTACCACAGCACCCATTCGGAACAGAACCGCGAACTGTCGACGCTGATCTACACGCGCCTGCGCGACGGCGGCTACATCGCCAGGCGCAAGATCCAGCAGTTGTTCGATCCGGAAAAGCAGATGTTCCTGCCGGACCGCTACATCAAGGGCGTGTGCCCGAACTGCGGCACGCCGGACCAGTACGGCGACAACTGCGAACACTGCGGCGCCACCTACGCGCCTACCGACCTGATCAACCCGTACTCGGTGATGTCCGGCGCCACCCCGGTGCTGCGCGACTCGGAGCATTACTTCTTCGAACTGGGCAAGTTCGAGGGGCTGCTGCGCGACTGGTTCGCCGGCAAGTACACCCACGGCAAGCCGGTGGCCAACGTCGGCGTGGCGGCCAAGCTGCGCGAATGGCTGGACGGCGGGCTGAAGGACTGGGACATCTCGCGCGACGCGCCCTACTTCGGCTTCCCGATCCCCGACGCGCCGGGCAAGTTCTTCTACGTATGGCTGGACGCGCCGGTCGGCTACCTGGCCAGCTTCAAGGCGCTGTGCGACCGCACCGCCTGCCTCAAGTTCGAGGACTTCCTCGCCCCCGCCAGCACGGCCGAGATGCACCACTTCATCGGCAAGGACATCATCAACTTCCACGGCCTGTTCTGGCCGGCGATGCTGCATGGCGCGCAGATGCGCGTGCCCACCGCGCTGCACGTCAACGGCTACCTCACGGTGAACGGCGCCAAGATGTCCAAGTCGCGCGGCACCTTCATCCAGGCGCGCACCTACCTCGACGCCGGCATCCATCCGGAGTTCCTGCGCTACTACTTCGCCAGCATGCTCAGCGACGCGCCGGTGGACGTGGACCTCGACCTCAAGGCGTTCGAGGAGCGCGTCAACTCGCATCTGGTCGGCAAGTGGGTGAACATCGCCAGCCGTACCGCCGGCTTCGTGCACAACTTCTTCGGCGGCCGCCTGGCTTCGCACTTCGGTCGCGAGGAGGTCGAGTTGTGGCGAGTGCTGGTTTCGCACTACGACGATGTGCCGACGCTGTACGACAACGGCGAGTTCGCCGAGGTCACCCGCAAGTTCGTCCTTATGGCTGACCTGGTGAACGGCTACATCGCTGCCAAAGCACCGTGGACGATGGCCAAGGACGAATCGCGCCGCGAAGAACTGCACCAGGTGTGTTCATTCGCGCTGGCCGCGTTCCGCCTGCTGGCAGGCCTGCTCAAGCCAATCCTGCCAGCCACCGTGGCCGCGGCCGAGAAGTTCCTGGACGCGCCGATCATCGACTTCGACGACGCTCACGTCGAACTGCGCAACCACGCCATCAACGCGTTCGACCCGCTGCTCGGCCGCATCGACCCCAAGCGCATCGAGGCGATGGTCGAAGCCTCGAAGGATTCGCTCGGCGCATCGGCCGAAGCTCCCGTTGCCGACAAGAAGAAAAAGCCCAGGAACGACAGCCCGAAGCCCGCCGTGACGAATCCCGGCGCCCTGCTGGCGAATGCCGGGGCATCCACCCTTTCCGATCCCGCCACCATCGGCATCGACGATTTCGCGCGCCTCGACCTGCGCATCGGCAAGGTCACCGCCTGCGACGTCGTGGACGGCTCGGACAAGCTGCTGCGCTTCGAACTGGACGCCGGCCCGCTGGGCAAGCGGCAGATCTTCTCCGGCATCCGCGCCGCCTACGCCGAACCGGAAAAGCTGGTCGGCCGCAACGTGGTGTTCATCGCCAACCTGGCGCCGCGCAAGATGCGCTTCGGCCTGTCCGAAGGCATGATCCTCTCCGCCGGCGACGGCGGCAGCGACCTGTTCCTGCTCGACGCCGACCAGGGCGCCAAGCCGGGTGCCACCGTGCGCTGACGCACCGACGATGAGCCTCGCCGACCGCATCGATGCCCTGCTGCCGCAGACGCAATGCGAGCAGTGCGGCTATCACGGCTGCCGGCCGTATGCGGAGGCGATCGCATGCGGCGAGGCGGAAATCAACCGTTGCCCCCCGGGCGGCGCGGCCGGCATCGCGCAGCTGGCCGCCCTGCTGCAGCGGCCGGCGCTGCCGCTGGACCCGGCCCGCGGCACGGAAAAGCCGCGCCTGCTGGCGCGCATCGTCGAGGCCGACTGCATCGGCTGCACCAAGTGCATCCAGGCCTGTCCGGTCGATGCGATTGTGGGCGCATCGAAGCTGATGCACACCGTGCTCGCCGGCGACTGCACCGGCTGCGAGCTGTGCGTGCCGGCCTGCCCGGTCGACTGCATCGTGCTGGAACCGATGCCGGCGCAGCAGATCGACCAGGCGCACGCCGACGCGGCGCGCGGACACTTCCAGCGCCGCGAGGCGCGCCTGGCGCGCGAAACGGCCGCGCGCGAGGCGGAACTGGCGGCGCGCAAGGCGGCGGTGGACACCGCCGCATCGAGCAACCCGGTGCTGGCCGCGCTGGCGCGCGCGCGTGCGAAACAGGACAAATCGCCATGAACACGCGGGGCCGCAGATCGTCGTTCCTGCGCAGGCTGGAACCCGGCGACTCTCAGGCTGGGGCAGCGGCAAGACACTGGATGCCAGCTTTCGCTGGCATGACGGACGTTTCGCCATGCCCATGAAACGCGCCAACGTGGTCGAGCTGTTCACCCGCCTGCGCGAGCTGAACCCGCATCCCACCACCGAACTCGCCTACTCCACGCCGTTCGAACTGCTGGTCGCCGTGGTGCTGTCGGCGCAGGCCACCGACGTGGGCGTGAACAAGGCCACGAAGAAGCTCTACCCGGTGGCGAACACGCCGCAGGCGATCCTCGCGCTGGGCGAGGACGGACTCAAGCGGTACATCAGCACGATCGGCCTGTTCAACGCCAAGGCGAAGAACGTGATCGCGCTGTGCCGGCTGCTGATCGAGCAGCACGGCGGCGAGGTGCCACGCACCCGCGAGGCGCTGGAAGCGCTGCCCGGCGTGGGCCGCAAGACCGCCAACGTGATCCTCAACACCGCCTTCGGCGAACCGACCATCGCGGTCGACACGCACATCTTCCGCGTCGCCAACCGCACCGGGCTGGCTCCGGGCAAGGATGTGCGCGCGGTCGAGGACAAGCTGGAGAAGGTGATCCCGGCGGAGTTCAAGCAGGACGCCCACCACTGGCTGATCCTGCACGGCCGCTACGTGTGCAAGGCGCGCAAGCCCGACTGTTCGCACTGCATGATCCGCGACCTTTGCCGCTACAAGCACAAGACCAAGGCCGACTGAGCCACAGGGCACGCCCCCCTGCTTGCAGGGGAGGGTTGGGGTGGGGTTGCTCTCCGCGACGAAGACCAGAAACCTTATCCTTCCCCCCACAGGTCGGGGTTGAGCACCCCGAAGCCCGGGACTGTTTCAGGCTGGCAGTTGCGCCCGTTCCAGCGCCGCGATGTGGCGTTCCAGCCGCGGCCCCAGGTAGCAATGCGAGCCGCACGGCAGCAAGCCGACCTCACCGAACTCGCGCAGGTACCACGCCGGCGCGCGCGCCACGAAACCGTGGTGGTCACCGGCCACGTCGTCGCGGCTGGTGAACACCTCCATGAACGCCACGCCTTCGAGCATCTCGCCGATGCCCTGCAGCCCGGCACGGATCTCCGCCGGCTTCAGGTAATGCAGCACGTCGGTGCATACGATCAGGTCGAAGCGGGTATCGAAGCGCAGCTGCTCCAGCTGGCCGAACCGCGCGAGCCCGATGTGGCGGCTGCGCCCGTAACGCGCCACCACGTACTCGCTGGCGTCCAGCCCGCGATACGCGATGCCCGGTCGCAGCGCTCGCAGCGGCGCGCGCCAGGTCGCCTCGCCGCAACCCACGTCGAGCACGTTGCGCACTGGCCGGCCCAGGTAGTACTCGGCCTGCGCCACCACCATCGCCACCTTGCGCTTCAGCTCCGCCGGCGAGCCGACCGCGTGCCGCGGGTCGCGGTACCACTTGTCGAAATAGTCGCGATCGTAGGTCTTCGGCATCGGCCCGCTCCGGCAAAGGCGGCATGGTAACCGGCGACGGGCTTCGCGGCGCGCCATCCCCCGGAGCGCCCGCAAGTTGTCGCGGAACGACCGATGCCTTCGTGCCGGTGCCTGAATCCCGACTCAATGCCTCGACGAAAAACCTGCCCGCTGTCATCGGATGCCGCTCGCGTGCGTTGACACTGTGGCGTCGCCATTGCCCATCCCTGCCGTGCACTGCCTGGAATGCCCCGCATGCAGCCAATACCGCCGTCCCACTGTCCGCCGGCCACTGCGACTTCGCCGCGTTCGCGCCTGCCGCGGCTTGCGCTGTACGCACTGGCATCCCTCGCCGTGTCGGCGTGCGGTGCGCAGGCCCGGCCCGACCGCGGCGCCGATGGAACGGCAGCGCTCGCGGCGCCAGGCAGCCCTCACGGCCAGCCCTTGCATCGTGACGATATCGCCTGGCTGCAGCGGATCGGCTTCGGCATCGACTCGGCGCAGGTGGCCAGCTATCGCGAGCTCGGCCGCGCCCGTTACCTCGACCGGCAGCTCGCCGCCGGCGGGTCCGATGCCCTGCCCGCGCCCGTCGCGGGCCTGATCGGCAGCTACGAAGCCATCAATACGCCCGTCGCGCAACTGATGGCGCAACTGCGCGACGAGCAGCAACGCATCCGGGACATGCCCGATGGCGACGGCAAGATCGCCGCGAAAAAAGCCCTGCAGCAACACGGCCAGAACCTGGCGCTGCAGGCGCAACAGACCGAATTGCTGCGCGCCGTCTACGGCAGCGACCAGCTCAAGGAACAGCTGACGTGGTTCTGGCTCAACCACTTCAGCGTGTACGCGGCGAAAGGGCGGGTCCGCTGGGTCGTCGCCGACTACGCCGAGAACACCATCCGCCCGCACGCACTGGGCAAGTTCAGCGATCTGCTGCTGGCCACGCTGGAAAGTCCGGCCATGCTCGAGTACCTGGACAACGCGCAGAACGCCCGGGGCAAGGTCAACGAGAACTACGCGCGCGAGCTGATGGAACTGCACGCGCTGGGCGTCGGCTCGGGCTATACCCAGCAGGACGTGCAGCAGCTGGCGCTGATCCTGACCGGCTCGGGGCTGGCCCCGCCGAACGACCGGCAGCGCCGTTTCGACCCGCGCATGCAGGCGCGGGTCGTGCGCCGGGACCTGTTCGAGTTCAACCCGGCGCGCCACGATTTCAGCGACAAGGTGTTCCTCGGCCAGCACATCAAGGGCAGCGGCTTCCGCGAGGTGGAACAGGCGGTGCAGCTGATCGTGCAGCAACCGGCCTGCGCGCAATTCATCTCGCGCCAGCTCGCCGGATATTTCGTCGCCGACGATCCGCCCCCGTCGCTGGTGGCGAAGATGGCCGCCACCTTCCAGCGCAGTGGCGGCAACATCGCCGCCGTGATGCGCACCATGCTGACCTCGGCGGAGTTCGACGGGAGCGGCGGGAAGTTCAAGGATCCGACCCGGTTCGTGGTGTCGGCCATGCGGCTGGCCTACGACGGCCAGCCGATCGCCAACGCGCGGCCGCTGGTCAACTGGCTCAACCAGATGGGCGAACCGCCCTTCGGCCGCCTCACGCCGGACGGCTGGCCGCTGGATTCCGTCGACTGGAGCAGCTCCGGCCAGATGGCCAAACGCTTCGAAATCGCCCGCGCGATCGGCACCGGCGACAACCAGTTGTTCCGGCCCGAAGGCAGCCCCAGGGTCAACGCCGGCTTCCCGATGCTGACCAGCCGGCTGTATTACGAAGCGATCGAGCCCGGCCTTTCCGCCAGCACCCGTACGGCACTGGGCAAGGCAACCTCGCAGCAGGAGTGGAACACCTTCCTGCTGTCGTCGCCGGATTTCAATTACCGCTGACCGCCGCACGTGTCCGTCCAGCCGCCTTCCCCGCCACCCGCCGAGGCACCCCATGAACCGCCGTGAATTCCTGTTCGCCGCCGCCAGCGCTGCAGCCGTCCCGGCGCTGTCGTTTTCCGGCAGGCTGTTCGCCGCGCCGGCCAGTTCGCCACGCTTCCTGCTGGTGTTCCTGCGCGGCGGCTACGACTGCAACAACCTGCTGGTGCCGTACGGCAGCGACTTCTATTACGAATCGCGCCCGACCCTGGCGATCGCCAGGCCCGATGCCGGCAACCCGTCCAGCGCGATCGCGCTGGACGCGGACTGGGGCCTCACCCCGGTGCTGCGCGATTCGATCTATCCATTGTGGCAACGCAAGCAGATCACCTTCGTGCCGTTCGCCGGCACCGACGATCTCTCCCGCAGCCACTTCGAGACCCAGGACAATATCGAATCCGGCGAACCGGCCGCGCCACACCGCGATTTCCGCAGCGGCTTCCTCGCACGCCTGTCCGGCACGCTGCCGCGCGTCCCGGCCATCGCGTTCACCGATGCGTTGCCGCTTAGCTTCCAGGGTCGCAAGGACATTCCCAACATTTCGCTGCGGGGCGTGGCCAGGCCAGTGTTCGACGCCGGGCAATCGTCGATCCTTGCCGGCATGTACAGGCACACCCCGCTCGCCGCTGCCGCTGCCGACGGGCTGGAGCTGCACCAGCAGGTATCGAAGGATCTGCAGGAAGAAATGGCCAAGGCGAACCGCGGCGCCGCCAACGCGAGGAACTTCGCCGCCGAGACCCGGCGCATCGCCACGCTGATGCGCGACCAGTACCGCCTCGGCTTCGTCGACGTCGGCGGCTGGGATACCCATGTGAACCAGGGCAGCGTCAGCGGCGCCCTGGCGAACAACCTGGAAAACCTCGGGCAGGGCCTGGCCGCCTACGCCGACGCGCTCGGCAGCGAATGGGACAACACCGTGGTAATGGTGGTCTCCGAGTTCGGCCGTACCTTCCGCGAGAACGGCGACAAGGGCACCGACCACGGCCACGGCACGGTGCACTGGGTACTCGGCGGCAAGGTCAACGGCGGCCGCATCGCCGGCAACCAGATCGCGGTCACGCGGCAAAGCCTGCTGCAGGATCGCGACTACCCGGTGCTCAACAACTACCGCGACGTGTTCGGCGGCGTGTTCAAGCGCCTCTGGGGGCTGTCGGACAGCCAGTTGCAGGCGGTGTTCCCGCAGGCCCGGCCGCGCGACCTGCAACTGGTCTGAACCACCACGGTCAGCTCGCCGCGCGCGGCACCAGCATGTGCTTGGCAATATATCCGTGCAGCCGCCCCAGGCCGCGCGCCAGGTGCAGGGTAGCGAACAGCAGCACGATGCCGATCACGCACATCGCGATGGCGTCGCCCCAGCCCGGCACATGTGCGCCGGAGCCCCAGTCCACGGTGACCTGGCGCGGCCAGGACAACCAGCTGTCGTCGCGGAACAGCATCGCCAGCGGCGCAGCGATGAAGGCGACCGACACGCTGAGCAGGGTCACCGTCAGCGTGAAATACACAATGCCCAGTGGCAGCATCAGCCACAGGTAGCAGAGGGTGGTCCAGGTATGCACGTCGGTGAACATGCTGCCGATGCGCTGCATGAGGGTCATGCCCTGGATGGGATACACCGGCCGGCGCGGCATGCGCATGCCCAGCATCGCCTCCACGATGCGCCCTTCCACCAGCGACAGCACGCGCACGCTGCCGAAGAACAGCACGATGAACGGCAAGCCGATGATCAGCACCGACAGCCCCAACGACAGCGACAGGCCGGTCACCGCCCAGGTGAAGTAGAAGATGCCGGTGGCCAGCGCCAGCAGCATGTAGAACAGCGCGCCGTAGGTGCGCGGATCGGCGGCGACGCCGAAGAAGCGCCCGGCCAGCGAGCGCCGCTTCGGCGGCCGCGGCGGGCGCAGCGCGCGCTGGATCTTGATCTCCTGGTCGCGGTAGATGTCCGCCACCTCGTCCGGCGCACCGTAGCTGCCGACGACGTGTTCCAGCATCTGTGCCTCGCTGCGCCCGGGCTGCTCGGCCAGTTCGGCGCGCAGGTGTTCCTCGGCGTCGTACAGCGCGTCCTGGATCAGCGCCGGGTCGGCGCCGCGCAACGCGGCACGCAGCTGCTCAAGGTATTCGACGATGGTGCGCGGCGCGTTCATGACACCCCTCCTTGCAAGACGTTGTCGACGGAATCGCGGGTGGCGTTCCACGCGGCGACCCATTCACGCAGGGCCTCGCGCCCCGGTCTGGTGATGCGGTAATAGCGGCGCGGCGGCCCGCTGACGGACGGCTCCACCTCGCTGGCGAGCAGGCCGGCCGCCTCCAGGTTGCGCAGCACCGGATACAGCGCGCTCTGCTTGCCGGCCAGCACACCCTCGCCCGTTTCTTCGAGCCGCTTGGCGATCTGGTAGCCGTACATCGGCTGGCGCGACTGCCCCAGCACCGCCAGCAGCACCAGCGCCACGGTGCCGCTGGAAAGCTCCTTCTGGAACTTCTTCAACTGGCCGGCGCTGTCGTCCACTTCGGCTCACCCGCACCGCCACCTGGCATTGAGTGAACCATAGTACGAAGTTGACACTAGTGCATGGGCCTGAAGTCATGCCCTGGCCAACCTGCAGCCGTGGTCGGGCACCCTGTTTGTGCGCTTCACACGAACATGGGCATCATGAAGGCACCCAGCGTCGGTCGCGACATGAAAGAAGCACTCGTCGCATACGACAATCAGGGGTACGACGCTTAACCTGCCTTGCCAGGGGCCGGCCATGCCTGTTCCAGAATCGAAGCCATCCCGCGCTCAAGCCAGGGCCATCACCCCCGGCGGGGCATTGGCCGTGCTTGCGGTGCGCGAATGCCATGCGATCGACCGGGCGCTGGCCAATACCCGGAACCGGCACGTTGGCATTCATCGGGCGCGCAAAGAGATCCGTTCGCTGCGTGCGATCCTTGCGCTGGCGGAGCCGAAGCCGGATGACGCAACCCGGTGGATCGATCGTCGCCTGCGCAAGCTGGCACGGAGCCTCTCCGCGCTGCGCGATGCCTTCGTCGCGACGCAGACAGCGCAATCGCTGGCCATGGGTGGAAGCGCAGCGCCGTGGCATGCCGCTGCCGCCGCCCTTGAAGAGGCCTGCAACCAGGAGTTGCTCAGCGCGTTGGCCACGGACCCCGACTTCGCCGCGCGAAGGAGCGAACTCGGCCGGATTCGCCAGGCGCTTTCCGCCCTGTCATGGGAACGTGTCAACCCGCAAGCCATGGCACGGGCGCTGAAACGTAGCCGGCGCCGCACCAAACGCAGCGAAGACGATGCCCGGCGCCGGGGTACCGTCGACCTGCTCCATCGCTGGCGTCGCCGCCTGCGTCGACTGCGCCTGCAGCTCGATGCCATGGCGAAGGTTTCCGCCATGTCGCCGGCTCTCGCCGACGCGACCCACCCTCGGCGCCCCATGCGCGAACTCAAGCGCATGACAGATGCCCTGGGCCGGCGACAAGACCTTCGCCTGCTGCGCCGCCACCTCGCGCGGCTCGATGCGGGTCGTGGAGGCCCGGCCCAGCTCCGCCTGGAACTGCGCAAGGCGATGGTCGACGCAGCCAGGGTGACGGCGGAACTTGCCGGATGAGGGCGCGGGAACTGCCAGGGCGACCTGTGGTTTCGAAGAACCACGGCCGCCTCGATGCAGTTCAGGTGGCAGACGCTGCCGGTTCGGTCGCGGAAGCCAGAAATACATGGAAGCCGAGCCGTTCGCGCTTGGCATGCCGCTTGGCCCGGGCGGCGAGCGTGGCGATGATTTCGGGACGGCGGGGAAAGGGAGCCTGGACGCGGACCGCACCGATCGACACGGTGGCCAGCGCGAAGAACTGCCGCGTACCACGACGGTCCTCACCCTCGATGCCTCCCTGGGCGAGATCCTCGGCATCGAACAGGACACGCGAGCGCTCGTTGAATTCGGCGATGACCGTCCGGCAGCGCGATTCCCAATCGGCGCTCTGGAACAGCAGCATGAAATCGTCGCCGCCGATGTGGCCGACGAAATCGCATGCCGGATCGATCCGTGCGGTGAGGATCGCCGCCAGCAGGCGGATCATCTCGTCGCCCCGGAAGTAACCGTACTGGTCGTTGAATGGCTTGAAGTCGTTCAGATCCACATAGGCGGCAACGAAGATGCGCTGCTCGCGTATCAGCCGCTCCATGTGCTCGGTCACCGGTATGTTGCCCGGCAGGAAGGTGAGCGGATTGGCATAGCGCGCCGCTTCGATGCGCTGCTCGGTCACGCGCCGCACCAGCGACTCGCCGGTGCCCAGCCCGAGATAATTTCCGTCGCGGGTGATGATGAAACCGTCGGTCAGGTAGCGCTGGTCCTCGCCACGCAGCACGTCGGCCATGCTCTCCACCGACTGGCCCTCCTCGCAGAGCAAGGGCGCGGCGTGCATGAAGGCCTCGCAGGATTTCCGCCCGAACAGCTCGCGCGCGAACGGCTGCGCAAGTCGCTCGGTGAACACGCGGCGATTGATGAGCCCCACCGGACGTTCCCCGTCGGTGACCGCCACGGCATGCAGTTCGTCGTGCCGCGCGAACAGCGCCGCCACGTCGTCGTTGGTCTGCTGCAAGGTGACGGCCGGAGCGGGAATCACCAGGTGACCCGCCTGCAGCGGTCGTTGCGTGACCGGGCCGCGCGGCCGCGGCGGCACCGGCACCGTGTGCCCGCGGATCGCCTCGCGGGCCTCGTCGCTGACCGAGGTTGCGGCCTCGGTCAGCGGCCGCCCAAGCAGAAAGCCCTGCACGTAGGAAATGCCCAGCTCCCGCAACAGCCGCAGGTCCGCGGCATCTTCCACGCCCTCGCCCACCAGATCGGCACCGAGCGTCTCGGCGACGCTACACAGCGCACGCACTATCGCGAGCTTTTCGGCGCTTCGCGCCAGCCCGTGCACCAGGTAGCGATCGATCTTCACTATTTCGGGGTGAAGTTCGTTCCACATTTCGAAATTGGAGTGGCCGTTGCCGAAATCATCCAGCGCGATGCGCGTGCCGCGTGCCCGCAGATAGCCGACGGCATGCGCGAGTTCGGCCGGATTCTCCACGATGTCGCGTTCGGTGACCTCGATCGTGATGCGATCGAGGCTGATGCCCGCCCCCGACAGGGCCGCGATCAACTGGTCCGGCTGCAGGCCGCCGTCCACGATGGTATGCGCGCTGAGATTGACCAGCAAACGGCCGCCCCCAGGCTGCATGGCAAAGGCGGCACAGACAGTGCGGGCAGCCAGCAGCTCGAACTCGCCGAGCCGGCCCTTGGCGCGAGCCAGGTCGAGCATGTCGAGCACGCTGAGGTCCCTGGCTCCTTCCGCCGGCCGGCACAAGCCCTCATGCGCCACCACGGTCATGGTATCGAGCCGCACGATCGGCTGGAACACCGCCCGCAGTCCGCTGCCGCCAGCCGCCTGGTCGAGCAGGGATGGACCGCGATTGTCTGGACCAATAACCATGCTCATTCGAGCTTGACCGTCTGATCAGGTGAGAACCGGGAGTGGATCGGCGAACGTGGCTTGCGAAGACCCGGCGACCTCGTCGATGGCTGGCGGCGGGGCTGCCGTCTCCACGAGGGTGAAGAAACCGACTTCGTCCAGCAGTGCCGTGGCGCTCTCCCTCATCGCCCGGCTCGCCGCGGCGGCCTGCTCGCCGAGTGCAGCATTCTCCCGTGTCATCGCATCCATGTCGATCACCACCTGGTTCACGGCCGTGATCTCGCTGGCCCGCGCGCGGCCGGCCACCAGCATGGCCGCCATTGCTCCGGCAAGGCGGTCGACGCTGCTGCCGATGCTTCGATCACCCCGCCGGCCCGGGCAACCCGGCCAGGGCCGCTGCGCACGGCTTCGTCGCTCGCCTTGACGAGGCCACGGATATCCCCCGCCGCCTCCGCGCACCGCTGGGCCAGCTGGCGCACCTCGGTAGCCACGGCCCCGAATCCGCGGCCGTGCTCGCCGGCCCGGGCAGCCTCGATGGCCGCATTGAGGGAAAGCAGTCGGGTCTGGAAGGCCACCTGATCGATCATATCCAGCATGTCGCCCATGCTGCGGCTGGTGCGGCCGATGGCTTCCATCGAACCGATGGCTTCGCCGACCGCAAGACGACCATGTCCGGATTGCTCGCGTGCGTCGCTCGCTGCGCGATCGGCGTCCCTGCCCAGACGTGCGCTCTCGGAAAAAGTCGCCGCGATGCTGGCCATGGCACCGGCGGTACGCGCAACTGCATCGCCTGCAATTCCGTGCGCCGACTGAGCGCGTCATTTCCATCGGCAATGCCGGCAGCGTTGCTGTCGAGCATGCAGGCCCGGTCCCGCCCCTGGCCGACTACCGCGGCGAGCCGGCGATCCATGCCGTCGAGGCTCCGCAGCAGGCGGCCGATCTCGTCACCGTGCCCGGGTTCGACCGGCCCACCCAGCGAGCCTTGGGTGATGCGCGTGGCCACCCGCGCCGCAACGGCCAGGCAGCCGGTCAGGGAGCGGATGATGCGCAGGTCCACCCACAGCGTCAGTCCCAACGCGGCAAGCACCAGGAGAATCAGCGCATAGAGCCCGCGCCGGTTCGCCACATGCTGCAGGGCAGCCTGCGAATCGCCGGCAGCGAGCGCCAACGCAAACAGGTTCGAAAAATCGCTCTTGAGCGGACCGAAGGCGTTCTCCACGTCATTCGAGACCTTGAGCCTCGCCATGTCGAACTGCCCGGACTTGAGCAGTGCGACGGTGCCGGCCAGTCGTGCTGCCAGACGTGCGCCGAAAGAGGAAAGGGATGGAAGAGCGAAGCGCAGGGACATGAGGAAGTCAAGGCTGACGAGGTCACCATCATAGCGGCTGCTGCTTTGTTTACTTTAGCCAGTGACGAAATATTTATTTTATATTTCAATCTATTAAATAATATATTTCACGCTCGCCCAACGCGCACGACGACGGATCGAACCCTGTCTCGGCACCGCGGAAAGCATGCCCAGCTTGCAAGACCGTGCTGTTACGAGGCATCCGCGGGCCCCGATGTCATGCCCATCGGTACTCTGCTAAGTTGCTGCCGCCGCCAGTCTCTGCGCAAAGGGAATGCCATGCTACGCCGCCATCTCGCCATCGCACTGGCCCTGGCGGGCAGCCTGCTCGCGCTGCCCGCCGTCGCCGCCGAACAGGACAAGCCGACGCCGACGGCGAAGGAAATCCTGGCCAGATCCACAGCGGCCGAATGGCGCACGCCGGATCCGCAGGACCTGCTGTTCATGCAGCTGTCGACCGGGCGCGTGGTGATCGAGCTGGCGCCGGACTTCACCCCGCTGCACGCGGCGAACATCCGTACCCTGGTGCGCAACCACTACTTCGACGGGCTGGCGATCATCCGCGTGCAGGACAACTTCGTCACCCAGTGGGGCGACCCGAACGACGACGACAACGGCGACAAGAGCAAGCTCCGTTCGCTGGGCAACGCCAGCAGGACGCTGCCGCCGGAGTTCACCCGCCCGATCGACGCGAAGCTGCCGTGGACGCCGCTGCCGGACGGCGACGTGTACGCGCCCGAAGTCGGCTTCAGCGAAGGCTTCCCGGTGGCGCGCGACCCGGCCAGCGGGCAGCAATGGCTGGCGCACTGCTACGGCATGGTCGGCGTAGCGCGCGACGTGGCCCCGGAAACCGGCAGCGGCAGCTCGCTGTATGCGGTGATCGGCCAGGCGCCGCGCCGGCTGGACCGCAACCTCGCCGTCGCCGGCCGCGTGCTGGAAGGCATGCCGCTGCTGTCCGGCCTGCCGCGCGGCGCGGAACCGATGGGCTTCTACACGAAGCCGGCGCAACGCGTCACCATCGAGTCGGTACGGCTGGCCGCCGACATTCCGGCGAAGGATCGCCCGGCGATCGAGGTGCTGCGCACCGGCAGCGCCAGCTTCGCCGCGCTGGTCGAGGCGAAGCGCAACGGCCGCAATGCGTTCTATGCCCGGCCGGCCGGCAAGGTCGACCTGTGCAGCATCGACGTACCGGTGCGCGAGGCGCAACCGGCGCATTGACGCCGCCACGCCGCTGCAAACATTTTGTTCACCCGCGTCGGTTACCGTGCACCTCCAGCCGAGCGCGGAAACCACTGCATGCCCTTGCACGACACCCTGACTTTCCTGCGCGCCTGGCTGCGCGACCCGCGCGGCATCGGCGCGGTGACGCCGTCCGGCGCCGCGCTGGCACGGCTGATGACCAGCCGCGTCGGCGCGCTGGATGGCCCGGTGATCGAACTGGGGCCGGGCACCGGCGCGCTGACCCGTGCCCTGCTCGCGCGTGGCGTGCCGCTGCACCGGCTGGCCCTGGTCGAGGCCGACCCGCACCTCGCCGACACGCTGGGCCGGCGCTACCCGGAAGCGACCATCCTGCACATGGACGCGGCCCGGCTCGGCGACACCGAACCGTTGTTCGGCGACGAACGCGCCTGCGCCGTGGTCAGCGGCCTGCCGCTGCTGTCGATGCCGTCGGGCCAGGTCGCCGCGATCATGCGTGGCGTATTCGAACGCCAGCTGCGCAGCGGCGGCATGTTCTACCAGTTCACCTACGGCCCGCGCTGCCCGCTGTCACCGGCCCTGCTCGCGCGGCTGGGCCTGCAGGCCCACCGCGTCGGCAGCGCACTGCTCAACCTGCCGCCCGCGGCGGTGTACTGCATCAGCCGGCGGACCGAGAGTCAGGTCGCGGCCTGATCCAGCGCAGGCTTCGCCCGACGACCGCGCGTGAACGGGGTCTGAAAGCAGCCGGCCATCACCACATAACCTTTGCATCTCTGCGGCTATCAATGGGCGCGGTGCCTCGACGCGTCCGCCCGACGCGCGGGCCAACCGCCGCGGGAGTCACGGATGCAACGCAGCCGAAAAGTACTCAGCTGGATCGCGGGCACGCTGCTGGTGCTGCTCGCGGTGCTGCTGGTCGCCGTCGCAACGTTCGACTGGAACCGCATGAAGCCGTTCATCGGCGACAAGGTCAGCCAGGCGATCGGGCGACCGTTCGCGATCAACGGCGCGCTGACCGTGGACTGGCGGCGCGACCCCCTCGCCGGCTGGCCCCGTTCGTGGCTGCCGTGGCCCGAGTTCACCGCGCGCGACATCCGCATCGCCAACCCGGGCTGGGCCGTGCAGCCGCAGTTCGCCCACCTCGACGCACTGCGCTTCCGGCTGTCGTTGCCGGCGTTGCTGGCGCACCGCATCGAGGTGCCCACGTTGCAACTGGTGCGCCCCAGGGTCGACCTGGAGCGCGACAAGTCGGGCCGCGCCAGCTGGGATTTCGCGCTGCCGCAAAGCACCGCGCCCTCCGCCTGGAAACTGCAGCTGGGCACGATCGGCTTCGACCAGGGGCTGATCACGCTCGACGATGCCGCCAGCCGGGTGAAGCTGCAGCTGGTGGTGGAGCCGCTGCAGCAAGCCATTCCCTACGAGCAGATCGTGGCGCAGCAATCCAGCGATGCACGCGAGCAGGCCGGCAAGACGGCCGGCGCGGCCGCGACCAGGGTCATGGCCGGCGGTGAGGCCACGCCGGAACGGGTCGGCCAGGCGACCGCGTCGACCGTCTACCAGTTCGGCTGGACCGCCGAAGGCAGCTACCAGGGCAGCCCGCTCAAGGGCAAGGGCCGCACTGGCGCGGTGCTGGCGCTGCAGGACAAGAGCATGCCGTTCCCGCTGCAGGCCGACCTGCGCATCGGCGACAGCCACATCGCGCTGGTCGGCACGCTGACCGATCCGCTGCACCTGGGCGCGCTCGACGTGCGCCTGTGGTTCTCCGGCTCCAGCATGGCCAGGCTCTACCCGATCACCGGCATCACCCTGCCCGACACGCCGCCCTACGCCACCGAGGGCCACCTCAAGGCCGAGTTGCACCGCCACGGCAGCCGCTACAGCTACCAGGGCTTCCGCGGCCGCGTCGGCGGCAGCGACCTCGCCGGCAACCTGCTGTTCGTCACCGGCGGTGCGCGGCCGAAGCTGAGCGGCGACCTGCACTCCAAACTGCTGCAGCTCGCCGACCTGGCCCCGCTGATCGGCGCCGACTCCCGCGCCGGCAAGGAACGGCGCGGCGACGCCACGCCGCAGCCGGCCGACAAGCTGCTGCCGGTGGAACCGTTCCGCACCGACCGCTGGCAGGCAATGGACGCGGACGTGACTTTCACCGGCGCACGCATCGTGCGCGGTGCGGCGCTGCCGATCGACTCGCTCAGCACCCACCTGGTCATGAACAACGGCGCGCTGTATCTCGACCCGCTGAGCTTCAGCCTGGCCGGCGGCACGGTGCGCAGCAACCTCACCCTCGACGGCAGCCGCAGGCCGATGCGCGGCGTGCTGAAACTCGATGCGCGCCACCTCAAGCTCAAGCAGCTGTTCCCGACCTTCGGGCCGATGCGCACCAGCTTCGGCGAGATCAACGGCGATGCCGCGCTCGATGCACAGGGCAACTCGGTCGCCGCCCTGCTCGGCAGCGCGAACGGCGAACTGAAGCTGCTGATGAACGACGGCGCGATCAGCAAGACCCTGCTGGAAACCGCCGGCCTCAACGTGGCCAACATCGTCATCGGCAAGCTGTTCGGCGACCGCACGGTGCCGATCAACTGCGCCGCTGCCGACATGAGTGCGACCCACGGCCTGTTCGACATGCGCCTGTTCGTGTTCGACACCGGCGACGCGGTGGTCAACGTGACCGGTACGGTGAACTTTGCCGACGAGAAACTCGACCTCGACGTAAAGCCGCACACCAAGGGGTTCCGGGTGTTCTCGCTGCGCTCGCCGCTGTACGTCCGCGGCACGCTGAAGAATCCGGATGTCGGCGTGCATGCCGGCCCGCTGCTGGCGCGCGGCGCCGGCGCCGTCGCGCTGGGCGTCGTCGCCGCCCCGGCCGCCGCCCTGCTCGCCCTGGTCGCGCCCAGCCACGGCGGCGACGGCGACAACACCTGCCGCACCGTGCTGCAGCAGCTGCGCAGCTCCGGCACCATGGCGCCACCAGCCAAGCCCCGCCCACACCGCTAGGATCCCGCTGGCGGTACGGTGGGGTGACACCGATTTGCCTTGGTGATGGCTGCGGCGGTGCCCAGCGCTAGAATGCCGGCTCCTTTCACCGCGCGATGTCCCCATGCAACCCGTCAACCAGGCCCGCCTGCAGATCCATTTCTGCGTGTTGCTATGGGGCTTCACCGCGATCCTCGGCAAGCTGATCACCCTGCCGGCACTGCCGCTGGTGTGGTGGCGCATGCTGCTGGTGGTGGTGGCGCTGCTGCTGATGCCGCGGGTCTGGCGCGGCTTGCGCGCGATGCCGGCGCGGCTGGTCTGGGCCTATGCCGGCATCGGCGTGCTGGTGTCGCTGCACTGGCTCACCTTCTACGCCGCGATCAAGCTGTCCAACGCCTCGGTCGGCGCCACCTGCATCGCGCTGGGGCCGGTGTTCCTGGCCTTCATCGAACCGTGGATCGCGAAACGCCGCTTCGATCCGCGCGAACTGCTGATCGGCGTGGCGGTGGTGCCGGGCGTGGTGATGGTGGTGGGCGGCGTGCCGCACGACATGCGCCTGGGCATCGCGGTGGGCGTGCTGTCGGCGCTGTTCGTGGCGTTCTTCGGCTCGCTCAACAAGCGCCTGGTCGAGCATGGCGACCCGCTCACGGTGACCTTCATCGAGCTGGGCACCGGCGCCGTGTTCCTCACCCTGCTGGCGCCGCTCATCCCGCACGCCGGCCCGGCGTTCATGCTGCCGGGCGCGCATGACGCGCTGCTGCTGCTGGCGCTGGCGTTCGGCTGCACCCTGCTTCCGTTCACGCTGGCACTGGTGGCGCTGCGCCACATGAGCGCGTTCGGCACGCAGATGGTGACCAACCTGGAGCCGGTCTATGCGATCGTGCTGGCGACCGTGCTGCTGGGCGAGCAGCATGAGCTGGACCGCTGGTTCTACGCCGGCGTGGCGGTGATCCTGCTGGCGGTGTTCATGCATCCGCTGCTGCATCGCCGGCAGCGCCCGGCCACGCAGCCCGAACTGCTCGGCACCACCGAGATCCACGGCGTGGTGGATTGAGCGCACCGCGCCGGCCACCCGTCCGCATGGGTGGCCGGCGCCGTTAAGCGTGAACGTCCGCGTCCGCCAGCGGCGACGCCATCACCTTGTCGATCCGGCGCCCGTCCGTATCGACGATCTCGAAGCGCCAGCCCTGGTGGTCGAAGTGCTCGCCCGCCTTCGGAAGATGCTGGAACCTGGACAGCGCGAAACCGGCCATGGTGTGGTAGCCGTCTTCCGCGGTCTGGTTGCGCAGGCCGAGCCGGTCGAAGACATCCAGCACCGAGGTGGAACCGTCAATCAGGAAGCTGCCGTCCTCGCGCTGGACGATCTCCGGCGCCTCGCCCTCCACCTCGGGCAGGTGGCCGGTGATGGCTGCCAGCAAGTCGGTCTGGGTGACGATGCCCTCCAGGCCGCCGTACTCGTTGAGCACCATGGCCACCCGCACCGGCGTGGCCCGGAAGCGTTCCATCACCTTGAAGATCGAGATGCCCTCGTGGACCACCAGCGGCTCGCGGATCACCGCCAGGGGATCGATCGGCCGGCCGTCGAGCACCTGGTGCAGCAGGTCGTGTTTCATGACCATGCCCAACGGCTCCTCGATGCCGCCTCGGCCGACCAGCAACTGGTCGTGGCGGGAGGCGCGCACGGTGGCGAGGATCTCGTCGAGGCTGTCGTCGGCATCGATCCAGTCGATATCCGGGCGCGGCGTCATGATGTCGCCGATGCGGCGGTCGCCGATGTTGAAGACGCGCTCGACCAGTTCCTGCTGGGTCCGTTGCAGCAGCCCTGCCTCCTGGCTGGCGGAGACCAGCAACTTCAGCTCCTCGGCGGAATGCAGCGATTCCTCGCCCGCGCCGGACCGCAGGCCGAACAGGCGCAGGACAAGGTTGCCCAGACCGTTGAGCACCACGATTGCGGGCCGGAGTACGAACAGGAACACCTGCAGCGGACGCACGATCCACAGCGCGGTGCTTTCGCTGCGCTGCAATGCCAGGCTCTTGGGCGCCAGCTCGCCGAGCACGATATGCAAGGCGGTGATGAGCGAGAAGGCGATCGCGATGGCCACCGCATGCGAGCCGGCGGCGGCGAACGAGCCGGCCCACGCCGCCAGCAGCGGTTCGATCAGGTGGGACAGCGCCGGCTCGCCGATCCAGCCCAGCGCCAGCGAGGACAGGGTGATGCCGAGCTGGGTCGCGGCCAGGCTGGCGTCGAGGTTGTCGACCGCGCGCTGCAACGCCCTGGCGTTCAGGCGTCCGTTGGCGACCAGCTCGGCCACCCGGCTGCGCCGCACGGCCACCAGGGAAAACTCCGAGGCCACGAAGAACCCGTTGGCCGCCACCAGCAGCAGTACCTCAAATACGCCCGCCAAGTCGGACACTGTCGTCGTCTCCATCAAATTGGGAAGCCGTCGCCCGAATGGACGGCTGAGCCAGTCGCGGATGTCCTGCAGCACCCGCTTGCGCGGGGTGAAGTCCGACCGGTTGCCGGTCGGCACCACGCTGCGGCCGCACAGGCTGCGGTCGATTATGCCATCCACGCCCGGCTGCACCGGGAAGCCCGACGCGACGCATGCTTGCCGGTGTCCCTCGCGCGATGAGGGACAGTGCGGTCGCGCCGGCCGCATTCCATGGAAGCAGGCGTCCGCGGAACGGTGCGTGCGCAAGCGCAGAACAATGCGCACGGCATCGCCGTTACCATCACGCGCGTCGCCGGGGCCGGCGGGCAAGCACGCCCATCCGCACCACCCGGACCTCCGCCACCGCATCGCCACTCCCGCAGGATTCCGCCATGATCGACACGCAGCAGCACTGGGAAACGGTTTACCGCAACAAGGCGCCGGACGCGGTCAGCTGGTACCGCCCGCACCTGGGCACCTCGCTGGCGCTGATCGAGCGCGCCACGCCCGACCGCGCCGCCGCGGTGCTCGACGTGGGCGGCGGCGCGTCGACCCTGGTCGACGACCTGATCGCGCGCGGCTACCGCAACCTCAGCGTGCTCGACATTTCGGCGGCGGCGCTGCAACTCGCCCGCGAGCGCCTGGGCGCGGCAGCGGACGCGGTGACCTGGCTGGCGATCGACCTGCTCGACGCGCCGCTGGCGCCAGCGCGCTACGACCTGTGGCACGACCGCGCCGTGTTCCATTTCCTGACCGACGCAGGGCAACGGGCGCGGTACGTGCAACAACTCATCCATGCGCTGAAGCCGGGCGGCCACGCGCTGCTGGCCACGTTCGGCCCGCAGGGCCCACTGAAGTGCAGCGGGCTGGACACGGTCCGCTACGATGCCGCGGGGCTGGCCGGCGAGCTCGGCGTGGGCTTCACGCTGCTCGACAGCACGCTGGAATCCCACGCCACTCCGTTCGGCACCACCCAGCAGTTCCTCTACGCCCTGTTCCGGCGCGAGCCCGGCGCCGCAGCGCCCTGACGGCGCCGCGGCCTCACTGGCCACAACAGGATTTCTGCTGCTGCACGGGCGGGCACGGCACACTGCCCCAGGAGCAGAACACGCAGCAGTTGCCTGGCTTGGACCGCAGCAGTTCGCCGCAGCCGGGGCAGTCGTAGAAGAACTGGCAGGCGTCGGTCGGCATGGTCTCGGCGACCTGGTGGCCGCAATGCGGACAGGTCAGCGTGCTGCGCAGGATCGGTTCGGTCGTCATGGGGTCTTTACACTGCTCCGGTTGCACCCACTCGATCGGTGTCATGGCCGGCCCGGCGCAATCGATGCAGCTCCAGCAGGCGGAACGCCGCGGGAATGACCAGCATCGACAGCAGCGGCGCGGTGAGCATGCCGCCGATCATCGGCGCCGCGATGCGTTGCATCACCTCAGAACCGGCGCCGTGGCCGAGCAGGATCGGGAACAGGCCGGCGAGGATCACCGCGACGGTCATCGCCTTCGGCCTCACGCGCTGCACCGCGCCCTCGCGGATCGCCTCGTCCAGTTCGGCCGGCCCCGAGCGCGGATCGATGGTGAGCTGGCGGTCCCACGCGTGGCGCAGGTACAGCAGCATCACCACGCCGAACTCGGCGGCGACGCCGGCCAGCGCGATGAAGCCGACCATCGTCGCCACCGACACCGCATGGCCGAGCAGCCAGATCAGCCACAGCCCGCCGACCAGCGCCAGCGGCACGCTGGCCATGATCAGCGCCGCCTCGCCCACCCGGCGGAACACCGCGTAGATCAGCACGAAGACGATCAGCAGCACGACCGGCACCACCAGGGTCAGCCGTTGCATCGCCTGCGCCAGGTATTCGAACTGGCCCGACCATGCCACCGTGACGCCCGGCGGCAGGCGCACCTTGCGCGCTACCGCGCGCTGCAGGTCCGCCACCACCGCGCCGAGATCGCGGCCAGCGGTGTCGACATACACATAGGCCGCCAGCTGGCCGTTCTCGCTTTTCAGCATAGGCGGCCCGGCGGCCACCTCGATCTCGGCCACCTGCCCCAGCGTCAGCTGCGCGCCGTTCGCCGCGACGATCGGCAGTTGTTCAAGCGCGGCCAGCGAATCGCGCGCCGCGCGCGGATAGCGCAGCACGATCGGATAGCGCTCGCGCCCGGCGACGACCTCGCCGATCGGCTCGCCGCCGACCACCGTGGCGACCAGTTGCTGCAGCTGCTGCTGGGTCAGCCCGTAGCGCGCGGCCTCGGCGCGGCGGATGCGCACGTCCACGTAGCGCCCCGCGGCGGCGCGCTCGGCGACCGCCGAACCCACGCCCGGCACGGTACGCGCCACCGCCTCGATCGCATCGGCCACCGTCTGCAGGCGGCCGACATCGTTGCCAAGCACCTTGATGCCGATCGGGCTCTTGATGCCGGTGGCCAGCATGTCGATGCGGTTGCGCAGCGGCGGCACGAACAGGTTGGTCAACCCCGGCACCTGCACCGCCTTGTCCAGCTCCGCCTTGATCTTCGCCATCGTCATGCCCGGTCGCCATTGGTCCTTCGGCTTGAAGGTGATGGTGGTCTCGAACATCTCCATCGGCGCCGGATCGGTGGCCGTGTCGGCGCGGCCGGCCTTGCCGAACACGTGCTCGACCTCGGGCACGCTCTTGATCATGCGGTCGGTGAGCTGCAGCAGCTGTGCCGCCTTGCCCGCGGACAATCCGGGTAACGCGGTGGGCATGTACAGCAGCGTGCCTTCGTCCATCGCCGGCATGAACTCGCTGCCGAGCCGGCCGAGCGGCAGCAGCGCGCTGAGCAGCAGCAGGCCAGCCAGCACCAGGGTCGCCTTCGGGTAGCGCAGCACCGCCTCCAGGACCGGCCGGTACAGCGCGACCAGGCCGCGATTGAGCGGGTTGGCGTGCTCCGGCCGGATGCGCCCGCGGATCAGGTAGCCCATCAGCACCGGCACCAGGGTCACCGCCAGCCCGGCCGCCGCCGCCATCGCGTAGGTCTTGGTGAACGCCAGCGGCTTGAACAGCTTGCCCTCCTGCCCCTGCAGCGCGAACACCGGGATGAACGACAGCGCGATGATCAGCAGGCTGACGAACAGCGCCGGCCCCACCTCCGCCGCCGCCTCGACCACCAGCGCCCAGCGCGCCGCGCCCTGCGGTTCCCCGCCGTCGTGCGCGTCGCGCCAGTGCTCCAGGTGCTTGTGCGCGTTCTCGATCATCACCACCGCCGCATCGACCATCGCGCCGATCGCAATGGCGATGCCGCCGAGCGACATCAGGTTCGCCGTCACGCCCTGCAGGTGCAGCGCGATGAACGCGGCCAGCACGCCCAGCGGCAGGCTGACCACCGCCACCAGCGCCGAGCGCAGGTGGCCCAGGAACAGCACGCAGACCAGCGCGACCACCAGGAACTCTTCCAGCAGCTTGCCCCACAGGTTGTCCACCGCCGCGTCGATGAGTTGCGAGCGGTCGTAGGTCGGCACGATCTCGACGCCGGCCGGCAGGCTGCGCTTGAGTTCGGTGAGCTTCGCCTTGACCGCCTCGATCGCGGCCTTCGCGTTCTTGCCCGAGCGCAGCACGACGACGCCGCCGGCCACCTCGCCCTGGCCGTCCAGCTCGGCGATGCCGCGCCGGAAGCTCGGCCCGCGCCGCACCGTGGCGACTTGGCCTAGAAGCACCGGCACGCCGTTCGCGCTGGTGCCGACCGGCACGTTCTCGAAGTCCTCGCGGCTATGCAGATAGCCTTCGCTGCGCACCATCAACTCCGCCTCGCCCTGCTCGATCACCGAGCCGCCGCTGGCGCCGTTGGCCGCACGCACCGCGTCCGCCAATTGCGCCACGGTGATGCCGCGCGCGGCCAGCGCCGGCGGGTCCGGCACGATCTGCCAGGCGCGCTCCATGCCGCCGAGGCTGGCCACTTCGGCCACGTCCGGCACGGTCTTCAGCTGGTAGCGCAGGAACCAGTCCTGCAGCGCGCGCAGTTCGCCGAGGTCGTGCCGGCCGCTGCGGTCGACCAGCGCGTACTCGTAGATCCAGCCCAGGCCGGTGGCGTCGGGGCCGAGCGACGGGTTGACTCCGGCCGGCAGCCGGTCGCGCACCTGGCTCAGGTACTCCAGCACGCGCGAACGGGCCCAGTACAGGTCGGTGCTGTCGTCGAACAGCACGTAGACATAGGAGTCGCCGAAGAACGAGTACGCGCGCACCGTGCGGGCGCCGGGCACCGACAGCATGGTGGTGGCCAGCGGATAGGTGACCTGGTCCTCGACCACCTGCGGCGATTGCCCGGCCCAGCTGGTGCGGATGATGACCTGGGTGTCGGACAGGTCCGGCAAGGCGTCCAGCGGCGTGCGCACCAGCGAGAACACGCCGGCCGCGGCCAGCGCCAGCGCGGCCAGCAGCACGAACACGCGGTTGGCGACGGCGGCGCGGATCAGGGCGGCGATCATGGATGGCCTCCGCTCGGCATCGCGTGGCCCGCATGCGAGCCATGCGAGGTTGCCGGATGAGGGGCACTGGCGGCAGCGGCAGGAACCTCTCCGTGTTCGCCAAGGCGTTCCAGCGCACCGGACAGGCTGGCCTCCGAGTCGATCAGGAACTGGCCGGAGACGACGACCTTCTCGCCGCCGTGCAGGCCATCCAGGATTTCCGTGTAGCCGCCGGCCGAACGTCCAGTGCGCACGGCGAGCGGGCGGAAACGACCATCCGCTTCCGCCACGATCACCCGCGCCTGGGCGCCGGTCGCGATCAGTGCGTCGCTCGGCACCACTGGCACCGCCTCGCCTTCGGCCGGCTGCAGTTGCACGGTGGCGAACATGCCCGGACTCAGCCGGCCGTCCGGGTTGGCCAGCACGATGCGTGCGCGCTGGGTGCGCGTGGTGTTGTCGACATCCGGCAGCAACGTCTCCACGCTGCCGTGGAACTCCTGCCCGGGAAGCGCATCGACCGTGACGGTGACCGGCGTGCCGTCGCGCACCGTGCCGGCGACCGCCTGCGGCAGGGCCGCCTCGACCCATACCGTGGCCAGCCCGTTCAAGGTCATCAGCGTCTGTCCGGCGCCGACCCGCTGCCCTTCGCGCACCTCCAGCGTGGTGACCACGCCCGCTTGCGGCGCATGCAGGGTGATCGCCGCGCCCGCGCCGCGATGTGCCGCGCGGATCTCCTGGGAAGTCAGGCCGAGCAGCTGCAGGCGCTCGCGCGCGGCGCCGCGCAGGGCCTTCGCATCGGCCGACTGCGCGTTCTGCAGCGCGCCGTACTCGGCCAGCGCGCTGCTCCACTGCGGCGCCAGCAGGTCGGCCAGCGGCTCGCCCGCCGCCACCTTGGTGTACGGCGCGCGCACGTGCAGCTTGCTGACCACTGCATCGACGCGGGCGCTGACCGTGACCGCCTCGCGCGGATTCCACGCCAGCGTGCCGGGCACGCGCAGCACGCCCGACAGCACACGGCGCTCGACCGGCGCGGTGCGCAGGCCCAGATTCTGCACGGTGGCCGGATCGATCCGCACCACGTCGCCGGGCGTGCCGCCGGCGTCGGCATACCTGGGCACCATCTGCATGCCCATCGGTGACAGCCCCGGTTTGTCGAAATGCTGCTCCGGCACCATCGGGTCGTACCAGTACAGCACCTTGCCGGCACTGTCCGGTACGGTCGACGACGCGTGCGCCGGCACCGACGTCGCCATCTGACGGCGACCGCCGAAGTAGCCGAGGGTGAGCAAGGCAGCAGCCACGACGATGGCAGCAAGAATGAGCAAGGAGCGCTTCATGGGGTCACCTCGGAAGGCAGCAGATAGGCGAGCGAGGCCCACAGCCGCGCGTGGACGGCCAGCGCGTCGGCATAGCCAAGGCGCAGTTCGATCTCTGCACGGCGGGCGTCCAGCCACGGTTGCAGCGGACCGCCGCCGCGGTAAGCGGCCAGCGCGGTGCGCGTGCGGTCGCGCGCCAGCGGCAGCAGGGTCTGCCGGTAGCGCTCGATCTGCCGGCCCCAGCCTTGCCAGCCGGCCAGCGCCCGCGTCACCGCCTCGCGCTGGGCACGGCGCGCGTCCTCGTGGTCGGCCTGCACGGCATCCCATTGCGCCTGCCGGGCACTGATGCCACGGTCCTGCCGGTTGCGTGTGAACAGCGGCAGGCTGACGCCCACCTCCAGCATCACCATGTCCGACAGGCCCGGCGCGCGCCGGCCGTAACTGGCGCTCACGCTCCAGTCCGGGTGCCTGGCCGCGCGCGCCTGCTCGAGCGCCGCCTGCGCCACCCGTTCGCGCGCGGCCCACGCCTGCAGCGGCGCCTGCTGGTCGATGGCGGACAGCAGGCGATCGGCCGCCACCGGCAGCCGGCTGAAGTCCTGCGCCATGGCGAGCGCACCGGGCGGAGCCCCGAGCCAGCGCTGCAGGCCCGCCTGCGCGGCCAGCCGATCGGCCTCGACCGCCTCCAGCCGATTGTCCAGCGTGGCCATCTCGGCCTGCGCCGCCAACGCATCGACCGCGCTGCCCTCGCCGCCGCGCAGGCGCGCCTGCGCGATCCGCACGGCCAGCGCCGCCTCGTCGTGCAGGTCGAGCAGCAAGGTTCGCTGCTGCTCCACCGCCCACACCCCGATCCAGGCGTCGGCGATACGCTCGCGCACATCCTGCTCGGCGGCCACGCGATCGGCCTGCGCCGCATCGATCCGGGCACTGCCCAGTGCGTGTTCCGCACGCCGCGCCGCGCGCGACGGAATCGCCTGCGCCACGCCGACCGTGCGCTCCGTCATCCCGTCCGAGCGCAGGCTGAAAGCGCCCGGACTGGTGACGGGAAGATTGGCAAGTCCGAACGTCAGGGTGGGGTCCGGCAATCGCCCAGCCCGTACGGATTCCTCGCGTGCTGCCACCGTATCGGCGACGCGCGCCTCGAGCTGCGGCGCTTGCGCCACGCCCTGGCGGACCGCCGCTTCCAGCGTCAGCGGCGGTTCGGCGGCTTGTGCCGCCGCGGCCACCGCTCCCCACAGGAGCGTGACCAGGCCCGTCGCCAGCAGGCGTCGGACGAAATACATGGACAACATGGATGGACACTCCTCGATCTGGAATCTGCGCCGTGCCAGAACGGGCACGATGACGCCACGTCGGTGGATACCGCGACGTGTCAGATCAGATCAGGAGCGAGCAGAACAACAATCGGGGGATCAGTGGCGGCGCACGCAGCTGATCCCGTCGCAGCAAGGCGCGATGCGACGGTAACGCCACCGTGGCCACAGACGGCGACTCCGGCGGCAACGTGGCCAGCGTGCTGGCCGGCACCGAAGCGCTGCGCGCATCGACCTGGGTGGCGTGGTCGGGCTGGCAGTGCTGCCGGCACAGCGGATCGGTCGGCACCTTCATGTCCGCGCAACCGTCGCCCATCGCTGCCATCGACGAGGCATGCACCGCCACGGCCGCCGCCACTGCACCGGGTGACGCCGGCGCGGCGACACAGGCATACGCAGCCACCGCCACCTGCTGCCAAAGCAGCAGAAGGGTCACCAGCCACGCAAGGCGGCGACGGGTGAGCGGACGGAGGCGGAAGGCGCGTTTCATCTCACGGGCACTGTAGCATCAGGGGCGGCGGCGTCATTGATGCGGATCAAGCAGGCCGCGCGGCGTCGCTCACGCTCCCCGGCCGTGCGTCGCATATACCCTGGTCGAGCCGTCGTGGCCGATCAGCACCACGTCGTAACGTTCGGGCGTGCCCATCTCCATACCCGGGGAACCCATCGGCATGCCAGGCGCCGCGAGGCCGATCGCATCGGGTCGCTCGGCGAGCAGGCGGCGGATGTCCGCTACCGGCACATGGCCTTCGATCACATAGCCGTCGATCACGGCGGCATGGCAGGACATCGCGCCAGCCGGCACGCCGAAACGCGCCTTCACCGCCGTCATCGGCTGGTCCTGATGCACGGTGACGGCGTAGCCCTGCGCACGCATGTAGCTGACCCACGCGCCGCAGCAGCCGCAGGATGGATCGCGATATACGTCGAACGCATTCGCCGCCAGCGCCGCCGGCGCGAACAGCGCGGCGAACAGCAGGGCGACGCCCCGGCGGCCAAGCCATCGTTTCACCGCCGTGCTCCTGCTGCGGATGGTTGCCGCCGGCATCATGGCTGATGCTCCGCCGCATCGTGGTGGTGGCCGGCGTCGCCGGGCATGTCCATCTCCATGTCCTCGTCCGGTGGCGCCTTTGCCACGATGTCCTTGTATTGCGCCGGCGACAGATCCGGCAGCTTCTGCAGGAACGCCACCATGCTCCAGATGGTGGCGTCGTCGTGGCTGGCGCCCCACGCCGGCATCGCGCTCATCTTGATGCCGTGCTTGATCACCCAGAACGCCTCGCGCGGGTCGGGGCGGAACTTCGACAGTTGCGGCGGCTTCGGGTACAGACCCGGGCGCATTTCGTTCTCGGCCATGCCCGGCGCCAGGTGGCAGCCGGTGCACATCGCCGCGTACTGGCCGGCGCCCTTGAGGATTAGCTGCGGGTCGTCGAGCTTCGGCACCACGATGCCCTGCGCGTGATGCTCGATCGAGCGCTCGCGCAGCACCTGCATCAGCGCATAGACGGGCTTCGTGTGATGGGCGTCGGCGCCGATGTCGTAGACGCCAGACCCGACGAAGACGCCGATGCCGGCGATGGCGACGACGCAAAGAACCACGAGGGTGATGATGAATCGCTTCATGGGATTTCCTCAGAACCAGATGCGCAGGCCGGCGACCCATTGCTGGTCGAAGACTGCTTGATGATCGGCGCGGGCGAAATCGGCCGTGGCACCGCAGCGGCGTGTCCAGACTACGCCGATGTACGGCGCGAATTCACGCCGGATCTCATAGCGCAGGCGCAGCCCCAGCTTCGCATCCGAGACGCCGCTGCCGATGCCACGCGCCGGGTCGGATTTGCCGTACAGGTTGACCTCCAGTTCCGGCTGCAGGATCAGACGCTGGGTGAACAGCAGCTCGTAGTCGGCACGCAGCCGGGCCGCGGTGCGTCCGGAAGTTCCAGCGTAGGCGGTTGCCTCGACCTCGAACCAGTATGGCGCCAGGCCCTGCACGCCGAACGCGGCCCAGTCGCGCCGCGGGCCGGCGCCGAAATCGTGGCGCACGCCCAGCTGCGTGCCCCAGAACGTGGCGACGGCATGGTTCCAGAGCGCCTCGATCTCGCCGTCCTCGAGCCGGCCGCCGCTGCGCTCGCCCTCGCTGCGCAGCCACAGCTTGTCCGCGTCGTTGCCGTACCAGCCTTCGGCTTCCCACGCCTGGCCGTTGCCGTCGCGGCCGTGGAACGCTTCCAGCTGATCGATCAGCAGCATGCCCAGCGCGCCGCTGTCGTGCATGCCGGTGCCATGCATGGAGACGTGGCCCAGCCCATCGGAGTAATCCGGGCTGCGTGCATCGGATGGCGGGCTGCCGCCCTGCATCGGCGCCATCGTCATGCCCGCCATCGAAGCCTGGCCCGGCATGGCGTGGGGGTCCATGCCGGACATCGTTCCGTGATGCATCGGGTGCGAATCTTCCGGAGCCGGGCTCGGTTTCGCCGCAGACTTCCTTGGCGTCACGGCGATGCCGGCCGGCGCCGGTGACGTGGCCGCAGGCGCCGGCATGGTCATGCCGCCATAATCCATGCCGGGCATGGCGTCCGGAACGCTCTGTGCCGCCGCCGTCAGCGAAACCGCCGACAGGCAGGCGGCGAGCAAGGCCAGGCGGGTGGCGACGATGCGATGGAGCGCGTTCATGACACCACCACCTCGCGGAACATGCCCGCCTCCATGTGGAAAAGCATGTGGCAGTGGTAGGCCCATCGCCCCGGATTGTCGGCGGATACCGCGTAGGTGATGCGCTGCGCCGGCTGCAGGTTGATGGTGTGCTTGCGCACCTGGAACTGCCCGTCGGAATTCTCCAGCTCGCTCCACATGCCGTGCAGGTGGATCGGGTGGTTCATCATGGTGTCGTTGACCAGCACGATGCGTACGCGCTCGCCGGTATTGAGATGCACCGGCTTGGCGTCGGAAAACTTCACGCCGTCGAACGACCACATGAAGCGCTCCATGTTGCCGGTCAGGTGCAATTCGATCTCGCGGCCGGGTTCGCGCGCGTCGATCGGGCCGCCGATGGTGTGCAGGTCGGCGTAGGTCAGCACGCGGCGGCCGTTCTCGCGCAGCCCGGTGCCCGGGTCGTCCAGGTTGGTCCGCGGCATGTCCACGCGCATGTCGGTGCCCGGGCCGTACTCGGTACGGGCGTGATGCACCGCCGGCGCGTCGCCGACGGGCTTGTTGCCCATATCCATGCCGGCCATGCCGCCGTGATCCATACCGGGCATCGATGGCATCGAACCATGGTCGCTGCCGTGATCCATGCCGCCCATCGTCATCGCGCCCATCATGTCGCGCATGGCCAGCTGCCGGCGCGGGTCCATCGCAGGAATGTCGGCCCGCATGCCCTGGCGCGGCGCCAGTGTGCCGCAGGCGTAGCCGCTGCGATCGATCGACTGTGCGAACAGCGTGTAGGCGCGCTCGTCCTGCGGTTCGACGATCACGTCGTAGACTTCAGCGATCGAGATGCGGAACTCGTCGACCACGACCGGCTCGACATCCTGGCCGTCGGCGGCGATCACGGTCATTTTCAGGCCGGGGATGCGCACGTCGAAGATGCTCATGGCCGAGCCGTTGATGAAGCGCAGGCGGATCTTCTCGCCGGGACGGAACACGCCGGTCCAGTTGCCGGCCGGCGCCGTGCCGTTCATCAGGTAGGTATAGGTATAGCCCGAGACATCGGCGAGGTCGGCCGGGCTCATCCGCATCTCGTTCCACATCTTGCGCTGCGCCAGGGCCTGACGCAGGCCCTTTTCGCCGACGTCGCGGAAGAAGTCCGGAACCGTGGGCTGCGCGAAATTGTAGTAGTTGCTTTGCTTCTTCAGCTTCGCATAGATATGCGCGGGGTTTTCGTCGGTCCAGTCGTTCAGCATCACCACGTAGTCGCGATCGACCGGATGCCGCTCGGGGCCGGCCGGCTCGATCACCAGCGGGCCGTACACGCCGGTCTGTTCCTGGTAACCGGAGTGCGAGTGGTACCAGTACGTGCCCGACTGGCGCACGTCGAACCGGTAGACGAAGGTTTCGCCGGGCGCGATGCCGTCGAAACTGAGGCCGGGCACCCCGTCCATCCCGGTCGGCAGGATGATGCCGTGCCAGTGGATCGAGGTGGTCGTGCGCAGCCGGTTGGTCACGCGCAGGGCCACCGTGCTGCCCTCCCTCCAGCGCAGCAGCGGGCCGGGAATGCCGCCGTTGACGGTGGTCGCCAGCCGCGTCTTGCCGGTGTAGTTGACCGGTGTCTCGACGATGTCCAGCGCAAAGTCGGTGCCGCCGAGTGCAGTGGGTTGTCCCGGGCTGGCCAGCGCCCAGGCGTTCGCCGGCCGCAACAGGCCAAGGCCCGCTGCCGCCCCACCCAGGGCCAGGCCCTGCACGAAACGTCGCCGCGACAGGTCGGTCGCGGGCAACGGAGGAAATGGATGCACGTTTGTCTCCTTCTGGGAGCATCGGTGTTCGATGCCGACACGGACCGTCGTTCACGCACGCCTTCGGGCGCGCCTGAAGGCGCTATTGCAGCGAGCGGGAATCAGCCGACCGGAGGTCGCAGCGGCACCGCATGCACGATGCTGGGCGCGGGCGCGAAGGATGGAGAAAGGCGCAGAGGTCCCGGCGCCACCGGAACCAACCCGGCCATGGCGAGCACCGGCAGGATGCTGCCGCACATCGCCGCACAATGGGTCGACCCCATCGACCCGTGCTGGCCATGCGCCTGGTCGCCACAGCAATCGGTCGCGGTCGGCATGGCGTGCCGGCCGTGATCGATGACGTGGGCGACGGATGACGTGGGCGTACCCAGAAGCACATCACCCATCGCCCCGCGCGGCATCCCGTGCACCGGCGCCAAGGCGAGGATCAGCCACGCCAACCATGCCATCGCCCGGAAGGACGGCAAGCGTGCGGCATGGCGCAGTGGGCGGCTCATCGGCACAGCATAAGGTCCGTGTCGTCGAGCCTCAACTCTGGACGCGGGTCCATCGGCCTCGTGACGGACGCCCGCCGCGGTTTGTCCGTCACCCGACGAACTACTTGGTGTAGCCTATGTGCAGCGTGATCTTGTCGCCAGCCTTCAGGTTCGCCACCGAAACCGGCGGGAAGTGCAGGCGCAGCGACATGCCTTCCGAATCCGCCTCGACGATGCCGGTCTTGGTGTCGACCGAACTCACCGTGGCCGGCATCATGTGCATGCTGCCGTTCTTGTCGTGGTGCATCATCTTCTGATGCATCGCGCCCATGCCCATGTGCCCCATGCTGCTCGACCCCGATGCCGGCGCCATGCCTCCGGTGTCCTGGGCGCTGACCGTGCCGAACGCCAGGCAAAGGCCGAAGGCGGCCGTCGAAACGATGATTCTTGGCGAGAACGTCATGATGATTCTCCGCGCAGGTGGACGGCCGGAGCCCTACGCCCGGCCGGTTGCAATGCTGCAACAGGCGCAGCCTGCACCGGCCAACGTGCAGGAAAGGTTACGTCGCGCCCCAGGGAGCATGGCGCCAGCCCCTCTATACTGGTCCACCCCGCCCGCCGTGACCGCCATGAATTACCGCCACGCCTATCACGCCGGCAATTTCGCCGATGTCCTGAAGCACACCGTGCTGCTGGCGCTGATCGAGGCGATGCAGGCCAAGCCCACGCCGTTCTGCTACATCGACACCCACGCCGGCAGCGGCAGCTACCCGCTGGAAGGCTTCGAGGCGAAGAAGACCGGCGAGCACCGGGACGGCATCGCGCGCCTGCACCCGGCCGAGAAGGTGCCGCCGCTGCTGCAGCGCTGGCGCGCCGGCATCCTCAAGGGCGAAGGCAACGAGCAGGGCCTGAAGCATTACCCGGGCTCGCCGCTGCAGGTCGCCCGCCTTCTGCGCCCGGGCGACAGCGCCCAGTTGTGCGAACTGCATGCCGAGGAAGCGGCGAAGCTGCGCGAGCTGTTCCACGGCAACCCGCAGGTGCACGTGCACCTGCGCGACGGCTACGAGGCGCTGAAGGCGCTGCTGCCGCCGAAGGAGAAGCGCGGACTGGTGCTGATCGACCCGCCGTACGAGGCACAGGAGGCCGAGTACAAGCTGATCGAGCAGGCGCTGAAATCGGCCCTGCTGCGCTGGCCCACCGGCGTCTACGCGGTGTGGTACCCGATCAAGCTGCGCAGCCAGGTGCAGCCGTTCCTGCGCAAGCTGCAGCACAGCGGGGTGAAGCGCATCCTGCGCGCTGAACTGCTGGTGCATCCGGACGATTCGCCGCTGCGCCTCAACGGCTCCGGCATGGTGATCCTCAACGCGCCGTGGAAGCTGGACGACACCTTGCGCGAACCGCTGCACGTACTGGCCAGCCTGCTGTCGCAGGAGCGCCCGGCCGAGGTGAAACTGGACTGGCTGCTGGATGAAGCCGGCAGCCAGCTGAACACGCCCAGCCCGCTGCCCGCCTCGCGGCTACCGCGAACGCCGGGGCGCCGCTAAGCTCGGCGCATCCAGGCTTTATCCAGGAGCACGACCATGCACACACGCCTCGCCTTCCTGTCGATCCGCCTCGCCGCGCCGGTCGTCCTGCTGATGCTGGCCGCCTGCGCTCCGGCGCCGATCTACAAGGCCGGCGGCGCCGCGGTCACCGCCGCGCCGTTCCAGGTCGCGCAATCGCCGGAGAAGTTCAGCAACAGCCAGGTGATCTGGGGTGGCCGCATCGTGCAGGTCAAGGTGCTCGCCGACCACAGCGAGATCGAGTTGCTGGCCTATCCGCTGGATTCTTCGCAGCGGCCGAAGGCGAACGACAGCGGCAGCGGCCGCTTCATCGCGGTGATGCCCGGCTACGTGGAACCGCTGGACTACCCCTCCGGCGCGCTGATGACCGTCGACGGCAAGCTCGGCGGCAGCCGCGCCGGCAAGGTCGGCGAGGCCGACTACGTGTTCCCGCTGGTCAGCGTGGCGCAATCGCACGTGTGGACCACCGAGGAGATGAACAAGGGGCGCAACAACGTCCATTTCGGCGTGGGCTTGGGCGTCGGCATCCGCTGACAGTCAATCGGCCATGGCCGAGCAGCAGGGCCTAGGCAGGTTAACTACAGTAGTGGCCGCTTTCGACCCGTCGCTGACGGTGACGAACGGCTGCTTTCGGCTAGGCGGGCTGCCTATGACGGGCGACTCCAGCGGATCTCGCGCATGCCAGCCTCGTCCGCCGACCGGCCCCGCCGTGCTGCGGCGGGCCGGCGCTATACTCGCCGAGGCTGGGGACCGGGGCCATGCGGTGGAAGAATTCTTCGCACGACTGAAAGAACACAAGCTGGTGCAATGGCTGCTGGGCTATGCGGCGGTGGCAGTAGCTTTGATACCCGTGCTGGATATCGTTGCGGCGCAGTTTGGTTGGCCGGAGAGTTTGCGTCGCGGTATTACGCTGGTGCTGATCATGGGTTTCTTCGTGGTGCTGGTGCTGGCCTGGTATCACGGTGAGCGCAGGGCCCAGAAAATGCCGCGCTCGGAGAAGTTGATTTTGGTGGGGTTGATTGTCGTGAGTGGTGTGCTGTTGTGGCGCTTGGCGCCGCCTGCGCAGCAAGCCATGGCGGTGGACAGCAGCGCGGCAAATACCGTTGATGCCAAGGCCATTGCCACTAAGCCCCTGGCAAAAAATTCGATCGCCGTGATGCCGTTTGCCGACCTCAGCGTAGCGCAGGACCAGGCACTGTTCTCCGAAGGCATGGCCGAGGAAATCCTCAACGCGCTTACCCGGATCAAGAGCCTGCGCGTGCTCGGTCGTAGTTCGTCATTCCAGTTCCAGGGCAAGGACATCCCACCGCAAACAGTTGGCCAGCAACTCGGCGTGGCCCACGTGTTGACTGGCTCGGTGCGCAAGCAGGGCAATGAACTGCGCATCACGGTGGAGTTGGTGCGCACCAGTGACGGCGTGCAGCAGTGGTCGAACCAGTACGACGGCAGCCTGGCCGACGTGTTCAAGCTCCAAGACGCCTGCGCACGCGACGTCGCCAGCCAGCTGGATATCACCCTCAGCGATGCCGGTGCCCGGCGTCTGGTCGACAAGGTGACCCACAATTCGCAGGCCTATGCGAAGTTCATCGAGGCGCAAGAACTGGTGACGAAACGGGTGGGTGACAGCCTGCCGCGAGCGATCGCCCTTCTGGATGAAGCGACCGGGCTGGACCCGCGTTTCGCACGTGCCTGGTCGACGCTGGCCGTGGCCTACGCCGTGCTTCCCCAATACAGCAACGCCGACTGGCAGACGAGCTGGCTGGCATCTGATCAAGCAGCACAGCGCGCGCGCGCGCTCAATCCGAATGATGCGGATGCTTACGCCGCCCTGAGCTACAACCAGTTCTCGCAGCGGCACTACAGCTCCATGGTGGAACCGATGCAGCGCGCGCTGGAACTGGCTCCAGAGAATTCCGCAGTGAGTTACTGGGCGGCGAACGAGCTGGCCGCAATGGGCCGTACCCGCGATGCCGAAACACGGCTTGATGCCGCGCTGGCCAACGACCCCGCTAACCCCCTGTTGTTATTCTACAAGAGCATGCTTCGCTGGCGCGAAGGCGATCAAGCGGGCGCACTCGATTTCATCCACCGTAGCGGGACGGCCGACTCTCCATTCGGCGAACTGATGCTCGGGTATTACGATGCGGCTCACGGTGACAAAGAGGGAGCCAAGCGGAACTTCGCAAGTTCCGCCGCCCGCATGGGCTCAAAAATCCCTGAGCAGGAATTGGTGGTGATCTATCTCGGCACGTTTGGCACCGTCAGCCAAAAACAAATGGCGCTGAAGATCGTCGGTGCGCACACGGACGATGAGTGGGCACCCACCTTGCTGTTGCAACTGGGCGCAGCGGGGCGCTCGTTCGACCTGTACGAGCACGGCCATAGCGGCTTGTCCGATGCCTACCTCAACTGGTTGTGGCAGCCGGAGCCGTGGTCGCGCAAGGCACGTCAGGATGTCGCCTTCCAGGGCTTCGCCAAGCGGCTTGGCATGGTCGACTACTGGAAGCGCAACGGCTGGCCGGACCTTTGCAGGCCGGCCCCAAGCGCAGGCGAGAACGCATTCACGTGCCAATAATACCGATCCTGCCTCCTTGCCGAACTCAAGCGAAGCCATCTGTGCTCAGGGCCCCCTTCATCACGCGGGCCGGCCAGCACGACCCGCACTTCGCAACCTTGCGCACGCGGGCCGGTTTACCACTCCCGGGCCGACGGTTCCCGCGGCAGCCGGTTCGAGCCAGCAGTGAGCGACGCGGACTCGGCCAAACAAGTGCCTCGAACGCCTTGGCACATCACGAGCAGCGCTGCGTAAGCGAGATTCCCATGCCGGAATCGGCGCCGTTACACGCACGGCGAACGTCAGCTCTGGGGCGACTTGATTGAAGCGTCGACTGACGGGTTGTGGCCGGGAGCAGACACCGCTGCGGTGCCCAACCAATCTATCAGCAGCCGAATGAAAGCCCGATTCCAGCGGCCCAGCCCAACGCTATGCGCATCGCGTGCGTCGCTATGATGTTCGCCCGCCCCGTACCGAGCCCCGCATGTCCAGTCACGCCAATCCCATCAAGGCGATCCTGCTCGCGCTGGGCGCCAACTTCGCCATCTTCGTGGCCAAGCTGGTCGCTGCCGCCGTCACCGGCTCCGGCGCGATGATGGCCGAGGCGGTGCACTCGCTGGCCGACTGCGGCAACCAGGGTCTGTTGTTGCTCGGCATCCGCCAGGCGAAACGGCCGCCTTCCGACGAGTTCCCGCTGGGCTGGGGGCGCGCGCTGTACTTCTGGTCGTTCCTGGTCGCGATCCTGCTGTTCAGCGTGGGCGGCATGTTCTCGATCTACGAAGGCGTGCACAAGCTGACCAGCCCCGAGCCGCTGAAGTGGCCGTGGCTGGCGCTGGGGGTGCTGCTGTTCGGCATCGTGGTCGAAGGCATCTCGATGCGCGGCTGCCTGCACGAAGTGAACAAGGCCCGCGGCGACCAGGGCCTGTGGACCTGGTTCCGCGAAACCCGCTCCAGCGAGCTGCTGGTGATCTTCGGCGAAGACCTGGCCGCCCTGCTCGGCCTGTGCCTGGCTGCGCTCGCCGTGGGCGCCACCATGCTCACCGGCAACCTGGTGTTCGACGCCGCCGGCACCATTGCCATCGGCGTGCTGCTGATCGTGGTCGCCGTACTGGTGGCGATCGAGGTGAAGGCGCTGCTGATCGGCCAGGGCGTCGAGCCGCGCCGCCGCGACGAGTTGCTGGCCTTCCTCAACGCCCGCCCCGAGGTCGCCGAGGTACTCAACCTGATCACCCTGCAGATGGGGCCGGACGTGATGGTGGCGGTCAAGGCACGCATGCAGCCCGGCGCCGGCGACCACGGCATGATCGAGGCGATCAACACGGTCGAGGCAGCGATGAAAGCCGAATTCGGCGACGTGCGCTGGAGCTTCTTCGAGCCGGATTTCGCCGACTGAACCTGCCTCGCAAGCCGCCGTTCAGTCCCCCTGCATCGCGGCCTCGCGCCCCTGCTGGCGGATCAGCGCCTCTTCCCGCGCATCGATGATCGACTGCATCACGCTGTCGACGTCGGCGATGCTTTCATCGAACTCGAATCGGCCGCTGAGTTCGCTGTCCGGGTGCAGCTCGCCCAGTTCGTACAGCGCCCACATCTCCTCGCCGTAGTGGGTGTCCAGCAGTTCCGGCGCGAAACGCGACAGGCTGATGGTGATGTTGCCCACGTCACGGCGCAGCATCGTGCGCGCCGCGTTGTTGCCGGCGGCGCTGACCACCTGCGGCAGGTCGATGATCACCGGGCCGGCCGGCCCGACCAGCACGTTGTATTCGGACAGGTCGCCGTGGATCAGCCCCACGCACAGCATGCGCGCCACCTGCTGCATCAGGAAGCGGTGGTAGGCGCGGGCCGTATCGGCAGACAGCTCCACCTCGCCCAGCCGCGGCGCCGAATGGCCGTCCGCGTCGGTGACCAGTTCCATCACCAGCACGCCGCTGAAATAGCCGTAGGGTTTCGGCACGCGCACGCCGGCGGCGGTCAGCTGGTACAGCGCATCAACCTCGGCATTCTTCCACGCCGCCTCGGCCTCCTTGCGGCCGAACCGGGTGGCCTTGCCCATCGCACGCATCTCGCGGCTGCCGCGTACCTTGCGGCCTTCCTGGTACTGCACGCGCTGCTGGAAACTGCGCTGCGCCATGTCCTTGTAGACCTTGGCGCAGCGGATGTCCTCGCCCGAGCGCACGACGTAGACGGAGGCTTCCTTGCCGCTCTTCAGCGGCCTGAGCACCTGGTCGATCACGCCTTCGTCGATCAGGTCCTGCAGGCCCTTGGGGGTTTTCATGCGTCGTGGGCTTCGGTCTGGGGAAACATTACATTATCGCCGATTGGCGACCGGCCCGTGGTGAGCGCCAAGCTGGTCGCGTACCGCCGCCGCGATCTCGAACGAATGCCGTCGCGCCGCGTGCTCGAACACGTTGGCGGTAAGCAGCAATTCATCCGGCCGGTGCCGCGCGACGAAGGCCGCGATGCCCTCCTGCACGGTGGCGGCGTCGCCCACCACGGCGCAGGCCAGCGCGCGCTCCACCATCAGCTGCTCGGGCGGCGTCCAGTACGACCCGATGTCGTCGATCGGCGGCGGGATCAGCCCCGGCCGGCCGCGGCGCAGGTTGATGAAACTCTGCTGCTGGGTGGTGAACAGCCGCCGCGCCTCGGCGTCGCTCCCGGCGGCGACCACGTTGAGCCCCAGCATCGCATACGGCTGCTGCAGCCTGGCCGAGGGGCGGAAATCGCGCCGGTACAGCGCGAGCGCCTCGTCCATCGCATCCGGCGCGAAGTGCGAGGCGAACGCGAACGGCAGGCCGAGCTGCGCGGAGAGCTTCGCGCTGAACAGGCTCGAGCCGAGCAGCCACACCGGCACCTCGATGCCGGCACCGGGCACGGCGCGCACCGGCTGGCCGGGCCTGGCCGGCTCGAAATAGCCGAGCAGTTCCAGCACGTCCTGCGGGAATGCATCGGCGCTGTCGAAGTAGCGACGCAGCGCCTTCGCGGTGGGCTGGTCGGTGCCGGGCGCGCGGCCCAGGCCCAGGTCGATGCGTCCCGGATACAGCGAGGCCAGCGTGCCGAACGCTTCGGCCACCTGCAGCGGCGCGTGGTTCGGCAGCATGATGCCGCCGGCACCGACGCGGATGGTCGAGGTGCCGCCGGCCACGTGGCCGATCAGCACCGCCGTCGCCGCGCTGGCGATGCCGGGCATGTTGTGGTGCTCGGCCAGCCAGTAGCGGTGGTAGCCGAGCCGCTCGGCCAGCCGGGCCAGGTCGAGCGTGTTGCGGAACGCCTGGCCGGCGTCGCTGCCTTCGGTGACCGGCGCCAGGTCGAGGATGGAAAACGGGATCATGTCGGACTCTCGCCAGGATGGATCGCCACGATGTGGGGGCTGCCAGGCGAATTGCCACCGATGCCTGCGCCTACAATGACCCACCTCCGCCCCACGGCATCCCGATGACCGAACCCGTCCGCCTCGCCAAACGCGTCGTCGCGCTGACCGGGTGCTCGCGGCGCGAAGCCGAGCAATACATCGAGGGCGGCTGGGTACGGGTGGACGGCGTCGTGGTGGAGGAGCCGCAGTTCATGGTCGACGTGCAGCACGTCGAACTCGACCCGCAGGCCGAACTGGCGCCCGTCGAACCGATGACCCTGATCCTGCACAAGCCGCCGGGCTGCGACGCCGGCGACGGCCCGAACCCCGACCGTGCACTGGTCACGCCGCAGACCCGCTGGGCCGAGGACGCGTCAGGCGTGCGCCCGCTGAAACGCCACCTGCACCGGCTCGCCATGCCGCTGCCGCTGCCGGCCAGCGCCAGCGGCCTGCTGGTCCTCACCCAGGACTGGCGCGTCGTCCGCAAGCTCACCGGGGACATCGAGCGGGTCGAGCAGGAGTTCGTGGTCGAGGTCAGCGGCGAGCCGATCCCGGACGGGCTGGCCCTGCTCAACCACGGCCTGCGCTTCAACCACTACGCGATGCCGCCGATCAAGGTCAGCTGGCAGAGCGAACGACGCCTGCGCTTCGCGTTCAAACTCCTGCAGCCGACCCGGATCGAGCCGATGTGCAACGCGGTCGGCCTGGAAGTGCTGGCGATGAAATGCCTGCGCGTGGGCCGCATTTCGCTGGCGAAACTGCCGCCGGGGCAATGGCGCTATCTCGCAGCGCACGAACGCATCTGAACCGGTGCACCACCAGGTTGCCCAACCGCCGCCGGAACGGCTTAGACTTGCCCGCGTGTCATGAATCGCCACCGTTCAACCACACCGCGGAGAACAGCATGAGCAAGGGTATGGACTCGAAGAAGAACGAGAAAAAGAAGCCGGCCAAGACCATGAAGGAAAAGAAGGCCGCCAAGCAGGAAAAGAAGAAGAACAAGTAAACCGGGCCTTGCGCACGACGACACGGCGACCGCCGCAGGACATGACATACGGCCCCGCGGCGCGCCAGCCTGCGAGCCGCGCGTGCGAACGGAAGCCGCTGGCCTCTTCCCCTCGCTAAACTTCTCCCGCCCGGCGCCGATAGTTCGACACGGGGCGCCCGGGAGCCGGCGCGCCGGAACGAGGGGCACGGGACATGGGGAACATGTGGCGGCGCATTTTTCGCAGCCGCAAGCCAACGCCGTCAGCGAACCGTGCACAGCCGCGCAGCACTGGGAATTGCCGCCGCGCGTGATCGATGCCATCACGGAATACCGGAACCGGGCAAGCCCCGCGGCATCGCCGCTGGGCAAGGCCCTGGTCGTGGCCGACCAGCTGGCGATGGCGCAGTTGCTGGGCGAGCACGACCGGATCGCGCAGGATCTCGACCTTGGCCTGGCATGGCCCGAATGGTTCGCCCCGGCATCCGTGGTGCGCTGCCAGCATGACCTGCGCCGCCATTTCCCGACGCGGGAGGGCGGGTGAACCGGCCCGGCCGGCACAGCCGCGTCAGCGCAGGTCCAGGTGCATCGGCTGGGTGACCAGGCCGGTGTCGCTGACCAGCAGCGGCCCGCTGGGCAAGAAACCAAAGTGCAGGTACACCGGCACCGCCATGGCCGAGGCTTTCAGCGTGAAGCGCCGTGTGCCGGCGCGACGCACCGCATCGCGCATCGTGCGCTGCCACAACCGGCGCGCGATACCGCGCCCGTGCATGCGGGTGCTGACGAAGAACTGGAACAGGTGGGAGTCGTCGCGCATCGCCGCCACGCCGACCAGGCTCCCGTCGTCCTGCCACGCCAGGTGAAAGCGCTGGCCGGCCAGGATCTTGCCCCGGATCATCCCGGCGCCCATGCCGCGCAGCAGCGGCCCCGCCGCGCTGGCCGGCTGCCACGGCAGGATCCAGCGTCGCGTCACCCGGCGCGCCAGCGTACCGATCGCGAGTGCATCCTGCGGGCGGGCGAGGCGATAGCGGATGGTCATGGTTGCTCCCGCAAAAAAAGGCCGGCTCAGGGGTGGCGCGCACGCCACGCCGCCAATGCGACCTCGTAGCGTTCGAGCGCCTCTTCGTAGACATCGTGGACGCAGCGCACGCAGCCCTCGCCGCAGCAGTCGGCGGCGTCCGGTGCGGTCGGAGGCAACGGCAGCGGATCGGCCGGGTCGTCCGCGGGTGCCGGGAAGTCGGTGGAGTTGATCATCCGGGTCTCATGCAGCAGGCGGCAGATCCGCCCGCTGCATGATGGTGCCGCCGGAGCCTCCGCGGCTCAAGCGGGCCGGCGTCACTTCGCCGGCTTGCGGAACCGGTAGATGAACTGGTCGGTATGGCCGCGTATCGACTTGTCGAACACCTTGGCGTCGTGCGGGTCGGCGCTGTTGCGCAGGGCATGGCTCTCGCCGTCGAACACGAAACCGGCGGCCTCCACTTCCTTCTTCACCGTGGCCGGATCGATGCGGTGCAGCGTGTCGGTATCGGCCACGCCGGAGCCGGCCGGAGCCACATGATCGATCACCACGAACACCCCTCCGGGCTTGAGCGCGTCGTAGACCTGCCTGTCGAAGCTGGCCATGTCCACCGGCCCCATGAACGGGTCGTGGTAATCGTGATAGTTCTGCGCGGTGAACACCACGTCCACCGGTTCAGGCACGCTCAATTGCGCCGCCGGCTGCTGCAGCAGGCTGACGTTCGCATAGTGCGGCGTGGCCACCAGGCCCTGCCAGTTCGCCAGGCTCTTTGCGGAATATTTGTCCATCTCGTGCGGCCACACGGTGTAGACGTGGCCCTGCGGGCCGACGACGGCGCTGAACACGCGTGTCCAGTAGCCACTGCCGGGCACCAGTTCCAGCACCTTCCGGCCCGGCGCGAGCTCGGCGAACGTGATCACTTCGGCGACCTTGCGACGGGCATCGTCGGCCTTGTCGGCCTGGCGCGCGGGGTCGTCGAGCGCCTTGCGCACCGCGGCGGAAACAGGGCCGCCGTGCGGAGGCGTAGCCGCCGCCGCTGCAGGGAGTACGAGAGCAAGCAGTACAGCAAGGACCGTCCGACGCATGGCGTCTTCCTCCGCAGACCCGACCAGACCCCATTGTGCTCCCGAATCGGACGCCCGGCCCCGTGACGTCCGGCACGGTACGCCGGGCCGGCGCTGGATCCATGCTGGCCGCCGGGCGACGCCTGCCACGCGACACGATACCCCGTCGCGCGACATCGCCGCCCCACGCTGGTAAAACAGGCGCGAACCGCCTGAACATCCGATTCGGGGAACCCGATGCCGAGCCGCTCGACTCTGCTTGCGTTTTGCCTGGCGCTGGCCACGCTGCCCTGCGGCATGCCGATACGCGCCCAGACCACCAGCCAGTGGCAGGCGGAACAGCTCGCCGCATCCGGGAAATCCGAGCAGATCATGCGGGAGGCCAACCAGCGCAAGGGCCTGCTGGCCCGCTACCAGGTGATGCGCTATGCCTATGCCGCAGACAGGAACCCCGCGTTCCGGCTGATATTCAACCAGTACCTGAGCTGGTACCAGACCTTCATCGGCGCCTACCCCGACGCAGCGGCCAGCTTTTCCATCAAGCAGCCGCTGGAGAAGGACGACCACCCCGCGCCGCTGGCCGACGGCGGCTGGCAAGCCAGACCTGCGCTGGAAGCGATACCGGCACTGGCCCGCGACTACCGGCTGGTCTATCTCAACGAGGCACACAACATCCCGCTCACCCGTACCCTCACGGTGCAGCTGCTGAGCCGGCTGCGCCAGGAAGGGTTCAATTATTTTGCCGTCGAGACCGTCTACCAGACCGATACCAAGCTGCAATCCCGCGGCTATCCGACCAGCGACAGCGGCTTCTACACCGAGGAACCGATCAGCGCCGAAATGGTACGCACCGCACTCAAGCTCGGCTTCAAGGTGATCGGCTACGAAGCGCTCTCCGACGCCACCGGCGACGCCCGCGAGACCGAACAGGCGCGCAACCTCTACCGGGCGACGTTCGCGAAGGATCCGCAGGCGCGGGTGGTCGTCGAAGCGGGCTACGCGCATATCCAGAAGTCGGGCCTCTTCCTCGGCGGCTCCTCGATGGCCCAGCACCTGTACAAGCTTTCCCGCATCGACGGGCTCTCGGTCGAGCAGACCATGCTGATCCCGCACCCGAACGGCGATGACGACCATCCTTATTACGCGCAGATCGTCGAAAAATGGCAGCCGACTGCGCCGATCGTGTTCGTGAACAAGGAAGGCAAGCCATGGACGCTGCGCACCGGCTATGACGTCAGCGTGGTGTTCCCGCCTCAGTCTATGAAGCGCGGACGGCCAACCTGGCTCACTCTCGGCGAGCTGCGCCGGCCGTATTTCGTAAACGGCGAGCGCTGCAAACACCATTACCCGTGCCTGATCGAGGCGCGCTATGCCGGCGAGGGCAACGACGCGATTCCGGCGGACCGCATGGTGCTCGATCCGGTGCCGTTGAACGCCACGCCACGTGACCGCGTGCTCAACGGCATGGAAGCCACACCGGGCGAACTCTATCTGCGGCCTGGCAGGTATCGCCTGACCATGAGCGACGAGCAGGATCAGACGCTCTTCTCGCAGAACATCGACGTACCGGAATCACCCGCCGCCCCCTCGCCCTAGCACGGCCCGCACCACGCATGCGCCGCGTCATCCTGCCGATGCCGCTGCTCATGCCCCCATCGTCCCACCGAGAGATCACCCATGACACACCCCAGAATCCGCCCCCTGCTGGCGATGGCCTGCATGCTGGCCACCGCCGCCAGCGCCAGCGCCACCGCCGCTGCTGCCGATCGCGACGACGGCGCCATGCTCGGCTTCAGCCGCAGCGCCGCCACTGCCCAGCAAAGCCTGGAACAGCGCTTCGACGCGCAGCTCGATCCGGCCGAATTGCGCGGCTGGCTCAAGCAGATGGCATCGCAGCCGAACCAGGTCGGTTCTCCGCACGACAAGGCGAACGCCGAATTCATGCTGGCGAAATTCCGCGAATGGGGTTGGGATGCACACATCGAGACGTTCAGCGTGCTCTACCCCACGCCGAAGAAAGTGGCGCTGGAACTGCTGGGGCCGAACCCCTATACCGCGGCGCTGCATGAACCGGCCGTCGCCGGCGATGCCACCTCCGACCTCGCCGGCGTGCTGCCGCCGTACAACGTCTACGGCGCCGACGGCGACGTCAGCGCGCCGCTGGTCTATGTCAACTACGGCATGCCGGACGACTACAAGGAGCTGGCGCGGCGCGGCGTCGACGTGCGCGGCAAGATCGTCATCACCCGCTACGGCGGCGGCTGGCGCGGGCTGAAGCCCAAGCTTGCGCAGGAGCACGGCGCGATCGGCTGCCTGATCTATTCCGACCCGCGCGACGACGGTTACGCACAGGGCGAGACCTACCCGCAGGGCGGCTGGCGGCCGGCGCAAGGCGTGCAGCGCGGCTCGGTGGCCGACATGCAGCTGTATCCGGGCGACCCGCTGACCCCGGGCATCGGCTCCACGCCCGGCGCGAAGCGGCTGGCACTGAAAGACGCGAAGACCATCCTGAAGATTCCGGTGCTGCCGATCTCCTATGCCGACGCCACGCCGCTGCTGCAGGCGCTGCGTGGCCCGACGGCGCCAGCCAACTGGCGGGGTGCGCTGCCGCTGACCTACCGCGTCGGCCCGAGCGCGAGCAAGGTCCACCTGACCGTGCTGTCGGACTGGGGCCAGAAACCGGTTTACGACGTGATCGCCATGCTCAAGGGCGCCACCGCGCCGGACCAGTGGGTCGTGCGCGGCAACCACCACGACGGCTGGACCTTCGGCGCGTGGGACCCACTCTCCGGCAACGTCGCCCTGATGGCCGAGGCCAAGGCCATCGGCGGCCTCGTCAAGCAGGGCTGGCGGCCCCAGCGCACGCTCGTCTATGCCAGCTGGGATGGCGAGGAACCGGGCCTGCTCGGTTCCACCGAGTGGGCCGAGGCGCATGCCGCGGAACTGCAGCAGAAGGCCGTGCTGTACCTCAACTCCGACACCAACGGCCGCGGTTTCCTCGATGCCGGCGGCAGCCATTCGCTGCAGCATCTGGTCAACCAGGTGGCCGATGGTGTGACCGATCCGGAAACCCGCGTCAGCGTGCGCGAGCGCCTGCGCGCGCGCATGCTGGTCGACGGCAGCAGCAAGGATGCAAAACCCGAAACGAAAGCCATCGCCAAGCTGGCGGCGGAAGGCGGCGACGTGCCGATCCAGGCGCTGGGTTCCGGCTCCGATTACAGCGCCTTCCTGGAACACCTCGGCATCGCCTCGCTGAACCTCGGCTTCGGCGGCGAAGACGACGACGCCGGCATCTACCACTCGCGCTACGACTCGTTCGACCACTACGCGCGCTTCGGCGACCCTGACTTCGGCTACGGCGTGGCGCTGGCCAAGATCGCCGGCCACATCATGCTGCGCACCGCCGACGCCGGCGTGCTGCCGCTGCGCTTCGGCGACTTCAGCGACACGTTCGACCGCTACGTGGGTGAGCTGCACAAGCTGGTCGACGACACCCGCAAGGCCACCGAGCAGCAACACAAGCTGCTGGACAGCCACGCGTTCGCGCTCGACGCCGACCCCACCCGCCCGGTCGCTCCGCCCGCGCGCGACTCGGACATGCCGGCGATCGACCTGGCTCCGCTGGACCAGGCCGCGAAACGGCTCCAGCAGAGCGCCCAGGCGTATCAGGCGGCCTACGCCAGACACGCCGCCGGCCCCGACCTGTCCGCAGCCCGGCAGCAGCAACTGAACCAGCTGATCGGGCGCATGGAGCAGGCCCTCACCGATCCCGCCGGCCTGCCCGGGCGCAGCTGGTTCAAGCACTTCATCTATGCACCGGGCATGCTCACCGGCTACGGCGTCAAGACCGTGCCCGGCGTGCGCGAGGCCATCGAGGCACGTCGCTGGGACGAGGCCAACCATTACGCCGCGCTCACCGCCGAGGTGCTCGACCGCTACCGTGCGCAGCTCGACCAGTTGACGGCGCTGCTGGACAAGCGGTCCTAGCCCGCAGCGTCACGCTCGATCACGAAGCACCAGCGGCACCAGCAATACCGCAGCCGTGCACTGACCCACGACCCGAAGAGACGCGCTCCGGCCCGATTCCGGCAGGAGCGCGTCGTCACGGCTCGCTCATGTGGTGGCCGGTCGCCGTGGCGGCACGGCCAGCGGTTCGGATACCCCTGCCCCACTGATGGGCTACGCGCACCCACACCCGTTCTGGCAGAGTGCGGCGTTCGACTGCCACACGACTCCTGGGGAAAACTCACCATGCACGCACCCATCCGATCATTTTGACGGTGGTGCGGCCGGCTTCATCGCGGCGTCGCGCACGGCCTTGAACGGATTGCCGGCGTACCACTGCGGCCACACGCCCGCATGGCTGAGGTGCTGGCCCAGTTCGTACAGCGCCTGGGTATCCTCGAGGATGCCCTCCAGGTTCCAGTGCGGGTCGAACACGTCGTTCGTGGTGTGGTAGCGGTGCGCCGTATAGTCGTCGGCCGCCTTCTGGCCGGCGGCCCTGCCGCCCTCGAGCAGGTCGAGGCCCGAACTGGCCAGCATCGCCGGCACGCCGGCCCGCGCGAAGTTGAAATGATCGGAACGGAAGTAGAAACCGTTCTCCGGCGTGCTCTCCGGCGAGATCACCCGGCCCTGCCTGTGCAACACGCCGGCGAGCATGTCCTCCAGCTCGGACTGGCCCTTGCCGATCACCGTCATGTCGCGTGCGGGGCCGATGACCGGCAATGCATCGACGGCGATGTCGGCCACCGTGCGGTCCAGCGGGAACAGCGGCTTCGCCACGTAGTACTGCGAACCGAGCAGGCCCGATTCCTCCAGCGTCGGCATGAAAAACAGCACGCTGCGCTCGGGCGGCTTTGCCTGGTGCGCGAATGCGCCGGCGATCTGCAGCAGCATGCTCAGGCCGGTGCCGTTGTCGATCGCGCCGGCGTAGACCTGGTGGCCCTGGCGGGTCGGGTCGGTGCCCAGATGATCCCAGTGCGCGGTGTAGACCACCACCTCGTCGGGCCTGGAACTGCCCTTGACCAGCGCCACCACGTTCTTCGATTCGATATGGCCGATCTTGTTGCGCAGGGTGATCGAGGCCGTCGCGCCCAGCGGCACCGGCTTGAAGCCCGGCTTCGCCGCGGCCTGTTCGAGTTCAGCGAAATCGAGGCCGGCGGCGGCGAACAGCCGGACCGCCGCATCGCGCGTCAGCCAGCCGGCCACCGGCAGTCGCGGCGACGGATCGACGCTGGCCGGCAGGCTCAGCTGCGGCCCGACCGCGCCGTTCTGCAGCACGCTCCACGGATAACCGGCCGCGGCGTCGCTGGTATGCACGATGAAGCAGGCGGCAGCACCCTGCAGCGCCGCCTCCGCATACTTGTACGGCCAGCGGCCGTACCAGGTCATCGCGCGGCCGTTGAACAGCTTGGGGTCGCGGCTGGCAAAGCCGGGGTCGTTGACCAGCACGATCACCGTCTTGCCCTTCACGTCGACATCCTGGTAGTCGTTCCAGTGCCAGGCGGGTGCATCCGCACCGTAGCCGAGGAACACCACCGGCGAATCCTTCAGCGCGACCTCGGCTTTCGCCTGCAGGGTCTGCGCCACCATGTCGGTGCGGTACGCCAGCTTCAGCGGCTTGCCGCGCGCGGTGACGTCCAGGCTGACATCGGTATTCAGCAGCAACGTGGAATCGGCCGGCACGGTCTGGAACCACGAGCCGTGGTTGCCCGGCTGCAGGCCCATCCGCTTGAACTCGGCCACCAGGAAATCGGTGGTGCGTTGCGCGCCGATCGTGCCGGGTTTGCGCCCGCCGAACGCATCGGAGCTGAGGGTCCTGTCGAAGCGGGCGAAATCGGCGGCGTTGATCGACGGCGCCCGCGCCGTGTCCGGCCCGGTCGTTGCCGCCTGCAGCGGAACCGCGGCCACGCCCAGGGCGACCATCAGGGCAAAATTCCTCACTCGCATCAAAACGCTCCCACCGATGAAATCGGCCACCTTTGTAGCGCGCACCTGCGCCGCTGTCCATGCGGCAGGCTGCAGTGGCAAACGCAAGATGCAACGGCCGGCCGGCGCCATCATGATGCAACCGCCATCACCAGGCATCGGACATCAGACATCAGACATCAGACATCAGACATCAGGGCATCGTGCACCCGCACGACATTCAGCTGCGCATGTCCACGTCAAAAAGCCTGACCCGGTTGCGCCCCTCATGCTTGGCCCGGTACAGGGCACGATCGGCATCGATCATCAGTTGTCGTAACCCATAACCGGAGTCGACCGCGGCAGCCACGCCGAAGCTGGCCGAGATCGGGATATCAGGCGCACCCTTGCCGCTCGAAACGGCGGCGATCGCCGTGCGCATCTGTTCGACCCGCACCAGCACGTTGTCCCGCGTGCACTCGGACAACAACATGCCGAACTCTTCCCCGCCGAGGCGGCCGAACACGTCAGTGGAGCGCAGGTGCGCCTGGCAGGCATCGACCGCGCGCTTCAGCACCCGATCACCCACCGCATGCCCGTGCGTGTCGTTGACCAGCTTGAAGTGGTCCAGGTCGACCAGTACCAGGCACACATCGCGCGCCGATTTGCGGCAGTAGCGCAACTGCCGCTCGGCCTCGTTGACGAAGTGCTGCCGGTTGAAGATCCCGGTGAGACCGTCCCTCCGCGCCAGCCGCATGAAGCGCAATTGCGAACGCTTGATCCGGTAGGTCCATACGACGATCGATGCCAGTACCAATAGCAGCAGGGCGATATACAGCCGACTGGTTTCCGCCGCCTTGCGATCCAGTTCTCCCTGAAGGGTGAGAATTCTGTTCTTCTTGTCGAGCCCCTCGATCTGCAGCTTCTTTGCCAGCACCTGCTGCTTGACGATCTGATAGGCGAGTGCCTTCGCGCTGAGCCTGCTCTGGTAGCCATCGTGGGCAGCTGCGTATTTTTCAAGGTATGCCAGGGCGCCATTGCTGTTGCCCATTTTCTTGTCGACCTCGTAAAGCACTTGATAGGCGTTCGCCGTCGACTCCGAATACTGCCTGTTGGCGTTCGTCGCCAGGGCGTCATTGGCAAATTTCGCTGCCGAGACGAGATCGCCACTCTTCCAGTAAGCCGTGGCCAACGTAGACTCGAACTGGGAAAGCTGAGGTGGAAAGCCTGCTTGCTGCACCCTGGGGTAGCTCGCTTGCAACACACGGATAGCCAACTCGGGGCGCCCCTGCCTCAGGTCAAAACTCGCCAGCAAATGCTGGAAACTGAGTGAAAACAGTGTATCGCCCGCCTTTCCGCATGCCTCCGTGCCATCGTGAAGCTGATCGGCGGGCAGCTGTGTACCGCCACTTTGAAACAGCGCATCCGACTTGTAGAACCAGCCCCGACATGCACCTTGGGCGTCGGTACTTTCCTTGATTATTTGATCGGCATAGCGAACGGACACATCGTATTGGCCTGCCTCGTTGTTCAGCTGCGCCGCGACACCAAGTCCCTGCATGCGGACGTTGCTTTCCTTCATGGTCGGCAGCTGGTCCAGCAACGGATTGAGCCTGGCAAAAGCCTCCTCATATCGGGACTCGGCCACCAGAAGATCGATCACCGTGGCACTGGCGCGAAACGCCAGAACAAGGTCCGCGGTTTGATCGGCAACAGCTGTCAACGATGGCAGGGCTTCTTTGTAGTTGCCTGCAAAGGCGACCTGCCGTGCCATAAGGTAACGCTGATGCAACCTCTGTTGCGGTGAGAGTCGCGCCGCAATTTGATCAAGTCGGCCCATGAGTTCATTGAACTCGGCGCGACGGGAGGGCTGCGCGATTTCGGCTTGTCTTAGCAATTGCGCAGGATCGTTGGATACAGGCGCAGGCGCAGCAACCGCACCTGAAACAAACCAAGACAGAAGTGCGGAACATGGGAGCATCAGTCTGTATCTGCCAGCCTGGTTCATGAGCCAGCCAGTGGCCGTAGGTGCAGGAACGACAAATCGTGGAACCAGGCCTTTAATCTCCCCCTCTTCCCTTGTCATTCTCCTTGTCCTTGTCCTTGTCGTTCTCCTCCTCACTCTCTTCGCAGCTGCCGTCACATTCCTCCTGTTCCTCATCTGGCTTGGCAGGGTTGATCAGGCAGCAGAACGGATCCCGCCCCAGCAATGCCTGCAATCCCTGTTCATCCCCGGCAAGGATCGCCACCCGCAACTCCGGATCAATCTGTGCCTCAGTCAATGCGACGGCCAGCGCCTCCGGGTCAGCACGACGCCACTGTGCGTCCTGACCGACAGTTTGGAGAAAATCGATTACGTCGAACATCGGTTGCCCCCTTTCCTGTTGATAATTCGGTACCGCTGGAGTCACGAACGACGGATGGCGTTGATGAAAGACCCGGAGCTTTCACTTGCCTGAGTCCTTGCACGGAACCAGCGAATGCCGGGGCGATTTCAAAGTTCACGTGCAACACGCTGGTGAGCCGCTCCGTCACTCGCTTCGGTGAGCCTTGCCCCCGCCGCCGCCCCTTAGTCCGTTGCAAGCAGTAACATCGGCCTGCTCCAGCAAACCAAAATACACCATCACTTCGCGCCGCATATGACGAACCGGTTTTGGATAGCCGGTTGCCAGCAAGCCCGGATCGCCACCCGTTCCGCTGGAGACTATCCCCCCAGTGCAATAACGTTCTGTCGAGCTCGCTTTCGGACGGATGGAGCTTCCGACACCGGGCCTTTCAAATAGCGCCAACAATGGCTCGTTTCAGCACGCAAAGCCGCACCGAACCTTGTGGCCGATCTGGATTGGGGTGAGGCTGGTGGCGCCATCCTCGTATCTTTCATGGCTGCGTCGACCTTTGGCAGCGTGCAGAACGATAGCCGTCCGATGCGTGTATGCCGGCAGCCGAACGGAAGAGCGATTACTTCACACTCCCGGTTGCCGCGCCGATGGTACCCAGACGCGGTTTTGCCCGACCATCGCTCACGCTGACCCGGTTGCGACCCTCGCGTTTGGCCTGGTACAGCGCATCGTCGGCATGGATCAGCAACTGGCGCAGGTCGTGGCCGGAACGTGTGGTGCTGGCCACGCCGAAGCTGGCCGAGACGCAAATGTCGTCGGCAGCATCACCGCGGACCACCGCCACGATCGCCAGCCGGATCCGTTCAACCCGGCTCAGCACCTGCTCGAGCGTGCACTCCGGCAACACGATGCCGAACTCCTCGCCACCCAGGCGGCCGAAGATATCGGTGGAACGCAGATGCGCATGGCAAGCCGCCACCGCGCGTTTCAAAACGCGATCGCCAACCGCATGCCCGTAGTTGTCGTTGACCGCCTTGAAGTGATCCAGATCGATCAGCACCAGGCAGGCCTCCCGACCCGACTTCCGGCAGCACTGCAATTGCTGCTCGGCCTCACTGACGAAATGCTGCCGGTTGAAGATGCCGGTGAGGCCGTCGCGCCGCGCCAGCCGCATGAAGCGCAGCTGGGAGCGTTTGATGCGGTAGGCCCAGAAGCCGATGAAGGCCAGCACTGCGACCAGCAGGATGATGTACAGCCGGCTGTTCTCGGTGGCTTTCCGGTCGAGGTTCTGCTGCAGCCGCAGGATTTCGTTCTGCTTGCTCAGGGTGTCGATCTGCAGCTTCTTGGCAGCCAACTGTTGCTGCACGGTCTGGTAGGCAAGTGCCCGGGCATTCACCGCATTCAGGTAGCCTTTGTTGGCCAGCATGTACTGCTCGTGGTAGACGAGGGCCTGGTCCAGATGGCCCTGCTGCTTTTCGATCAGGTACAGGACGCGATAGGCGATGCTGAGCGACTCGGCGTACTGGTTGCGCGTGCTCTGGTCGACGACTTGGAGAGCGAACCGTTTCGCCTGCGCCAGCTGGCCGGTACTCATGTAAGCCTCGGCCAGCAGGGCGTCGAATTCGGAAATCAGCACCTGGTAATTGCTGCGGGTAACGCTGGCGTAATTGCCCTCCAGCAAGCGGATGGCATCCTCGGCATGGCCGCGCTGGAGCGCCAGGCTGGCCATGTAAAACCTGATGCCGTTGCTGTAGAGGGGATCCTTCGCTTCCGTGCAGATTTCGATGCCTTTGCGAAATTGCTCATCGATACCTTCCAGTCTGCCGCTGTTGTAGAGCGCGGCCAGCCTGGCGTGTTCGGCCTTGCAGCTGTACGGGCCGGGGCTTTCCTTGAATACCTGGTCGGCATAGTCGAACGCCAGGTCGTACTGCCCCGCCTCTTCATACAGGTAAGCAGCGATGACCAAGGCCTGCCCACGGGCATCCGAGTCGGTAATTTCCGGCAACCGGGCGAGCAGCCGGCTCTCCAGCTGGAATGCCTCTTCGTAACGCGAGCGCTCCGCCAGTGTATTGACCTTCAATACCTTGGTCCGGAAAAGGACGGTGGCGTCTCGGGAATTCTCCAGCAACTGGTCGACCATGGCGTCGGAGGTCTGGTAATCACCGCGATACGCGGCCTGCCATGCCTGGAGATAGTGCAGGTAATCGGCCTGATCCGGCGTCAGCGCAGCGCTGTCGTGGTCCAGTCGATCAAGAATCCGCTGGAACTCCCCCTGATCGGACAACTTGATGCTGTCCGCATGCTTGAGCGACACCGAAACGTCGCCTGAGGCGACGGGTACGGCAGCCAAGGCCGTACCCGCCGCAAACAGCATCCCGAGCAGGACAAGTCCAGCAATCTGCATTCCATGTCGCCTGCCGGGTGTATGCATTGCCCTCGCCCAACGACTCAGCGGCCCCAGAGCCCCGAACCTTGGTTGTTGTCACGCCCCGGGAGCTCCCTCGGCATCATCCTACCGCTCCTTGCCCAACGCCAGAAACCCGATGGCTGGTGCCATGCCAAACATGGCCTCCAGTTGGGTCTGACTCCCGGAACGAATGGCCTCCTGGACTTGAGGATCAGAACCTTCAGCAACCAGTGCAAGCTTGAATTCGTCCCCTGTTCCGCGGCCCAGCCGCGCATCCTGGCCAACTCGATCGGGAAATTCGACGTCCGACACGTGCAACTCCCTCAGGTTGAAGCCGGCTGGAACAGCACGCCCGGGAGAGTCGAGATTCCTCATTCGCAGTACGCCAGCGAGTCCGTCCTGTCTCAGGCACGCCGTTGGTGGTAACCCCCACATTCCTCATCCGTGCCCGAATCCTGGCTCGGTTGCAACATCGCAGGGACCAGCATGCAGCACACGTTTGTCGCACCCACCAGTGCTGTCAGCCGTGCCTGGTCCTTCGCCAGTACGGCATCACGCACTTCATGGTCGACCTGGATACCTGCAAGTATCCGCTGCATGTCCCCAGCGGGGGCATAGCGCAAACTGGCGTTCTGCCCGACGGTTTCAAGAAAATCGACGATATTCGACATGGCGCGTCTCCTCGGATGTTCGATGGATGGAATGGCGCGATTCGTCCGGCTCCGGGAGTGCAATGCATTTTCCCGGCAACTGGCCGCGTATCGCGCCGATTCATCCTAGGGACGGCGCCGATGGCAGCTTGCCTACCTGTTCACAAAATACCCGTGTCCGGCTTGATTTCCGCCTTGTCCAGCGCGTCCAGCCGCGCGCGCATTTCCATGTCGGGCTGCAGCGGGCCGGCCGGCGGCAATACCACGGTGTCTTCCATGCCGACCTCGGCCTGCGGCAGGTCGCCCAGCCGGATGCACCGGATCCGCGGCTGCTGGATCGGCAGGGTAGCGCCGCGGTAGATGGTGATCTCGTGGTCGACCGGGTAGTCGCGCGCCAGCACCTCGACCAGCAGTTCGCGGTAGGCCGGGCCGGTGGAAAAGCGTGCCAGCGACTGGTCGCCGACCAGGCCCACCTGCCACAGCACCAGGTAGGCGGTCGGGTCGATCCGGCGCCGGTAGAACAGCAGCTGGCTGGCCTCGAAGTGCTGGCAGCCGTAGCGGCCAGGGTCGATGCCGAGGTCGGCATAGAGGCAGTCCTCGGCCGAGATGCCCGGCTCCATGTGCGCGGCGTAGCCCTCGCTGCGAGCCACCTCGATCGACTTGTGCGGCGCCCAGGCGAACACGCCGGGATGGCCGTAGAACACCCCGCACACCCGCTTGCCCGCGCGTACCTCGGTGAGGATCGCCTCGACCATCTCGCGGTAGGTCCGCATGCGCGACTTCCCTTCGCGGTAGTACGGCTGCAGGCTGCGCACATCCGGATGCATCTTGTGCAGCCACATCTCGACGATGCCGTCGGAGAGCCCGGCGAACACCACGTCCGCCTGTTCGATATGGCTGCGCGCCAGCGGCCCGAGATGCGAACCCAGGGTCATGCCCAGGCCCACGCAGACCAGGCTTCCGGGTGAAGGTGCTGCATCCATGGCGGTCGCTCGTCTCGGCAAGGGTGAACGGCATTATTCACCGGCCCCGGACGGGGGCGCCAGTTCAGCGCTCCGGCGCCGGACCGGGCTTTGCCGGCAACGCCTCCAGCAGCGGCCTGATCAGGTCCAGCGGCAGCGGGAACACGACGGTGGAGGATTTGCCGTTGTTGGACATGTCGGCCAGCGTCTGCAGGTAGCGCAGCTGCAGCGCCTGCGGCTGCTGCGACAGCAGCGCGGCGGCGTCGCGCAGCTTCTCGGCGGCCTGCAGCTCGCCGTCGGCGTGGATCACCTTGGCGCGACGCTCGCGCTCGGCCTCGGCCTGGCGGGCGATCGCGCGCACCATGGTCTCGTTGAGGTCGACATCCTTGATCTCCACGTTGGCGACCTTGATGCCCCACGGGTCGGTGGCCTCGTCCAGGATCGTCTGCAGGGTATGGTTGATCGAGTCGCGCTGCGACAGGATCTCGTCCAGCTCGTGCTGGCCCAGCACCGAGCGCAGCCGGGTCTGCGCCAGCTGGCTGGTCGCCTGCAGGAAGTTCTCCACCTGCAGCACGGATTTGTCGGGTTCCACCACGCGGAAGTAGACCACCGCATTCACCCGCACCGAGACGTTGTCGCGCGAGATCACGTCCTGCGGCGGCACGTCCATCACGGTCACCCGCAGGTCGACCCGGATCATCCGCTGCACGAACGGCACCAGCAGCACCAGCCCGGGACCCTTGGTGCCGGTGTAACGACCCAGGGTCAGGACCACCCCGCGCTGGTACTCCGGCAGGATCTTCACCGCGGAGAACAGCAGCAACGCGCCGAGGATGATCAGTACACCGACGAATCCGAACATGACACTCTCCCGTGAACCGAATCCTGAAGACGCCTTCGCCGCTCCACTCCACCACGTCGCCAACCGAACATCCGAAGGCAGCGCGGGCCGAAAGTAGGGCGGGCACTGCCCGCCGCTCTCGCCATGCCCCTCGCACCAGTGCAGGAGGCAGAAGCCGGCGGGCACTGCCCGCCCTACAAAATCACAGCGGCTCGACCCGCAACAGCAACCCTTGCCGCGACACCACGCGCACCCGCGCACCGGCCGGCAACGCGCTATCGCTGTGCACGCGCCAACGCTCGCCGCGCACCAGTATCCACGCCTCGCCACCGGCTTCCACCGGCTCCAGCAGTTCCCCGGTGTCCATCAGCATCGCCGCATCGCCGGTAACCTGATGGGCGCGGCGCGAACGGAACACCAGCCACACGATCAGCGCCAGCAAGGCCGCCGCGCACATGGCGATGCCGGCAATCACGCCAAGATTGACGCCATAGCCCGGCACCCCGGTATTCATCAGCATCACCGAGCCCACCACGAACGACAGCAGCCCGCCGACACCGAACGCGCCCACGCTGGGATTGGCCGCCTCGGCCACCAGCAGGCCGACTCCCAGTGCCATCAGCGCCAACCCGGCATAGTTCACCGGCAGCAGTTGCAATGCGTACAGGCCGACCAGCAGGCAGATGCCGCCGGCGATGCCCGGCAGCATCGCGCCGGGATGCATCGCTTCCAGCAGCAGCCCGAAGATGCCGGCCAGCAGCAACAGATAGGCGATGGTGGGGTTGGTGATGATCGCCAGGAAGCGCGTGCGCGCACCGGGCGCATATTCGCGCACGGATGCACCCTTGAGACGCAGCGTGACGTCGCGGTCGCCCAGCCGCACCTTGCGCCCGTTCGCCTTGGCCAGCAGGTCGCTCACATCCGTCGCCACGAAGTCGATCACGTGCTGCTGCGCGGCCTCGCTGGCGGTCAGTGTGGCCGCACCGCGCACCGCCTGCTCGGCCCATTGCGCGTTGCGCCCGCGCAACTGCGCCAGCGAACGGATGTAGGCGATCGCATCGTTCATGGCCTTCTGTGCTTCGGCGTCCTCGGCCGTTGCCTCGTCTTCCGCGGCGGAACCGGCCGACGCCGGCGACTCGCCCGCTTTCGGCAACGGCATCGGCCGCGAGCCGCCCAGCTGCACCGGCGTCGCCGCCCCCAGGTGGGTGGCCGGCGCCATCGCAGCGATCTGCCCGGCGTACAGGATGTACGTTCCGGCCGATGCCGCGCGGGCACCGCCCGGGGCGACGTACACCAACACCGGCACCTCGCTGGCCAGCATGCCGGCAATGATCTGCCGCATCGAATCGGACAGCCCGCCGGGCGTATCCAGCCGCAGCACGATCGCCACCGCACCGTCGGCCACGGCGCGTTTCGCCGCGTCGTCGAAGTACTCGGCGGCGGCCGGCCCGATCGGTCCGGCCAGCGTGATCTGCGCCACCATGCCGGCGCCGGCCGGGCCGGCATCGGCCGCCGGCCCGGCAGCGAACGCGAGGCGCAGCGGCAGCGCGAGCAGGATCGCCATCCCGGCCAGCCACGGCCAACGCATCATCACGGCAACCTCCGCAAGGTATCAGCCACGACACGGCCACTGTACCTCCGCCGTTGTTCAGAAAGCGATCGGCGACCCGCCACTGCCGGCGCCGGCGCGGGATTCCCTATTCCGGCGCAGGCTCCGGCAGCGGCCAGTCCGCCAGCACCCGGTAGTCCGGCTGGCCGACCACGCTGTGGACCAGGGCGACGCGATCGACCTGCCATGCCACCGGCTCGACCGGCATGGGGTCCAGCAGCGCGCCATGGCTGTAGGCGAGCGTGACGTGCGGCGTGAAGCTGCGTTCGAGCTGGCGGCCCTGCCCGGCCAGGGTCAGGGCATGGCGCAGCTCGCGCCACAGCTGCTGCAGCGGCTCGGGTACGTCGGTACCACGCAGGATGCACGGCGGCTGCCGGCCGCGAAAGCCGGCGGCCTGGTCCAACACCCACTCGAACGAGGTCGTGCGCAGCCGGTCCGCGGCGGCTGTGGCGGCGGCGACCACGTCCTGCCGCAACAATGGATGGTCGCCCAGAAAATGCAGCGTGGCGTGATAGCGCACCGGGTTGATCCAGCGCGCGTGCAGGCCGGGACGGCTGGCCCGGAGTACGTCCGCGGCCCGCGCCAGCCGGCTGCGCGTCGCCGCATCCGGCAACAGGCCCAGGAACAGCCGATGCACTTCGGCCGGCCGCGCGCCGTCACCTCCGAGCAGATCGAGCTGGGGCGGACCGGAGGACGGGAGTCGCCGGGTCATCGCTGGATTGCCGACATGGCGCGCGGACCTAGCCGGCGGTGTGCGCCGGTGCGGGCGCCGCCCGCAGGGGTGTCCGGCCAGCAGGCTTCGGATCGTGCGCAGCTTCGCCTTGATCCTCGCCGCATCGGCGGAACCCGCGCGCAGCAGCAGCTTCTGCCCGGTCGACAGCGATTCCAGCGCCGGGTCGGCATAGACGTAGTACGCCTTCGAGCGCACCACAGCCGGCGGCTGGGCGGGTTCCGGCGCGGCCAGCATGTCGTCGATCGCGACGATCAGGCGATCGTTGAAATACCCCTTGGGGTAGCCCAACTGCCGGTAGGCCTGCTGGAACAACGGATAGGCGTGGACGTACCAGGCCACCAGCGCCTGCGGATCGACCGCATCCACGACGCGCATGTACGGCGCGTAGCGCGCGCTGTTCGCGGCGCCGGAGAGCGTGGCGGCGCCCGCCTGGTCGACGGCGAACGCGCCTTTGGGCGTGCGCGCCGGCAGCGTGAACGCAGCCAGCCCGTCGTGGCGCGGCAGCGCGTCGACGGTGGCGACGATGCGCGCGACCAGTTGCTGGCTCAGCAGCAGCGAGGACAGGTTGCTGTCGCCGGCCAGCGCGAGGAGTGCTGCGGCCACGCTGGCATCGCTGTCGCCCAGTGCGGGCAACGCAGCGGTCGAGGCCGCCGCCGGACCGGTCTGCACCTGTCCGATCGGATGCTGGACCGATGATGCGGCGTGAGCCGCGGCGGTCGACGCCGAAGGCGTCGGCGCCGCCGGCACCGGCGTGTCGGGATGCATGGCCTTGCGCGCGAGGTATACGCCCCCCGCCACGATGCCCACTACCACGACCACCGCCACGATCCAGCTGCCTGTCGATGCCTGCCTGCCCATGTTCACTCCCGTTCTGCGGTCGGATATCCGCTATGGACTTGTGCAGGCGCGATTCGTTCACCGCGCGTGCAACCTCATCACGCACCGTACCAGCTGTCTCGCCGGCCCGTCGCGGACCGCCGCCCATCCTCGTCCGATAACAATCGGGTCACGCGCCGGCAACGTCGTGGCGACTAAAGGTTCGACTGCGCAAACCCGTCTTGCCCGTGTGGATCTCCCGGGTCAACCGGAGCATCCGCGCGGCAGTCGCCATGCCGGAAGCGGAGGGCCGTCCCATGAAAACCCGCTGTGTATTCAGCACCGCCGACCTGCTGGCAGCGCGTGCCGCGATGGCTGCGGCGCGCGAGGCCGGCGTCGAGGACCGCGATATCTCGCTGGTCGCCCGCGAGGACATCGAGCTGGAGAAGATCCCCGATCACCTGATGCAGGGGCGCAACGACTTCTATCCCGCCGCCGTGCGCGGCGGCGTCTGCGGCGGCGGCACCGGCCTGCTGCTGGGGCTGATCGCGGTCGCCGTGCCGCCGCTGGGCGTGACGCTGGCCGGCGCCGCGGCGATGACCATCGCCGGCGCCGCATTCGGCACCTGCATCGGCGAGATCGTCGGCTTCGAAGTGCCGGATACGGTGAGCCGCAAGTTCAGGGACGAGATCGCGGCGGGGCGCATCCTGGTGGTGATCGACGCCAGCCGGGAACAGCTCGATGCAGCCGAACCGGCGATGGTGCGCACCGGCGCCCGGCCGCTGCCGTTCCACGCGCATACCGCGCTGACCTGAACACCTCGGCACGCATCCGGCTCAGGCCTTCAGCCGGTAGCCGGTACGGAAGATCCACCACACCGCGGCGAGGCAGATCGCGAGGAACACCGCGGTCATCCCCACGCTGACGCCCACACCGACGTCGGACACGCCGTAGAAGCTCCAGCGAAAACCGCTGATCAGGTACACCACCGGATTGAACAGGGTGACCTTCTGCCAGAACGGCGGCAGCATGTGGATCGAGTAGAAGCTGCCGCCGAGGAAGGCCAGCGGCGTCACCACCAGCAGCGGCACCAGCTGCAGCTTCTCGAAGTTGTCCGCCCAGATGCCGATGATGAAGCCGAACAGGCTGAAGGTGAGCGCTGTGAGCAGCAGGAACGCCAGCATCCACAGCGGGTGCTCGATCTGGAACGGTACGAACAGCCGCGCGGTGACCAGGATGATCAGGCCGAGGATGACCGACTTGCTCGCCGCCGCGCCCACGTAGCCGGCGACGATCTCGAACGGCGACACCGGCGCCGACAGGATCTCGTAGATGGTGCCCACGAATTTCGGGAAGTAGATGCCGAACGAAGCATTGGAAATGCTCTGCGTCAGCAGCGACAGCATGATCAGTCCCGGCACGATGAAGGCGCCGTAGCTGACCCCGTCGATGCCGTTCATGTGCGAGCCGATCGCCGCTCCGAACACCACGAAGTACAGCGAGGTGGAGATCACCGGCGAGACGATGCTCTGCAGCAGGGTGCGCCAGGTGCGCGCCATCTCGAAGCGATAGATCGCACGGATCGCATGGATGTTCATGCGCGTTCCCTCACCAGGCTGACGAAGATGTCCTCCAGCGAACTCTGGCGGGTCTTGAGGTCCTTGAAGTCGATGCCCGCCTCGCCGAGCCGACGCAGCAGCAGGTCGATGCCGGTGTGCTCGCCCTGCGCGTCGAACGTGTAGACCAGTTGCCGGCGGTCGGCCGACAGCTCCAGCGGATAGCCGGCCAGCGAAGCGGGGATGGCTTCCAGCGGATCCTGCAGGTGCAGGGTCAGCTGCTTGCGGCCGAGCTTGTTCATCAACTCGGCCTTGTCCTCGACCAGGATCAGTTCGCCCTTGTGGATCACCCCGATGCGGTCGGCCATTTCCTCGGCCTCCTCGATGTAGTGGGTGGTCAGGATGATGGTGACGCCGGTGGCGCGCAGAGCGCGCACCATCGCCCACATGTCGCGGCGCAGTTCCACGTCGACGCCGGCGGTGGGCTCGTCGAGGAACAGGATCTGCGGCTCGTGCGACAGCGCCTTGGCGATCATCACGCGCCGCTTCATGCCGCCGGACAGGGTGATCAGCTTGCTGTCCTTCTTGCTCCACAGCGAGAGGTCCTTCAGCACCTTCTCGATGTGCACCGGGTTGGCGCTGCGCCCGAACAGGCCGCGGCTGAACCTGACCGTGTTCCACACCGTCTCGAACGCGTCGGTGGTCAGCTCCTGCGGCACCAGGCCGATCTTCGCGCGCGCCGCGCGGTAGTCGCGCACCACGTCGTGGCCGTCGGCCAGCACCGTGCCCTCGCTGGGGTTGACGATGCCGCAGATGATGCTGATCAGGGTGGTCTTGCCGGCACCATTCGGCCCCAGCAGGGCGAAGATCTCGCCCTGGCGGATCTCCAGGTCGATCTGCCTGAGCGCCTGGAATCCGGAGGCGTAGGTCTTGCCGAGCTGCCTGACGGTGATGATCGGCTGCATGCGATCTCCTGGGGAACGGATCGGTCGCGGGGAGCGTCGATGGTATGCCATGTCGCCTTGCGCATGTCGCCGTACCGCCACTCGACGTTGCCGCCGCGCTCTTGCTAAGGTCGAAAGCCAGTCGCCGGAACCCGCATGAACTCGATCGAAGTCACCCTGGCCATGCTGCTTGCCGTGGTGGGCAGCGGCTACCTGGTGCGGCTGTTGCCGTTCTCGCTGCCGCTGCCGCTGGTGCAGATCGGGCTGGGCGCGGTGATCGCCGGCGTGTTCCGGCACGGCGTGGCGCTCGACCCGGACATCTTCTTCCTGCTGTTCCTGCCGCCGCTGCTGTTCCTCGACGGCTGGCGCATCCCCAAGGACGGGCTGCTGCGCGACCGCGGCTCGATCGTGGCGCTGGCGCTGGGACTGGTGGTGTTCACCGTGGTCGGCGTCGGCTTCCTGATCCACTGGCTGATCCCGGCGATGCCGCTGGCGGTGGCGTTCGCACTGGCGGCGATCGTGTCGCCGACCGACCCGGTGGCGGTGTCGTCGATCACCGCGCGCGTGCCGATCCCGAAGCGGCTGATGCACATCCTCGAGGGCGAGTCGCTGCTCAACGACGCCACCGGCCTGGTCTGTTTCCGCTTCGCCGTGGCGGCGGCGGTGACCGGCGGCTTCTCGCTGCTGTCGGCGTCGCTGACCTTCCTGTGGGTGGCGCTGGCCGGGCTCGGCGTGGGCGTGCTGTTCACCCTGGGGGTGAGCTTCGCGCAGCGCTGGCTGTCGCGGCACTTCGGCCAGGAGGCGGGCTCGCCGATCCTGATCAGCCTGCTGATCCCGTTCGGTGCCTACCTGCTGGCCGAGCAGGTCGCCGCCTCGGGCATCCTCGCCGCGGTCGCGGCCGGCATCACCATGAGCTACGTCGAGCTCAGCGGCCGCCTGCTGGCCACCACGCGGGTGCAGCGCGCGGCGGTATGGAACACCGTGCAGTTCGCCCTGAACGGCATCATGTTCGTGCTGCTGGGCGAACAGCTGCCCGCCAGCCTGCAGGGCGCGATGGCGTCGGTGGCGCAGAGCGGCCATCGCAACCCCTGGTGGCTGCTGGTGTACGCGCTGGCGATCAATATCGGCCTGGCGTTGCTGCGCCTGGCCTGGGTCTGGATCTCGCTGCGGATCAACATACTCAAGGCGCACCACCACGGCGCCCCGGTGAGCCGGCCGCACTGGCGATTGCTGCTGGCCACCTCGCTGGCCGGCGTGCGCGGCGCGATCACCCTGGCCGGCGTGATGACGCTGCCGCTGCTGCTGCCTGACGGCACGCCCTTCCCCGCGCGCGAGCTGGCGATCTTCCTCGCCACCGCGGTGATCCTGCTGTCGCTGCTGGCCGCCAGCATCGGCCTGCCGCCGCTGCTCAAAGGCCTGGAATTGCCGCCGGAGCCGGCGGCCCTGCGGGAAGAGAACCTGGCCCGCCGGGCCGCCGCCACCGCGGCGATCGCCGCCGTCGAGAAGGCCCAGCACGAACTGCTGGAAAAGGCCCCGGGCAGCGACGTCGACATCTACACCAGCGCGGGCACCCGGGTGATCGCGCTGTACCAGCACTGGCTGGACGAGGACTCCTCCAACGAGGAGGAGGCGCGACAGCTGCGCAAGGCCGACGTGGCCGAACGCGAGCTGCGCCTGGCCGCGCTGCAGGGCCAGCGCGAGGCCATCTTCGAACTGGCACGCCACCGCCGCATCTCCGACGAGGTCTCGCGCCGGCTGGTGCGCGAGATCGACCTGCAGGAAGCACGCTACCGCTGAGAGCACGCCGCGCCCCGCGTTCACCAACCGCCCACGCATGCGCCGGCATGCTGAGCCGGCAGCCGGGGAGAGTCCATGTTCCGCCCATTGCCGACGATCGCCATGTGGCTGGCCGCCCTGCCGCTGCTCGCGGCCACCTTGCCCAACCGGCCGGTGGCCACGCTCGACCTGGCCCGCTACAGCGGCAAATGGCACGAGATCGCGCACCTGCCGATGTACTTCGAGCGCCGCTGCCTGGATGCCGTCACCGCCACCTATACGCCGAATCCCGACGGCACCGTCGGCATCCACAACACCTGCCGCACCGACAAGGGCGTGATGGCGGTCGACGGCGTGGGGCGGATCCATGACCAGCAACCGGCCGCGCTGGAAGTGCGCTTCGCACCGGCCTGGCTCACCTGGCTGCCGGCGGCATGGGCCGACTACTGGGTGATCGAGGTGGACGCGAACTACCAGTGGGCGGTGGTGGGCAGCCCCAACCGGCGACACCTGTGGATACTCTCGCGCCGCCCCGCGCTCGACCGCACGCTGTTCGCAACCCTCAAGGAACGCGCACGCCAGCGCGGCTACCCGGTCGACCAGCTGATCGTCACCGCCCCGCTGGAGTGACCGCGGGGCCGCCTCCGTAGACATTTTTCGGGTGAAATCGGGATAGGCTGCGAAGCCGCTACCACTGCCGCCTCGACCGTTGCCCGGGCACGCATGAACCAGCCGCTTTTTCCGCCCCCATCCGGTGCCGCACCTCCCATCGGCCACGTGATGGATCTCCTGCTCGACGCCGTCTGCGTGGTGGATGTCGAGGGGCGCTACGTGTTCGTCAGTGCCGCGTTCGAACGCATCTTCGGCTATGCGCCGGAAGAGGTCATCGGCCGGCCGATGATCGAACTGGTGCATCCCGACGACCGCGAGCGCACCCTGCAGGCGGCGAACGAGATCATGGCCGGCCAGCCCAAGCCGCATTTCCAGAACCGGTACGTGCGCAAGGACGGGCGGGTGATCCACATCATGTGGTCGGCGCGCTGGTCGGAGGCGGACGGGATGCGCATCGCGGTGGCACGCGACATCACCGAACTCAAGCGTGCCGAACAGATGCAGGTGGCGCTGCATGCGATCTCCGAGGCCGCACACTCGGCGGCGGACCTGATGACGTTGTTCCGGCACATCCACCTGATCGTCGGCAAGCTGCTGCCGGCAAACAACTTCTTCGTGGCGCTGTACGACGCCAGGAAGGACGAGCTGAGCTTCCCCTACTTCATCGACCAGTACGACCAGGCGCCCGCGCCGTGCCGGCTGAACTCGGACACGCTCAGCGGCGAGGTGATCCGCAGCGGCCAGGCCCTGCTGCTGACGCCCGATACGTGGGCATCGGCCGAGCCGGGCCGGCCGCGCGCCGACTGCAATCCGCTGGACTGGCTGGGCGTGCCGCTCGCTGGCCAGCACGGCGTGATCGGCGCGCTGGTGGTGCAGAGCTATTCCGGCGAGGTGCGCTACACCGAACAGGACAAGGCGCTGTTGCAGTTCGTCTCCACCCAGGTCGCCGCGGCGATCGAGCGCAAGCAGACCGAAACGCGGCTGCGCTACCTAGCACGACACGACCAGCTCACTGCCCTGCCCAACCGTGAGCTGTTCCACGACCGCCTGCGCACCGCGCTGGCGGAGCCGCACCGCGACGGCCGGCGGCCGGCCGTGCTGTACCTGGACCTGGACCGGTTCAAGTCGGTCAACGACAGCTACGGCCACGACATCGGCGACCTGCTGCTGTGCCAAGCCGCCGCGCGCATCTGCCGGTGCGTGCGCGAGTCGGATACGGTCGGCCGCATCGGCGGCGACGAGTTCGTGGTGCTGCTGGTCGGCATCGGCCAGCCCGAACATGCCGCCGCGATCGCCGTCGACATCCTCGCCGCGCTGGCGCAGCCGTTCGAGCTGGGTGGGCGGCAGGTACGGCTGTCGGTGAGCATCGGCATCGCGGTCTATCCCGAGCACGGCGAGGACGATCGTGCGCTGCTGCGGCGCGCCGACGACACGATGTATGCCGCCAAGCGGCGGGGCGGCAACTGCGCGCTGATGTGCGAGGCGCCGCCGTAGCCGGCGCGGTCAGGCCTTGCGCAGGAAGCAGGTCTTCAACACCAGGCCCTTGATCTTGTCCGAATTGCCCTCGATGTGCCCGGCGTCGCCCTCGACCAGGCGGATGTTGCGGATCACCGTGCCCTGCTTGAGCAGGATCGACGAGCCCTTCACTTTCAGGTCCTTGATCACCGTCACCGTGTCGCCGCTGTCGAGTACGTTGCCGTTGACATCGCGCACCACCGCCGCGGCATCGGCCTCGTCCGCGGCAGCCGCCACCGGCCATTCGTGGCCGCAGTCGGCGCAGATCCAGCTGTCGCCGTCGGGATAGGTGTTCTCCATCGCGCATGAGGGGCAAGCGGGAAAATCGGACATCGGCGGATCCTGGCGATCGTTCAAGCGAAACGCGATTGTACGGGCCGAGCGCCCTTCACACGATCGACATCGGTCGGCGGCTATAAAGCAGGCGAGCCATTGCGGAGACTCGCCATGAATGCCCACCAGGGCCTCGCCACGGTTGCCGCGAGTGACTTCGCGGCCTCAAGCGCCTGGTATGCCCGCCTGTTCGGGCGCGTGCCCGACTGCACCCCTGGCACCGACTGCGCGGAATGGCAGCTCGCCGACTGCACGCGGGTCCGCGTACGGTCGCGGGACGGGCTGGCCGAGGCGGGCCGGCGAGTCGGTGTCGCCTCGCTGGGCATCATCGTCGACGACCTCGACGGCATCCTGCACGATCTGCAGGGTCGGCAGATCGATGTGCCCGTGCCGCAGCTGGCGACCCACTATCTGCGTTTCGCCCCGGTGTGCGACCCGGACGGCAACAGGGTCACCTTCGTCGAGTCGGCGACCGCCTGAGGCGCTGGCGGCGGTGCGCGAGCGGCTGCAGGCATGGTCGAACGGCGCCACCGACACCGAGGCGCCGCCCGCGCGATGAGCTCCGGCGGCGGCAACGCGCGGACGCCGTCGACGCGAAAGCCGCAGCGCAAGTGGGATACCATGCACACCTCCCAAGCTTCCCCTGGCATGGCCCTGGATCCGATCCGCGCATCGTCGCCCGTCTCCACGCCGCTGCCGCCGCGCGCGGTGCTGCTGATGCTGGGCAGCGCCAGTTTCTTTGCGCTGATGGCGGTGGCGATCCGCTTCGCCTCTGCCCAGTTGCACCCGTTCCAGATCACCTTCTTCCGCAGCGCGTTCGGCACGCTGTTCGCCCTGCCGCTGCTCTGGGTGCACGGCTGGCCGCTGCTGCACACGCCGCGTTTCGGCTTCTACGTAATGCGCTGCGTGCTGGGCATGGGCGGCATGCTGGCCGGGTTCTGGGCGATCGTGAACCTGCCGCTGGCCGAGGCGGTGGCGTTGTCGTACTCCTCGCCGCTGTTCGTCACCATTGGCGCGGTGCTGTTTCTCGGCGAGGTGGTGCGCCTGCGCCGCTGGAGCGCGGTGGTCGCCGGCTTCATCGGCGTGCTGGTGATCGTGCGCCCGGGCAGTGACGCGTTTGCCGCCGGCAGCCTGGTCGCGCTGCTGGCGGCGGCGCTGACCGGCGCGGTCACGATCAGCATCAAGTCGCTGACCGGCAGCGAGCCGGCCGACCGCATCGTGCTGCTCACCACCCTGTTGTGGGTGCCGCTGTCGCTGCCCGCCGCGCTGCCCGTATGGCAATGGCCGCACGCCGGGATCTGGCCGTGGCTGGTGCTGTCCGGCGCGCTCGGCACCGGCGGCCACTGGTGCTGGACCCGCGCGCTGCGGCTGGCCGACGCTTCGCTGCTCGCCCCTTTCAGCTACCTGCAGCTGCTGATCGTGGCGGTGCTGGCGTGGTGGATCTTCGGCGAGGGCGTGGACCGCTACACCGCGACAGGCGCGGCCATCATCATCGGTGCCAGCCTGTACATCGCCCATCGCGAGCACAGCCTGGCGCGCCAGCGCCGGCAGCTGTCGGCGGCGGCCACCGAACCGGTCGCCTGAGGCAAGCAGCCGATCCAGGCGCAGGCGCTCAGCGCAGCTGGCTGTCCTTGCTGCCGCGGCGGTTGTACAAGCCGGCACTGCGCTGCTCCGCATCCCGCATTTCCTGACAGGCCACGCACAGGCGCACGCCGGGCACGGCCTTGCGCCGTGCCGCGGGAATCGGCGCGTCGCATTCCTCGCAGTGCTTGAGGCCCGGGCCCTTGCGCAACTGCTGGCGCGCCCGCTGCACCGCATCGTCGATGGTGGCGTCGATCTGCTCCTGCACGGCGCCGTCGCCTGCCCAACCGGTGGCCATGGCCCTACCTCCGAAAACCCGCCGACATGGCGCATCACAAGCGGTAATTTGGGCGCGCCGGGTAAACGTTTCAAGCATTGGCGGCCCGGCAGCGCCGCCGGAGGGCACGGCCGCGCAGCGCGCCGGGTGCGTCGATTGGCGACATGGATGGGCGTGGCGGAAGTGCCAGAATGGCGCTTCGCCCTTCATGGAGATCGCGTCATGAGCCCGTCGTCGCCCGCCACTCCCGCTTCTGTCGCGCTGCGCAGCGACGACAGCGTCGCCAAGCAGCTGTTCCTGGGCAACATACTGGAAGAGAACCTGTTCCCGTATCCCGAGATCCGCGCCCGCGACAGGGAAATGCTGGGTGCGATGACCGACGCGATCGACCAGTTCCTCGCCGACAAGACCGCCGAGCTGAAGCAGTATGACCGCGACGCCGAGCAGCCAGTCGGGTTCATCCAGGCGCTGCGCGAGATGGGCCTGTTCGGCCTGATCATCCCCGAGCAGTTCGGCGGCATGGAACTGTCCAACGGCGCCTACGCGCGCGTGCTGGGCCAGACCAGCAGCCACGACAGCTCGGTCTCGCTGACCATCGGCGCGCACAGCTCGATCGGCATGAAGGGCCTGCTGCTGTTCGGCAGCGACGAGCAGAAGCAGCGCTACCTGCCGAAGCTGGCCACCGGCGAGATGATCGCCGCGTTCTGCCTCACCGAGTCCGGCGCCGGCTCCGACGCCGCCTCAATCCGCACCAGGGCTGTGCGCAACGACGACGGCAGCTGGACGCTTTCGGGCGAGAAGATCTGGATCACCAACGGCGGCATCGCCGATTTCTACACCGTGTTCGCGCGCACCGACACGCCCGAGGGCAAGATCACCGCCTTCCTGGTCGAGGCGAAGTGGCCCGGCGTCAGCCACGGCCCGCACGAGGACAAGATGGGCATCCGCGCCTCGTCCACCACCACGGTGGCGTTCGCCGACGTGCGCGTGCCGGCGGAGAACGTACTCGGCCCGGTCGGCAAGGGCTTCAAGGTGGCGATGAGCATCCTGAACTCGGGCCGCACCGGCCTGGGCGGCGGCGCGGTGGGCGGCATGCGCACGCTGATCCGGCTGGCCAGCGCACAGGCGAAGGAGCGCAAGCAGTTCGGCCAGCCAATCGCCGAGTTCGGCCTGGTGCGCGAGAAGATCGCGCAGATGGCGGTGGACTGCTTCGCCGCCGAGAGTGCGGTGTGGATGGTGGCGCACCTGATCGACGGCGGCGGCAGCGACTACTCGGTCGAGGCGGCGATGAGCAAGGTGTTCGCCAGCGAGGCGGTGCAGCGCGCATCCTACGAGGCACTGCAGATCGCCGCCGGCAACGGCTTCATGCGCGAGTTCCCGTACGAGCAGATCACCCGCGACACGCGCATCCTGTCGATCTTCGAGGGCACCAACGAGATCCTGCGGCTGTACATCGCGCTGTCCGGCCTGAAGGGCGTGGGCGCGGGTCTCTCCGAACTGAAGGCCGCCGTGGGCGACATCTTCAACGAGCCGATCAAGGGCTTCGGCGTGCTCGGCAGCTACACCGGCCGACGCATGCGCGAGGCCACCGGCTATGGCATCGACCGCATCGCGCACGAACTGTCGCCGCGGCTGCGCAAGGTCGCCGCCACCTACGAGAAGTACACGGTGGAGCTGTCCAGATCCTCCGACGCGCTGCTGCGCCGCTACGGCAAGAAGGCGGCCGACATGCAGCACGCGCAGAAGCGCCTGGCCGACGTCGCGATCGACCTGTTTGTGGGCCTGTGCGTGCTGTCGCGCGCCGACAGCCTGCTGAAGCAGGCGCATGCCGCCGCGGACGAAGCCGTGAACATCGCCGAAGTATTCGCGCGCCAGGCGCGCCGGCGCATGGCGCGCAACGTGCGCGGGCTGGAACGCAACGAGGACGAAGCCATCGAACAGCTGGCCGGCGCGGTGCTCGCGCACGACGGCTATATGTGGGACGTGATCTGAAACCTGCCCAACCGAAACCAGCGAAGAAGGAGAACCCGATGAGCATCCCCACCGTCCACGCCAGCACCGGCGGCGCGCCGTACGCGGTCGATTTCACCGACGACCAGGGCAACACCTGGCATGCCGACGAACCGGTCGAGGAAGGTGGCGCCAACACCGGCCCGGCGCCGCACCGGCTGCTGCTGTCCGCGCTGGGCGCCTGCACCGCGATCACGCTGCAGATGTACGCCGCGCGCAAGCAGTGGCCGCTGCAGCACGTCAACGTCGAGCTCAAGTTCAACCCCGACGGCACACCCGAGTCGGGCAACGACATCACCCGCGTGATCACCCTGCAGGGCGAGCTGGACGACGAGCAGCGCGAACGCCTGCTGCAGATCGCCAACAAGTGCCCGATCCACAAGGTGCTGACCGGCGAGGTGCGGATCGCCTCGCGGCTCGGCGGCACGGAGCCGTAATCCGCCGCCAGCGTGGCCCTCGCCCTTGCGACGGGCCACGGCGGCGTCACCGGCGCGGGCAGGGCACGCTGCAACCTCCCCCCGTACCACCTCCTGCCGGCGCGCGCTGGGGGCCGGCGTGGCCGCCCCGCAGTCATGCTTCATGCAACCTTGACACCGCCACCAAGACGGGGTACATGGCGCATACGTGGTGCTTTTAGGGGAGGCACGGCCATGATTTTCCAGAACGTGATCTGGGCGATCACACTGATGGGCATGGGGCTGGTGGCACTGGGCTTCATCTACGCCATTACGCAGGCCGGCAGGCCAGCCGATACCGCCGAGGCAGAGCGGGCACATCGAACTTCCATGACCTTGCGCCGCATCTTGTTCGCGGTTCTCCTGCTGTTGGGCATCGGGATTGCCTGGGCCAGCCTGCGACCCTTTCCCATCCCGGCGCAGCATGCACCGCTGCAGGCGGCGCAGGTGGTCGATGTGGTCGGCCACCAGTGGACCTGGGATGTCAGCCAGACCCGCCTGACCGCGGGCGAGCCGGTGGAGTTCCGGGTGACCGCCAGCGACGTCAACCACGGCTTCGCGATCTACGCCCCGGATGGCCGCATCGTCATCCAGACCCAGGCGATGCCCGGCTTCACCAACAAGATCCTGTACACGTTCCGCACGCCGGGCACCTACAGGATCATGTGTCTCGAATACTGCGGCGTCGCACACAACGGGATGACCGCCGAACTCGACGTCGCTGCGCGGGGGGACAAGTCATGAGCTCGCTCGAACTTTACCCGCAGAATGAAAAACTGCCGCGTGGCGAACACGCGGCATTCAACCTGTACATGATCACCGCGTTGCTGCTGTTCGTGCTGATGATGCTGCTGGGCCTGACCATGCGCATGACCCAGGCCGACTGGACGCCGATCCAGGCCGCGATGTTCTACAAGGTCATGACGATGCACGGCGCGGGCATGGTCGGCACCATGGGCCTGGCCAGCACCGCGGTGATGTGGTTCTTCCTGCGCAAGTACGTGTCGCTGCACCTGTGGGCGTTCGTGAGCAACTACGTGCTGTTCATGCTGGGTGCGCTGTGCATCATCTGGGCGGTGTTCGTCGGCAACTTCGCCAGTGCGTGGACCTTCCTGTACCCGCTGCCGGTGCACTCGATGGGCCTGTGGAGCAACGGCGCCGCCGCCGTGTTCATGGTCGGCTACCTGCTGATCGGCGTCGGCATGCTGCTGTTCTACCTGGATGCCGCCGCGGCGATCATCCGCCGCTTCGGCAACCTGGGCCGCGGGCTGGGCTTGCAATGGCTGTTCGGCGGCGAGATCGATCCGAACCATCCCAAGGCTATCGTCGCCAGCACCATGGTGATCATCGCCAACTCGCTCGGCATCCTGGCCGGCGCGGTGGTGCTGGTGATGTGCCTGATCAATGCCTACGATCCGGAGGTGGCGCTGAACGCGCTGGTGGTGAAGAACCTGATCTACTGGTTCGGCCACATGTTCATCAACGCCACCATCTACATGGGCGTGATCGCGGTCTACGAACTGCTGCCGCGCTACACCGGCAAACCCTACGGGATCTCGCGCCCGTTCCTGTGGTCGTGGGCGGTGAGCACCGTGTTCGTGATCGTCGTGTTCCCGCACCACCTGCTGATGGATTACGCCGAGCCGCGCTGGATGCTGGTGATGGGCCAGATCATCTCCTATGCGGCCGGCTTCCCGGTGTTCCTGGTCACTGCCTACGGCGTGCTGACCAACATCCATCGCTCCGGCCTGCGCTGGAAGATGCCCTCGATGCTGGCCGTGCTGGCGCTGTTCGGCTGGGCCGCCGGCATCGTGCCGGCGATCATCGACGGCACCATCAGCGTCAACCGGGTGATGCACAACACGCAATGGGTGCCGGGACATTTCCACTTCTACCTGCTGCTCGGCGTACTGCCGATGATCCTCACCCTGCTCTATCACGTGGTCGGCAGCCGCTGGCGGGCGCCGGTCGACAGCGGAGCCGACCGTGCCGGCCTGCTCCTGTATGCCGTGGGCGGCATCTGCTTCTGCATGGTGTTCCTGTACGCCGGCCACATGAGCGTGGCGCGGCGCTTCGCGGCGCACCTGCCGGAATGGCTGCCGTACGACCGGGCCGGTTCCATCGCCGCCATGGTGCTGATCCTGGGCATGCTGGTGTTCGCCACGCGCATCATCGTCGGCCTGCTCAAGGCGCCGGTCGACGCCGATGCTGCGCACCCTGCTGGCTAGCGCCCTGCTGCTGGCGCTCGGTGGCGCCGTGCTGACGGCCGCCACCGACGGTTTCCAGGCGTTCACCAGCGAAACCGCGCGCCGCCTCGCGGTACGGCGCGACCCGCCGCCGGTACCGGCCGTGACGCTGGAGACCCAGACCGGCGCGCACGTCAAGCTGGGCGAACTGCGCGGCCGCTGGGTGCTGGTCGACTTCATCTACACCCGCTGCCTCACCTGGTGCCTGGCGCTGGGCGGCGAATTTGCGCAATTGCAGGATCAGCTCGCCGCGCCGCTGGCCGACGGCCGGCTGGTTCTGCTCAGCATCAGTTTCGACCCGGTGCACGACACGCCCGCCGAACTGGCGGCCTACCAGCAGCGCTTTCGTGACCGCGGCCCCGGCTGGATCGCCGCCCGGCCGACGAGCGAGGACGACCTGCGGCAGCTGCTGCGCACCTTCGGCGTCACCGCGGTGCCGGACGGGATGGGCGGCTACGTGCACAACGCCGCGATCCAGGTGGTCGACCCGCAAGGACGGCTGGTGCTGATCCTGGACTCGGGCAATCCGCAGGCCGTCGTGCAGGTCATGCGGCGCAAGCTCCCATGAGCATCGCCGGGCGCCAGCGCCTGGCGCCGGCCTTCGCCGCCGTGCTGTTCGTGGCCCTGCTGCTGCCGCCGGCGCGGGCGTGGCTGGAGGGCAGCATGAGCTTGCAGATGTTGGTGCAGATCCCGCTGCTGATCGCGGTCGGCTGGCTGCTGTCCGCCGCGTTGCCGCCACGGCTTGGCGAGGGCATCGCACGCTGGAACCGGCACGGCATCAGCAGCGTGCTGCTGGCCAGCCTGGCCGGCATGTTCTGGATGCTGCCGCGCTCGCTCGATGCGGCGGTCGGCGAACCGTGGATGGCGGTGGCGAAGTTCGCCAGCGTGCCGCTGCTGATCGGCCTGCCGCTGGGGCTGGGCTGGCCGCACATGGGCTTCGTGGTGCGCGGCGTGTTCCTGCTCGAACTGATCGCCACGTTCTTCCGGCTGGGCTGGCTGTACCTGGTCTCGCCGATCCGCCTGTGCAACAACTACCTGCTCGACGACCAGCAGCGCGCGGGCGAAGCTATGCTGGTGATCGGCAGCGTGATCCTGGCCGGCTTCCTGGCCAAACTGTTGTGGGGGCGCTTCGACTCGACCTGAAGGGCCACCGGCACGACGTCAGCCAATACCTGCCAGCCGCAGCAGCGCCGCCACGAGCGCGCCCGCGACCACCACCAGCAGGAACGGCGCGCGCAGCCACAGCGCCACGGCGGCAGCCAGCAGCGCACCGAGCCGCGCGTCGAGCGCCAGCGCCGGGCCGGCGCTGAACGTGTTCATCGCGGTCAGCGAAGCCAGCAGGCCGATCGTCAGCGTGCCGGCCACGCGGCTCACGTGCTCGTTCTCCAGCCAGCGCGCCGGCACCAGGTAACCGGCCAGCTTGATCGCGTACGCCGCCGCGCTGGCCAGCAACAGCCATCCCCACAATGCCATCAGCGACGCTCCTGCGGCGATCCGCCAGCGGCGTCGAAATCGGCCGGATCGACGTCCGGCTCCAGCCCCTCGTCCGCCGGCCCGCGGCTGAACCAGCCCCACAGCGCCGCGACCAGCGCGGCGAGCAGGATCGGCACGCCGGGCGGCACCCGCGGCATCGCCAGCACGGTCACCAGCGCGCAGACCACGGCCAGCGCCACCGGCTCGCGGGCGCGCAGGCGCGGCCACAGCAGACCGAGGAACGCAGCCACCGCCGCGCCGTCCAGGCCCCAACGGCGGGGATCGCCCAGCGCGTCGCCAAGCAGCGCGCCAGCCAGGGTGAACAGGTTCCACAGCACGAACACGCCCAGCCCGGCGCTCCAGAAGCCGCGGCGCTGCTCGCCGGGATCGAGCTGGCCCGCGGCGGTGGCGGCGGATTCGTCGATGGTGAGCTGGGCGGCAAGCAGCCGGCGCCAGCCGCGCGGCCTGAGCATCCGGTTCAGCTGCATGCCGTAGACCGCGTTGCGCACGCCAAGCAGGGTCGCCGCGCCGAATGCGGCCGAACCGGCGCCGCCGCCGGCCACCACGCCGATGAAGGCGAACTGCGAGCCGCCGGTGAACATCAGCGCGCTCAGCGCCACCGTCTGCCACACGCCCAGCCCGGAGGCGACGCCCAGCGCGCCGAACGACACGCCGTACAGCCCGGTCGCCACGGCGATCGAGAGCCCGATTTTCACGGCGGGGGACAGGGAGAAGCTCATCCCCGGATTCTACCGTACCGGCCCGTCCCGCTCCGGACTGTCGACCCTTGCCCGGTTTACTACATTACTGTAATATACAGCTATGGATAAAAACCAATCCGGAAACATGAGCGGCTTCTTCGCCATCGAGCAGAAGCTGGCGGTCAGCATCCGCAAGCACCGCGGTTTTCCGCGCGACCAGGCGCTGCTGGTGCGCATGGTGAAGCTGTTGCACAAGCTGTTCAGCGACCATGCCAACCTGCTGCTGCGCGCGCACGAGCTGACCCATCCCGAATACAACGTGCTGATGATGCTCGACGGCAGCGAGGGCGGCATGAGCCCGTCGCAGCTCGGCGAAGCGACCAGCGAGAAGGCGTCGAACACCACCCGCCTGATCGACCAGCTGCTGGCCAAGGGCCTGGTCACCCGCTCGCCCAGCGACGAGGACCGCCGCAAGCTGGTGGTGCAGCTCACCGCGGAAGGCGAAGCCCTCATCGCGCAGCTGGTACCGGCGATCACCCAGCAGTTGCAGGGCTTCTTCGCCGGCATCACCGACACCCAGCGCGGCCAGCTGGAACACCTGCTGAAGAAAGTACTCGGCGGGGTGGAGTCGCTGGAATGAGCCGTGCCGTAACCGCCGACCTGCCGGCAGCGCCACCACTGCCCTGGCGCCAGCAGATCGCGCAGGCCATGGCCGGCGAGCAGGCCGCGTGGCTGTTCATCTTCAAGACCTTGCTGGCGATCTACCTCACCGGCTGGCTGGCGATGCGGCTGCAACTTGGCTCGCCCTCGGTGGCGATGGTCACCGTGGTCGTGGTGATGAACCGGCAGTCGGGCATGGTGCTGGCCAAGAGTCTCTATCGCGGTCTGGGCACCCTGCTCGGCTGCACCGGTGCGATCGTCGCGGTGGCGTTGTTCCCGCAGCAGCCGCTGCCGCTGGTGCTGTTCCTCTCGCTGTGGGCCGGGCTGTGCGCTGGCGGTGCCGTGCTGTTCCGTCACTTCCGCGCCTATGCCTTCGTGCTGGCCGGCTATACCGCGGCGATGATCGTGCTGCCCGCCATGAGCCACCCGGTCAACGTGTTCGACAACGCGTTCGCGCGTACCGCCGAGGTGCTGCTCGGCCTCCTGGTAGCGAGCGTGGTGTTCGACACGGTGTTCCCGACCCGCCTGCGTGGCGACCTGCGCGGCACCGCCGACCGCAACTTCAACGGCTTCCTGGATTTCATCCGCGACAGCAGCCGCGGCGTGCCGGTCGACCACGAGGCGATGGAGCGCACGCAGATGCGCGTGGTGCGCGGCGCACTCGGCTTCGAGGACCTGCGCACCGCCGCGTTCTTCGACGACCCCTCCTTGCGCACCCGCAACAGCCTGCTGAAACTGCTCAACCAGCGCTTCATGACCACGGTGTCGCGCTTCCAGTCGCTGCACCACCTGATCGACCGCCTGCGGCGCCAGGGCTCGACCGATGTCGCGCAGGCACTGCTGCGCCTGCTGCGCCCGCTGGGCACCGCGCTGGAGGACGGAGCAACACGCGACGACCTGGCACACCTGGCCGACCGGCTCGCCGGCTGCCGCCGACAGATCGCCACCCAGGCGACGCACGAGCGCGCGGCGCTGGACCCGTCCCGTCATGAGGACTTCGACACCGGCAGCGCACTGATCCGCCACTTCCTCGACGAACTGCGCGACTACGTGCGCACCAAGGTCCACCTGGACCTCGGGCGCCGCGCCGGCAGTCCCTCGCCGCGACCGAAAGGCCGCGTCCACTTTGCCCGCACCAACGACAGCCATGCCGTGATGCTGGCGGTGCTGCGTTCGGCAGCAGTGACCCTGGTGCTGTCGCTGTTGTGGCTCGGCAGCGGCTGGACCGGCGGTGCCACGGCGCTGTTCGGCCTGGTCGCCCTGATTTCGATGGCGTCGGCGGCGCCGGACCCGGTGTTCGTTTCCAAGCGCATCGCGATCGGCCACCTGCTGGCGCCGATCGTGGCGCTGCCCACCTACAGCCTGCTGCCGCTGCTGCCCACTTACCCACTGCTGGTGCTCGGCACGCTTCCGCTGCTGATGCTGACGCTGTACCTCGTCACCCGGCCGAAGCTGGCCATCATCGGTACCGCCATGAGCGTGGGCGTCCTGGTCGCGCTGGCGATCGGCGAGGCGCCGCACATCGACGCGCAGATGTATCTCAACAGTGGGCTGTCGTTTGCAGTGGGCGCCTGCCTGGCGGTGGCGATCTTCATGCTGATTCCCTCGGTCCATGGCAGCAAGGGGCTGCGCCGCCGCCTGCTGCGCAGCCTGCGCAGGCTGGTCCGGCTCGCCGCCAGCGCGCCTTTGCCGGGATTGCTGCCGCGCTTCGAAAGCCGCGCCCGCGATCTGTTCCAGCAGATCGTGCTGCAGACCCGCCCGGGCAGCCGCCACTCGCGCGAGCTGCTGGGCTGGGCGCTGCTGGTGCAGCAGGCCGGCCACGCCCTGATCGGGCTGCGTCACGACCTCGCCGAACTGTCGCTGCCGCCCGCGCTGGAGGCGGATATCGGCACCGCGCTGGATACGCTGGCCCGCGCCTACGAACGGCCGAACCCGGCCGACCATGCCGCCGCCACCGCGCAGATCCGCCACGCGCTGCACGGGATCGACGCCGCCCGCCGGCCGCTGCGCGACGTGCGCGAACACCTGCACCTGCTGCTGGGCGCACTGGAGGACGGCGATTCCGTGCTGGCCACCCAGGTCACCCGCCACCGTCGCCTGCGGCAGCTGCCGGAGGCCGCCCATGCCGTATGAAGTTTCCCTCGGCGGCATCTACTTTCCCGGCGTGCTGTTGCTGGCCGTGCTGCTGCTGCCCGTGCTGTGGCTGCTCGACCAGTGGCTCGGCCGCATCGGTCTCTATCGTCATGCCGTGCATCCCTCGCTGCTGCGCATCGCGCTGTTCGCCGGCGTCTGCAGCGTGGCGACGCTCGCCCTGTTTTCCTGAGGTATTCGTGCCGTGAAAAGTGCAACCCTGATTCGTGCCGGCTTCACCGCCGTCATGGTGCTGCTGGCGGCCACCGCCGCCTACGTCGCGTGGCAGCACTACATGCTGTCGCCGTGGACCCGCGATGCGCGCATCCGCGCCGAGGTGGTGCGCATCGCACCGGACGTCTCCGGCCCGGTCACCCGGGTCGCGGTGAAGGACAACCAGCCGGTGCAAGCAGGCGACCTGTTGTTCGTGGTGGATCGCGAGCGCTACCAGCTGGCCGCCGACCAGGCCGAAGCCGACCTGGCCGCCGCCGAAGCCGTAGCCAGGGCAGCCGGCGCCAACACCTCGGCCGCCGCCGCGGGCACGCAGGCCAGCCAGGCCGAATTCGCCATGCGCCGCCAGCAGGCACAACGCCGCGCCCGGCTTGGCGACGTGATTTCGCGCGAGGCGCGTGACGATGCCGCCGCCGCGGCCGAAGCCGCCCAGGCCGGCCTGCGCCAGGCCCAGGCCGGCCACAGCGCCGCCAGCGCCAGCCAGCAACGCGCCGCCGTCGCCATACGCCAGGCGCGCATCGCACTGGAGCGTGCGCGGCTGGATCTGGCCCGCACCGAAGTACGTGCGCCCAGCAGCGGCACCATCACCAATCTCGACGTGCGCGCCGGCGATTTCGCCGACGCGGGCAAACCGCGCATGGCCCTTGTCGAGCACGACGACATCTGGATCTACGGCTACTTCGAGGAAACCAAGTTGCCGAAGGTGCACGTCGGCGATCCGGTCGACATCCGCCTGATGGCCGGCGGCGTGCGCCTGCGCGGCCACGTCGACAGCATCGCCATCGGCATCGCCGACGCGGCCAGCCCCACCAGCGACAACCTGCTCGCCAAGGTCGAACCCACCTTCAACTGGATCCGCCTGGCCCAGCGTGTGCCGGTGCGCGTGCGCATCGACAAGTCATCGATTCCGCGCGGGGCGATGCTCGCCGCCGGCATGAGCGCCACCCTGGTCGTGCAGGGAAGCAAGCGGGGCTGACCGTCAAGCCGGCCGTTGCCGGCGCAGCAGCTGCAGCATCGCCGGAGTGCCGCCGCCAGCGGTGAGGCCGGACATCACCAACCGCCTGAACGGTCCCAGCCGCGCGCCGGCGCCCAAGGCGAGTTTGCGCAATACCCGTGCCGGACGGCGGTCGTCGGTGTACAGGCCGGCCAGCACCTGCGTGGCCAGGTACAGCGGCCGCGTGGCCAGCCGGTGCTGCCGCTCGTAACGCTGCAGCAGCGCCGGATTCCAGAACGGCTGCCCCACGGCTACCGCCGCGCGCAGCTCGCGCGCCAGTGCGGCCTGCCCGAGCAGGCCGAAATTGAAGCCGTGCGCGGTGAGCGGGTGCATGCCCACCGCGGCATCGCCAATCAACGCGAAGCGCTCGGCCACGAAGCGTTTCGCATACACGCCCACCAGCGGGTAGGCGCAGCGCGGGCCGGCCACCCGCATCGCGCCCAACCGCTGCTGGAAACGTTCAGCCAGCGCCGCCTCCAGCGCTGCGTCGTCCAGCGCCAGCAGTGCCTGCATCGCCGGCGGCGGCAGGGTCACCACCACCGATGAAGTGTGCGCATCGTGCAGCGGCAGCAGGGCCAGGGTCTGGCCGTGACCAAACCACTCCCACGCCACCTGCCCGTGCGGCACCTGGTGGCGCATGCGCAGCACCAGCATGGTCTTGCCGAAATCGTGCATGCCAGCACCGATGCCCATCGCGCGGCGGGTCTCGGAGAAACGACTGTCTGCGGCCACCACCAGTTGCGCGCGCAGCGTGTCGCCGTTGTCCAGGCCGACCTCGGCCCCATCGGTGCCGGTGCATACCGAACTGACCCTCACGCCGGTGATGCGCTCGACCTCAGGTAGGGTCATCACTTCGGCATACGCGGCGCGGCGGATCGCGTGGTTGCTCACCAGCCAGCCCAGCCGCGACTGGCCCGCCTCGTCGTGGCGGAACACCAGGCCGTCGCGATCGTCGCCATCGAGCACCAGCGCGTCGCGCAGGGTGCCGATCTCGTCTTCGCGCAGGCGCGTCCACAGGCCCAGCTCGCGCAGCAGCCGCTGCGAATGATGGGTGATCGCGATCTCGCGCCCGTCGTCCGCCGGCGCCATCAGCGCCGCCTCCTCCTGCCGCTCGACCAGCGCGATGCGCAGGCCGCTGCCGGCCAGCGAGCGGGCAAAGCACAACCCGGCCGGACCGGCGCCGATGACCACGATATCGAAAGACATGGGCGAGACACTCCAGGTAATGACCGCCGGCAAGCTACGGGCCACCACGCCGGCCCGCGCTGACCCCGGTCAGGAAAACGCTCGACCGATACCGCGTCAGCCGCCGCAACCGCCGCAGCAGATCGACGGCAACTGCACCACCTGCTTCGGCGCCACCGGCCAGCCGACCTGCCGCAACACCTCGATCAGGTCCGCCGCCGTCGCCGAGGCGGATACCCGCAGCACCAGACCGCTCATGTCGAGATCGGCCACCGCGGTCGGATCGATATCAAACAGGGCATCCTGCACGACGGCAGGACTGGGGGACGCATCGGTCAGGGCGATATGGAATTCCATCGAATTGCCTCGTTTCATGGACACTGCCAGGGTGTCGTTGACACCGATATTCGGCAGCGTCGCTGGCGGCCGCCTTGACCCCGGTCAAGCGCGAGCCATGGCATGTCGATCCGGCCGGCGGCCATTCGTCGCATGGGCAACCTCCACCAGAAGGCGATCCGCCATGTCCCTCGCGCTCTACGCCCACCCGTTCTCTTCCTACTGCCAGAAGGTGCTGGTCGCGCTGTACGAGAACGGCATCCCGTTCGAATGGCGCTTGCTCGCGCCGGACGACGCGGCCACCGACCGCGAATTCACCGCGCTGTGGCCGATCCGCCGCTTTCCCCTGCTGCGCGACGGCGAACGCACGGTGGTCGAGTCGAGCATCATCATCGAGTACCTCGACCGGCATTACCCTGGCACCGCAGCGCTGATTCCCGTCGACGCCGACACCGCACTCGAAGCGCGCGCGATGGACCGCTTCTTCGACAACTACGTGCACACGCCCCAGCAGAAGATCGTATGGGACAGCCTGCGCCCCGCCGCCGACCGCGACCCCTACGGCGTAAAGGAGGCGCGCGCCATGCTCGACACCGCCTACGCCTGGCTGGACCGGAAACTCGCCGGCCGCCACTGGGCCACCGGCGGCGACTTCAGCCTCGCCGACTGCGCCGCCGCGCCAGCGTTGTTCTACGCCGACTGGACCCATCGCATCCCGGCGAGTTGCACCCAGGTCCACGCCTACCGGCAGCGCCTGCTGGCGCGGCCCTCGTTCGCCCGCGCGGTGGACGAGGCACGGCCGTACCGTTCGTACTTCCCGCTCGGCGCGCCCGACCGCGACTGAGGCGGGCGCCATCGGCCGCGGCATCGAGCTCGCCATGCCCCCGCTTCGTAGGGCGGGCACGGCCCGCCGTGCTTTTCAACGGTGCGACCATCAAGAGCGGCGGGCCGTGCCCGCCCTACGGCGCCGGAGCGGACCGCGCCGCCCACCGCGGCGGCGGCAACGGGTCACTCGGCCGGCAGGGCCACGGCGCGGCGCGCCTGGCGCCCCTTCCACAGGTAGCCGATGCCCAGCAGCACGAACCACACCGGGCTGGCGATCAGCGCCTCGCGGGTATCCGGCTGCAGGCTCAGCAGCACCAGCACGAACACGAAGAACGCCAGGCAGGCCCAGCACATGAACACGCCGCCGGGCATCTTGTAGATCGACGCCTCATGCAACTGCGGGCGCTTGCGCCGGTAGGCCATGTAGGCGAACAGGATCAGCGACCACACGAACATGAACAGCACCGCCGACAGCGTGGTGATCAGGGTGAACGCGGTGATCAGGTCGGGGATCAGGTAGATCATCGCCGCGCCCAGCAGCAGGCAGAAGCAGGAGAACAGCAGGCCCAGCGACGGCACCGCCGCGCGCGACAGCCGCGCGAACGCCTTCGGCGCGTGCTGCTCCTCAGCCAGGCCGTACAGCATGCGACTGGTGGAGAAGATTCCGCTGTTGGCCGACGAGGTGGCCGAGGTCAGCACCACGAAGTTGATCAGGCTGGCCGCGGCCGGGATGCCGGCCAGCACGAACAGCTCCACGAACGGGCTCTTGCCCGCTTCCACCAGGCGCCACGGCGTCACCATCATGATCGCGACCAGGGCCAGCACGTAGAAGATGATGATGCGCACCGGGATCGAGTTGATCGCCTTCGGCAGGTTGCGCTTCGGGTCGGCCGTCTCGGCGGCGGTGGTGCCGACCAGCTCGATGCCGACGAAGGCGAACACCGCGATCTGGAAGCCGGCGAAGAAACCGCTGATGCCCTTCGGGAAGAACCCGCCGTCACTCCACAGGTTGGCCAGCGAAGCCTTGTGCCCGCTCGGCGAGGTGAAGCCCCAGGCGACCAGCGCGAAGCCGGTCGCGATCAGCGCGACGATCGCCACGATCTTGATCAGCGCGAACCAGAACTCCAGCTCACCGAACAGCTTCACCGTGACCAGGTTCAGGCCGAGCAGCAGCAGCACGCACAGCACTGCGGGAATCCACGGCGCCAGCCCGGGAAACCAGAACTGCGCGTAGGCGGCGATCGCGATCACGTCGGCGATCGCGGTGATGACCCAGCAGAACCAGTAGGTCCAGCCGCAGAAGAACCCGGCCCATGGCCCGAGCAGGTCGGTGGAGAAGTCGATGAAGGATTTGTACTCGAGGTTGGACAGCAGCAGCTCGCCCATCGCCCGCATCACGAAGAACAGCATCACGCCGATGATCAGGTAGACCAGCAGGATCGACGGTCCGGCCAGGCTGATCGTCTTGCCCGAGCCCATGAACAGGCCGGTGCCGATCGCGCCGCCGATGGCGATCAGCTGCAGGTGCCGATTGGAAAGGCTGCGCCTCAGGTGATCCGGGTGTTCCAGCGATGCGGTCATGCGGCGCGCCTTGACGTTGGGAAGGCGCCAACATACCGAAAAGCGCACGCCGCATCCATGCGGCGGCGCAACGCATGGCCTTCGTCGCCGCAACGGCCAAGCCGTCATCCCAGCAAAAGCTGGGATCGGAGTGTTGGCTGAGGGAGGCATAACGCTGGAGTTAAGCGGCGGCGAAGCCGTCCGCCTTGAACGAGTTGTTAGGGATGCTCTGATCTATTGAGAGCGAGATGGACGTCTATACGTCCGCAACGTAGATCGCAGCATCATGGGAAGAAACGGGATGAATCACCGGGCGTGGAAGGCTTCCACAAGGCATATCCGCCTCTGACCCGATGGATTTCCTGGC
>NZ_JBXAGL010000008.1:0-181717 GCF_058793995.1 Rhodanobacter sp. GW835-FHT13D09 | reverse complement strand
CCAGGGGTCGTGCCCGGATACGGGTAAAATTGGGTCATAGCGTGCTGCAACTGTGTGACACTGCAACAAAATCGTGTTCGCGGTTGGTCTTGGTCACCATCGTTCGTTAAGCTCAAAGCCACCCTCTCTCTCGGATGGTGGCCATGGCGAATCTTGAGCGCACCGCGTACCCGCGGTTTCCTCGTGTGATCACGACACGCGACCTGCTCCGGTATTACACCCCCGATGCGGACGAAGTGGAATGGGCTTCGGGCTTTGCTCGTAGCGATGCGGGCCGCTTGGGCTTGATCGTGCTGCTCAAGACGTTTCAGCAGTTGCATTACTTTCTTGCCTTGGAGAGCGTGCCGGCTGAGATCATCGGCCACATTCGGACGGTGTTGAACCTGAAGCCAGCCACGGCGGCTGACTATCGGGGCTCCAAGACCCTCTATCGGCATTTCGCGGCCGTCCGTACCTATCTCGACATCCAACGCTACTACGGCAAGGAAGCACAACGCATTGCCGTGCGTGCAGCGTATGAAGCGTCCGAAGTCATGGACCAGCGTGTTGACGTCATCAATGCAACGATCGAAGAGCTGATCTATCGCCGGTACGAGCTGCCGGCGTTCTCCACGCTGGACAGGATCGCCGAAGCCGCGGCCGTGACTGCGCAAGAGCGCCTGTATGACAGCGTCAGCGCGGGTCTGACGACCGAACGTCGGGATTTTTTGGACAGTCTGTTGGCCACCGACTTCGCCCAGCGGCAGTCGGCTTTCCAGGCGATCAAGGCCATCCCCAAGCGGGCGACCAAAAAGCACCTCGAAGCCGTTCTCGATCAGTTGGCGTGGCTGAAGACACTGGGCGACGTGGATGATTCACTCCGCGATGCCCCCGTGAACAAGATCCGGCACCTCGCCCACCAAGCCGCTTTGCTCGATGCGGATGACCTCAAACGCACAGTACCTAGCCGGCGATACGCCCTGATGCTCGCACTGATTCACCGCATGCGGGTTCGCGCACGCGACGATCTCGCGGAAATGTTCATTCGCCGCGTGAGTACGCTGCACAAACGCGCCAAGGAAGAACTCACCGCGATTCAGATGCACCAACGTGCGATGGCCGAACAGCTCGTCGCGAAACTGGACGATGTCCTGGCGATCCTCGCGGAGGAAAAGGAAGACCCTGCTGCCGGACGTCGCATCCGCGCACTGCTGACGCCGGACGGCAATTTGGAGGGGTTACGCGAAGACTGTGCGGCGATTCGTCTATCGGGCGGTAGCAATCACCTGCCATTGCTCTGGCGTTTCTTCAGCAGTCATCGTGCAGTGTTGATGCGGCTTGCGCGCACGCTTGATTTCGTCTCGTCGACGCAGAACCAATCGCTCATGGAAGCGTTGGCCATCGTGCTGGCCAACGAAGGTCGCAAAGCCGAATGGGTTTCCGACGCGGTGAATCTGCAATTTTGCTCGGAACGGTGGCGCAAGCTCATCATGCGCTCTGACGATGGCCCGTCCGTCAATCGTCGCTACCTCGAAATGTGTGTTTTCTCGCACCTGGCCAGCGAGCTCAAATCCGGTGATACCTGTGTGGTGGGATCGGAGGCCTTCGCCGACGTCCGAGAGCACTTGCTGCCATGGGCGGAGTGCGAAGCGCGCCTCGCCGATTTTTGCGCCAAGGTCGATATTCCACCCTCAGCGGCGGCATGCGTCAGCGAGCTGAAACAACGGTTGACCGACACGGCGGCACGCATCGACGCCGCGTTTCCCGAACTCAAGGGAGATGTGGCGATCGGTGCCGATGGCGAGCCGGTGCTGCGTCGCGTCCAGGCGCGGGATATCCCGGCGTCGGTGATTGCCCTGCAGAGTGCACTCGGCCGTGAACTCCCCACGCGGAACCTCCTGGATATTCTGGCCAACATCGAGCACTGGACGCACTTCACGCGGCATTTTGGCCCGATATCGGGGCACGAGCCGAAGATCAAACAGGCCACCGAGCGTTATCTGCAAACGGTCTTCGCTATGGGGTGCAACCTGGGGCCCAACCAAGCCGCGCGCCATTTCGTCGGCGAGGTCAGCCCGCATATGATTTCGCGGGTCAACCGCCGGCACGTCACCGTCGAAAAGCTCGAAGCCGCCACTCGCGAACTGGCTGAGCTCTATCTGCGCCTCGATCTTCCGCGGCTCTGGGGTGACGGCAAGAGCGTCGCGGCCGATGGCACGCAATATGACTTCTACGATCAGAACTTGTTGGCGGGCTATCACTTTCGGTACCGCAAGATGGGTGCGGTGGCCTATCGTCATGTCGCGAATAACTACATCGCGACCTTTCGGCACTTTATCCCGCCGGGTATCTGGGAGGCCGTCTACGTCATCGAAGGCCTGATGCAAGCCAAGCTGTCGGTCGAACCCGACACCGTGTACTCGGACACGCAGGGCCAGTCGGCCACCGTGTTTGCGTTCACGTACCTGCTCGGTATCAATCTGTTGCCGCGGATACGCAACTGGAAGGATCTCGATTTCTTCCGTGCCGACAAGCAGACCCACTACAAGCACATCGACTCGCTCTTTCATGGCGCAATCGACTGGACGTTGATCGAGACCCACTGGAAGGATCTCCTGCAGATTGCTATCTCGATCCAGGCGGGCAGGATCGCCTCCCCGATGCTTCTGCGCCGGCTCGGTGCGAGCAGCCAACGCAACCGCCTTTTTCTGGCGGCGCAGGAGCTCGGGCGCGCCCACCGCACCGTCTTTTTGTTGAACTGGATCGGTAGTTTGCCCTTGCGCCAAGAGGTCACGGCCGAGACCAATAAGATCGAGTCGTACAACGGCTTCGCGAAGTTCTTTTCGTTCGGCGGCGACGTGATCGCCGAGAACGATCCAGACGAGCAACAGAAGCGTCTTCGGTATAACGATCTGATCGCCTCGGCCGTGATCTTGCAGAACACCGTGGACATGATGCGCGCCCTTCAAAAGCTTGCTGATGAAGGTCTCGCGGTGTCGGGACACGACGTGGCCTTTTTCTCACCCTATCTGACCGGCGGCGTCAAACGGTTTGGTGACTATCGCCTTGACTTGAAGCGACCGCCCGAACCGTGGATTCGTGACCGCCTGTTCAAGGATGCCGCCAAAGCCGCGCGGGCGACGACCCTAGCAACGGAGCAAGCGAATGACCCAGCGATCGAATAGCACGGGGCGGATCGACGCCGCGTCGCCCCGCGGGGGTGTCGACGTCATAGGACTTCAAAAATTGCGCGCGACCTTTGATACGACTCACCTGTTGCGTGCGGTCGATGATCTCGACACCGTTCGCGCGGTCCTGGTCGATCCGGACGAATTACGCGCCGATCTTCTCCGGTTGCATGGGATGGCGCACACCCTGATCAACGGGGGAGCCTTATCCGCGACGAGCGTCGATGAAACCATCACCGAGTTGGCGGCAGACATTGAGGCCGAGCTGGAGAGCATGAGCGCCTTGCTCCTGACCATCCGACAACGGATACGGCCACTTCTGACGCTGACCCCTGACGATGGCTAATGGAGGAATGCAGACCATCTACCCTGCCAGCGATTGCAAGATGGTGCAGGTTGCTCGCGTGTCGTGATGGCACGTTTCGATCATGCCCCGCAGCTCGGCGGCCAGCGCCGCCAATTCGCGCTGCTTGGCTTCCACCTGTGCCAGATGCGTTCGTGCCACGCCATCGACCTGCTTGCACGACAGTTCCGTGCGTGAGGCAAGCGTGAGTAGGCTACGGATTTCTTCGAGGCTAAAACCCAGCGCGCGGCTGCGCACAATGAACTGCAAACGCTCGACGTCGCTATCGCGATAGTTGCGGTATCCCGCAGTCGACCGCTCCGGCGGCGGCAGCAACCCGATGCGCTCGTAGTAGCGTACGGTTTCCAGATGACAGCCGGTGGCTTTCGCCAGATCGCTAATGCGCACGGTGGTTGACTCCGTAGTAGCTACGGACTTTAGTCTACGCCGCACACCGCATAAGAGTTCAAGTGATGGCATGTTGCGACTGTGAATCAACCGGTCAAGCGTTGGCTCGCTCTGCGGCCCAGCGTCGCGTGTTATGGACGGTCTTATTCATCAACGTGGCGATCTTCGTGGGCGAATTCGGCGCGGGGCTTTGGGCTGATTCGACCGCGCTGCAGGGAGACTCCCTGGACAGTCTCGGCGATGCGTTGGTGTATGCGCTCAGTCTCTGGGCCGTGGGACAGGCCCTGCGGTGGCGGGCGGGGTCCGCTCTGGTGAAAGGCGGCATCCAGCTGCTGTTCGCGGGGATCGTGATCGCCGAAGTCGGCCGCAAGCTGGTGACGGGTGCCGAGCCCTTGACGGGTGTGATGGCGATCGCCGCCGGTGTCGCGCTCATCGCCAATCTCACCTGCCTCGCGTTGCTGACCCGATTTCGTTCGCACGACATCAACATGCGCTCGGTCTGGCTGTGCTCGCGCAATGACGTCATCGGCAATGCCGGCGTTTTGCTGACCACGGCACTCATGGCCTGGAGCGGCTGGACATGGCTCGATCTGGCTTTTGGCGCCTTGCTGGCGTTGCTTTTCGCGCGAACCGGTGTCGAGGTCCTGAGATCCGCGTGGCCGCAGTTTCGTTTGCACCCCTCGCACGTCCAGTGAACGCCATGCTGCCACCGAATCCCTCTCTGGCTATACTTCAACAATGATAACGACACGCATTCGCAATATCTTGCACCACGTCGCCGTGGCCGCCCTTCTGGTGTGGGGCATAGGCGCGCTGCCGGCACAGGCCGAGGACATCCCTTCCGCCGTCCCGCAGACCTGGCAGATGCTCGACTACCTGGCGACCGATTACGCGGGCGCGGTGAAGGATGGCGCTGTGATCAGCACGTCCGAGTACGCCGAGATGCGGGAGTTCACGGCGACAGCGCGATCGCGTATCGCCGCGTTGCCACCGACCGTCGCCACACCGGCACTATTGCAACAAGCCGATACGTTGGTGGCCTCGGTCGAGGCCAAGGCGACACCCGCGCAGGTGGCGACGCAGGCGCATGCACTGGCCGATGCGTTGCTGCAGGCGTACCCGGTGCCGACCGCACCGGAACGCGCTCCCGATCTGGCGCGCGGGGCAACGCTCTATCAAAACCAGTGCGCCGCTTGTCATGGCGCCACCGGACACGGTGACGGGCCCGCTGGCCTGCTGCTATCGCCCCGACCGGTGAACTTCACCGATCAGACGCGGGCCGATCAACGCAGCGCGCTGTCGTTGTATGAGGTGATCAGCCAGGGCGTGGCAGGCACGCCGATGGCGAGCTACGCGCAGCAACTCTCTTCCGATGACCGCTGGGCGCTGGCGTACTACGTGGGTTCGCTGGCTTACGCCAAGGAAGCGGTCGCCGGTGCCGATACCTGGCAACACGACACTGCCGCGCGAGCGCAGATCGCGGATCTGAAGGAGCTGTCGCGTGCGCGTGTTGCGCAGCTGACACCTACTCTTGGTGCAGAGCGTGCTCGGACGATCGTGGGTTACTTGCGAGCTCACCCTGACGTCATCCAGCAGCAGGCCTTGGCCGGCATCCCCCTGGCACGGGCGCGACTGGCGGCGAGCCTGACGGCTTACCGTGCTGGTGCGAAGACGCAAGCCACCCAGCTGGCGCTATCCGCCTACCTCGATGGCGTGGAACCGGTCGAACCGCAACTCAATGCACGTGACAGCGCGCTGCGCGCCCAGCTCGAAACGTCGATGGGTGCCTATCGCAGCGCATTGTCGGGTAACACTCCCGTGGAGTCGGTGGTGAAACAGGCCGATGCCATTGATGGTCTGTTGGTACGCGCACAGGAAGTCACCGCCGATGCGGCGAGCGATGCGGCCGCCATCTTCTTGGGTGCCTTCACCATCCTGGTTCGCGAGGGTCTGGAAGCCCTGCTGGTCGTGGTCGCACTGCTCGCTTTTCTACGCAAGGCCGCGCGACCCGAAGCGCTGCGCTACGTGCATGCGGGCTGGATCCTTGCGCTCGTGGCCGGTGGCATCACCTGGGCGATCGCCAGCTATGCGATCTCCATCAGCGGTGCCGGTCGTGAATTGACCGAGGGACTGTCGTCGCTGTTTGCGGCGTTCGTGTTGCTCGGGGTCGGTCTGTGGATGCACCAGAAGAGCATCGGTGGTCGCTGGCAGGCGTATCTAAAGGAAAAGATGGCGGCCGCGCTCAACCGACGTTCGGCGTGGTTCCTGTTCGGACTGGCCTTCATCTCGGTGTACCGCGAGGTGTTCGAGAGCATCCTGTTCTACGCTGCGTTGTGGAACGACGGCCAGGAAGTGTGGCTGCTCAGCGGCATCGCCGCCGGTGCCGCGGTGCTGGGGCTAATCGCCTGGGTGCTGCTGCGCACCAGCCGGCGGCTGCCGATCGGCACATTCTTCTCCGCCAGTTCGGCGCTGATCGCCGTGCTCGCCATCGCGCTGACTGGCAAAGGTATCGCCGCCCTGCAGGAGGCCGGCTGGGTCGCGGTGAGCGTGGCGCCAGTGCCGCATATCGAATTGCTGGGCATCTATCCGACCTGGCAATCCTTGTTGGCCCAGTTGGCGATTTTGGTGCTGCTGGCTGTCGGATTCGTGTTCAATATCCGTCGTGGCCGTCAACGACTCCCGTCACCTCCAACGACTCGGGAAGTGCTCCCCGATGCAGACTGAAGGCGACAAGACATGAGCGACTGCGGCTGCCACGTGCAAGCGACCAATGAAGCGGAACGCCGAATTCTGCGCGTCGCCTTGGGGCTCAATGCCACGATGTTCGTGGTCGGCATCGTCGCGGGGCTGATCGCCCAGTCGATGGGATTGATCGCCGACTCGCTGGATATGCTGGCCGATGCGAGTGCCTACGGCATCGCCCTGCTGGCGTGGGCGCGCAGCGCGAGCTTCAAGGCCTCGGCGGCACAACTGAGCGGAACACTGCTTTTGGTGCTGGGGCTAGGCGTCTTGCTCGGTGTCGTGTGGCGCCTTGTGATGGGAAGCCACCCCGAGGGCTTATGGATGACGGGCATCGCCTTGGTGGCTCTCGTCGTCAACACCACGGTGCTGCGCTTGCTGGAACGCTTTCGTCATGGTGAGGTGCATTTGCGAGCGACTTGGCTATTTACCCGGGTCGATGTCCTCGCGAACTTGGCGGTCATCGTCTCCGGTGTGCTGGTGCTTCTATGGCACAGCGCGGTGCCTGATCTGGTGATCGGTACGGCCATCGCCTGCTATGTACTGAAGGAGGCGCTGGGCATTCTGCGCGAAGCGAAGGAAGCGCGGGTTGCCGCCAGCGAATCGATCGTCAAACCATGACCGCTCCGGCATTGGGGCTTGGCCCGGTGGTGTATGCCGTTGACCTTCGACTGTTCCACGCCATCCATCCGTCTACACCGCCGTCGCCCGCGATGCTGCATCTGGCGCGCGGTCTGGCCGATGGGCCGTTGATCCTGACCGCTGCTCTCCTTGGGACGATGCTGATGTTTCCTCGGTGGTCGATGCGCTCGATCGCCCTGAAAGCGGTGGGTGTCGCTGCCGTGGCACTACTCCTGAATCTGGTCATCGGCGCTGTCTGGGATCGAGCGCGCCCCTTCGTGGCCGGTGTCGGCCAAGCATGGGTCTCCCATGCGGCGACCGGCAGCTTTCCCAGCGACCACCTGACCGTGCAGTGGGTCGTCGCCGGCATACTGTTGCTGAATCAACGCAGCCGAGTTTGGGGCATCGGGATCGCACTGCTTGGTCTGCTCATGGCATGGGCACGCATCTACCTGGGCGTGCATTATCCCGGCGATATGCTGGGAGCCCTCGCGATAGGTGGGCTGGCCATGCTGAGTGGCTGGGCTGGGGTTGCGAGCCAGCCCCACGCCGTCCAACGGCGGTGACCACGTAGCCGCGCATACTGTCGGCCTTCCACCGTGGCCAGCGTCGCCAGCGGCGCACGCGATCGCCCAGGTTCATCGGCATCGCACGCACAATGACGTGCGCAGGCTTGAGACAGGACGACGGTTCCCGTCGCAGCCACGCCACGCCGACGGGGAGTCATCGCGTGGAAGCGGCACCGGGCTCGCGGTTTGGCAAAGCGACTGTGTGAGGTCAAACCTTTTGCGGCTCCTCGCACCCCAGCCCGCACGACGTTGTTTCGACCTGCAGCGTCACGTGATGGATGTCAAAGCGCGCCTCCAGCATCTGCGCCAGCCGGAGCCGCAGCGCTTCTGCGTCTGATGCGTCGCCATCCATGATCACATGCGCCGCCATCGCCGAACGCGTGCTGCTGAGCGCCCATACGTGCACATCGTGCAGCGCAGCCACGCCCGGAGTGGCCAGCATTTCGGCGCGGACCCGTTCAGTATCGACGCCACGAGGCGTCCCCTCCATCAGGACATTCCCGGCCTCTCGCAGCAATGTCCATGTCCGCGGCAGCACCCACAGACCAATCAACACGGCGATGATTGGATCGGCAATGTAAAAGCCGGTGAACTTGATGATCAACGCGCCGATGATTACGCCGACCGAACCGATCATGTCGGCCCAAACTTCCAGATAGGCGCCTTTCACGTTGAGGTTTTCACCGCTGCCGGCCTTGAGCAATCGCATCGAGATGAGGTTGATCACCAGCCCGAGCACCGCGATCACCAGCATGCCGGTGGAGGCCACCGACGGCGGTTCGCTGAAACGCCGCACCGCCTCCCACAAGATGTAGCCGGCGACGAGGAACAGCAAGCCACCATTGACGAGTGCGCCGATGGCTTCCATGCGCGCGTAACCATAGGTGCGTTTCGCATCGGGGGGACGTCGTGCCAGGCGCACGGCGGTCAGCGAGATCGTCAGCGCGATCACATCGGTCGCCATGTGTGCCGCGTCCGACAACAAGGCCAAGCTGTTGGTAAGCAGACCGCCGATGATCTCGGCGACAAGAAACATACTGGTCAGGCCGAGTGCCCACCACAGCGGCGTCTCGTGCCTGATCTCCGTACCCACATGATCGTGCCCGGCATTCATCAGTTGTCTCCACTCACGTAGCTTCGCCACGCCATGCGGAACACCCGCCATGCCGAGCGCAGAAACATCAACAACAACGCCGACGCAACCAGCAGATCGGGCCAGCCGGCGCCGAAGAAGCCGACGCCGGCGGCCGCTGCCAGCACGGCGACACCTTCGAACACGTCATTGCGCGAGCATTCCCAGGCCGAGGCCATGTTGACGTCGCCTTTGCGGTAAGGCAGCAGCAGGCGCAGGCATGCGGCATTGGCGACCAGGTTCAGCAAGGCGGCGATACCGATCGCCTCGAAGATCGGCACGCCAGGATGCAGGAGACGCCAGCCAATCTGGATGGCGACTGCAAGCGCCGCACCAAGAATCAGTGCGCCCTTGAACAGCGCCACCCGGGCCTTCGCGCGGTCACTGGCACCAACAACCGCAAGGCTCAAGAGGTAGGTGAGCGCATCCCCAAGATTGTCCAACCCGCCGGACAGCAGCGACGACGAACCGCTGTAGATCGCCGCGGCCAGCATCATCGTGAAAGTAGCGAGGTTGATCGCCAGAACGATCATCAACACCCGACGCTGCCGCGCCTGCAACGCGGCAATATCGATGGTGGTGGCACAACACGTATCAGACATGAGCCGGTAACCCGATGGATTGGATGCATGCTTCAGGTATTGGAATCCCTCATGGCGGCGACCACTCTACGCGGCCGCCGCCGTGTTATGAAATGACACCGATGCAGCGACGTGAGTACTCCCGCTGCCCCGATTAGTCGTTATCCACACGCCCGTCGATCGGCCACGCCCGATCCACCGTGCTCTGGTAGACCCAGCCCGCAACACTCTGGCCGGTGCGTCCGTGCAAACGGATCAGCTGCACGGCCCGTTCGGCTTGGTCGTCCTCGCAAAACACTTCGAGCTTGATCTGCTTGGTCACCCGTTCGCCCAGTTCCATCGAATAGATCTGTTCCTGGGCACTGAGCGCGGTCAACAACCCTTTGACGTCGCTCACCGAGAGATAGCGGAACCCACCGTCCTCCAGGGCATGGATGACGTCGACCACGCGGCCGCGATGGATGAATGCCTTTACTTCTTTCATGGGGTGTTCTCCTTGGCGAGGCGCCGGGCGGCGCGTTCTTCGATCCAGTCGTAGAGCACCGGCAGCAGCACCAGCGTCAGCAACGTCGAGGTGATCAGCCCGCCCACCACCACGGTGGCGAGCGGACGCTGGGTTTCGGCACCGACGCCGCTGGACAACAGCATCGGCACCAGGCCCAGGATCGCCACGCTGGCGGTCATCATCACCGGGCGCATGCGTAGCGCGGTGCCGCGGATCACCGCCTCGCGCACGGGCAAGCCTTTCTCACGTTGCTCGTTCAAGAAACTCACCAACACGATGCCGTTCAACATCGCCACGCCGAACACCGCGATGAAGCCGATCGCCGAGGGCACCGACAGGTACTGCCCGGTAATCGCCAGCCCGACGATGCCGCCAATAGTGGCGAACGGCACGTTGGCCAGGATCAGCGTGGCGTGCTTTACCGAGTTGAACGCGGTGTAGAGCAAGACGAAGATGAAGAAAATCGTCGCCGGCACGATCAGCGACAACCGCTTCAACGCCCGCTGCTGGTTCTCGAATGCGCCGCCCCATTCGCTGTAGTAGCCGGTCGGCAGCTTCACCTGCTGCGCGATGGCGGCATTGGCCTCCTTGACGAAGCCGTCGATGTCGCGACCACGCACGTCCATTTGGATCACCGCATAACGCTGCAGCTGTTCCCGACGGATGAACGAATAGCCTTCCGCATCACTGACCTCGGCCACTTGCGACAACTGCACCAGCGCGCCACTGGCCGTGCGGATCGGGATGCGCTGGATCGCCGGCAAGGACGCCTTGTCCGCATCGTCCAGCCGCACCGCGATGTCGAAGCGTTTCACGCCATCGAGCAGGGTCGTCACCGGTTCGCCACCGATGCCGTTCTTCACCACGGTCAACACGTCGTCGGCGTTCAAGCCATAGCGGGCCAGTGCATCGCGATCCACCTTGATGCGGATCTGTGGCTTGCCGATGTTTGCCTCCAGCGCGAGATCGGCCACGCCGGGCACCCCGGCCAGCGCGTTTTTGATGCGGCCGCTCAGGCGATCCAGCTCGCCCAGATCATCGCCGTAGATCTTCAGCGCCAACGTGGCGCGCACACCGGAGATCAGTTCCTCGATACGCATCTGGATCGGCTGGGTGTAACTCACCACCGCGGTGGGCAAGGCCGCCGACAGTTCTTTCTGCATGGCCTCCTCGATGCTCTCCAGCGTCTCGCCCTTGCGCCATTGATCCTTAGGCTTCAGCGGGGTGTACACCTCCATGTAATTCACGTCGGCTGTCTCGCCTTTCTCGGCGCGACCGATCATTGCCAGCGTGGTTTCCACTTCCGGAAACTTCTGTTTGATCAGCGTCGACACCTGTTTGGAGATGGCGATCGACTCGTCGAGCGATGCCGACGGGATCGAGGTGATCCGCCACATGATGGCGCCTTCCTTCAGGTTGGGCATGAACTCCTTGCCGAGGAACGGGAACAGCGCGAGGCTGCCGAGCAAGGCACCGGCGGCGATGCCCAACACCAGTTTGCGACGTGCCAACGCCCAGGCGAGCACCGTGGCGTAATGGCGTTTCAGGAACGCCACCAACCAGGTGTCCTTCTCTTCCTTCGGTTTCAGCACCAGCGCGGCGAGTACCGGGATCAACGTCAAGGCGAGAATCAGCGATCCCGCCATCGCGAAGCTGATGTTGAACGCCATCGGCTTGAACATCTTGCCTTCCAGTCCTTGCAAACTGAACAGCGGCAGGAACACCACGATGATGATCAGGATCGCAAACGCCATCGGATTGGCCACCTCGCGGGCAGCCGCCAGCACCGCGGCGGTGCGATCCACCGGGAGCCCATGCGCCTTGCGCTCGGCCATGATGCGGTAGGCGTTCTCCACCATCACCACCGCGCCGTCCACCATCATGCCGATGCCGATCGCCAGGCCCGCCAGCGACATCAGGTTGGCCGAGAGGCCGACCTGATTCATGCAGATGAAGGCGATCAGCATGGCCAGCGGGAGCGCCACCACCACCACGATGGCGCTGCGGAACTCGCCCAGGAACAGGAACAGGATGATCGCGACCAGGATCGAACCTTCGATCAAGGCACGCACGGCGGTTTCCACGGCCGCATTGACCAACTCGGTGCGTTCGTACACTGGCTTGACCACGACGCCGGGCGGCAGCGCCTGCTTCACCGTGTCGAGCTTGGCTTTCACCGCATCGACCACGCTCTTGGCGTTCTCGCCGATGCGGGCAAGCGCCTGGCCCATCACCACTTCCTTGCCATCGCGGGTCACCGCACCGGTGCGCGGTGCGCCCGCTTCGGTGATCGTGGCCACATCACGCACGTAGACCGGGGTACCGTCCTCGGTCTTGAGCACGATGTTGCCCAGATCCTTCGCGTTCTGGATCAGGCCCAGTCCACGCACCAGGTACTGCTCGCGGCCCACATCGACGAAGTTGCCGCCGACCTGGGCGTTGTTGGCCTGCAGCGCCTCGATCACGTCCTTGAAGCCGAGCTTGTGCGCGATCAGCTTCATCGGGTCGATGCGTACCTGGAACTGCTTTTCCTGGCCGCCCCAGGAGGTGACGTCGTCGACGCCGGGGGCGGTGCGCAGGATCAGGCGGATGGTCCAGTCCTGCAGGGTGCGCAGGTCCATGTCGTTCGGCGCGGTGCTGGCGGTAGCACCCTTGAGCTTGTTGTCGGCTCGCTCGACGGTGTACCAGAACACCTGGCCGAGGCCGGAGGTGTTCGGTCCCATCGCCGGTTTGCCGTAACCCGCCGGCAAGCGATCGCCGACCTGCTGCAGCCGTTCGTTGACCAGCTGACGGGCGAAGTAGATGTCCATGCTGTCGTCGAAGTACACCGACACGTAGGACAAGCCGAACAGGCTGACCGAGCGGATCTGTTCCACCTTGGGCAGGCCGGCCAGTGCCGACTCCACCGGCGTGGTCAGCAGTTGTTCCACGTCCTCTGCCGCAAGTCCCGAGGCTTCGGTGTACACATTGACCTGCACCGGTGTGACGTCCGGGAAGGCATCGATGGGCAGCTGACGCACCGCCTGAAAACCAAGGAAGCCGATCACCACGAAAACGATCAGCACCAGCACCTTGTAGCGCAGGGAGAATTCAACCAGACGTTCCAGCATCATTCTTCTCCCAACTGCGAGCGCAGCAAACGGGCCTTCAAGGCGAAGGCGCCCTTGCGCACGTAGGTGTCGCCGGCCTTGAGGCCCTGGGTGACCATCGTCCAGCCATCACGGGTGTCGCCGACCATCACCGGCGCCGGCTCGAACGTGCCGTTGCCTTTGGCCAGGAACACGGTCGGCTGGTTTTGCAGCAACACGATCGCTTCGGCCGGTACCGCCAGCTTCGGCACCGCCTCACCGACCGCGATGCGCGCTTCGACCAATTCGCCCGGGCGCAGGAGGTTGTTCGGGTTGGCAACTTCGATGCGCACCGGCACGGTGCGGGTGCGTTCGTTCGTCTGCGACGAACTCAGGATGACCTTCCCCGTCAGCGTCTGGTCGTGCGCCAGCACGCGCGCGTCCATGCCGGGTTGCGCGCGGGCCGCATCGCCCGGCGCGAGTTGCGCCTCGACCCAGACCGCGTCGTCGTTGACCAAGGTAAACAGGGTACGGCCGGGCTCGACGCGTTCGCCGATGAGGAACTCGTCACTGGCGATGCGCCCGGCGGTCGGCGCCAGCAATGCATAGCTGCCATCCGCCTTGGCGGAACCCGCGCGCAGCATGCCGCGGATCTGGCCGTCGGATAGCCCGTAGGCACGCAGCTTGGCACGCGCCTGATCGCGCTGCACCTTCGCTTCGTTGTAGCGTCGTGCCGACACCGCCTGCGGTCCCAGCGACGCGATCCGTTGCCAGTCCTGTTCGGCCACGATCAACGCGCCTTGCGTCTCGGCGACCTGCACGCTGGAGAGCACCACCAACGGCGCACCGGTTTTCACCACGTCGCCGAGCTTGGCCTTGCGGGCCAGCACCTGCGATTCGACGCGCGGCGACACCAGCACGGTGGAATACGCATCGGCTTTCACTTCGCCGGGGGCTTTCAGTTCATCGGTCAGGGCGCGCGTGGCGGCCTTGTCGAGCACGATGCCGGCGTCCTTGATCGCCTTGGCATCCAGCGCGAGCGGATTGGCGGGTGCGGGTTCCTGCGCCATGACAGGGCCGGCCAACGCGGCCAGCAGCGCCATGCCCAGCAGGCTGCGTTTCAAAAGAGAGAGATTCATCGGGGGATATCCTGATTAAGGCCGTCCTGAGTAGGACCGTCCTGAGTGCGGCCATCGAGCCAGTCGGTCAGACGGCCCGCAGCGGTGAGGTAGTCGAACCAGGTCTGCCAGGTTTGGCTTTCCAGTTCCTGGCCGGACAGCGCGGTGTCCAGGCTCTGTTTGAGCTGCACGAGGTAATCGGACGTGCTGATTTCGCCGGCACGCCAGAGCTTCTCCAGCAACGCGGTGCGATCCTCGAATGCAGCGGCCCGGCCGCTGCGAAAGGCTTCGGTCGCACTGCGCAAGGCGGCGTAACGGGCTTGCGCTTCCTGCAGTCCGGCGCGCAGCACAAACTGGCGTGAGCGCACACCGGCCGCCGCTGCATCGGCTTCCGCACGGGCGGCATCCACTTCGGCACGTCCGGTGTTGAGCACCGGCAACGGAATGGACACGCTCAGACCGATCACCTGATCGGTGCGCGGCCCGCTGCGTACCTGTCCGCCGGTCAAGCTCAGCGTGGGATCGGGGATACGTGCCCGGCGGGCGACTTGCACCCCGGCCTCGGCACTCGCTTGCTGGGCGCGGGCCTGGCGCAGTTCGGGCAGTTCATCGACGGGCAACGGCGTAACACTGCCCGCCGCCGGTGACATACCGTTGGGCAACGGTGGCAACGCGGTCAGTTGATCGCCACTGATGGCCAGCAACGCCGCACGAGCTGCCGCTTCATTGCCCGCGAGTGTGGCTTGTTGCACCTGCGCCTCACCGAGCGCCAAGCCGGCCAAGTCGCGTTCCGGACTGCTGATGTCGCCCACCTTCAACCGCTGTGCGGCCAAGTCATCGAAGCGCTTCATCAGCGCCAGGCGGCGTTGCCCCAGTTCGCTCTGTCGGGCTGCGAGTGCGGCCGTCGACCAGGCTTTCAGCCAGCGGGTGGCCACATCGCGACGCAGCAGGTTGTAGCCAGCTTCGGCCGCCAGCAGGTCGGCCTCGCCCTGGCTGGCGCGAGCGCGGCGTTTGCCGGACAGATCCAGCGGCAGGCTGATGCCGGCCGTGCGCCGATTGGCGTCGGCATTCTCCGCATCAAGCGACAGCGAGGGGTTGTACAGCGGCTGCGCAGCGGCACGCGCACGGGCCTGGGCAGCATCCAGATCCGCGCGCGCGGCCTGCACCTCGGGACTGGCTTGCCAGATACGGCGCACCGCATCCTGCAAGGGCGACGTCGACAACGATGTCGGCAGGGGAGCTACCGGTGGGGAGAAAGGGGATACGGGCGCGGCACTGAGCATCGCCGCGTACAACAGACACACGGCGCCGATGGGCACCGAACGAAAAACAGACATGAAGCGATCTCCTGAAAACGGTCACGAAGCGACGAACTGCACCGGCGGTGGCGTCGCGTAACGGAGCGGTTTCAGGCGATCGGAGGGCGCAGCAGCGAGCCGGTCGTGGCCGGCGTGAATCCCGAATGGAGGGTGAGCGGTGCGAAGCGTGCTTCCATCATGGCGATGGGAAGCGATGCGCTGACGGGGAACGTCACCGAATGGGCACAGGCACAGTGGCAACTGCGCCCTTCACCCAGAAGACAGGAGTTCGCATCGTCAGCCGATACCGAACTGACGGCGGTGTCCGCCAACAGGGTGGTCGGGGCAGCAGCGGTCGCCGACGCGAATCGCGCTCCCGGTCCATCGGCCACGCAGATCGATCCGCTGACCAGTTTGATCAGCAACACGGCCACGGCCAACACCCACAATCCGCGGTGGCGGCGCAGGCGAGTCAGCAGTGATGGCGCAGACCGATACATCCCATGATCCTATACGACAGCCACGCTGTTAGACAATTTCACTTGGGCGCCGGTCGTGATGAATTCAGACAACCCCCTACCGGCACCGTTTGACCCCTATGAAGGATGGTCTACCCGCAGCACGACTTCTGTTGCTGGATCGGCGGACACGGCACGCTGCCGTACGAGCAGAACACGCAGCAGTCGCCCGCCTTGGGCCGGAGCAATTCGCCGCAGCCCTCACAGTCGTAGAAGAACTGGCAGGCGTCGGTCGGCATGGTCTCGGTGGCCTGATGGTCGCAATGCGGGCACGTCAGCGTGCTCTGCAGGATGGGCTCAACCGCCATGGTTTTGCGCCGTAGCCGGAAAACCCGCCTCGGTAACCGTGCGCGCCAGTGTCGACTCCGTCGTGCGATCGGCATCGAACGTCACAGTGACAGTCTCGGCCTTGAGATCGACCTTCGAGCTCGTGACACCCGCTATGCGGCTCAAGGCTTTCTTGATCGTCACACTGCAGCTCGGGCACGTCATGTTCGCCGCATGCAGCACGGCCGTGGTGGGTGTTGCCGCATGAGCCATGCCCAGCCCCAAGATGGCGACCATTACGAATAGCCACTGACGCATCGTTCGTCTCCTACAAAAACCAGCCAATGAAATAGGGAAACAGCAACAACGGCACGGTCAGCACGGTGGCTGTCCACAGCCAAAACCGCCGCCGCCGCAAGACCGTCGGCTCGACGCAGGTGCCCTCGGTGCGGCAACGCGACCATGGCCCATACAGCGTCCAGAACGCGAGACCAAGGCTAAGCAAAGTGGCCGCGATGAACCATGGACGCCAGGGATCGAGCGCCGTGAGATAGGCGATCCACGCCCCGCTGATGCCCAGCAACACCAGCACCAGCGGTACCACGCAACACACGGATGCCCCGATCGCCGCGAGCAGCGCGACGATCACGGCGGGTAGCGACGATTTGGCTGGTAACGTATTCATGAGCGCATACTAACTTCCGTACCCAACTACGGAGTCAAGCATGACTTCCGCCCTCACCATCGGCCGGCTGGCCCTGGCCGCCGACGTCCACATCGAGACCGTGCGCTACTACCAGCGGGTGGGCCTGCTGCGTGAGCCCGAGCGCCCGTTGGGCGGTGTGCGTCGCTATGAACACCAGGATCTGGCGCGTCTTCAGTTCATTCGACGCGCCAAGACCATGGGTTTCACGCTGGACGAGATTGCCGGACTTCTCCACCTCAAGGGCAAACGAGCCTGCGAGCAGACGCGTCGAATGACCGAACACAAACTCCTCGATGTGCGCCGCAAGCTGGAGGATCTGAAGCGGCTGGAAACGGAACTTATGCAGCTCGCCGACGACTGCGCGCATGCGCCGCGTGGGGAGCATTGCCCGACCTTGAATTTTTTGCATCAGACGTAGCGCTTATCGGCCTGTGACGTCTGCGTACGGCGTGGTGCGAACCTCTGAAATGAAACTTCGGACACGTGCCAGTGGGCCGATGAGGAATAGAAAAGCGAAGAAGAAAGTATCTTGGCACTCTGTTACGAGCCAGATGGCACCGAACCGTGGCTTCCCAATCTCTACTCCCCCGCTGGAGCAGCCGTTTAAGCGACGCGGCCCCGCCAACAGACCAGTGATCAAGGATATGTATTCGATCCATATCCGTGGGTTTTGCGCTGGCGGGCTAGCTGTTGACTCTGTTGACTGGAACCTCCGCGCTGAACCATCCGATGGACAGCGCGGTCGCCAGCGCTTGAACCATGACGAAGATGCCAAGCGCCATCCCGAACCCAAGCCGAAGCGCCTCGCCGAACAGGAGGCTACCCACGCCGAATCCAGCGAATAGTGCGAAGACGTTCAAGCCCATCGCCTGTCCCGGGCGCTTTCCTCCAAGCGCGGTGACGATGCCCCCGAAGAGGGGCTGCGTCATGTCGTAGCCGAGAGAAAGGACGGTCACGGCCACAATCGCGAGTATCAGGGGACCGTTGAAAATCAGGGTAGCTGCACCTAGGGCACCCAACCCAAGCCCGATGGGCAACAACCTGGCGCGCCCCCAGCGGTCGGCGGCCCGGCCGATCAGCGGGCCGAACAAGAAACCAGGAATCCCGTAGCCGAGCAGGGCTACACCAATCCCTACCGGGCCAAGACCGTAACGCTGCTCGAAATAGACACCGAGCCACGTGAAGACGCCAGAGTGAAAAATCGAATTGACGAAAACATAGCCATAAGTGCGCTGCCCCCGCGGAGTGCCGATGAGATCGCGATATCCGAGGAATAGCTCTCCCATCGTCTCGGGAACAGCCTTCCTCCTCGACGAAATAAGTGAACGGCGGAGCAGCAGCACCACGAACACACCCACGGCGGCCAAGGCGACCAAAACAAAGAGGCCGCGCCAACCAAGCAGAGGCTCCAGCACGGCACCGAAAGTCGAGCCGAAAGCCATGCCACCGGCCATTGCTCCGAACAGCCAGCCGAGGGGCCGTCCACGTTGTTCGTACGGATACAGGCTGCCGATGCCGCTTTGGGCCGTCGCGGAGCATGCCTTGGCGGCCTTGTCGTCGCGTCCGCTCAGTCCGCGCGCCGCGCGTGATCGGTCCGCTTCGCCGTGCCCTGGGTCAGCTCGGCACGTACGCAATGCGCGTCGATGATCGACGTTACCGTGGCATACCCCGCCACCGCGAACTGTTGGCGGGGCTGCCCTTTGTTTGGAACCACGAAGGATGTCCGCAGGACCTCCAGTCGCGCACCAACCGCTGGCAGTGGCGTGACTCGATAACAGACATCCAAACGCGGGCCATCCACATGGCCAACCCAGCCATCAGTGTAGGAATCGGTCGCGTACGCGATGCGGCCAATGGTAAGGCCCGCGAGCAGCAGCGGGAGGCTGAGACAAGCAGTAAACGATTTCATGGTCGTTCTCCAAAAATGACAACCACAACAAACACCGCCAGGCGCACGCATAACGTGCGTGGCGGTACTGCTTTCACGACCGCCGGCTGACCCTCGACAGTTGGGGCCAGCCGGCGACGTGGTCTGTCAACGTGCCGGACGGATCGCCGTCACCGTGCTACCCGTGCTGGCCTGATGGAAGGTGAATTGCACCTTATCGCCCACCTTCACGTGCGTCAGCAGCTCCGGCGAAGCCACCTTGAACGGCATCGTCATGGCCGGCCAGCCGATGGCGGCAATCGCCTCATGCTGCAGCGTGAGGGTGCCCTTGGTGGTGTCGACCGCCTTGACCACGCCCACGCCCTGCACATCGGCGGGTGTGGCTTCATGCATCCCAGCCATGCCCGGCATGTTGGGATCCATCTGCTGAGGGTTGGCAAACACCGGAGCCGTGAACAGCGCAGCGGTGATCGCGAGGGTAATGCATGGCTTTTTCATGGGTCAGTTTCCTTGTGGGTTGGAGTGAAGTGTGGCGTTTGTCTTGCTGGCTTTACGCAGCCGATAACGAACCAGCAGGCGGTACGCCGCGGGTATAACGAGCATGGATAGCAAGGGTGCCGTGACCATGCCGCCGATCATCGGGGCGGCTATGCGCTGCATCACTTCCGAGCCGGCGCCATGGCCGAGCAGGATGGGAAACAGACCGGCGAGAATGACCGCGACAGTCATTGCCTTCGGGCGCACGCGCTGCACGGCACCCTCGCGAATCGCTTCGTCCAGCGCTTCTGGGCCGGCGTGGGGATCGAGCGCAAGTTGGTGCTCCCAGGCATGGTGCAGATACAGCAGCATCACCACGCCGAATTCAGCGGCGACTCCGGCCAGCGCGATGAAGCCGATGATCGTGGCCACCGACACCGCATGACCAAGCAACCAGATCAACCACAGACCGCCGACCAGTGCCAGCGGCACGCTGGCCATGATCAGCGCCGCTTCGCTCACGCGTCGGAAAACGGCATAGATCAATAGAAAAATGATCACCAGCGCAATCGGCACCACCACCTTGAGTCTTTCCATGGCACTGGCCAGGTATTCGAACTGACCGGACCACGCCACGGTCGTACCCGGCGGCAATTTGACTTGCTGCGCCACCGCGCGTTGCAGGTTGGCCACCACCGTGCCCAAATCGCTGCCGGCCGTATCGACGTAGACATACGTGGCCAGCTGCCCGCCCTCGCTTTTCAGCATGGACGGTCCTGCTTCAACGGCAATGTCAGCGATCTGGCCAAGTGTAATCTGCGCACCGTTGGCTGCGACGATCGGCAACTGCCGCAGCGCTCCAATGGAATCGCGCTCGGCACGCGGGTAGCGCACCACGATGGGATAACGTTCGCGCCCTTCGACGGTCTGACCGATTGGATCGCCACCGACCACGGTTGCGATCAGTTGCTGCACGCGCTCCTGGGTCAACCCGTAGCGCGCGGCGACATCACGGCGGATGTGCACGTCGACGTAGCGGCCGCTGGTCGGGCGCTCGGCAATCGCTGAGCTGACACCGGGCACGGTCTTCGCCACCGTCTCGATCCGATCGGCCACAGTCTGCAGCGTAGCCAGGTCGGTACCCAGCACCTTGATGCCGATTGGGCTCTTGATGCCGGTGGAGAGCATGTCGATGCGGTTGCGGATCGGCGGCACGAACAGGTTGGTCAGCCCCGGCACGTGCACCGCCTTGTCCAGTTCCGCCTTGATCTTGTCCATCGTCATGCCGGGCCGCCACTGGTCCTTCGGCTTGAAGGTGATCGCGGTCTCGAACATTTCCAGCGGCGCCGGATCGGTGGCCGTTTCGGCGCGCCCGGCCTTGCCAAACACATGATCAACCTCGGGCACGGTCTTGATCATGCGATCGGTCAACTGCAGCAACTGCGAGGCCTTGCCGGCGGACAGCCCCGGCAGTGCAGTGGGCATGTACAGCAATGTGCCTTCGTCCATCGCGGGCATGAACTCGCTGCCGAGCTTGGTCATCGGAATGACCGCGGTGAGCAGCAGCACACCGGCCAGCACCAGGGTTGCTTTCGGATAGCGCAGCACGGCTTCGAGGAGAGGCCGATAGCCATGGATCAAACCCCGGTTGAGCGGATTGTCGCGCTCGGCACGGATGCGCCCGCGGATCAAATAACCCATCAGCACCGGCACCAGCGTCACCGCCAGCCCAGCCGCTGCCGCCATCGCGTAGGTCTTGGTGAAGGCCAGCGGCTTGAACAGCTTGCCTTCTTGCCCCTGCAGCGCGAAGACCGGCACGAACGACAGCGCGATGATCAACAGGCTGACGAACAACGCGGGCCCCACCTCGGCGGCGGCCTCGGCAATCAGCGACCACCGCTGCGCACCTTGCGGTTCACGTCCGTCGTTCGCGTCACGCCAATGTTCCAGATGTTTGTGCGCGTTCTCGATCATCACGATCGCCGCATCCACCATCGCGCCGATCGCAATGGCGATACCGCTGAGCGACATCAGGTTCGCCGTGACGCCTTGCAGATGCAGTGCAATGAAGGCGACCAACACGCCCAGCGGCAGCGTGATCACGGCCACCAGCGCCGAGCGCAGGTGCCCCAGAAACAACACGCAGACCAGCGTCACCACCAGGAATTCTTCGAACAACTTGCTCCACAGGTTCTCCACCGCGGCGTCGATCAGCTGCGAGCGGTCGTAGGTAGGCACGATCTCGACGCCGGCCGGCAGGCTGCGCTGCAGTTCCGCTAGCCGTGCTTTCACGGCGGCAATGGTGGCCTTCGCGTTCTTGCCCGTGCGCATCACGATAATGCCGCCGACCACTTCACCTTGCCCGTCCAGCTCGGCAATGCCACGGCGAAACGTCGGGCCCCGCCGCACCGTCGCCACATCGCGCAGCAGCACCGGCACACCGCCGGCGTTGGTGGTGATCGGCACGTTCTCGAAGTCCGCGCGGCTCTTCAGATAGCCTTCGCTGCGTACCATCAGTTCCGCTTCGCCCTGTTCGATCACCGAGCCACCGTTGGCGCCGTTCGCGCTGCGTACCGCATCGACCAGCTGCGCCACGGTGACGCCGCGCGCCGCCAGCGCCTGCGGATCGGGCACGATCTGCCAGGCGCGCTCCATGCCGCCCAAAGTGGCGACCTCGGCGACATTCGGCACGGTTTTGAGCTGATAGCGCAGGAACCAGTCCTGTAGCGCACGCAACTGGCCAAGATCGTGCTGACCGGTACGATCCACCAGCGCGTATTCGTAGATCCAGCCGAGTCCCGTGGCATCAGGGCCGAGGGCAGGCGTGACTCCGGCCGGCAGGCGATCCCGCGCCTGGCTCAGGTACTCCAGCACACGCGAACGTGCCCAGTACAAGTCAGTGCTGTCATCGAACAACACATCGACGTAGGAGTCGCCGAAGAACGAAAAGGCGCGCACCGTCGTCGCGCCAGGTACCGAGAGCATGGTGGTGGCCAATGGATAGGTGACCTGATCCTCGACCACCTGCGGCGATTGGCCCGGGTAACTGGTGCGGATGATCACCTGGGTGTCAGACAGGTCGGGCAGCGCGTCGACCGGCGTGCGCGTCACCGAGAACATGCCCATCAGGGCCAAGGCCAGTGCAGCCAACAGCACGAACACGCGATGCGCAATCGCCGCGCGAATCAGGGCGGCGATCATGGTCGGTCTCCCATCGGCATGCCCGGCATGGGCACGCTCGTGGCCGGCGCCGGTTTGGTGGGGGCGTCATTCAGACGCTCCAGCGCACCGGACAGGCTCGCTTCGGAATCGATCAGAAACTGGCCGGAGACCACGACTTTCTCACCACCCGCGAGGCCATCGAGAATTTCCGTATAGCCGCCGGCCGCCCGCCCGATGCGCACCGATACGGCACGAAAGTGGCCATCTCCCTCGGCGAGAATGACTCGCGTGTGGGTGCCCGTCGCGATCAGCGCGTCGTCCGGTACCACCGGTACGGCCACGTCCGGAGTCGGGTTGAGTTGCACGGTAGCGAACATGCCCGGACTCAAGGCACCGTCGGGATTGTCGAGCACGATGCGGGCGCGCTGGGTGCGCGTCACCGCATCCACGTCCGACAGCAAGGTTTCCACGGTGCCGTGGAACGACCGACCCGGCAGGGCATCGACCGTGACCCCCACCGGCGTGCCGCTGCGCACCGTGCCGGCCACCGCCTGCGGGAGTGCCGCCTCGACCCACACGGTGGACAGACCGTTCAAGGTCATCAGGGTCTGGCCTGCAGTGACGCGCTGGCCTTCACGCACATCCAGTGTCGTGACGACGCCCGCTTGCGGGGCGTGCAGTGTGATCGCCGCATCCGCGCCATGACGCGACGACTGAATATCCGCCGCTGTCAGCCCCAACACCTGCAGCCGTTGCCGCGCTGCGGAGCGCAGCTCGCGCGCGTCGGCGGACCGCGCCTGCTCCAGCGCGCGATATTCCGCCAACGCACTGTTCCATTGCGGCGCCAGCAACTGCGCCAGCGGTGCGCCGGCAGCGACCACGGTATACGGCGCGCGCACATCAAGCTTGCTGATTACCGCATCAACCCGCGCGCTGATCGTGCTGGCCTGGCGCAAGTCCCAGGTAATCGTACCGGGCACCCTGATGGCCGAAGCCAGCACCCGCCGCTCGACTAGTGCCGTGCGCACGCCGAGGTTTTGCACGGTGGTGGGATCGATTTGGATGACATCCTTGGGTCCACCATCATCGGCATACTTGGGCACCATCTGCATGCCCATCGGCGACAGGCCCGGCTTGTCGAAATGCTGCTGCGGCACCATCGTGTCGTACCAGTACAGGACTTTTCGCTCACCGGCATCCGTTGCTGATGCCGCGTTGCCAGTCGACGCCGATGCCGACGGTGCATGCCGGCGACCGCCGAGATAGCCAACCACCAGCAGTACCGCCGCGAGCAAGACGCCGGCGAAAATCATCAGGGCAGGTTTCAAGTGTGCGCGCTTCATGGCGTCGTCTCCGAATTGGGTAGCAGATAGGCCAGCGCGGCCCACAGGCGCGCATGGGTCGCCAGTGCCTCGGCGTAGGCCAGCCGCTGTTCGATTTCATCGCGACGAGCATCGAGCCATGGCTGCAGCGCACCACCACCGCGGTAGCTGGCCAGCGCCGTGCGTGCACGATCCCGTGCGAGTGGCAGCAACGTGTCCTGATAGCGCTGGACTTGTCGTCCCCAACCCTGCCAATTCACCACCGCACGCGCCACCGCTTCGCGCTGGGCGCGACGCGCATCTTCGTGATCGGCCTGCACTGCATCCCATTGCGCCTGCTTGGCGCTGATTCCCCGATCCTGCCGGTTGCGGGTGAACAGCGGCAGGCTCACACCCACCTGCAAGGTCACCATGTCCGAGAGATACGGCGCGCGCCGGCCATACTCCACCGACACGTTCCAATCCGGGTGTTTGGCAGCCCGTGCCTGGGCGAGTGCGGCCTCAGCTACCTGTTCGCGTGCTTGCCACGCCTGCATGGGTGCCTGCTGATCAATGGCTTGCTCAAGTCGAGCAGGCGCTACCGGCAGCACCTGGAAATCAGGCGTGTCGGCCACGGTGGCCGCGTCCTCACCAAGCCAACGCTGCAACCCCGTATGTGCTGCGGCGAGATCGGCGTCAACGGCCTCCAGTCGGTTGTCCAGTGTGGCCGCATCCGTGCGCGCCGCCAGCGCGTCGGTGGCGCTGCCGTCGCCACCGCGCAGCCGCGCCTGCGCAATCAGCACGGCTAATGCGCTTTCGCCGCGCAACTCGCCCAGCAGCGCACGTTTCTGTTGTGTGGCCCATACCTCGATCCACGCATCGGCAATGCGTTCGCGCACCGTTTGCGCGGCGCCGACGTAATCGGCTTCGGCTGCGTCAATCTGCGCAGCGGCCAAACCGCGCTCGGCGTCGCGCGCCGCTCGCGATGGAATCGTCTGCATCACGCCGACGGTGCGCATGGTCATACTGTCCGAGCGCAGGCTGAAAGCCCCTGGGCTGGTGACGGGGAAATTGGAAAGTCCGAGCGTCAGGGTGGGATCCGGCAACTGTCCGGCGCGCGCACCTTCCTCGCGGGCTGCCGCCGTATCGGCGGTACGCGCTTCAAGTTGCGGCGCCCGCGCCAGGCCTTGCCGAACGGCCGCCTCAAGCGTCAGCGGTGGCTCGATGGCACCGGCCGCCGTGGCCAAGGCTCCCCACAGGAGCGCGGCCAGACCCGGCACCATCAGGCGCCGGGCAAAGTGATGGGACAACATGGGTGAATACTCCGCTGGTCTGCGATCTGCGTCGCGCCATGCAGGCGCGACGCCACATACGTCAATGCCGCAACGTGTCAGATCAGATCAGGAGTGAGCAGAACAACAACATGGGCGGAGGTGGCGGCGCGCGCAGATGCCCGGCCCGTTGGAGCGCGCGATTCGATGGCAGCGCAACGACGGCGGGCGCCATCAGCATCGATGGCATTGCCGGCAACACGCTTAATGGCACCGCCGTCGTATGCGCTTCAACCTGCGTCGCGTGATCGGGCGTGCAATGCTTTTGGCACAGCGGGCTGGCGGGGGCATCCTGATTCTGCGCACAGCCGCCGTCCATGCCCGACATCGAAGTCATCAGCGCAGCCGCCGGTGTCGCTTCGGGGACCGTCGGACAAACGTAGGCAGCCAGTGCCGTCTGCTGCCAAAGCAGCAGCAGCGTCACCAGCCAGATAAGGCGGCGACGTGTGGCGCGATGCATGCGGAAAGGACGGGCCATAGGCAACACTATATCTCCAAAATACCAAGAATTTCATTGACCTGAATCAACTACAGATTGTCGGCCCGGTCTCCTTCGCTGTTCTTGCCGGCCAACCCCGGCCCTCCTGGAGAACGGGGTGGTCGCCAAGCCCGATACCAAGGTGTGCTGGGCGTGAGGAAGGAAACACATGGTGGCGTACTCCCGCGTGCCGGCGAAGGCATCGCGCTGGATTCGCTTCGCTTCATTCGCCGGCGTTGGTCATCTCAGCCATGCCGTTTTCGGCCCAGTCGCAATGCGTTGGCAACCACCGACACGGAGCTCAGGCTCATCGCCAAAGCGGCGATCATCGGGCTGAGCAACAGGCCCGTCACGGGGTACAGCACGCCGGCCGCAATCGGTACACCCAGCGCGTTGTAGAGGAACGCAAAGCCCAGGTTCTGCTTCATGTTGGCGACGGTGTCGTTGGAAATCGACCGTGCCCGCACGATGCCGCGCAAGTCGCCCTTCACCAGCGTCACCTGCGCGCTCGACATTGCCACGTCGGTGCCGGTGCCCATGGCGATGCCGACATCGGCGCCGGCAAGCGCGGGTGCGTCGTTGATCCCGTCGCCAGCCATCGCGACCCGGTGTCCCTCGGCTTGCAGCTGTTGTACAAGTTCGATTTTGTCCTTCGGGCGGACCTCGCCATGTACTTCGTCGATGCCCAGGGTACGCGCGACCGCATGGGCGGTGGTGACGCCGTCACCGGTGGCCATCACGATGTTCAGGCCCGCATCGTGCAGTGCCACGATGGCATCTTCGGTGGTGGCCTTGATCGGATCGGCCACCGCGAGCAGGCCGGCCAGGACGCCATCGACCGCCAGATACATCACGCTGGCACCGGCCCGGCGCAGCTCTTCGGACGGGATGGAAAGAACGGAGGCATCGACCCCGACCTCGTGCATCAGCGCGGTATTGCCGATCGCCAGGATGGCGCCTCCCACTTTGCCGCGTACCCCGATGCCGGTGGACGACTCGAAGCTCTCCGGCGTTTCTAGCGTCAGGTTACGATGGCGGGCTTCCGCGACGATCGCGTCGGCCAGTGGGTGCTCGCTGCCCTGATCGAGGCTGGCCGCCAGGCGCAGCACCTCCTGCTCGGTGAACCCTTCGGCCGCGAGCGCGGTGTGGAACGCCGGACGTCCCTCGGTCAAGGTTCCCGTCTTGTCCACGATCAGGGTGTCAATCTTGCGCAGGTTCTCGATCGCCTCGGCATCACGGAACAACACGCCTTCCCCGGCGGCGCGGCCGGTCGCCACCATGATCGACATCGGCGTGGCCAATCCCAGCGCGCAAGGGCAGGCAATGATCAAGACCGAGATCGCGTTGAGCACTGCGAACGTCCACGACGGGTCCGGGCCGAACAGTCCCCACACGAAGAAGGTCGCGACGGCGATCGCGAGGACCGCGAGCACGAACCAGAAAGCTACCTTGTCGGCCATGCGCTGCATCGGTGCGCGCGAGCGTTGCGCCTGTGCGACCAGTTGCACGATCTGCGACAGCACGGTCGCCGAGCCGACTTTCTCCGCCCGGATCACCAGGCTGCCGGTGCCGTTGAGGGTCGCGCCGATCACGCTGGAGCCGATGGCCTTTTCGACCGGGACGGGCTCCCCGGTCAGCATCGACTCGTCGACATGGGAGTGTCCCTCGATGACTTCGCCGTCCACCGGCACCTTTTCGCCGGGGCGTACGCGCAGGCGATCACCGACGTGAACGCGGCTGAGTTCGACATCCTCCTCGCCGCCATCGTCGCGCAGGCGGCGTGCGGTTTTGGGGGCCAGCCCTAGCAGGGCTTTCAGGGCAGTCGAGGTCTTCGAGCGGGCACGCAGTTCGAGTAGCTGGCCGAGCAAGGTCAGCGAGACGATCACCGCGGCGGCTTCGAAGTAGACGCCCACGCGGCCGTGTTCGTGGAATGACTCCGGGAACAGGTCCGGTACAAGGGTGGCGACGATGCTGTAGCCGAACGCCGCGCCGACGCCGATGCCGATCAGGGTCCACATGTTGGGACTGAGGTTGCGGACCGACTGCACGCATCGAACGAAGAAGGGCCAGCCTGCCCACAACACCACCGGCGTGGTCAGTACCAGCTCGATCCAGGTCCGGGCGTCCACCGGCAATCGGGGGAAGTGGTGGCCGAACATCGCCAGTACGAGCACCACCAGCGTTGCCGGCAAGGTCCACCAGAAGCGGTGGCTGAAATCACGCAGTTCGGGATGGTCCTCATCGTTCAGTCCTGGCATTTCCGGCTCCAGTGCCATGCCGCAGATCGGGCAGATGCCGGGACCGTCCTGGCGCACTTGCGGATGCATCGGACAGACATACATCGTTCCCGTCGGTGCCTGCACGGGGGCACCATCGGGTCGCCGGGTCAGATATTTGGCCGGATCCCTCGTGAAACTTTCCAGGCAGCGCGCCGAACAAAAATGATGCGTTACTCCATCATGTTCGGCGTGATGGGCGGTCTGGTGTGGATCGACCTGCATGCCACAAACCGGATCGATCGCGGTTGTCACTGCGCCGGGTTGGGTGTGACGTCCGTGGTTGTCGGCGCCCGTGTGGTGATGATGGGTGTTCATGCATCCTCCCATGACGATGGCAATGGCTTGACGTTGATCGACGTGTCAGTGTCCGTGGCGGGCGAAGTCGGACGTCGTGCCGTCGCGGCCGACCAGCTCAACCACGTAAGGCTGGACGCGGCCATCGGGCATCTCCATGCCCGGCGAACCGGCCGGCATGCCCGGCACGACGAGGCCCTTGGCATCGGGCTTTTCAGCCAGGAGCCGCTTGATGTCCGGCGCCGGCACATGGCCTTCGACAAAATAGCCGCCCACTTCGGCGGTATGGCATGACCCTTTGCCGAACGGAATGCCGACCTGACTCTTCACCGAATCGAGGTCGTCGACATCGCGCACGTCGACGTTGAAGCCCGCGGCACGCATATGGTCGACCCACGCGCCGCAACATCCACACGTAGCGCTTTTGTGCACCAGCATGACTGGAAGCGATGCGGCCGGTGAGCTTGCTGTTGCGGCATGGATTGTCGCGGAGGATGGCTGGCTGGACTGCGCATCGACGGGGTAGGTGCAGGCACCAAGCGCGCTGAAGGAAACAACGGAGATGGCTGCGAACAAAACGTTTCTTGCATTCATGGCTGAGATGCTCATTCGCTTCACGGTCATTCTCCCGATACCGGTGCGGATTGCCACTGGATCGAGACGATCTTCCAGTCTTTGCCGTCCTTCTTGAGATTGAGCAGTTCGCGGCTGCGCAACATGGTCGGCTTGCCCTTGACCATGGCTTGGATGTCGCTCTCGCTGCCGACCATCGCGGTGTCGCCCATCGGCATCGAACCGAGCGAGACGGGTGTGATCCTCGCGCTCTTCAGGAACGCGATGTCCTCGCCGAGATGGCCGTTCGCGTAGTCGTCACGCGTCTGGGTATGCCCGCCTTCGCTGATGGTGACATCAGGTGCCAGCAGGGCAAGCACCGCCGTTCGATCGCCATGCTGCAAGGCCGTGTGGAACGCCTGTGCCACAGCTTCGGCCTCTGGTGCCGCCTTTGGCTTCATTCCATCCAGCGACAGCGGGGTTTCGGCTGCAGGCGCGGTGGTCGACGCATGATCATGGCTATCCTCTGGAGCGGCGCCATGGCTGTGACCGGCCTCGCCGGACATGACCATGTCTTTCATGTCGGCAGCACCGTGAGCGTCCTCGTCAGCAGCCCCACCGTGGCTATGGCCGCCTTCGTCGCCCATGTCCATGTCTTCATCCGGCGGCGCCTTCGCCACCATGTCCTTGTATTGCTCCGGCGTCATGGCCGGCAGCTTCTGCAGGAACGCGACCATGCTCCAGATGGTGGGATCGTCGTGACTGCCACCCCATGCCGGCATCGCGCTCATCTTGATGCCGTGCTTGATGATCCAGAACGCGTCCTTCGGATCGACCCGCGTCTGTGACAGATTCGGTGGCTGCGGGTACAGTCCGGGGCGAAGCTCCGAGTCCTTCATGCCCGGCTTGAGGTGGCACTGGGTACACATAGCCGCGTACTGGCCGGCCCCTTTCAGGATCAGCTGGGGATCGTTGAGATCCGGAACCGTGAGGTCTTCCGAGCGGACATGAATGGAGCGCTCGCGCAGGGTCTGCATGACCGCGAACACCGGCTTGGTGTGATGGTCGTCGGCGCCGATGTTGTAGATGCCGGAGTACACGAACGCGCCTGCACCGATGGCAAGGACGCCAAGAACAACGGCGACGGTGATGCTGTGATGCTTGATGTGCTGTTTCATGATGTTTCCCCTTAAAACCAGATGCGAACGCCGGCCACGATCTGCCGGTCGAGAACGGGTTGATGATCCTGCCGCGCGTAGTCGGCGGTGGTGCCGATGCGACGCACCCAGTTCACGCCGATGTACGGCGCGAACTGACGACGGATCTCGTAGCGCAGACGCAAGCCGAACTGAATGTCGGACACGCCGCTACCGATCCGGCGTTGCGGATCGTTCTTGCCGTACAGGTTGATCTCCGCTTCCGGCTGCAGGATCAGGCGCTGGGTGAAGAGCATTTCGTATTCGGCGCGCAGACGCGCGGCTGTACGACCGGAAGCCCCGACGTAACCCGTCGCTTCCACCTCGAACCAGTACGGTGCCAGGCCCTGCACGCCAAAGGCCGCCCACGTGCGCTTGGGGCCTTCGCCCACGTCCTGGCGACCGCCGAGCTGAGTGCTCCAGAACGTGGCGATGTTGTGGTTCCAAAACGCTTCGAGGTCGCCGTCTTCCAGCTTGCCGCGGCTGCGCTCGCCTTCAGTGCGTACCCACAGCTTGTTCTCGTCGTTGCCGTACCAGCCTTCGGCTTCCCAACTCTGGCCGTTGGCATCGCGGCCGTGGAAGGCTTCCAACTGGTCGATCAACAGCCTGCCCAGCGGTGCGTTGTCGGCCATGTCCATGCCTTTCATGGAGCCGTAGCCGACGCCGTCGGAGTAGTCGGAGCTGCGCGCATTCGCTGGCGGACTCCCGCCCTGCATCGGGCCCATCGTCATGCCCGGCATCGCACCCATGCCGGTCATGTCGCCTTGATCCTTCTTCGGCATCGCGCCGTGATCCATACCGGCCATGCCGCTGTGGTCCATCCCCTGCATCGCTTCCGGGCTCATGCCGGGCATCGACGAGTGATCCATCCCCGACATGTCGCCGGCGGGTGCTGCCGATGCGGCAGGTTTGGCGGGCGTGGGCATGTCCGACATCGCGCGGTGATCCATGCCAGGCATGCTGCTGTGATCCATGCCCTTCATGCCATCCATGTTGTGGGAAGCCGGCGTCGGCGGGGCTGCGACGGGTTTCTTCCTGGCTTTCTTGGCAGGCGGTTTCGTTGCCGGCTTCGCCGTGCTGCTCGCAGCAGCCGGCATGGCCATACCGGACATGCTGCCGTGATCCATGCCTGGCATGGAGCTCATGTCCATCGACGATGTGCTGCTGGACGCGGGTGCACTCTGCGCCGTGACCACCGGTGGCAACGCCAGCAATATTGCGGCCAGCAACGCGGAACGCAGCGGGACGACTGAGGTGCTGCGGCGATTCATTTTCATGACACCACCACTTCGCGGAACATGCCCGCTTCCATGTGATACAGCAGGTGGCAGTGGTAGGCCCACCGACCGGGGTTGTCGGCCGACACCGCATAGGTGATGCGCTGCGCCGGCTGCACGTTGATGGTGTGCTTGCGTACCTGGAACTGGCCTTCGGGATTCTCCAGCTCGCTCCACATGCCGTGCAGGTGGATCGGATGGTTCATCATGGTGTCGTTGACCAGCACGATGCGCAGCCGTTCGCCGCTGTTGAAATGCACCGGCTTGGCGTCGGAAAACTTCACGCCATCGAACGACCAGATGAAGCGATCCATATTGCCGGTCAAGTGCAGCTCGATCTCCCGGCTGGGTTCGCGCGCGTCGATCGGTCCGCCGATGGTGTGCAGGTCGGCGTAGGTCAGCACGCGTCGACCGTTGTCGCGCAGGCCGATGCCCGGGTCGTCGAGGTTGGTACGCGGCATGTCCACATGCATGTCCACGCCGGGGCCGTATTCGGTGCGGGCGTGGCGCACCACAGGCGCTGGCGCAGGTGCCATGCCCGGCATCGCACCGTGATCCATGCCGGCCATGCCCTGCATGCCCTGCATGCCGCTCATGCCCGACATGCCTTGCATGTTCCCGTGACCGGCATCACCCATCGCCATCGCACCCATCATGTCCTGCATGGCCAGCCACTGAATGGGATCGGGCTTGGGCACGTCTGCTTCCATGCCGGCGCGCGGCGCCAGCGTGCCGCGAGCGTAGCCGCTGCGATCGATCGACTGGGCGAACAGCGTGTACGCGCGCTCGTCCTGCGGCTCGACCATCACGTCGTAGGTTTCGGCCACCGAGATGCGAAATTCGTCGACCGACACCGGCTCGACGTCCTGGCCATCGGCCGAGATCACCGTCATCTTCAGGCCCGGAATGCGCACGTCGAAGATCGTCTGCGCCGATCCGTTGATGAAGCGCAACCGGATCTTCTCGCCGGGTTTGAAGATGCCGGTCCAGTTGCCCGCCGGCGCCGCACCGTTCATCAGGTAGGTGTAGGTGTAGCCGGAGACGTCGCCGAAATCGGTCGGGTTCATGCGCATCTCGTTCCACATCTTGCGCATGGCCAAGGCCTGGCCCAGCCCCTTCTCGCGCACATCGCGAAAGAAATCCGGCACCGTGGGCTGGGCGAAGTTGTAGTAGTCGCTCTGCTTCTTTAGCTTGGCGTAGATGCGCTCGGGATTTTCATCGGTCCAGTCGTTGAGCATCACCACGTAATCGCGATCGGTCGGATGGCGATCCGGGCTGGCCGGTTCGATCACCAACGGGCCATACAAACCCGTCTGTTCCTGGAAGCCCGAGTGCGAGTGGTACCAATAGGTACCGCTCTGGCGCACCTTGAACTGGTAGAGAAAGGTTTCGCCGGGAGCGATGCCGTCGAAGCTGATACCCGGCACCCCATCTTCCTGGAACGGCAGGATGATGCCGTGCCAATGGATCGAGGTCGGCACGCGTAACCGGTTGGTCACTCGAAGGTTCACCGTAGTGCCTTCCTTCCAGCGCAGAATTGGACCCGGGATGCCGCCATTGACGGTGGTCGCCAGACGCGTGGCGCCGGTGTAGTTGACCGGTGTTTCGGCAATATCGAGTGCGAAATCGGTGCCGCTCAGCACGGTGGGCTGGCCGGGGCTGGTCAGCGCCCAGGCATTCGAAGGACGCAGCAGGCCCAGGCCGGCTACGGCACCGCCGATGGCCACGCCTTGCACGAAACGACGCCGCGACAGATCCGCCGGGGGCGGGGAAAACAAGTTCATGGGATCTCTCCAAGGCAGGTGATATCGAACATTACCGATACCGATCACAGCCGATTGCTTGCGATCGCCGACACGCGACGATCGAACGCAAAGCTCATTAGCAACGAGGGAGAGTCAGACCGCCGGTGGTCGCAACGGAGGGGCGGTATTCAACGAAGGCGCGCTGCTGGGCAGCGGCAAGGCGTAGCGGGCGGTGATCGCAGTCGAGATCAGGGCAACTGCTGGTCCGGGTGGCAACGTGGTACTGCACATCGCGGCACAATTGCAGGTGTGTCCCGTCATGCCACCGCAGCAACCGGCCTGATCGTCGCAACAGGATCGGGATGCCTTGACGGCCACATGGTGGTGACAGTGTTCACTGACCGCCGCGACCGTTGCGTGCATGGGATGGGAGTGAGGACCTCCCGTCATGCCCATCGGTGCAGCGGCCAATGAGTTGATGACCAGCATCAGCCACGCCAACACGCCCATCGCCCGAAGGCGACGTGAACGAGCAAGCAGACGTAGCGAGAAGGTCATAGGGGGAGCTTACCCGTGTGACCTGACACCCTCAACTCTGGAGGTGGGTTCAGGGGATTCACGGCTTGCTGAAACCCATATGCAAGGTGATTTTGTCGCCGGCCTTCAGGCTGGCCATGGCGGACGGTGGGAAATGCACCTTCAAGGCCATGCCCTCAGTCGTCACATCAACCACGCCGGTCTTCGTATCGGCCGCCGTCACCGTCGCCGGCATCATGTGCATGCCCATCATGTTGTCGTGCATGCCCTTCATGTCCGAGTGCATCGCACCCATCTTGTCCATGCCGCTTGTGGGCGTGCTGTCTTGGGCCACGGCGACGCCACTGAGGGCCAATGCGAGCGCCAGAGAGCCAAGCGTCGAAAGTAGTGATTTGCGTGAAGTAGTCATATGGCTGTCCCAACGATGAGTTGCCAAACGCAACAGTGTCGAGCGTGTGCCCATTTGTGTGTACGCAAGTTGAAATTCCGGCCGATTGTCCACTTTGCTACGGGCAATGTGGTTACACCTTTAAATAATCCTCACAGGCCACAATGAGTTCGCGTACCTCGGGTTCGCCGGCATCGGTACGCGCCAGAAGTATCGCGCGAAGCTGCGAAATCTGGTCGTTGTTCGGGATCAACTCCGACGGGCTTTCCCACATCCAGTCGACCACGATCGGGAGGAGTTTGGCGGCAGAAAGGGTAGCTACTTCCTGCCGAGTCGGGACATACATGCCCGCCCGAAAAACCGGGCTATTCACGCCGTGGCTTTTCCGGGCGGCCTTGAACGCACTGTCTGGCATGCCAAAGCGGTCGTCGGGGTCAGTCATGGCACGTCTCCGTGGGACACCGATGGCTCGATGCGTGGCTTCGTGGTGCTGGCATGTCGCGCATCCTCTTCCGCATGAATATAGATCGAGGTCGTACCAATGGAGCTGTGACGCAGATTCTGCTGGATGTGGTGGATCGGGGTGCCGTCCTCGGCCTGGTGCGTGGCGGCCGTATGCCGCAGCCAATGGGTCGAGGCCCGCCGCACCCGCGCGGCTTGGGCACCATCGTGCTTTTGCAGCTCGTCGGCCACGCGCCGGAAGGTGTCCTTGACGATCTGGTAGACCGCCGTGGGTGTCAGCGGGGAAGACCGTCCGGCGATGCCCAGAATGGCCGGGGCTGTGCCGTCGCCCGAAGGCAACGCCGGCAGTCCATGGAAGCGCCGATAGCGTGCAAAGTCTTCCATGAGACCGTCGCTTAGGGGAATCGTGCCCTCGACGCCGCCTTTCCCCACGGTATGCAGCCACCACCGGCCACGAATAGGCTGAAAATCGCCCTCGCTGGCGGCCGCGGCTTCGGCGGCCCGCAAGGCGGTTTCATAGAGAAAGCGAAGGATCCAGCGAACGCGTTCGTAGCGCTGCCGTTCCCGCGCAGTTGTCTGTGGCCAGCCGTCGACGACGCGTAGCACCTGGTCCCAGAGGGCACGGTCCAGGTAGCGTTCGATCGTGCGGCGGGGGCCGCGGCGTGCCCGTCGGCGCTGCAGCACAAACGGACTGCCCGCGAGATAGCCAGCGCGCACGAGGTAATTGAACAGCCCCGCCAGGATGCCCAAGGCCTGCCGGCGACTGCGCTCGGCCAGCGGCCCGATGAACAGTCGCCGATGCTCACCGCGACGGGCGAGACCGGCGTCGCACCAGGTCGCCGGTGGCTGGGCAAGAAACGCCTCATAGGCGATGACATCCTCGCGGGTGAGACTGGACACCGGCTTGCCACGCACTTGGGTGGCCCAAAGCAGCAATCGCTCGGCCTCCTTGCGGTAGCTGCGGAAGGTATGCGGCGAGTCGTGATATTCCGCCAGCCACAGGCCGATCGCGGCCACGTCGTCGTTGGCGGCGATCTGCCGCGCCACACTGGCCGGTGCGCGGTTGGTGCCGACACCTCCCGACAGGGCGGGCGGCAAGGCTTGGGGCAACGCCAAAAGGGTCACTGCAGGCTCAGTCATGCTTTCCGATGTCCGACGCCACGGAAAACACAGCGTACTGCCAAAAGACTTTCGATTATAGGAGTTATCGTAAATTTCTTGATTTAATCATTACGTATATAACGTAATACTATGATATACATTCTCTTATCCTTCGAAATTGACCCTCCGAGCGACTGGGAATTTGCCATGAGCCGTGTCAGCGATACCCGTCAGCGTACCCGTGAAGCCGCCGCCCAACTCGTTGCCGGTGCGAAGCGGCCGCACGAAATCACCGTCGACCAGATCTACGCCGTCATCCAGCAAGGCAGCCGTACGACGATCAATGACGAGCTGAAGCAGTGGAAGGACGAACGTACGAAGGCCGATGCGCTCGGTGCTGATCTCCCGGCTGCTGTGGCCGACGCCATGCGTGCCCTGTGGGTGGTGGCCGTCGAACAGGGCGAGGTGGTGTTCGCCGAACAGCGGAGCACTTTGGAAGCTGCCGTGGCAGATGCGGAGCAGCAGCACGCTACGGTTACGCAGGCGCGCGACGACGCATTGGCGACCTCAACGACACTGACCGAACAGTGCGAAACACTTCGACAGCAGATCACCACGCTGCAAACGCGAGTGGAGTTCGAGGCCACCGCGAAGAATCAAGCGCTTCAGGATGGCCAGGCACTGCAGCAGAAACTCATCGCACTCCAGACCGACACCGCCGAACAGATCGAACGCATCCGTCAAGCGCAAACTGACCAGGCCGAAGAATTCCAAGCCGTGATTGCGAGCCGGGATGCGGCTTTTCAGGTCGAACGTGATACAGCGAACGAGCGGCTGGAGGCCGCCCAAGCCCGCATGCTGCAGGAGATCGATACAGCTCGCGAAGGCCAGCGGCGCGCAGAACAGCAGATGGTCAAAACGCGAGAACGACTGGAGCGACAACAAGCCAGTTTGGCGGAGCTGCGCACCGAAGCAGGACATCACCGTCGTGAACTGGCCGAGCGTGATACCCGCTTGGGGGCATTGGCCGCGGCTGTCGCGGATCGCGATCGCATGGCCATCGAACTGGCCGCAGCTCGCGGGCAATTGGAAGGTTTGGGAACGGCGATGCAGTCGCTCGAAACTCGGGCTATCACCGCCGAGTCGCGTATCAGTACGCTGCTGGACGAACGGAAGTCGCCAGCAACGCCTCGGAAGAAACAGGGCAAGAAGTGAGACGCGTAAGCCTTGTTTGAGGCTTATGACCCAATTTTACCCTTATCCGGGCACGACCCCGGCCACGCGCACGCGGCTGTTGTGCGGCTGCCTGCGCAGGGCATTGCCGTCAATGCAATGTGCTGCGTTCAACCGGGCGCGGATCTGCCGTAGCGGATGCGTCCCCAGGCTGAGGCCGACACGCGCGTAATCCGCCAGCGCATCCTCGGCCTGCGTGGGCAAGGGCAAGTTCACCGCCTGCTCGGCGGGGCTTTCGATACCGAACAGCGGCAGCTGTGCCTCGACCCCGGCCACCGCCCAGCGCGCGCGATGGCGATGGCCGGCCAGCCCGCGCAAGGTCGCCGCATCGGCCAGCAGCTCCTGATGACGGCGATCGAGGCCGGCCCGCGAGCACAGATCGGTGACGTCGGCGAACGGCCGCTGCCTGCGCGCCGCCATCAAGCGAAGCGCGGTCGCTTCGGAGCATCCCCGCACCATGCGCAGGCCCAGCCGGATCGCGCGCGCATCCACATGGCCACGCGGGTCGGGTTCCAGCGTGCAATCCCAGTCGCTGAAGCGCACGTCCACCGGGCGCACCGCGACGCGATGACGGCGCACGTCCTGCACGATCTGGCTCGGCCCGTAGAAACCCATCGGCTGCGCATTGAGCAGCGCGCAGGCGAACGCCGCCGGGTAATGGCACTTCAGCCAGCTCGAGGCGTAGACCAGGTTCGCGAAACTGGCCGCGTGCGACTCGGGGAAACCGTAGGAACCGAAGCCCTTGATCTGTTCGAAGATGCGCGCGGCAAAGTCCGCCGTATAGCCGTTCTTCAACATGCCCTGCATCAGCTTGTCGCGATGGGGCTCCAGTCCGCCATGGCGTTTCCATGCCGCCATCGAGCGGCGCAGTTTGTCGGCCTCGTCGGCGCTGAAGTCCGCCGCATCCATGGCCAGCTTCATGACCTGTTCCTGGAACAAGGGCACGCCGAGCGTGCGTTCCAGTACGTTCCTGAAAGCCGGCGACGGATAGTCGACCGGCTCCTCGCCGCTCCGGCGTCGCAGGTACGGATGCACCATGTCGCCCTGGATCGGGCCGGGCCGCACGATCGCCACCTGGATCACCAGATCGTAGAAATTCGCCGGTCGATGCCGCGGCAGCATCGCCATCTGCGCGCGGCTTTCGATCTGGAAGACGCCGACGGTATCGGCGCGCCGGATCAGTGCATAGGTTGCATCGTCATCCGGCTCGATCGTTGCGATGGTCTTCGCCACCCCATGCCCGCTTTCCAGCAGGGCGAAGCATTTGCGCAGACAGGTCAGCATGCCCAGCGCCAGGCAATCGACCTTCAGCATGCGCATGTAATCCAGGTCGTCCTTCTCCCACTGGATGACCGTGCGGTCGGGCATCGCCGCGTTCTCCACCGGCACCATCTCGCTCAACGAGGCATCGGAGATCACGAAGCCGCCGACGTGCTGCGACAGATGCCGCGGCATGCCGCGCAGCTCGCAGGTGAGCTTCAACACGCGGCGGATGATCGGGCTGTCCGGATCGAAACCCTGTTCGCGCAGCCGTTCCTCGGCTGCACTGTCGCCCCAGCCGCGCGCAAAGACGTCACTGAGCCGGTCGACCTGGTCCAGCGGCAGGCCGAACGCCTTGGCCACGTCGCGCACCGCACTGCGGTCGCGGTAGCAGATCACGGTGGTAGCCAGCGCCGCGCGCTCGCGCCCGTATTTCCCGTAGATGTACTGGATGACCTCCTCGCGCCGCTCGTGCTCGAAATCGACATCGATGTCGGGCGGTTCGTCGCGATCCTCACTGATGAAGCGCGCCACCAGCAGGTTGTTCACCTCCGGGTCCACCTCGGTGACGCCCAGCGCAAAACACACGGCGGAATTGGCGGCCGAGCCGCGGCCCTGGCAGAGAATGCCTTCGCCACGTGCGAACCGGACGATGTCGTGCACGGTGAGAAAAAAAGGTTCGTACTTCTTCGCCGCGATCAGCGCCAGTTCGTCGTCGATCAGCCTGCGCACCTTGTCGCTGGCGCCCTGCGGCCAGCGCCAGCGGATGCCCTCCTCCGCCAGCTGGCGCAGCCAGCTGGTGGGCGTGTGGCCATCCGGCACCAGTTCGGTCGGATACCGATATTCGAGTTCGCCCATCCGGAACGTGCAGCGCTCGGCGATGCGCACGCTTTCCTGCATCAGGGCTTCGGGGTAGATCCCGGCCAGCACGTCGCGCCGGCGCAAATGCCGTTCGCCATTGCGGAAGATCAGCGCACCCGCCTCGGCGATCGGCACGCGATGGCGGATCGCGGTGAGCGTGTGCTGCAAGGCCAGCCGGCGGCGCACGTGCATGTGCACGTCGCCGCTGGCCACCAGCGGAAGATCCAGGGCACGACCGAGCGCCTGCAGTTCGCGCAGGCGCCCGGCATCATCGGGCCCGCGATGCAGTTCCACCGCCATCCATGCACGATCGCCGAATGTTTCGCGCATCCAGCGGCCGTGGACGACGTCCGGTTGCGGTTGCGGCATCCACAGCGCCAGCGTCCCCGGCAGTCCGCCCTGCAGGTCCGCGCGGGCGAGCCGGTACCTGCCCTTTTCCGAGGCCCGGCGCCCGTGCGTGATCAAGCGGCAGAGTTCGGCATAGCCCTGCCGGCTCTCGCACAGCAGCACCAGCTTCGGGCCATCCTCGAGCTGGAACTCCGCGCCCACGATCAGCTGCAGGCCGGTTTCGTTCGAGGCCTGATACGCACGCACGATGCCGGCCAGCGAACATTCGTCGGTGATCGCCAGTGCGCGGTAACCGCACGCCCTGGCGCGATCGAACAACTCGGCCGCGTTCGAGGCGCCGCGGCCGAAGGAGAAATCGGACAGGCAATGCAGTTCGGCGTAGCCGCTCATGCGAGCCAACTCATGCGAACCAGCCCTGCAGCATCCAGCCGCTTTGCTCGCCGGGCGGACAGAAGGCCCACGCCCGCTGGCCGAGCGAGGTTTCGACCACGTAGTAGTCGCGGCACGCCTCGCCGCCATCCCACCAGCCGGTTTCAAGCCGCTCAGGGCCGGCGAGAATGCGCGGCGGCGGGCCGCGCAGCGGAATCGGATGCGCCAATAGCCAGGTCGGCCGTGGCGATGGCTCGTCGTGGACGCCGCCGCATTCGGCCACCGACTGGGCGCGCTCGGGGCGCGGGTCGGTGGTGCCGCCCAGCCGATAGACCGCCCGATCGCCAAGGCGAGCGCGCAGGCGTTCGCGCAGCTGTCCGAGCGGCAGCGCATTCGTCGGCCGCTCGTCGAACAGATCGCGTCCGGCGGGCACGAACGCCGGCAGGTCGCGCGCGATCAGGCGCAGCGCCAACACCGGCTCGGGGAGTACGACGTGCTCCAGCCGACCCCGTGCGAACTCGAACAGCATTGCGCCATCGCGCTCCGAGGCCAGCAGCCCTACGGGCACATCGGTATATCGGCCTTCGCGATGTTCCAGGCGCAACAGGAAACGTTGCACGCCTCCATCGCGGCCGGCGAGATAGGCGGAAAGATCACCGGCCATGCGCCGTACCGGAAAGACCAGCGCCGATCGATTTTCCACTTCGTGGAGCAATTCGATGCGCAGGTCGAAGATGTCCGGCGGGCGATACGGCTCCAGGCCCGAGGGCCGGTCGCCGGTCAGGCGATCCAGCGACGCCGGCAGTTCCGCGCCGAAGCGCCGACGCAAGCCATCCCGTGGCAGCGCCAGCACCTGGCCCAGGCTGCGGATGCCCATGCCAGGCAGCGCGGCGATGGCGTTCGCCGGCAGAGAGCTCTTCGCGATCGGCACCCGCTGCAAGGCATGGCGCAGCGCATCGGCAGACAGCACCGCCTGCCCATCGGAAACCGTGGCCAGCACATGCGCGGCGTGAGCCGTCGGTGCCGTGGCCAGCCGATGACGAAATCCAAGTTCGATGAAATCCGCGCGCAGCATCGACGCAAGCCGCGGCCACGGCCCGAACAGGCCCATGCTCCTGCTGACCTCCAGCACGATCGCATGCGGCAGCAGGCTGACCTCGGAGCTGTAGCGATAGGCCACGGCGGCCAGGAACCGGTGCCATCGATCGACCGAGCCGCGGTCATACGCAATTGCCTCGAATTTCGACAGCAGCGCCTGCGCGGCGCTCAGCCGCTGCCCGACGTGCAGGCCGGCCGCCCGGGCGGAGTCATTGGCCGAAACGATCGTGCGCGCGTTGACCGGGCCGTCGACGAGCACCAGCGGCCCCGGCGCGGGGCGGCGTCGGAGAATCCCATCCATGGCCAGATGCGGCAGGTTGATGCAGGTCCAGAGCATGTGCGGCCACCATCAACGGGCAAGCTGCGCCAGCGAAACGGGCTGGGTGGGCACGGCCCCACCGCGGCATTTGCGCACCCATATCCGCGGCTGCGGCGAGGCTTCCAGTTCCAGGCGCAGCGCGGCAGGCGATGCGTTGGAAAGATGGGAGCGATCGCGGAACACGAAGGCGAGCGCCTGGCCGGTGACCGCCGCCACCTGCAGGCGACGCAAGGCGCGATCGTCGGCCTGCCGCGGCCACGCCAGCACGGCGGCGCAGTTTCCCGACCGCAGGCATTGTTCGGTGGCCCAGAGCACGTCTTTTTCAGCGGCCTCGACGATCTCCACCCGGCGCATGTCGACACCCTGCTGGTGCCAGCCGGCGACGCACGGCGCATACGGCGGCGACACGATCACGACGTGGCGCCGGCTTTGGGTCAATCGCGCCAGCGCAGGCAGCACGAGGCGGAGTTCGCCCACGCCATCGACGGGCAGCAGGATCTCGGACAACGAAGCGCCAGGCCAACCGCCCGCGGGCAGCACCGCATCGAGTGCCCGCCAGCCGGTGGGCTGGTCGCCGTCCGGCATTTCGGGAGCGCGACCACGCCACACCTGGCGCGCATCGAGCAACGCGGAAAGTGGCGCCACGGCGTTCATCAACTGCCCCGCAGCAGGCCTGCAAACAGGCCTTCGATCGCGAAGTCTTCGGCAGGGTCCACGTCGATGGGGCGGAAGCCCGGGCTGTTGGGCAACAGGCGAACCACGTCGTCTTTCCAGTAAAGGCGCTTGATCGTGAAACGATCACCGCCCACGCGGGCGGCCACCACCTGGCCGTGACGGGCCACCGGCGTGGCGTGCACCGCCACCAGGTCGCCATCGAGAATGCCCTCCCCGCGCATCGAATCGCCGACCACCCTCACCAGGTAGTCCGGCCGCAGCCGGAACAGCGAACGGGAGACACGCAGGCTGCGATCGACCCGTGACTCCGAAAACAACGGCTCGCCCGCCGCGATGCGACCGATCAGCGGCAATTCCATCGTGTCCGCATCCATCGGATCGGGCTCACGCACCAGCCGGATGCTGCGGGCGCGGTTGGGTTCGATGGTCAACCGGCCTTTTGCTTCGAGTGAACGCACGTGCTTGAGCACCGCGCTGACGCTGTCGATGCCGAGCGCGTTGCCGATTTCCTCCAGCGTGGGCGACTGCCCATCGCACTCGATCCGCGCGCGAATGAAGGCGAGGACGTTTGACTGGCGCTGGGTGATCTGAAGAGTCATGGTTCGCATATTTTCACCAAAAAAGGTGAAAATGGAAGACAAAGAAATACTGAGTTGAAGAATATTTCAAAATCAATGGTCTAACGTATTTAATGCATCTAATTTCGAGAATACGCCGCACCAGCGTCACTCACCGCCATCTCGCGGAATGAGATATCGGCGCGATCCACCGCTCCCCTCGCCGACCCGGCCACTGCATGAACACCCTCCGGGATCGTCACGCTTTCCAATGACCGCACAGCAGAGGCTGTTCCTGCGCCATGTCAGCCTGCTTCCCACGGGAGCGAGCCCCCGGTTTTTAAGCAGCACGACGTCAAAAACTGGATCTGGGACACCGGCTCACAACGCGATGGCCAGTTCCGACAGGAGCTCCAGGTCCCGATCCGCCAGTACGCCATGCGCCGGCCTGCTCGACAGGGCGGCATCACGCGCCGCCATGACTTCGTGAATCTCGCTGGCACACAGCGCGACCACGCTTTCCAGCACGGCGTCGATGCTGGCGTGGCCGGTGTCCAGGTGCATCCGGGCCAGCAGTCGTTCGGTACCCGCAGCGCTCAGCATCAGGTCGCCGGTAACCCAGCTGTTGACGGTGAACAGACTGGTTGGCACGCCCTTGGCGCTCATCCCTATGCCCAGCAAATGCCGGGTGGTGACCGGCACCTGCGGATCGCCGGTCAACGCGGCGAAGGCCTTTTCCGCAGCCGACCGGAGCCGTCTTGCCCACAGCGGACGACGGGCAAACAGATGGAAGTGACCGTGTTCGGTCGCGCCGGGTCGATCTTCGGGTGAATGCGAGTGGTAGAACCACTGGTAGCCGCTGACCCGATCGATCGCATCGTTTTCGGGATAGTGCTGCCATTGTCGCGTGGGCTTGCCCGCAAGCAGGCCTTGCAGCAAATGCTCGTCGCGCGCCGCCAGGGCGGCGTAGGTTTCCAGCAAGCGCTGGCCGGCGGCATCGGCGGCGGTACCGCCAACGGGATCCTGATGCCGCCGGCCAAGCGCCGGTGCCATCAGTGCTGGGCAGCGCACTTGGGAGCGCACTTCGCTCCGCATTTGGGTGCGCATTTGGGAGCGCACTTGCTGGCGCCACACTTCGCCTTCATGTGCCGGTGCGGGTGTTTCTTCGCGGCGCACTTGCCCGCCGCGCACTTGGCGCCGCACTGGGCCATGCTCGTCGACGGCCCGCACTTGGCCTGGGCGCTGCTCATGTCCGCGGCAGCTGCAGGAAGGGCAACGATGGCAGCGGTCAGCGCGGCGAGCGAGGCGAGCGAGGCGAGTTTCACGGAAGCTTTCATGGGTTTCTCCAATGTAGGTGACAGGCAAAAGTACGGGTAGAGACACACGGTCTCGATAACAAGGAGGCCGCCCGCTGGTGAAAGGATTCAAGAAACCGGCATTGCAGGGTGCATCCGGTCGATGCTGCGCCCGTCACCGGTCAACCGAGCCACAGATACAGCAACGCGCCGAACATCGCGCCGGCGGGCACAGTGATCACCCACGAAAGGACGATGGCGGTCATCACGGGGCGATCCACGCCTGCACCGTTGCTGAGGCCGCTGCCGGCGAGCGCGCCGACTGATACATGGGTCGTGGACACCGGCAGCCCGCTGAATGAAGCCGTGCCGACCAGCAGGCTGGTGGTCAGGCCGGCGGCCAGCGCCCCGCCGGGATCGAGCCGCGTGATCCTGTCGCTCATGGTGCGGGCGACACGCGCTGCCCCCAACAGGCCGCCCACGAGCATCGCCAGGCCGACCGCCAGCGCCGAGGCGCTACCATCCAGCGCAGCGATCGGCAACAGCAGCGCCGCGATCTTGGGCGTGTCGTTCAAGCCCCTCGCGAAGCTGACCGCCCCGCCGGAGAGGTACAGCAGGCCATCCACCAGGCCACGTGCGTCGAGCCGCCACGCGCGCCGGGCCCCGAGGCTTTCACACTCGGCCACGGTGCCGGCGAGGGCCATCGGCATGCCCGTCCGCAACAGCAGGCCTTCCGCGGAGGCCTGCACCGTATTCACCGTGCACTCGCACTCCGGCTCGCGGTCCGCACGAGCGGTCAGCCTGCGCAGCCACGGTGCCAGCAGGTAGGCCGGCAGAACCGCAATGACCGGAGTCGCCAGCAGCGGCAGCAGGAAGCTGTGTCCCAGCGTGCCGAACTTCACCGCCGAGCCGACGGCCATCAGGCCGACACCGCTCATCGCACCGACCAGCGCGTGGGTGGTCGAAATCGGCTGCCCGCGCCAGGCGGCCAGCGCGACGGTGATGCCGGCGCCGCCGGCGACCGCCAGGGCAAACGGAAGCTGTGCCGCGACCTCGGCCGGCACCAGGCCGGCGCCCGTGAACGCCTTCAGCAGCGCACGCGCGAGGAACACCGAGGACAACGATCCGGCCAGGGTGGTAATGCTCGCCCAGCCCAGGCTGGTCCAGTAACCGGCGCGGCGACTGCCGTACAGGACGGCCACTCCCTTGAAATTGTCGTTGGCGCCGTTGGTGGCGGCGAGGAACAGCACGGTCAGTACAAGCAGGGTTTCCATCGGGCATCCCGGGTAGCGTCACGCGAAGACGAAGCGGCGAGGCACAAGGCCACATGCCATAGAGCCATCCGGGTGGCAAAACGATTCAGGCGGTCGGAGATCCTGCAAGTTGCAGCTTCATCCATTCCGCCAGCGCACGCTGCGCCGGCAAGGCCTCCGGCAGCCGGCCAAGCGCGCCCAGCACCCGCGGCAGATCGTCGGCGTTGTCGACATCGGTGAGCACGGGCAGATCGAGGATGCTTCCCGTCCCTGGCAATGCCTTCCGCAGTTCCCGGCAGGTGTCGCCCTGCGAATAGCGCACCGACTGCCAGATCGCCAGCGGCACCGGCGTGTTGCTGCCGAACAGCCAGAAGCCGCCATCGGTGGCGGGACCGAGCACGAACGCAACCGGGGGCTGAGCCAGTGCCTGCGCGGCCCGGGCCAACTGCCCCGACGTGAGCTGCGGCACGTCCGCGCCCACCAGCAGCACGCTGTCGTGCCGGCTCAGCAGGACGTCGAGAACGTGATGCATGCGCGTGCCCAGGTCGCCCTCCCCCTGCCAGATCGTGGGAAAGTCCGGCCACGCCGCATGCGCCGCGTCGTCGGCCTCGGCTACCGCCCAGTAAGGCGTGATGAGCGGCCGGGCCGCCCTGGCCACCGCCGCCACGGCAGCGCTGGCCAGCCGATGGAAGGTGAGCGCGGCGTCTTCGCCAATAACGGTTGCCAGCCGCGTCTTCAACGGCGAATGGCCCGGGGTCTTGACGAAAATGGCCAGCGCGGTCGTCATGTCCTCGTCCGCCGCGTGGCGCGCCATGCCGGCCACGCCTGTACCGCGGTCAGTCGCCAGTGCCTGAGCGTGGTGCTCAACCAGCCGTGCCGCGCATATTTGCGCGCGCTGGTCTCCAGCACGGCGGGAATGCGCCGCAATGGCAGCCCTGCATGTCTCGCCGCCCATACCAGCAGGTGGTCCTCGCCGTAACGCGCCTGCTCGTCGAAGCCGTGCAGCGCCTCGAAGCAATGCCTCGGCAACAGCAGTCCCTGATCGCCGAACGGCAGCCCCAGCCAGCGCGCACGCCAGTTGGCGCCGGCCGCGTTCAACGCCGTCCAGCGCGGTCCGTCGCCACGAAAGGCGAGCGTGAACCAACCCAGTGCCGCGCTGCCCTGCCCGATGAAGCGCTGCAGTTGGTGCAGAGTGCCGGGACGCAAGCGCGAGTCGGCATGCAGGAACCACAACCACTCGCCCGTGGCCAGGCCGGCACCGTGATTCTGCTGGCGGGCACGGCCGGCCTCACTGCGGCACTGCCGATAGTGCAGATATGCGGGCCACGTCGCCGGCGATGGCCGCGGCTCGTCATCGGCAGAAACCACGATCACCTCGCTGCCGCCCGGCAAGTCCGCCAGCTGCCGCAGCAGCTCGGGCCATTCGGTCTCGCCGGGCGCCAGCGGCACGATCACCGACAACGAGCTCATCGACATGTCAGCAACAGCTGGCCGAGGCGCTGGTCGGCGCGGCGGGCGCGCAATCGAACAGGCCGAAATGCTGCCGCTTGTCGCCGTCGATGCGGAAATGCGTGGCATAGCGGCTGCCGGCCAGCATATCGGCAGTGTTGCCGCAGACCAGCACCGGCCGGCCGCTCTCGAACAGGTGGTGGTCGTCCAGTGCGAAGCGGTGCGGATACCCGGGCAAGCTGCCCAGGTAGGTCGCGACCTGGCCATAGTCCTCGCAGCGATCCTCCAGCGGCAGCTTGAATGCGCGCCAGGTGATCGACTCGAAGTTCGCAAAACCGATACGCTGCTCGATCGCCGCATCGGTCAGCGCAATCGGGCTGCGTGCGCACACGCGCGCATCGGCCACGCCCAGCTCACCGAGCAACCGGCGGAAATCCTCTACATACAGCGCGCCGGCCAGGCATTCGCCCAGCAGCACCGGGTCGGCCAACAGCTCGCGTGGCAGCCGGCGGTCGCTGAACACGTCGGAGAAATACAGCTCGCCACCGGGCTTGAGCACACGGCATATCCCGGCGAACGCGCGGCGCTTGTCCGGCACCAGGTTGAGCACGCAGTTGGACACCACGACGTCGACGGAGCCATCGGCGATGCCCAGCGCCGCCAGATCCGCGAGATCGCCCAGCTGCAGGGTGACATTGCTGCGCGCATGGCCGAAAGCCTGTGCGTGCCAGGCGCGGTGGCGCTCGGCCACCGCCAGCTGCTGTCCGGTCATGTCGACGCCGATCACCCGCCCCTGCTCGCCCACCAGCTTCGACAGCAGATAGACGTCCCGTCCGCTGCCGCAGCCGAGGTCGAGCACGGTGGCGCCTTCCACTGCCGGCGGCAGCGGCGAGCCGCAGCCGTAGAAGCGCTCGCGCACCTCCGGGTGCAACTGGGCAAGGATCGAACGCAGGTTTTCCGGCATCGCTTCCAGGCTGCAGCATGCCGTGGTGCGCAGGTCACGGCTCGACTGCAGGGTTTCGCCGTAGTAGCTGCGCACGGCGGATTGCTGCTCTTCCGCGCGGGCGACGACGTCTTGTTCCAGGTTCATGGTCATGTCAACGATCCTCCACAGGAGCTGCCCGCCCCGGCGGTACAGCCATAGCAATGATTGGCGAACGCAATCGGGCCGTGCCCGACGTCCGCCAGCGCGTCGATTTCCCACAAGCTGCGTCGGCCGCCGCCCAGCGGCAGCCCCAGCGCCTGGTTGAAATCGCAGTCGAAGAGTTCGCCATCCCAGCTCACCGACAGCAGGTTGCGGCACATCACGCCCAGCGCCGCCCGCGGATTGAACGCATCGAGCAGGGTCTGCATGTAGCGCTCGTAGCGGCCCTCACGCTCGAGCAGGTGCAGGAAGCGCTTGATCGGCATGTTGGTGATGGTGAACAGGTGGTTGAACACGATGCCGAAGTGTTCGGCCAGTTCGCGCCGGTAGGTCGCCTCCAGCGCCGTCTGGGCGGGCGGCAGCGTGGCGCCCAGCGGGTTGTAGACCAGGTCCAGTTCCAGCCCGGAGCCGGCGCGGCCGTAGCCGAGCGCATTCAGCCGATGAAGGGCGCGCAGGCTGGGATCGAAAACGTGGTGCCCGCGCTGCTTCTCCACGTTGGCCTTGCTGTAGCAAGGCAGCGAGGCGACCACCTTGACGCCCTGTTCGGCCAGGAACTCCGCGGTGTCCTCCTGTCCGGGACGGAACAGCACGGTCAGGTTGCAGCGGTCGATGACGGTCTTGCCCAGCGCACGGGATCCCAGCACCAGGGTGCGGAAATGCGGATTGAGTTCCGGCGCGCCGCCGGTCAGGTCCACCGTATGCACGCCCGGAGCATTCGCCAGCAGTTCCAGGATGCGTTCCACCGTGGCCGCCTGCATGATCTCGGTGCGCCCGGGTCCGGCCTCCACGTGGCAGTGCTGGCAGGCCAGGTCGCACAGCTTGCCGACGTTGACCTGCAGGATCTCCGTCGGCGTGCGCGTCAAGGCGAGCCCATGCTCGCGCAGGGAGCGGGCGAACGATGGTGCGGCGAAAGATGGAACGGCGTTCATGGCAGCATGTCCTGGCGATGTTGGCGGCGCTGGCGCACCTGTGCGGAGCGGTCCGGGCGCCCCGGCAGCAGGGCCTCCACAGTACGCCGCGATCCTTCGCATGCCGGTCGCATGGCAGGCGTACGGCATCCGGCCATCTGTCCGCGTATGAAGTCGTGATTCCTCATGCCGTCCTCACTTCCGCCGCCAGGCGTGATAACGGGCCAGCCAGCGCAGCACACGTTCGGGCGCATGGGCCTTCTTCCAGTTTCCCGCCGCGTACTTGTTGGCTTCGGCCCAGGTCGGATACGCGTGGATGGTGCCAAGGATCCTGTTGAGCCCCAGCCCATGGCGCATCGCCAGCACGAACTCGGCCAGCATCTCGCCTGCATGCTGGCCCACGATGGTTGCGCCCAGGATGCGGTCCTTGCCCGGTGCGGTCAGCACTTTCACGAAGCCATGCGCCTGATCCTCGGTGATCGCCCGGTCCAGATCGTCCAGTTCATAGCGCGTGGTCTCGAACGGGATGCCCCGCGCCAGCGCCTCACGCTCGTTGAGGCCGACGCGCGCCACCTCCGGGTCGACGAAGGTCACCGCCGGAATCACCGCATAGTCGACGCGAAAACGCCAGATCGAGCCGAACAGCGCATTGACTGCGGCGTACCACGCCTGGTGGGCGGCGACGTGGGTGAACTGGTAGGGCCCGGCCACGTCGCCGCAGGCATAGATGTTCGGATATAGCGTGGCCAGCCAGGCATCCGTATCCACCGTCCTGGCCACGGGTATGCCCAGTTCCTCCAGCCCGAAGCCGGTGACGCGGGGCTTGCGCCCGACCGCCACCAGCAGGGTGTCGAAGGGGATCCTTGCGCGCCGGCCCCCGTGGTCGCAGACCAGCGCGTATTGCCCGCCATCGCGCTCGACTGCCACGGCACGGCAGTCCGTACGCACGTCCACGCCATCGGCCGACAGGCGCGCCCGCACGAAGGCGGATACCTCGTCGTCCTCACGCATCAGCAGGCGCCCGTGGCTCTGCACCTGGATGACCTGCGTACCGAGTCGGGCAAACGCCTGCGTAAGCTCGCAGCCGATCGGGCCACCACCCAGTACCAGCAGTCGCCCGGGCGGCTCCTGCAGTTGCCACAGCGTTTCGGAGGTGAGATAGCCCGTTTCGGCCAGCCCCGGCAGATCCGGCACCACGGGTTCGGCGCCGGTGGCGATCACGATGGCGCGCGTGGTGACGGGCCTGCCGTCGATCTCGACTGTCCACGGTGACACGATGCGTGCATGGCCACGCTGCACGTCCACGCCCAGCCCGCGGTAGCGTTCCACCGAGTCGTGCGGCGCCACGGCCCGCACGGCGCGCCGCACGCTGTCCATCACGGCGCGGAAATCGACCCTGACATCGCCGGCATCCACTCCGACGCGCGCCGCGCCCCGCGCCTGCGCCGCCAGCCGGGCCGCGTGGATCAGCGCCTTCGATGGCACGCAGCCGGTATTGAGACAATCGCCGCCCATGGCGCCGCCTTCCACCAGGGTGACCTTTGCCCGCACGGCGGCGGCGATGTAGGCGCTGACCAGTCCCGCCGAACCGGCGCCGATCACCACCAGGTTCCGATCGAAGCGCTTCGGCGCCGGCCAGCCTGCATGGAGGCGCCGCCGCTTCACCCACGCCACGCACCAGCGCGCCAGCCACGGGAACACCCCCAGCAGGACCAGCGAGCCGGCGATCCGCGGCGAGACGATGCCCGACAACGAGTGCAGTTGGGCCAGCTGGGTGCCGGCATTCACGAACACCACGGTCGCCGCCAGCATGCCGAGCTGGCTGACCCAGTAGAACGTGCGTATCGGCAACCGGGTCAGCCCCATCAGCAGGTTCACCACGAAGAACGGGATCACCGGAACCAGCCGCAGCGTGAACAGGTACAGGGCGCCTTCGCGCCGGATGCCCTCGTCGACCACGTGCAGGCGCTGGCCGAAGCGCCGCTGCACCATGTCGCGAAAGACGAACCGGCTGGCCAGGAAGGCCAGCGTCGCGCCGATGCTGGAGGCAAACGACACCAGCAGCGTGCCTTCCAGCAGGCCGAACATCGCGCCGCCCGCCAGGGTCAGCAACGCGGCCACCGGCAGCGATAACGCGGTGACCGCCACATACAGCGCGAAAAACCCGCCGCCAAGCAGCCACGGATGGGTCTGCCGGAAAGCGTCCAGCACGAGCAGGTGCGCCTTCAGCGCAGCGAGCGTGAACTGGTGCTGCCAACCCAGCGCGAAGAAAACGGCGACCGCACCGGACAGGCCGATGACGATCAGCCAGCGGAGGATGGCGATGCGACTTTTCATGTGTAGGGGTCCCGGCGGGCAGCGGTCAGTCCCTTAGGTATTCCTGGACCATCTGGCGACCACGATGGATGCGGCTCTTGACGGCCTCCCGCGTCAGCATGAGCTGGTCGGCGATCTCGCTGATCGAGTACTCCTCGAAATCGCGAAGAATGATCGCCTCCCGGTATTTTTCCGGCAGCGACTGGATGGCGGCGGCCAGGTCCGAGCGCAGATCGAGGTGCTCGACATAGACAAAAATGGCGTGATCCGGCTCCGGCAACGCCACCTGCCCGCGCATCGCACGCAGCAACCGGTGGCATTCGTGGCGCACGATCGAGAAGGCCCAGGCGGGAAACGAGGTGATCGTGCGCAGCGTGCCGAGCCGGCGGTAGATCAGCAGCAACGATTCCTGCACCGCATCGTCCGGGTCCACGCTGCTGGCGCATTGCGACTGGGCGATGCGCCGCAGGTCCGGCCGGCAGGCGGTCAGCAGCCGTTCGACGGCGGCAAGATCGCCCTGCCGCGCGGATTCCAGGAGGGTCGGGTCATGTCGCATAGGGAAGCCTTTGCGTGGTTGCTCGATGATGCAAACGGTGGAGATTCCTGTTCTCTCGCCCCATAGAGGACACCAGCGCATCAAAGGATTCAAGCGGATTGGCCGGCACGGCCGGCTACCCTGCCCGTACCGCGGCATCCGCACCGTCGCCGCGCCGGGCCGTTGGCCGGAATCGTTCGAGGATCCGATCGAGCGAGAACGAGCCCGGTCCCCAGGCGATCACCGCCAGCAGCATCATCGCCCAGATCTTGTGGTCGCTGAAATCGTTGCCGACCAGGCCGGTCCAGAAACCGTGCGGCCACAGATCCGGGTAGGAAACGACGGCCATGATGTTGTAGATGAACAGGAACCCCGCGGTCAGCCGCCCGCCCAGCCCCAGCAGGAGGAACCACGGCGCGACCAGCTCGATCCAGGTGCCGAGAAACGCCGCGGCATCGCCCGACAACAGGGGCACGTGGTATTCGTTGTTGAACAGGTAGAACGTACCCGCCGGGTCGTCGAGCTTCACCACGCCGGCGCGCCAGAACGCCAGCGCCACCCACACCCGGAACAGCAACAGTACCACCGGCCCCAGGCTCGACAGCGCCTCTGCCAGTTGCCGGTAATAACCACTCGTGCGCCAAAGCAGCTTGTTCATGTGCAGCCCTCTTGGTTGTTGAACGCCACGACCAGGCCCTGCTCGAGCAGGTCCCGCAGGCAGGGTTGAAGATCGAAAGCGGAATCCAGGTCCATGGCCGCCCGGTGGGCCGCAGCCACGTCGCCGCCCGCGGCCAGCACCTCGATGCAGCGGAACGTGGCGGGGTCGACGGCGGCCATGGCCACCTCGCCTCCGTCACGCCACAGCAGGACGTTCTCGCCACCTCGATCGGGACGCGGAGCGGGCCCGACGGGCGACTGGCACCACTGCCAGAGCGTGAGCACGGCCCAACGGCTGTGCAGCAGATGCAGGCTCGGATGCAAGCGGAGATGCAACCGGCAGGGCTCCACCGCAGCCGCGTCGGCGGCGGCGCGTGCATCGGCAGGCGTCGCATCCGGCGCCAGCACGGTCAGCTGGCGCAGCCAGTCCAGCCTCGCGATGTCCGCCAGGTAGCCCAGTGACCGGGCCTGCGGCATCGTCTCGATGAACCCGGGCAGCGCGCCGCCGAATAACTGCAGGTTGCCGCAGGTCGAGGGATGCTGCTGCCGGTAACGCGCCGCCATCGCGTCGAAGAAATCCTCGCCCACCAGCGCATGCACGGTGGGGAAAGCGTCGTGCAGGGCCGCACCGAGGGTCGCAGCCACCGCGTTGCGGTAGATGCGCAGCCGCGCCGCCGGATCCAGCCCGGCGCCGTCGACCCATGCCGCCACGTCGTCGCTGCGGCCCAGTACGGCCGCGGCGAAGCCTTGCTGCAGCTCATGCAATCGCGGTGCGGCAGGCATGCAGCTCCTCCTCGGCACGGGCGGCTTCGGCCAGCAGCACCTCCAGTTCGGGAATGTCCTGGTCCCATTCGATCAGGGTCGGCTGCGGTCCGCACAGTTCCAGCGCCTCGCGGTAGAGCGCCCATACCTCGTCGGCGACGGGACGGCTATGGCTGTCGATCAGCAGCGGCACCGGCAGCCGGTCCTTGCGCAGAAAGCCGGCGAGATGGATCTCGCGCACCGAGGCATGCGGCATGGCGCGCAGGTACTCGCCCGGGTCGAAACCGTGATTGACGCTGTTGACGTAAACGTTGTTCACGTCCAGCAGCAGGCCGCAGCCGCTGCGGCGTACCAGTTCGGCGACGAAGGCCGACTCCGGCATGTCGGCATGGCGGAAGCTGAGATAGCTCGAGACGTTCTCGACCAGGAACTCGCGCCCCAGCGCGTCCTGTACCTGCTGCACGCGCGAGACCATCAGGGCCAGGGCTTCCGTCGTATACGGCAAGGGCAGCAGGTCGTTCAGGTGGACGCCGCCGATCGCGCCCCAGCAGATGTGGTCCGAGACGAGCGCGGGCTCGTAGCGGTCGATCAGCCGCCGCAGGCTGGCCAGGTGTGCAAGGTCGAGCGCGTCGGACGAACCCAGTGACAGGCCGACGCCGTGCAGGCTCAGGGGATAGTCGGCGCGGATGCACTCCAGCGCCGCATGCATCGGACCGCCGCCGGCGAAATAGTTCTCGCTGTGCACCTCGAACCATGGTACCGGCGGTCGCTCCCGCAGCACCCGGGCGATGTGCGGCGCGCGCAAGCCGATCCCGGCGGCTGCCGGGATCGGGTGCTGCGCCTGTGGCAGCAGGCAGCTCATGGCCCCTGGCTCAGGCCTTGTCGGCCGGGGTGGTGGAGCCGCCGTCGATCTTCTCGCACAGGCCTGCCGGCAAGGCCACGAACGCATTGGCGTCGCGTGCCTTGCTGTCCTGGCCGGCGCACGAATGCCCCGGCGACTTGCAGTCGTTCTTGTGCGCCGCATTGATGCCGTAGCACTTGGTCATGGCCATGTTGGCCGACTTCATGTCGTTCGCGCCGTTCGGCGCCGGGCTGGCGGTGGCGACCGACGCCACGCCGAAGGTCAGCGCGCCGGCCAGAGCGACTTTGAGCAGATTGTCGTAGTTCATGATGGGTATCTCCGTAAGGTGAGCCGGGGCGTCCGGCACCTCATAGAGCCGCCCGGGAGGCCAAAGGATTCACACGACTCGTGCGTGTCGCACGTGGCCATCAAGCGGCTGCCACGCGAGGTCGCCGCTCAACCGCCCGCAGACCGCCGCGGAAAGCGGGACGGGTCATGCCCTTCCGGCCCCGCATCCGCCGTGGCGGGAGGCGTGGCGGATACGGACGGTTCATCGTGCAGCTGACCCAGGAACGCCTGAAATTCCGGCGCCTGCATCAGCAGGCGTCCGGCCAGCGAGCGCAGCGCATCGACCTGGTCGGCATGCAGGTGAAATGCTGTCGGCATCGCATTGAATCGCCGCCGTTCGGCACGGTCCTTGATCTGGCTGAAGGTCAGCACGGCAAAGTTCACGTCGACTTGCGGCGCTCCCGGGCCTCGCATGGCATTGACGTGCTGTGCCCACATCAGGAAGCCGCTTTTCGCCAGCGCCGCCGTCTCGTTGTTGAGTATGCCCAGTGAAGCGTCGAACGAGGCACGCAAGGTGTCAATCGTTCCCGGCACACGCCCCTGCTCGGACCACGCATAGGGCGCATAGACCTGGGCGTTGGCGACGATGACCAGCACATGCCGCACACGGCGCAGCTGCTCCGGCGTGAACGCACCGGCCATGTCCGGCACGTTGCCGTACTGCGCCACCGGGCTCATCATCGAACCGCGCACGCCGAGGTTGTCGGTGATGCCGCCATCGACCAGGCGAAGGATCGGCATCCGCTCTGGGTCGTCGTAGCGTGCCAGTGCCAGCGCCACGGCATAGCGGCGCGAAAGCAGATCATCGTGCGCCAGCGACTGCGCCACCCACGACTGGTGCCGCTGCGGGCAATCGGGATAGTTGCGCAGCGCGATCGGCGCGAACAGCCCCGGCACGGCGGCCGATGCCATCACGGCGTTGGCCACCGGATAAGTCGACAGATCCGAGCAGAGAAAATCGAACTGTTGCTGGATGAAGGAAAACGTGGTGGCGTTGTTCAGGTCGCTGGCGTTGAGAATGACCATCGGCAAGCCCGCCGGTGACATGTCGGCGAAAGTCTTGCCCTCCAGCAACGTGCGGTCGAGGTAGGCGGCGACCAGGTCACTGCGATTGTAGTGGCGCCCGGCAAGCGACAGCAGGTGATCCGGGCGCTTCAGCAGACCCAGCAGCTCGCCCTGCCAGTCGCGATAAAGGAAGCGGGTCCGGAAGTCATCGAAAATGCGGTCGCCGAACAGGCCGTAGTACGCCGCGGTGTAGCTGCCGCCGGAAACCGAGGTGATCACATCGACCAGATCGAGCAAGCGTGTCGGCTGGCCACCCGAAGGAACCTCGGTGTCGCGCAGCTTTTCCAGCACACCGTAGCTGAAGGCCGCCGCGCGGGTGCCCCCACCGGAAAACGCCAGCACCACGAAGGTATCGCGGGGAGCGTGCGGGAATCGCGTCCTGGACTCGTAGCGATCCTCTACCCCGGCGGGCTGGATCCGGGCATTCCACACTCGCGTGGCGCAACCGGGAAGCCCGCACAGCGCGAGACCAAACAGCAGCAGATGCAGCCAGCTGTTCGGCAGGCCACGTGACGCCGGCGTCATGATCCGATCCCGAATGCGGTCAATTCACCCATCCCCCTGCTCCAGATGGACTTCAGGGCTGCACCGTGACCCCATGCCAGAACGCGACGCGCCCGCGGATCTCCGCGGCTTCCGGCTTGGGCTGCGGGTAGTACCACGCTGCTGCGGGGTTGACCTCACCGCCGACCACGACGTCGAAATAGCTGGCCGTGCCTTTCCAGGGACACACCGTATGCCGAGTGCTGTCGCGCAGGTATTCGCGCCGGAGCGACTCCGACGGGAAATAGTGGTTGCCTTCGATCACGATCGTCTGATCGCTCTCGGCGATCACCGTGTCTCGCCACATGGCGCGCATAGGTCTCTCCTCGTTGCGGTTTGTCGGAAAAGAACTGGAAACGATGCCACTGCCGCCCACGCGGGCAGGCTATCGACGTTTCATCGCAACACAGGCCACACGATGCCCGCCAGCAGCATCGTCTCGCCAAGATTTGGCGCCCGCGTGCTGCCGTTGGAAATGTGCCGGAGCTCGATCACCACGTGGCGATGGGACCAGCCCAGGGAGCTGACAAATTGCTGCGTGCTGCTCAACGCCGGGGTCTGCGGTGCCGCCGCGCCGACCTGGAAACTGAAGAATATGTGGTGCGCTATCTCGGGAAAGCGCACGCCCGCGGCAGCAACCCAGGCGCCCCGCCCGAAATCAGCCCCCTGGTACCGCCGTGACACGACATACGTCAAGCTCAGCTCAGGCTGGAACGCAATCCCCTGCCATTGCCGTATCTCGCCCGCCCAGTCCCCCGCCACGACAGGTGTGGATCGATGGCCACTGGTGACGCTGTCTCCTGCCATCAGGTCGATATCAGCCGACCGGGCGGCACCGCTGGCCGCGAAGAGCGCAAGGAACAGATATCTGGCAGAGATGCGATGTGCGGATCCAACCGCGCGTACTTGCCGTTCTGCGGACCACGCCGTTCCGCCGCCATCCGTCGATGCCTCGCAGACGGAGGTGCGACTGGAGGGCTCGGTGGATTTTCCCGGCGCCGGAACAACTTCGATAACCGGCCGTCGCATGCGATGCCGGCTCATACCGGGAGCCGCGGAAACATGGATGCTTCCATCTCGGTCCGGACCATGGAAGCGAGCACCGGCGAGATGCCGAGGCGCCGTTCGATCTCGGTGCGCGAGATCAATCCACGTATCTCGTCGCGTTCATCGTCCTGGCGCTCGGTGACCAGGAGATGGGTCTGTCTGGTTTCGCGAAAGGTTTCCAGGAGGTCGCCTGTCCGCGCCTTCCGGATGTCCTCGATCCGCAGGCTCGGCAAGCTCTCCACGGCGGTCATGATGTCGGCCACCTCGATGTCCTGGTGCCGGCATTTCGGATGGGTACAGTCGGAACCGCGCAGGAACTGCAGCGGTTTCTGGCCCTGGATGTCGTAGGCCGTGATCAGCCCGAGCACGTTTTCGCCTGCCACCACCAGCAGGGTGCGCACGTGCGCAGCGATCATGCGCTGGAGTGCCTCATCGATGCTTCGTTCGGGCTCGACCGTCAGCGGACAGACTCGATGGAAATCCACCATGACCGCCAGCGCGGGATCCTCGTTCTTCAGCGAGGATTCCACGCGATTGGGGTGCCGACGTACAAAGGTGGGAACGCGGCTGAGATGGGTAACGACTGGGCGAAACGGCATCGGGATCACCTCGACTCGGTGGGGTCGGAACCCACACGGGACCGTAGTGCAGAACCACCCTGCGTCAATGGCATGCGCACTTTCGCAGCTCAACGGCCCGTGAGGGGTGAAGACGCGCGCGGCAGCTCAGGCAGGCTCAGAATCCATGGCCACGGATACGGGGGGATGGCCATGGACTTCCCGCTGCCGCGCGACGCCCTCAGCCGATAGAGGGACCAGAACGGCCGAAGGATTCAACGAAGTTTCAAAGCGATCGCGAAACACCCGGCGAGTGTCCGTGGAGGCGCTTGAAGGCGCGGCTGAAGGCCGCCTCCGTCGCATAGCCGGCGATCACCGCCGCTTCGGCCACGCTGACACCACGCTCGGCCAGCGCCGACTTCGCCTGTTGCATGCGCAGGCCGGTGACGTACCCCATCGGGGTGGCTCCGGTCGAGTGGGCAAATCGCCGGGCGAACGCCGCCCGCGACAGATGCACCCGGTCGGCGAGCATCGCCACCGTCCAGGGCTGCTGCGGATCCCGATGGATGGCCAGCAACGCCGGGCCGAGATGCGGATCGAAAATCGCGGTCAGCAGCCCGTGTGCGACCGTACCGGCGGCCAGGCATTGCCGCAGCGCGTACATGAACAGCGCATCGGAAAGCTTGTCCATCAACGCCATCGCACCGGGTCCGTTCGACTCCGCCTCCGCGACGATCAGCTGCAGCAGGGCCGCAGGTGCGCCGGAGTCTCCGCCGCCCGGCTGCGGATCGTGCCGAAGCAGCAGCTGCGCCGGCAGCGAAGCCAGCAGCACTTCCGACAACGGCGAGTCGAACTCGAAGTAGCCGCACAGCAGCAGCGTGGGAACGTCGCCGTCGGCGTCCAGCGAGGCGATCAGGCAATGGTTCAGCGGTCGGTTGAACAGTACCGCGTCGCCGGCGCGGAGCAGGATGTCGCCGGCATGGCCGTCATGCCGCATCACGCAGCGGCCGGTGGCCACCAGGTGGAACATCGCCTTGCGCTCGTATTCACCATCGACCACCCACTGCCCGCAATGCGTGGTCCGGTGGAACACGCGCGTCTGCAGGCGGAGGTGCCGCATCAATTCACTCAGTTCGTCCACAACGGCTCCAGATCAAGACGCGCGGACAAGCATGCGCGCGTTGCGGACATGGTTGCGTGCGCGGTCGAGGGCCAAAGTATGCCCATGGCCGGCTCATCATTCGACCGGTCGTCCGCCAATCCACCAAAGGAATATCAGCCATGAGCGAATTCACCCTGCAGACCCCCGACTCCGCTCCAGAAGCAGCACGCGCGCTGCTGCGGGGCGCACGCGACAAGATGGGCTTCGTGCCCAACCTGTATGCCAACCTTGCCAACGCGCCGGCGGCGCTGGAGGCCTACTTCGGCCTTTCCGCGCAGTTCGACAAGACTTCGTTCAACCCGGTGGAACGTCAGGTGGTGCTGCTGGCCGCCAGCGTGGAAAACGGATGTGAATTCTGCGTCGCCGCCCATTCGATGATCGCCCGCAAGATGGCCAAGGCTCCCGATGCCGTGGTCGACGCATTGCGCAACCGCACCACCCTGCCCGACGCCCGTCTGGAAGCCCTGGCCACGTTCACCCGGCACATGGTGAAGGAGCGCGGCTGGGTGGCCGGAGCGCCGCTGCGGGCCTTCCTCAAGGCCGGATTCTCCCACCAGCAGGCGCTGGAAGTCGTGCTGGGCGTCGCCATGAAGACGCTCAGCAACTACGCCAACCACCTGACCGAAACCCGGACCAACGAGCAGTTCGCCAGCGAGGCATGGAAACGCCAGGCATGACGTTTTCGGCAATCCCCGCGAGGACTGACGCATCCTGCCCGCAACATACCCCATCATCAGGAAATCAGGTTCATGCATTACATGCAAAAGACTCTCGCACTTCTTGCGGCATCCGTGGGTATCGGTTTCGCAGCCGGCCCCGCCCATGCACAACTTCCCAAGACCACCATGCAGGTCGACCACGCCGATACCGCGCTGGTCGTGATTGACCCGCAGGTCGACTTCCTCAGCCCCAAGGGCGTGACCTGGGGGCTGGTCGGCAAGAGCGTCGAGGCCAACCACACCGTTGAAAACCTCGACACCCTGTTCAAGGCCGCGAAGGACAGCAACATGCAGGTCGTCATTTCGCCCCACTACTACTATCCGTGGGACCACGGCTGGAAGTTCGGCGGCCCGCTTGAAGTGGCGATGCACAAGATCGGCATGTTCGACCGCAAGGGCCCCCTGAGCCTCGACGGGTTCGAGAACTCCGGTGCCGACTGGATGCCGCAGTACAAGAAGTACATCAATGACGGCAAGACCATCGTCACCAGTCCGCACAAGGTCTATGGCCCACAGACGAACGATCTGGCGCTGCAGCTTCGCAAGCACGGCATTTCGAAGGTGATACTCGCCGGCATGTCGGCCAATCTCTGTGTCGAAAGCCACCTGCGGGAACTGCTTGAGCAGGGTTTCGAAGTCGAAGTGGTGAAGGACGCCACCGCTGCCGCGCAGCTGCCGGGGCTCGACGGCTACGCTGCCGCATTGACGAACTTCCAGATGATCGCAAATGACGTGGTGACCACCCAGGAAGCGAAGGACGCCATCCTCGCCACCAGGTAACCCCCTTCGACCGGGCAGCCCTTCCAGGAACGAAGGACTGCCCGGGTAGATTGCATCGAACACAAGCAGCGCCCGCCCCCGCATTCGAACAGAGGCGCGCGCAAAGTGCTCCCCCAACCACCAGCAGGAAAACCATGATCAAGGTCAGTGTGATGTACCCCCATGCCCCGGAAGCCCGGTTCGACCATGCCTACTACCGCGACACGCACATGCCGCTTGTGAAGCGACGCATGGGCGAGAGCTGCCGGTACTACTCGATCGACAAGGGGCTGGCCGGCGGAGTGCCCGGCGCGGCACCGACCTACATCGGCATGAGCCATATTTTCTGTGACTCGGTGGAAGCCTTCCGGAACGGCTTCGGACCGCACGCCGCCGAACTCATGGCCGACCTTCCCAATTTCACGGACATCACGCCGGTCATACAGACCAGCGAGGTCATGATCGAGCGCGGCTGACCGGCCTTACGTTGCCAATTCGTCCATTCGGCGAAAGAATGACCATCAGTCTGTCGCCCTCGCCTTCCCCGGAGATCCATCCCATGAATTCACCAAAACGGCTGGGCTGGGCACTGCTTGGGCTGCGCCTGTCGATCTTTCTCGTGATGCTGATGTGGACGCTGGACAAATTCATCCGGCCCGAACACAGCGCCGGTGTATTCAGCCACTTTTACGCCGTCACCGGCCTCGGCCAGGCCGCCTTCGTCGTGATCGGGGCCATGGAGCTGGTACTTCTTCTGGCCTTTGTTGCCGGGCTCGCACGGCGTTACACCTACGGCGCGGTATTGCTCCTGCATGCCGTCTCGACGCTGTCCGCCTGGCATCAATACGCGCACCCCTACGAAGGCACCAATCTGCTGTTCTTCGCCGCCTGGCCCATGCTGGCCGGATGCGCGGCGCTCTATCTGCTGCGCGATGCCGACAGTATGACGATCGACGGCCGCAGACAGGCCGCGCGCGGCAACCCGGGCCATTCCTGAACCTCCTCGCCAAACTGATGGAGGTACGACGACCATGACACGCCCCGACATCGCGGTATTCGACGCCTACGGCACCCTGTTCGATGTGCACTCGGCGGTAGCCCGGCTGGCCGATCGCATGGGCCCGGAGTCCGAAGACATATCCGAGCGATGGCGGCAGAAGCAGCTTGAATACACCTGGACCCGCAGCCTGATGCAGCGTTACGCGGATTTCTGGCAGGTAACCGGAGAAGCACTGGACTACGCCCTGGCCGCGGCGGGCCGTCGTGATGCCGCCCTGCGCTCGGCGCTGCTGGACGCCTACCGCGAGCTGGACGCCTACCCCGAGGTACCCCGCGCCCTGGCTGGATACCGCGCGGCGGGGATGCGCGTTGCCGTCTTTTCCAACGCCACCCGTTCGATGCTGCAGACGGCGCTGACCGCCGCGCAGCTCGGCGACCTCGTCGACATGGTGTATTCCGTGCACGAACTGCAGGTATTCAAGCCCGATGTCCGCGTCTACACGGCGGCGGCCGACGCCTTCGGTGTCGCACCATCGGCCATCGTCTTTCATTCATCCAACGCCTGGGATGTCGCCGGCGCGGCTTCCTCAAACTGGCAGGCGTTGTGGATCAACCGGGCCGGGCGCCCACAGGAGTACCCGTGGGTCCCGGCACCCGCCGTGCCTGATCTCGCCCAGGCGCTGCGGCACGTGGTGGGAGCGGCGCCAGTTACCGGCATCGACGACATCCGGAGAGGAGCCGACTGATGAGCTGGATCAGCGAAATCCCGGACAGCGAGGCACACGGCCCGCTGCGTGACACCTATGACACCATCAAGAAGCAACGCGGCAAGGTGGCACGCATTCTCGGCGTGCACAGCCTCGACCCGGACGCCCTGCAGCACCATCTCGACCTGTACATGCACCTGATGTTCTCTCCCGGCCCGTTGAGCCGGCGCGAGCGCGAAGCCATCGCGGTGGTGGTCTCCGCCGCCAACGGCTGCGCCTATTGCGTGGCGCATCATCTGGAGGCGCTGCAACGCCATGAAAAGGATGGGGCCGTGCTGGCCGCCGTGCGCACGGCGCCCGACCAGCTCGCCGACCTGCGGCTGCGTGCGATGCTGCTGTACGCGCGAAAGCTCACCATCGCCCCGTCGACGATGGACCAGGCGCAGGTGGCGGCATTGCGCACGGAAGGGCTCACCGACCCGGATATCCTGCGCATCAACCTGGTCACCGCCTACTTCAACTTCGTCAACCGCATCGCGCTGGGCCTTGGCGTGGAAGCCGACCCGGAAGAGATCAGCGGCTATGCCGACGAATGAAGCGGCTCCCGCCCATACCCGCCCCGGGGCCGGACAAGACACACCACCCCGTGCTTGCCACGCGACGCCACGCACGGTGGTAGGGTTGCCTGCGCCGTCGATTTTCGACGCGGGAATGCGGCGCCCCCGGCCTGCGCACCACTGCCCGTTTGACGATCGGATGCCGGATCCCGTTCCATGCCGGCTTGCCGGAAAGACCATGACATGATGACGCTGCGCCAAATCCCGAGGGTGGTGCTCCACCCTCCCCATCTGAAACGGACCTGCCTGGTGGCGCTGCTGGTGGGCGTGTGGCTGAGCGCGTTCAACCTCGGCGACCAGTTGCTGGCCGGACCGTGGAACGCGCAGCTGGCGATCAGGGTCGCCATGAATCTGCTGACCCCGTTCACGGTCGCCAATCTCGGCCTGATATCCCGCCAGACTGGAGCGGAATCGGACGGGGCTGGATGATGTCCTCGACGATCGATCCGGTTTCCTGACCAGGGCACCCGACGATGGCCCCGTTTCTGCTCGCCCACGAACCCGCGATCCGGCTCGGCGCCTTCGCCGGCATCTTCGCCGTGATGGCGCTGTGGGAAGTGCTGGCGCCCAGGCGGCGCCAGGCGATCGGTCGATGGCAGCGCTGGCCCGGCAATCTTGGCATCGTCGTGCTCAATAGCGTGCTGGTGCGGTTGCTCTTTCCTGCCGCTGCCGTCGGCGTGGCGCTGTACGCCGAGACCCATGGATGGGGGCTTTTGCGTGTGCTGAAAGCACCAAACTGGCTGGCGCTTGGCGCATCGGTGCTCCTGCTCGATCTTGCCATCTACCTGCAGCACGTGTTGTTCCACGCGGTACCGGCCTTGTGGCGGCTGCACCGGATGCATCACACCGACCTCGAATTCGATCTGACCACTGGCGCACGCTTCCATCCGCTGGAGATCCTGCTCTCGCTGGGCATCAAGCTGGGCGTCATCGTGGCCTTGGGCGCGCCCGCGACGGCCGTGCTGGTTTTCGAGGTGCTGCTGAACGCCACTTCGATGTTCAACCACGGCAATGTCCGCTTGCCGGCGCCGCTGGACCGCCTGCTGCGCCGGATCCTCGTCACGCCGGACATGCATCGCGTGCATCACTCCTGGCATCCGGACGAGACCAACTCCAACTTCGGCTTCAACCTGCCCTGGTGGGATCGCCTGTTCGGCACCTATCGTGCGCAGCCGCGCGACGGCCACCTCGACATGACCATCGGCATCCAACAGTTCCGCGACCCGCGCGAGCTGCGCCTGGACCGGATGCTGTGGCAGCCGTTTCGCGTCGGCCAACGCGCTGACCAGGACAGCCGCCCATCATCCGGTGTTTGACCATGGCGGGCTGCGCGTCCCTTGATCGGTACCCATCCGCGGCGGAATCCAGAGCAGGCCTGGCTTCGCCTGTAGCCGCCTTTCATGGAGGGTACAACACGCGATCGGTTTACCGGGATGATGCCGGCTTCCACACCTCGACCGAGTTGTCCGCAAGATTGGTGGCGTAGACCGTGCCATCTTCCGCCACCGCCACCCCGGTTTCGGTGAAGCCCGGAATCCGATGGGGCGTTCCGAAAGTGGTCAAGAAGCGACCCCTGGCGCTGAATTTCTGGATGCGGTTGTTTTCCTCGTCGGCCACAAACACATTGCCATCAGGGCCGATGGCAATGGCGGTCGGCGTCCTGAACCAGCCATGGAGCGAGCCGAGGATATTGATGGACGCAGGGAGGTGTAGCCCCATCGGGCCACCCCACATCCGGAGGAAGCGCCCATCGGGGCCAAACACCTGGATGCGATCGTTGTAGCCATCCGTGACATAGATATGGCCACGCCTGTCGGTGGTCACGTCGGTGGGATAGTTGAACGCACCGGCGGACACGTAACCCTTCTTCCCGGTAGTGCCCCACTGACGCACGAACGTGCCATCGGAACGCAACTCCTGGACACGCTGGTTGTAGAAATCCGCCACCACGAGATTCCCGTTGGGCAACACGGCAACCCCCGAGGGTGCCTTGAACTCGCCTGGTCCTGAACCGCCGTGGCCGATGACCTCAAGCAGCGCGCCGCTGGTCGAAAATACCTTGATGTCATCGTTCCAGTAGTCCGCAACATACAGTTTGTCGTTGGCCACGGTGAGGTTCATGGGCCGGCCCAGCCCGGCAACACCGGTGGCTGGATGATCGATGGCGTGAAGAAACCGGCCGTTGCGGTCGAAGACCTGGATGCGATGATTGCGCGAGTCGGCAACAAAAACCCTGCCATCGGCCAGCGCAATGCCCACCGGATCCTGGAATTGACCCGGCTTCGATCCGGCACCGCCCCAAATCATCACCCGCCGGTAGGGCGGCTCTCTGGAACCGGGCACCCAGAGCAGCCAGCCTGTTCCAGCGATCAGCAACAGGGCGGCCACAACGCCAAGCAGCCCGTACGGCATGCGTTTCATGGCTTGGCTCCCGCGGGGCGGTTGACTACAGCTTTCAGTTGAAAACCGGCCTTGTGCACTACTTGCGCAAGCTGCGCGTCGGTAAATGCGGTTCCGGGACTCACCGTAACGATGAGCACGCCATCGCCGAGGTTCACGTCGGTGTTCTCCACGCCCGGCTGCTTGGCAAATTCTTTTTCGATACCGTAAGCGCAGAACGGACAGGCCAAGCCGTCCACGCGCAGCACGTAGGCATTGGCAGGCGGTGGGACCGCAGCTGTGGAACTGGCGAAAACCGGCGTGATGGCTATCAGGCCCAGCGACAGGATGAGCAGACGCAGCAAGTGGACCATGGGACGAAACATAAGTGTTCTCCTTGAAAAATCGTGCACGGCTTAGAAATTGAACCGCAGGGCGACGTTGTAGATACGACGATCGCGCAAGCTGCCCGAGGCCACATTGCGCCGCACTGGAATCTGGACAGCCCCTTGCAAGACCCAACGAGGCGTGACGTACTCCAGACCGGGTGCGATGAACCACTCGGTGCCACCGGACGCCACGACAGGGCTGCCGTTCATGACGTTGCGCCCGGTCCGGATCAGGTTCGTTTCCAGCACGCCGTAAAGGAAGTGCGGCAAGCCGTTGCCAAGTTTCCGCGGCAGCAACCGGTACTGGAACGAGGCGTCGAACTCGCTGACATGGCCGGGCGAATACCCGGCGTGCCGGCCGTTGCTCTGGTAGCTCAGGGACGTATCGATCTCGTAGTTCAGCGTCTGCCAGGTGGCCACGACACCTCCGAGTACACCCCACGTGCCCGAACCAGGCTGGAACATCCGCGGCTGCGCACCATAAGTATCCCGGTAACTGTCGCGGCCGGTCGGCGCCACCGCACCAAGGATCGGCGCCATGCGAAAACTCGCGCCAGCGATGTCGTTCTGCCATACCGTATAACGGACGAAGAAAGTGCTGTCGCCCAGACCATGGTTGGCCCGACGGACGGCTCCCATGGGCGTGGTCATATCCAGCGTCTTGTCCAGAAACGGCACCATTCCGAACACGGTCAGCTTGCCGGTAACGCCATAGGCCAGGACGCCGATGCCGGCCCGGGCGGCCACCCGCATATCGGGCAAGGCCGTTCCATCGTCGAGCAAGCGATACATCATCGTCTCCTGGAACAGCAACTCACCCTGGCTGACCGGCAACGCCGTATTGAAGGTGATGGGGCCGGCGACGACGGGTGCGCTGCCGAATGCGCCGACGGCAGCAGTCATCAACACAACCCATGTCGCTCGAAGCTTTGCCGTTAATGCGTTTGAGCGGTTCGCTTTGCATGGTTTCATGGTGGATCGTTCCCAGGAAAATCTTGGTCCGGTGAGGGCTCGCGTCACCCGGTCCAATCCAGCACCGCATGAGCGTCGCCGGGGAGTTTCAAACCTGGAGCACGCTCCAAGTCAAGAGCATGGCTATCCTGGTTAGGATTTCCTGCACCTGGCATGCCTTCGCAATGAATGAAGCTGGTCTTGCACAACCCATGCAAGGAACCATCGCCGGTGAGATGGGAGCGGCTCCAGCACATGGACATCGCTGACTACCTGGAGCAAACTCCAAGTCGGGTATTCTGTAACTGTCATTGCACCGTGCCTGCCGAGCTTTACTACAATCCCTACTGCACCGCCTGCGGCGTCGATGAAGCAACGGATCAACGCAGTGCATCCGTGCGCTGGATCGATGCAACCATGCATCTGGAAGCGGCCGCCAGATTACGCATCGTCCGCCTGCCCGCATTGGTCATCGACGGTCGGCTGGTGGTGCAAGGCCCGCGCGCGTTTGCGCAGCTTCATGCGTGGATCGCCACACAAGGAAACGACAGGTGAGCGCCTATCGGATCGGCGATGCCGCGCAGTTGGCCGACATGAGCGTCGATACCCTGCGTTATTACGAACGCATCGGACTGATGCGCGGCGTATTGCGCGATGGCGGCGGACGGCGCGCCTACACCGGAACTGACCTCGAACGCCTGCGCTTCATCGCCCGCGCGCAGGCCATGGACTTCTCGCTGGCCGAGATCCGACAGCTTCTGGAACTGCGCGACCATCCGGCCACGGCGCGCGCGGAAGCACGTCGTCTGGCGCATGGCAAGCTCGATGCCGTGAACCAGCGTCTGCGCACCTTGCGCCATTTGCGCGACGAACTGCGCCTCCTGCTGAATCTGTGCACCCGTGCCGACGGTTCCTGCCCGATCCTGGAGATGGAATCCACATCTCAAACGACACCACCTGCCCCGGACCGTGTGGGAAAAACGGCCCTGACCCGAAAGCGCTTGTGAGCCATGGCACCACGCACGATGTCGGCGCAAGCGGCGTACGGGTTCTTGTGAGAACCCGCGGCTTCCGAGATGCGGAAGTCCAGATCTCTGCAGGTCAGGTCAACCTCGCCGGTACGCCATATCGGAAGGCGACAAGGCCTCCGATTTTCCACGTCGCCGGTTTCGAGTAGGAGTGGTGCCAATCTGGCTGCGCATCGATCGCTCCACCCGCAACCCGACCGTCTCGCTCAACCTGCGCAGCACGACAGCTGCTTGACATCCTTGCTGAAGGTTTGCGCGCACAACTTCAACCCCTCGACCATCGTCAGGTACGGGAACAACTGATCGGCCAACTCCTGTACCGTCATGCCGGCCCGCAACGCCAATGCAGCCGACTGGATGATTTCTCCGGCCTCGGCGGCAACCGCCTGTACGCCGAGCAGGCGACGCGAACCCGTTTCCGCAACGATTTTTATAAAGCCATGAGTATCAAAATTGACCAGCGCGCGTGGCACGTTGTCCAGGGTGAGCGTGCGACTGTCGGTTTCGATGCCCATGAGGTGGGCCTCGGCCTCGGACAGCCCGACGGTGGCGACCTGGGGTTCGGTGAATACCACCGCTGGCATCACGGTGAGATCCAGGGACGCCTCGCCGCCCAGCATGTTGGTGGCTGCGCGGGTACCGGCCGCCGCTGCCACATAAACAAACTGCGGCTGATCCGTGCAATCACCGGCGGCGTAGATGTGTCCGGCACTGGTGCGCATGAACTCGTCCACCACAATGGCGCCACCCTGGTTACGCGAGACACCGATCGCGTCCAGGTGGAGATCCCGCGTGTTCGGCGTGCGGCCGGTGGCCACCAGCAGACGGTCGGCACGCAGTTCGCCAGCGTTGGTGTCGAGTACGAACTCGCCCCCCGCATAGGTAACCTCGCTGGCCTGCGTGTACTCGAGCACGCTCATGCCCTCGTTCTCAAAAGCAGCCTTGACCGCGACCCCGATGGCCGGGTCTTCGCGGAAGAACAGCGTGCTTCGCGCCAGAATGGTGACCTGGCTGCCCAACCGGGCGAAGGCCTGGGCCAGTTCCACCGCCACCACTGAAGAGCCGATCACGATCAGGCGCCGGGGGATGGTGTCGCTGACCAGTGCAGTGGTGCTGGTCCAGTACGGTGTGTCCTTCAGCCCCGGGATCGGGGGAATCATCGGGCTGGCGCCGGTGGCAATCAGGCAGCGATCAAACGTCACCGAACGCTCACCACCGTCATTCAAACGCACGCCGAGCCGATGTGCATCCACGAATTGCGCCTGGCCATGGATCACCTCGATGTTGGCTTTCCCAGCCAGAATGCCCTCGTACTTGACGTGGCGAAGCTCCTCGACGCGTGCCTGTTGCTGCGCGAGCAATCGGGTCCGATCGATCACCGGAGTCGCTGCGCTGATTCCCCCATCGAAAGGACTGGTTTGGCGCAGCTGGGCGATGTGCGCACCGCGGATGAAAATCTTGGACGGTACGCAGCCGATATTGACGCAGGTGCCACCGATGGTGCCGCGCTCGATCAGTGTTACCTGTGCGCCACTCTCCGCAGCCTTGAGCGCAGCAGCCATCGCCGCCCCACCGCTGCCGATCACCGCCAGCCTGAGCGAGGAGCCTCGATCCGGACCTGGTGCTCCAATGGTGGGCGTGTTTGTCACCGGTGCGCTCGTACCCGGGTATTGCCGTTGAGGCGCGACCACACGGTACTTGCTGGGCAGCGCGGCATTGAGCGATTCAACCGTCAACGCGGATTCGGCCCGGATATGCGCGGTATTTTCGGGATAGGCGACCGTCACCGCATGGAGACCGGCCACGCTTTTCAGCGCGTCTTCGACATGCGCGGCACAGGCATCGCAGGTCATGCCAGACACGGACAAATACATTTCTTTCATGAATATCTCGAAATAGTGGCATGAAGCAGGTAGCTGCGGGCGAACACTTCTTGGAAACCTCGAAGCTTTCCCTTGCATCGGAAGGCGACGTTCCAGCAACCATAGGGAACAACAGGAAACATCAACACAACCAGTGATGCCCCGATCACCGCTGCTCTTTGTGGCTCGGCATGCAGCAGGCTCGCTCCCGCTGCCGTTTCCATAGCGCATAGACCGTGATGCCGAGAAATACCACCAGGGCAGGCAGCAACACATAGTCCAGATAACCGGTGAGTGCCGACAGGCCGATGGCCCCCAGCAAGAGCACCAGAATCGGCGTGGCGCAGCACAACACCGCCAGCACTGAGCCGACCACACCCACCCGTATCAATGTTTTCGGATTCCCCACGTCTTATTTCCTTACCGTGGCTGGATAACCGGCATTGGCGGTGGCCGTCGTCAGCTGCTGTACGCTGGTTTTGGCATCGTCAAAAGTGACGACCGCCTCACGCTGCTCGAAAGCCACCGTGACGTTCTCGACGCCCCCTACTCGATCGAGCGCCTTCTTCACCGTGATCGGACAGGCGGGACAGGTCATCCCCGGCACGGACAGCGTGACGGTCCGGGTGGCGGCCCAGGCAGGGGCAACGACGACGGTGAGTGCGAGAGCGGCAACCAGTTTTTTCATGACGAACTCCAGATCAGTAGAACAAGGGAAGCACGTAGGGAAATCCGAGCGCGACCAGCACCAGCGCGGCCACGATCCAGAAGATGAGCTTGTAGGTGGTCCGAACCTGCGGTATCGCGCAAACCTCGCCCGGCTGGCAGGCAGTTGCCGGACGAAAGATGCGTCGCCAGGCAAAGAACATCGCGACCAACGCCGCCCCGATGAACCACGGACGGTAGGGTTCCAGCACAGTCAGGTTGCCGATCCATGCGCCGGAAAATCCGAGGGCCACCAGCAGCAACGGCCCCAGGCAGCAGGTGGATGCCAGGATCGCGGCCAGGCCACCGGCGACCAGCACGCCACCGGATTTCTTTGGTGCAGACATGAGTGATTCCTTTTCCATTGCGACGACCCGATTTACCGTACAGGGACAGCATAAAGACGTACCTGAGTACGGAGTCAAGCGTTCTATGCGGAAGTGTTGTCTGGTGCCGTGACGCATGCCGTTGCGTGGTGGAGGGAACGCCGCCGTGATAACAGCTACGCCGGGCCTGGCCCTTTGTGCATCGCCACGCGGTGCTAACCTGCCTTCGCAGTCCTGCATGGAACCAAGCGCGATGACGAACAGCCAGAAAAACCTGACCATCGGCGCCTTTGCCAAAGCGGCCGGCGTCAATGTGGAGACGGTCCGGTTCTATCAACGGCGAGGCCTGCTGTCCGAACCGGACAAACCTTACGGTGGCATCCGCCGTTACGACGAGACGGACGTCGCGCGCGTGCGGTTCGTGAAGTCGGCTCAGCGACTCGGCTTCAGCCTGGACGAGATCGCCGAACTGTTGCAGCTGGAGGACGGCACGCATTGCAGCGAAGCCAGTGTGCTGGCCGAACACAAGCTCAAGGACGTGCGCCAGAAACTGGCTGACCTGAAGCGCATGGAACGGACCCTTTCCCAGTTGGTCCACGCCTGCCAGAGCCAGCCCGGCCATGTGTCCTGTCCGCTGATCGCGGCCCTGCGCTGAGAGCGCACTGCACGTCACGCTGGAACACCATCTCGGGATTGCCGCCCGGTCCAGAATCACAGACCGGGGCGGCCAGTTTCAGGGTCCACGCGCGACATGATCATTAAACCGTTCGGAGTGGGCGGTTCGACATCGCTGCTTCGCATCCACCAGCAGGCTGCCCCAGAGTGTTCCTCGTCATGCGCCAGGTCATCTGGCCAGAAGCAATAATTTCTTGACGCCTCAAATAGGAATGAGTAGCATTTACTAAACCCGAGGAAATCCACGAATGAAGCGCCTGTTGATGTTGGCCGCGGTCGCCCTGCTGGCGGCCGCCGGAACCGCTGCCGCCAGCGACGTGCCGGAGTACACGCTGGTGATCAAGGACCACCGCTACCAGCCGAGCGAGATCAGGATGCCTGCCAATACCAAGGTGCGCATCGTGGTGCACAACCAGGATCCGACGCCCGAGGAATTCGAAAGCACGGATTTCAACCGCGAGAAGCTGGTGATGCCCAACAGCAGCGCCACGGTTTACGTTGGTCCCTTGCGCGCCGGCACCTATGGCTTCTTCGGCGACTTCCACCAGGATACGGCCTTGGGCCGCCTGATCGTGGAATAGGGTCTACCAACGGACCAGCCTGCCCGTCGCGCGGGCTCGCTGTGGCGTTGTCCGCCTCACGTCAGTCTCCAATCAGTCCCGCACCGCCGTCACGCCCGGAACTTCGCGGCGCAGGCAGCTGCGTGACTCGATGCTCTCCAAGGACTTTCCATGCAAGCGAATCGCTCAACCCCCCTTCATTCCCAACGTCTTCTGCAAGCAGCTTTCGGTTTGGCCATGGTGGGATGCGCCAGCCTCGTGCACGCGGACGATTTCATCGTCTACTCGCCACACGTGATTGCCACCCAGACCGAGATCGAACTGCGCGGCTACGGCTTCAGCGACGGCCGCGCCGATATCAACGGCGAGCGGGCGGCCGAGCTTTCCGTCGCGCATGCATTCACCAGCTGGTGGAAACCCGAAATCTACGTGGCCGAATACAAGAAGGAACCTGGAGGACAGGGGAAGCTGGTGGGCTACGAGTTCGAAAATACGTTCCAGTTCACCGAGCCGGGGCGCTACTGGGCCGACGTGGGCCTGCTCGCCTCCTACGGGCATCCCAAGGGCGGCGGCCCCAGTGAACTCGAGTTTGGCCCCTTGATCGAGAAGACGGCCGGCCGCTTCGATCATCGCGTCAACCTGATCTGGGAACGCCATATCGGCAGTGGCGTATCGCATGCCACCGAATTCCGCTACAGCTACGCGGGCACCTATGCATTGACGTCAGCCTTCCGGCCAGGCATCGAGGCGTATGGCCGGCCGGACGACAACTCCTACCAGGCCGGCCCCGTGGCCACCGGGGAATGGCACGTGCCAGGCACGCATGGCAATCTCGAGTACCGCATCGGACTGCTTCTGGGCATCAATCCCGCCGCTCCGCGACGCACCTTGCTGGCCCAGGTCGAGTACGAGTTCTTCTGAGCGGGGCCCAGGGGCAACTATCCATCACACAGCCCTGACCGCGAAGTGGGCAGTGACCACGTCGGCTACCGCCCTGCGCGCTGACCCGCCCGGATCGGCTTGATCCGGCGCAACCAGTCGAAACCATCTTCGGGGCGCAAATCGGTGCCGGTAGCTGTACTCCCGGTAGTCGAGGTGCGGCCGGTGGCGTTCGGGCTGCCGAACCGGCGTCGTGAATGCTGCGACAAGTAGCTGAAGCCAGGTTTCATTCCGATGATTTCCCGCAGTGTGATGTAGCTGGCCCGACCCGGACCCGTGCCCGTTCGTGCCGACACATCGGAATATCCGGGCCGCCGGGCCCCGGATCAACGATCCTTCACGGATCGCACCGTTTCCGCCCCGGAACGGTCCCGCCCCGGATTGTTCGCCCATGGAAACTCGCCGATCACGCGCGAGGGGTTTTGCCGGGAACAGCCGACGCCCATATCGCTGTCCACAAGCGCATCCGGTTACTGGATCATGGGCAAATCACTACTCTCGCGGCTGTTTCTGGTGTTCGGCTTCATGGTCGCCGCGTTACCGGCTGTCGATGCCGCCACGTTGTACGGCGGCGACTACGCCAGGATCGGAGTGCCGGACCTGGGGCAGGCCGTGGCATTTTTCCGGGACGTGCTGGACTGTCGCCCGATCGACCCGGCTGCGGGCAGGGGCAGCAATCCGCGGCAATCCAGTCTGTTGGCCTGTGACGCGGGTTCGATCGTCGAACTGTTCGAAGAACGGGGCGCCTCCCCTGCTCCGGCGCAGCCTTCGGGGGAGCCGGCTGGCCGCACGTTGCAGTTCGTGACGGACGACGTGGCACACGCCGGCCAATGGCTGCACCATGAAGGCGTCGACGTGAACGGTGCGCCACGCCGGTTGACCTCCGGCCCGCTGGCCGGTCGCCTGGCGCTGGATTTCGTATCGCCGTGGGGGTTGCACCTGCAACTGCTGGGCAGCAAGGCGAAGGATTCCGCCGACGGCGCCGTGGCTGCAGTCGGCGTCCCGTCCGGCAACGACTGAAACTCAGCGGCGCGAGCGGAAGAAGTCGCGCAGCATGCCGGCGGATTCCGCGGCGAGCAGGCCGCCAGCCACTTCGATGCGATGGTTGTGGCGCGCATCCACCAGGGTGTCGAACACGCTGCCGGCGGCGCCGGTCTTGGGGTCGGCGGCGGCGTAGACCACGCGGCCGAGGCGGGCGTGGATCATCGCCATCGCGCACATCGAGCACGGCTCCAGCGTGACGTACAGCGTGGCGCCGGACAAGCGGTGGTTGGCCACTTTCTCGCCGGCGGCGCGCATGGCCATCACCTCGGCATGCGCGGTCGGGTCATGCAGGGTGATGTTGCGGTTCCAGCCCAGTCCGACGATCTCCCCACCCTGCACCAGCACGGCGCCCACCGGTACCTCGTTCTCGGCATCGCGCGCATGCGCCGCCAGTTGCAGTGCGCGCCGCATGTACTGCTCGTCGGCTGCCGAGAATTCACTTGAGGTATCGTTCATTTCTTCTTTCATTTCAATTCATTGCATTCATTACATAAGAAAGCCAGCATACCGCTGGCCTTCCCTGATGCGCGCAAGTGGTTGATTTGTCTACTCCCACTCGATCGTGGCCGGCGGCTTGCCACTTATGTCATAAACAACACGAGAAATACCTCGTAATTCATTGATTATCCTGCTTGAAACCTTGCCAAGAAACTCGTAAGGCAAGTGTGCCCAATGGGCCGTCATGAAGTCGATGGTCTCCACCGCGCGCAGCGCGATCACCCATTCGTAGGCGCGCGCGTCGCCGACCACGCCCACCGATTTCACCGGCAGGAACACGGCAAACGCCTGGCTGGTCCGGTCGTACAGGTCGGCCTTGCGCAACTCGTCGATGAAGATCGCGTCGGCCTGGGCCAGCAGTTCGGCGTATTCGCGCTTCACCTCACCCAGGATGCGCACGCCGAGGCCCGGGCCGGGGAACGGGTGGCGATAGACCATCGCGCGCGGCAGGCCGAGTTCGACGCCGATCCGGCGCACCTCGTCCTTGAACAGTTCGCGCAGCGGCTCGACCAGCTTCAGCTTCATGTGGGCCGGCAGGCCGCCGACGTTGTGATGGCTCTTGATGACGTGGGCCTTGCCGGTCTTGCTGCCGGCCGATTCGATCACGTCTGGGTAGATCGTGCCTTGCGCCAGCCACTTCACGTTGCCGCCGTCGGCGGTGAGTTTCGCGGATTCCTCGTCGAAGATCTCCACGAACAGGCCGCCGATGATCTTGCGCTTGGCTTCCGGGTCGGCCACGCCTTCGAGCGCCTGGAAATAGCGATCGGCGGCGTTGACGCGGATCACCTTGACGCCCATGCCATGCTCGTCGGAGGCGGCGGCCATGGTGGCCATCACCTGGTCGCCCTCCTGCCAGCGCAGCAGGCCGGTGTCGACGAACACGCAGGTCAGCCGATCGCCGATCGCCCTGTGCAACAGCGCGGCGACCACCGAGGAATCGACGCCACCGGACAAGCCCAGCAGCACGTGGTCGTCACCGACCTGGGCGCGCACGCGGGCGATCTGGTCGTCGATGATGTTGGCCGCGGTCCACAACGTCGCACAGCCGCAGATCTCGGTGATGAAGCGCTTCAGCAGCGCCCCACCCTGCTTCGTGTGCGTGACTTCGGGGTGGAACTGCACGCCGTACCAGCGCCGGGCTTCGTTCTCCATCACCGCGACGGGGATGCGGTCGGTACGGCCAGTGACGGCGAAGCCCAGTGGCGCCTTCGAGACGTGGTCGCCGTGGCTCATCCACACGTCCAGCTGGTGGCTGCCGGCATGATCGCTGAGACCGTCGAACAGGCGGCTGGGCGCCACGATGTCCACGCTGGCATGGCCGAACTCGCGTGCATCAGCGGCTTCCGTGGCACCGCCAAGCTGGGCGGCCAGGGTCTGCATGCCGTAGCAGATGCCGAGGATCGGCAGGCCGGAGTCGAACACCTGCTGCGGGGCCTTCGGCGCGCCTTCCAGCGTGGTCGATTCCGGGCCGCCGGACAGGATGATGCCTTTCGCGCCGAACGCGGCAATTTCGGCAGGGTCGCGGTCCCACGCCCAGATCTCGCAGTACACGCCAAGCTCGCGCACGCGCCGCGCGATCAGCTGCGTGTACTGCGCGCCGAAGTCGAGGATGAGGATCTTGTCGTCGTGCAGCCGGGATTGGGGATTCGATATTCGGGATTCGGTCATGACGACATTTGCTGGTAGGGAATGAGGAATCGGAAATCGGGGATGGGAAAAGTATCAGTCCGAACGACGGCGTCCGGTACGCAGGAACCGCTTTGCCGATTTCCTATTCTCTATTCCCGATTCCCGGCACTCACGAATTCAGCCGGTAATTCGGCGCTTCCTTGGTGATCTGGATGTCGTGCGGGTGCGCCTCGGTGACGCCGGCGGAAGTCACCTTGACGAACTGCGCCTTGTGCCGCACGTCGTCGATGGTGGCCGCGCCCAGGTAGCCCATCGATGCGCGCAGGCCACCGATCAGCTGATGGATGATGTTGCGCAGCGGGCCGCGGTACGGCACCCGGCCTTCGATGCCTTCCGGCACCAGCTTGTCGGCGTCGGCCTCGTCCTGGAAGTAGCGATCCTTCGAGCCGAGCTGCATCGCGCCGATCGAGCCCATGCCGCGGTAGCTCTTGTACGAGCGGCCCTGGAACAGTTCCACCTCGCCCGGCGATTCCTCGGTGCCGGCGAACATCGAGCCGAGCATTACACTGGACGCACCGGCGGCGAGCGCCTTGGGGATATCGCCGGAGTAGCGGATGCCGCCGTCGGCGATCAGCGGGATCTCGTCCTTCAGCGCGGTGGCGACCAGATCGATCGCGGTGATCTGCGGCACGCCGACGCCGGCGACCACGCGGGTGGTGCAGATCGAGCCGGGACCCACACCCACCTTGACCGCGTCCACGCCCACGTCGAGCAGCGCGCGGGCCGCCTCGCCGGTGACGATGTTGCCGGCGATCACCTGCACCTGCGGGTAGTGCTTCTTGACCCAGCCGGCGCGCTCGATCACGCCCTGCGAATGGCCGTGCGCGGTGTCCACCACCAGCACGTCGACGCCGGCGTCGACCAGCGCCGCCACACGCTGCTCGGTGTCGCCGCCCACGCCCACCGCGGCACCGACCAGCAGCGCCTCATGGCTGTCCTTGGCGGCATACGGGTTGTCGCGCGCCTTCTGGATGTCCTTCACGGTGATCAGCCCGCGCAGCTGGAACGCGTCGTTGACCACCAGCACCTTCTCGATGCGGTGCTTGTGCAGCAGCTGCAGCACCTCGTCCTGGCCGGCGCCCTCCTTCACCGTGACCAGCTTGTCCTGGCGGGTCATGATGTTGCGCACCGGGTCGTCGGGCTTGCGTTCGAAGCGCATGTCGCGGCTGGTGACGATACCGACCAGCTTGCCGCCGTCGACCACCGGCACGCCGGAGATGTTGTGCGCATGGGTGAGCCGCAGCACCTCGCGGATCGAGGTGTCCGGGCCCACCGTGATCGGGCTGCGGATCACGCCGGCCTCGAACTTCTTCACCAGGCGCACTTCCGCGGCCTGCTGCTCGGCGGTCATGTTCTTGTGGATGATGCCGATGCCGCCGTTCTGCGCCATGGTGATGGCGAGCCGCGCCTCAGTGACCGTGTCCATCGCCGCGGACACGATCGGGATGTTCAGGCGCAGGTTGCGGGTGAAGCGGGTGGAAGTGTCGACGTCGCGAGGAAGCACGACGGAATGGCCCGGAACGAGGTAGACGTCGTCGTAGGTCAGGGCCTCGGCGAGGATGCGCATGCGAAAAGTCCCGCTGCAAAGAGGAGATTATACGCGCCCTGCCGGCATGCTCGCCAGACGTGCGGCTGAATGCAGCACCAATCGATCGGTCAGGCGACCCGGTGCGGCGCCGTGCGCGCCTCGGCGGCTTCCAGCGTGTTCTCCATCAGCGTGGCCACCGTCATCGGGCCGACGCCGCCGGGCACCGGCGTGATCCAGCTGGCGCGCTCAGCGGCCGGGGCGAATTCCACGTCGCCGACCAGGCGGCCGTCGTCGAGCCGGTTGATGCCCACGTCGATCACCACGGCACCCGGCTTGATCCATTCGCCCTTCACCAGCCCGGGCTTGCCCACGGCGACGATCACGATGTCGGCCTGGCGCACGAATACTTCCAGGTCGCGGGTGAAGCGATGACAACTGGTGGTGGTGCAGCCGGCGATCATCAGCTCCAGCACCAGCGGGCGGCCCACGTGGTTGGACACACCGACCACCACCGCGTGCTGGCCGCGTACCGGGCGATCGGTGTGCCCGAGCAGGGTCATCACGCCTTTCGGCGTGCACGGACGCAGGCCGAAGCGGCGCAGGGCCAGCCGGCCCACGTTGATCGCCTGGAAACCGTCGACGTCCTTGGCCGGGTCGATGCGGTCGACCAGCGCGTCCTCGTCGATATGTTCCGGCAGCGGCGACTGCACCAGGATGCCATGCACGTCCGGGTCGGCATTGAGCCGGTCGATCAGGGCGAACAGTTCGTCCTGGCTGGTCGTCGTCGGCAGGTCGTAGTCGAATGAGCGAAAGCCGACCTGGTGGCAGGCCTTGCGCTTGTTGCGCACGTATACCGACGACGCCGCATCGCTGCCCACCAGCACCACCGCCAGCCCCGGTACGGGCAGCCCCTGCGCGACGCGCTGGGCGACGCGCAAGCCGATGCGCTCGAGCAGTTCCTGCGCGATGCGTTTGCCGTCGAGGATGCGTGCGCTCATGTCGGTGCCTGCGTGTAAAGTTCGCCATTATCCGGGCTTGGCCTGAAGCGCACAAACGGCACGCATGGACACCGACGGCACCTTGCCCGCGATGCTGGAACTGACCGATGGCCGATTGCGCCTGCGCCCCTGGCAGGAGCGTGATGCCGATGCCCTCGTCGAAGCTGCACGCGAGTCGGCGGCGACGGTCGGCCGCTGGCTGCCCTGGTGCCATGGCGGCTACGGCGCGGACGACGCCACGGCGTGGATAGCGCACTGCCGGGCCGGCTGGCACTCCGGCGAGATCCAGGCGTTCGCGGTGTTCGAGGCGGACTCTAGCCATTTACTGGGTGGCACCGGCCTCAACCAGCACAATCCGCTTCACCGCAGCGCCAATCTCGGCTACTGGGTGCGCGAGTCGCGCCAGGGGAAAGGATTGGCCGCCGCCGCCGTGGCCCTGGTGGCACGGTTCGGTTTCGAACAGCTGGGGCTGGTGCGTATCGAGATCGTCACCCTGCCCGGCAACCGCGCCAGCCAGCACACCGCCGAACGGGTCGGCGCACGGTTCGAGGCAGTGGCGCGGCAACGGCTGTGGATAGGCGGACAGGCGCGGGATGCCCGCGTCTACGGCTTGATCCCGACGGACCTGGGCTAGCCTGCCGCGCTGCAGAGTCGGGCGATGTCCGCGTAGCCGCCGAGCGCGGCATCCGCGCCGCAACCCGGGCAATCCGGATCGCGCGGCAGGCGGGTCTCGCGGAAGTGCATGCCGAGCGCGTCGAAGCCCAGCAGGCGGCCAACCAGCGGCTCGCCCAGGCCGAGGATCAGCTTCAGCGCCTCGGTGGCCTGCAGCAGGCCCACGATGCCCGGCAGCACGCCGAGCACGCCCGCCTCGCTGCAATTCGGCGCATCGGCGGCAGCCGGCGGCTCGGGGAACAGGCAGCGGTAGCACGGCGAATCGGCGCGGCGCGGATCGAACACGCTGAGCTGGCCGCTGAAGCGTTCCACCGCGCCGTAGACCATTGGCAGCTTCAGGCGCTGCGAGGCGGCAGCCAACAGATAGCGCGCGGGAAAATTGTCGGCGCCGTCGATCAGCAGGTCGTGGCCGGCCAGCAAGCGCTCCACGTTGTCCGCCTGCAGGCGCTCGTTGCGCAGCTCGACGCGGACGCGCGGGTTGAGCGCCTGCAAGGCGATCCGCGCCGACTCGGTCTTGGCCATGCCGACGCGGGCGTCGGCGTGGATCACCTGGCGATGCAGGTTGGAACGCTCGACCCTGTCGTCGTCGATCAGGGTGAGCTGGCCGACCCCGGCGGCGGCCAGGTACAACGCCGCCGGCGCACCGAGGCCACCCGCACCGAGCAGGACGATTTTCGCCGCTGCCAGACGTGCCTGCCCGGCCGCCCCGACCTGCGGCAGGCGCAGTTGCCGGGCGTAGCGTTCGGCGGCGTCCGCATCGAGCATGCTGGCGGAAACCGGCAGGCCTTCGGCCTTCCAGCGCTCGAAACCGCCCGCCACCGAGCAGACGTCGCGATAGCCGAGGCGTTGCAGGGCTTCGGCCGCCAGCAGCGAGCGCTGGCCGCTGCCGCACAGGAGCAGCAACGGACGGTCGCGGCTCGCCTCGACCTGTTCGATGCGCAACTCGAGGAAGCTGCGCGACAGGCCCAGCGCACTGGCAGGCGTGCCGGCGGCGCGTTCGGCATCCTCGCGCACGTCGATCAGCAGACCACCCTGCGCCTGGCGGACCAGTGCCTGGGCCGGCGCGATCTCGGCGATGCGACCGCGCAATGCGTCCAGCCAGGTTTCGCTATTCAATGATTCGCTCATTGCACCAGTTTACCCGCCGGCTCGCGGCACCGCGCGCGTCTCAGCGCGTGCGCTTGATCAGTTCGCTGAGCCGGCGCCGCGCCTTGTGCTGTTGTTCCTTGGTCAGCACTTTCTTGCGCCCGGCATACGGGTTCTCGCCCTCGCGGAACACGATGCGGATCGGTGTGCCTTCCAGCTTGTAGCGCTTGCGGAAGAAGTTTTCCAGGTAGCGCTGGTAGGCCGGCGCGATGTGCTTGGTGCGGGTGCCGTGGATCACGATGGTCGGCGGGTTGGTGCCGCCGGGATGGGCGAAGCGCAGCTTCGGCGAATGGCCGTTCACCAGCGGCGGCTGATAAGTCTCGTAGGCCTTTTCCAGCGTCTTGGTGAGGTCGGAAGACACCAGCACCTTGGTCGCCGATGCATGTGCGCGCACCACCGCACGCATCAGCTCGCGCAAGCCCGAGCCGTGCAGCGCGGAAATCTGCACCTGCCTGGCCCAGTCGACGAACACCAGCCGGCGATCCAGCGCGCGGCGGCACTCGTCGCGCTGGTACGAATCCATGTCGTCCCATTTGTTGATCGCGATGACCAGGGCCCTGCCTTCGTCCATCGCATAGCCGATCAGGGTGAGATCCTGGTCGGCGAGGTTCTCGCGGGCGTCGATCATCACCACCACGACCTGGGCCGCGGCGATCGACTGCAGCGTCTTGATGACGCTGAACTTCTCCACCGCCTCCTCGACCCGCGACTTGCGCCGGATGCCGGCGGTGTCGATCAGGGTGTAACGCTTGCCGTCGCGCTCCAGCGGCACCCGGATCGGGTCGCGCGTGGTGCCGGCCACGTCGGAAACGATCAGCCGTTCCTCGCCCAGCAGGCGGTTGATCAGGGTCGACTTGCCGGCGTTCGGGCGGCCGACGATGGCGACGCGGATGCTGTCGTCCTCGCCCTCTTCGGTGACCGCCGCTTCCTCGTCGGCCGGCAGCAGCGGCAGCAGGACGTGAATCAGCTCGTCGGTGCCGCGATTGTGCGCCGCCGACAGCGGCAGGGTGCTGCCGATGCCGAAGGCGGAAAATTCGGCCATCACGGTCTGCATGTCGAGACCGTCGGTCTTGTTGACCGCCGCCACGATCGGCTTGCCGCTGCGGCGCAGCTCGCCGAGGATCACGTAGTCCTGCGGCAGCAGGCCATCGCGGGCGTCGACCACGAACACCAGCACGTTCGCTTCCTCGATCGCCAGCCGCACCTGCTTCGCGGTCAGCACGTCCATGACGTCTTCGGTACCGGACAACCCGCCGGTGTCGACCACCACGAACGGGCGCCCACCGGTGCGGCATACGCCATAGTGACGATCGCGGGTCACGCCCGGCATGTCGGCCACCAGGGCGTCACGGCTGCGCGTCAGCACGTTGAAAAGGGTCGATTTACCGACGTTCGGACGACCGACCAGCGCAACGACAGGCAGCATGACGAGGACTACGTTGAGGCGAAATCAGCGCGAGGACAGACGGTAGGCGCCGATGCGGCCCTCGACGTCCTCGACGTAGACGACATCGCCCACCACCAGCGGCTGCGCGCGGATCGCCTTCTTCGACAGTCGCTCGCGCGCTGCCAGCGCGCCGTCGCCGGTCTGCAACCAGTGCACGTAGCCTTCCATGTCGCCAACCACGACATAGTTGCCCTGCACCGCTGGACCGGTGATCCAGCGATACTTCAATGCGTCGTTCTTCCAGAGATCGGAACCGCCGCTCTTGTCGAATGCCCACACCACCGACTCGTCGTTGGCGCCGAACACGGCATTCCCGCTGACCGCGAGCGAACCGAAGCTGGAGAACGGGTGCGACCACAGCGGGCGGCCGCTGGGGCCGTCCACCGCCATCAGGTTGCCGTGGTAGGCGGCACCGTAGAGCGTGCTGCCATCCAGCAGGATCGCGCCGTCGGCGTCGCTCAGGCGATCGATCTCGGTGCGGCCTTCGCCGCTGGCGAGCTTCTGTTCCCACAACTTGGTGCCGTTGTCCAGACGCAGCGCAACCAGCTTGCCGTCGTCGCTGCCGAAGAACAGCACGCCGTTGGCGACCAGCAGCGCGCCATTGCCGCGCAGGCTGAGCAGCGGCACGGTGCCCTGGTCGTACACCCAGCGACGTTCGCCATTGGCGGCATCCAGCGCATAGACGCGGCCATCGCTGGTGCGCACCACCACGAGATTATCCACGACCACCGGCGACGCCAGCACCTCGGAATTCACCTCGACTTCCCAGCGCGGGCTGCCGTCCTTCGCATTGACGCCGTAGACGTGGCCGTCCAGCGTGCCGACGGCGAGCAGGTCGCCGTTGACCGCAGGGCCGCCGGCGTACATCGCGTCCTTGCGTTTCTTGTCGCCCCAGCCGAACCAGCCATGGGTGCTTGAACTCTTCGACCACAGCGTCTTGCCGCTGCCGGCGTCGAACGCCGCCAGCTTGCCGTCCGTGCTGTCGGCATAGAGCACGCCATCCACCACGGTCGGACGCAGGCGCGCGCCGCTGCTGCCGGCGCCGGCGCCGACGCTGTTGCGCCACAGGCGGGTGACCTGCACGGTGGGCTTGAAATCCTTCGCCAGCGGGGTCGGCGGCTGGACGTTTTCCTTCTTGAACGAATGACACCCGGCAAGGCTTACCAGCGAGGCCAGCGTGATCAGCAAAAATCGTTTCATGCGCCCTGCTTCCCGTCCACGGCCAGATCATCGAGTTTCATTTGCAAGGCACCGCGTTGCGGCGCTTCCTCGCCCAACGTCGACAAGGCTGCCTGATAGGCCTTGCGCGCTTCGTCGGAGCGTCCAAGCTTGACCAGCACATCACCACGGAGTTCCTGCGCCAGGCCCTGATAGCTGCTGGCCGGGATGCGGTCGAGCGTGGCCAGCGCCTGCTTGCCGTTGTCGCGCGCCAGTTCCACCTGGGCGATGCGCAGCAGCGTCAGCGATTTCAGCTCGGGAGCCGCGGCGTGGCTCTCGGCCCACTCCAGCGACGCCTCGGCCTTGTCGAGCTGGCCGGCCTGCACTTGCCGCCTGGCGCGATCACTGACGGCAAATACGGCAAAGGGCGACTTGGCGTAGTCCTTCATCAGCCGGTCGGTCAGCTGCGCCGCGGTGTCCGGCTTGCCGGAGGCGGTGGCGATCTGCGCCTGCTGATAGAGCTGCGCAGCGTCACCCTCCTGTCTTGCCTGGTGGTTGCGCCACTGCTGCCAACCAAAGATGCCAACCAGACCGATCGCGATGCCCACGACGATCGACATGCCATTTTCGCGCAGCCACTTCTGAACCAGTTCGCTCTGTTCGTACTTGTCGTATTCTTCAAATGCCATGCGATCACCATTCAAGAGGCCGCGCACCCGAGGATGCGTGCACGTGCCGGCGCGGTGGACAGAAAAAGGAAATGCCCGTCGTGCCCGCCCGTTGCCGGGCGAACCAAGTGGGCAAGCATAACCGAAATGGGCCGCCCGCAGCGGCCGCCGATGGCGATCAGAGGCTGGCCGCGGAGGCCTTGCCGTCCTGCATCTGCATGCGGAAACGAGCTACGTTGGCGCGCCTGAATTCGTCCAGGCCCACCGATGCGCCATCGATGCTGACCTGCGCACCGCTTGCATTGCCGATGCGCACCTCCAGCGGCTGGTCGCTGCGGTAGGTCTTGCTGCTGCCGGCAGGCAGCAGCCCGTATTCCAAGCGCGAACCGTCGGCCTGGACCACTTCGACCCAACTGGCGGCGGAAAGGCGCAGACTCAGACTGTGGCCGCCGGTACCGACATCGACGGCCGGCGTAGGCGGCGCGCTGGGCTTGGCCGAGGCCAGATTGGTGTTTTCCAGGTTCGGGAACGGCGCCATCGAAGCCAGCAGCGGCTGATCCTGCTCCGCGGGCGGCGTCACCTTCGGCGGCGACAAAGGCAGCGGCTTGCGGGCACCGTCGACGGCAGCGGCGGGCGGCGACGGCGCATCCAGCTGTGCCACCGGGGCGGCATCCAGCGGCGCAAAATGACTGAGGTCGCGATCCAGCGTGCCGCGCACGCCCAGCCAGATCATCGGCACCACGATCACCGCCGTCAGCACGACATAGGTCGCCGCCGTGGCATAGCGGTCCAGCAGGAAGCGCGAATGCGAAATGCCGCCGGTGGCCACCAGCGGCGGGTCGACCTGCTTGATGCGATCGAGTTCGGCCTGGACCAACGCCTCATCTAGACCGAGATACCGGGCGTACTTGCCGATGTAGCTGCCGAGGTAGATCTTCGAATCGATGCCGTCGTACTGGTCGCGCTCGAGCCGGCGCAGCACGCGGGCGGGCAGTTTCAGCTGATGCGCACAGGTTTCCAGGTCCAGGCCGCGGCCTTCACGCGCCGCATGCAGGCGGTTGCCGAAACTTACCGTGTGGGGGTTTGTCGACGACGCATCCATGGCGGACAAATTGATGCCGAACAACTCGGGCTCACTCGAACCCTGCACGGTCGGATGTGGCTGCATGGAGGTCATTGGCTGGCGGTAGTGTCAAGGGCGTGCGCCTGCTCCGAGTCCGGGAACTGGCTGAGCAATCGCTTGCGGTAGTTGTGGGCGCCTTCCGTGTTGCCCAGACTGGATTCGATGTCGTGGCCTAGCTTGAGCGATGCGGCTGTCGGCTGATCCAGCGCTTCGAATCGCTGGATGAAGGCCCTGGCGCGAAACGCATTTCCGTTCTGATAAAGCGTGTTGGCAAGCTGGAAGAGTGCCTCTGCGTTTTTCGGATTTCGCACGATGGCGTCACGAAAATTCGCTTCGGCGCCGGCGATGTCGTGCGCGCGCAACTGGCACACACCGGCATTGGTCAGCGCCACGTCCGGGGTCTGGTAGAAGGGGTCGGCGACGGCTTTCTGGAAATAGCCGTTCGCCTCGGCGATCTTTCCGATATGACAGAGGAACACGCCCAGGTTGTTGTTCGGCGCACCCTTGGCCGGCTCCAGCTCTACTGCCCTGCGGTAATGCTGCTCGGCTTCGGGCAAATTGTTGATTCGTTCGTACAGCACCGCAATCACGGTGTGCGCCGGCGCGTAATTGGGGTCGAACTGCAGGGCCTTGGTCAGTTTTTCCAGAGCGGTCTGCAGGTCACCGGAGGCCAGGTAGCGCTGGCCCAGTTCGGTGTGGATCCGGGCGGCATCTTCCGCCTGGTCGGCCTTGCTGGCCTGCGGCATATTCTTGCCCAGCGAACTGCTGTCGGTGCGCGTGGTGACGCAGCCTGCCAGCAGCAGCGACAGCGACAGGCAGATCAGCAATGCACGGTCAAATCGCATGCAATGTCCCCTCGTCCTGCCGTTTGCGCAGACCGGCACTGCGCCGGGTGCGATCCGTGACCTGCCCGGCCAACTGGCCGCAGGCCGCATCGATGTCGTCGCCGCGGGTGCGCCGCAGCATGGTCAGCACGCCGGCATTGAGCAGCTGGGTCTGGAACTCGTGGATGGTGCCCGCGTCCGAACGCTCGAAACGGGTGCCTGGGAAGGGGTTGAACGGAATCAGGTTGACCTTGCAGGTCGGCAGCTTGCGCATCAGCTTGATCAGCTGGCGTGCGTGCTCGGGCTGGTCGTTGACGCCCTTCATCAGGGTGTATTCGAAGGTGATCGAGGTGCGCGGCTTGCGCGCGATCCAGCGCTGGCAGGCGGCAAGCAGTTCGGCGATCGGATAGCGCTTGTTGAGCGGCACCAGTTCGGTACGCAGCTCGTCATTGGCCGCGTGCAGCGACACCGCCAGCGACACATCGATGGTATCGGACAGCTCGTCGATCAACGGCACCATGCCGGCGGTGGACAAGGTGACCCGCTTCGACGCCAGCCCGAAACCGAGGTCGTCGCGCATCAACTTCATCGCCCGCACCACGTTCTCGAAATTGGCCAGCGGCTCGCCCATGCCCATCATCACCACGTTGGTGATGCGGCGGTTCTGGTGGGTGACGTTGCCCAGGTACTTCGCCGCCACCCACACCTGGCCGATGATCTCGGCGGTGGACAGGTTGCGGTTGAAGCCTTGTGCGCCGGTCGAGCAGAACTGGCAGTTCAGCGCGCAGCCGATCTGGGAGGACACGCACAGGGTGCCGCGGGTGGGCTCGGGGATGTACACAGTCTCCACCGCGTTGCCCTTGTCCATGCCCAGCAGCCACTTGTGCGTGCCGTCGGTGGCGGCCTTGTCCAGCAGGGTGTTCGGTGCGCCGATGTAGCACGCCTCGGTGAGCTTGGCGCGCAGCGCCTTGCCCACGTCGGTCATGTTTTCGAAGTTGTCTTCCAGATCATGGTAGATCCACTTCATCACCTGCTCGGCGCGATACGGCTTCTCGCCGAGCTGCGCAAAGAAATCACGCAGGCCCTGACGATCGAAATCGAGCAGGTTGACCTTGGCGGTCATCGGACCGGATGAAGTGGCAGTAACCTGGTTCATGATTTTCTGAAGAGTGCGGCCACGGATGGCCGCTTTTTGATCTTCGCGCTCAGAAATGAGCGCAAAAATCACCTGGATAATACGTCCGTCGCAGCGAAGAAATAGGCAATCTCCACCCTGGCGGTCTCGACCGCGTCGGAGCCGTGCACGGCATTCGCGTCGATGGAGTCGGCGAAGTCGGCGCGAATCGTGCCCGGTGCGGCTTCCTTCGGGTTGGTGGCGCCCATCAGGTCGCGGTGGGCCAGCACGGCGTTCTCGCCTTCCAGCACCTGGATCATCACCGGGCCGGAGATCATGAACTCGACCAGCGCCTTGAAGAACGGGCGGTCGCGATGCACGGCATAGAAACCCTCGGCTTCCTGGCGCGACAGTTGCTTCATCCGACCGGCGACGATCTTGAGACCGGCCTTTTCGAAACGAGCATAGATTTCGCCGATGACGTTCTTGGCAACGGCGTCGGGCTTGATGATGGAAAGGGTGCGCTCCAGCGCCATGCGGGTCTGCTCCGGGAAAACGGATGAATGGGATGGGGTCGTGGCCGGCCCCCGGCCGGCGAGAATTCAGCCAAATCCGATCGAGGTTGCGGATTTAACTCACGAAGGTTTGACAGATTCTAACTCATACGCAAGTCGGCGGGTATTTACAACAAACGACCGTTTGACGACCGCGGAACTGTCCGCGTATGCTCAAACGATCGTTTGAACCGGCCTGCGGCCGATGGATGGTTCTCCCGTGAACAGCTCCGGCTCGACCAAGGAACGGATACTCGGCGCCGCCGAACTCCTGTTCGCCCAGCGCGGCTTTGAAGGCGCCTCGCTGCGCCAGCTTACCGCCGCCGCCGGCGTGAACCTGGCGGCGGTCAACTACCACTTCGGCTCCAAGGACAAGCTGGTCGAGGAGGTGTTCCGGCGCCGTCTGGACGCACTGAACGAGAGCCGGCTGGTTGCCCTGGCCAAGGTCGCCGGCGCCCCGGACGCCACGCTCGAGGACGTGCTGGAGGCCTACATCCGCCCTGCCCTCGAACTGTCCCACGACAACAGCGGCGCGCTTTTCATGCGCGTCCTGGCGCGTGCGTTCGCCGAGCATGACGACAGCCTGCGCCAGTTCCTGTCCACCAACTACGGCCACGTGATGCGCCAGTTCACCGCCGAGTTCGCCCGCTTGCTGCCGCAGCTGAGCAAACCGGAGCTGTACTGGCGCATCGACCTCGTCACCGGTGCGCTGACCCATGCGATGTCCGGCTTCGGCATGATCCAGCGCAAGAACGACGTCAGTGAACACGCGCATCGCGAGCAGACTGTCCAGCACCTGGTTCGCTTTGCCGTCGCCGGACTCAGCCACCCCTGACCTCATCACCTGATCCAACCCCGCTTGCACCATTTCGGAGAAGCCAATGACCGCTGCATCCTCACCCACATCAGCACTGCGCATCCGCAAGGCCGCCGTGCTGGGCGCCGGTGTCATGGGCGCGCAGATCGCCGCGCACCTGACCAACGCCGGCGTCGAGACCGTCCTGTTCGACCTGCCCGCAAAGGACGGTCCGAAGAGCGGCATCGCGCTGAAGGCCATCGCCAACCTGGCCAAGCTGTCGCCGGCGCCGCTGGCCGACAGGAACCTCGCCGCCGCGATCATCCCGGCCAACTATGACGAGGATATGGCACATCTCACGGACGTCGACCTGGTGATCGAGGCGATCGCCGAACGGATGGACTGGAAACTCGACCTGTACCGGAAGATCGCCCCGCACCTGTCGAAGACCGCGATCATCGCCTCCAACACCTCCGGCCTGTCGATCAACACGCTGGCCGAGGCGCTGCCGGAAGAAATGCGCCACCGCTTCTCCGGCGTGCACTTCTTCAACCCGCCGCGCTACATGCACCTGGTCGAGCTGATCCCGACCCGGCTCACCGACCAGAACGTGATCGACGGCCTCGAAGCGTTCCTCGTCACCACCGTCGGCAAGGGCGTGGTGATCGCCCGCGACACGCCCAACTTCATCGGCAACCGCATCGGGGTGTTCTCGATGCTGGCCACCATGCACCACACCGAACAGTTCGGGCTGGGCTTCGACGTGGTCGACGCACTCACCGGCCCGGCCGTGGGTCGCCCCAAGAGCGCCACCTACCGCACCGCCGACGTGGTCGGCCTGGACACCATGGCGCACGTCATCAAGACCATGGCCGATACCCTGCCCGACGACCCGTGGCACGCCTACTTCAAGGCGCCAGTGTGGCTGGCCGGCCTGATCGAGAAAGGCGCGCTGGGCCAGAAGAACGGCGCCGGCTTCTACAGGAAGGCCGGCAAGGACATCGTCGTGGTCGACGTCGCCAGGCAGGATTACCGCGTTTCCGAACAGAAGGCCTCGGACGAGGTGGCCGCGATCCTCGCGATCAAGAATCCGGCCGAGAAGTTCGCCAAGCTGCGCGCCAGCAGCGACAAGCAGGCGCAGTTCCTGTGGGCCACCTTCCGCGACCTGTTCCACTACACCGCCTATCACCTGGCCGACATCGCCGACACCGCGCGCGACGTCGACTTCGCGATCCGCTGGGGCTACGGCTGGAAGCTCGGGCCGTTCGAGACCTGGCAGGCCGCCGGCTGGCAGCAGGTCGCCGGCTGGATCGCCGAGGACATCGCCGCCGGCAAGGCGATGAGCAAGGCGCCGCTGCCCGCCTGGGTCACCGACGGCCGCAGCGGCGTGCACGGCAAGGCCGGCTCGTATTCGGCCAGCGCCAACACTGACAAGCCACGCTCGCAGCACCCGGTGTACCGGCGCCAGCTGTTTCCCGACCCGATCCTGGGCGAGAAGTTCGACCAGGGCAGCACCGTGTGGGAGAACGACGGCATCCGCCTGTGGACGCTGGGCGACGACGGCATCGGCATCATTTCGTTCAAGACCAAGATGCATACGGTCAACGACCACGTGCTCGACGGCATCCAGCACGCCATCGACATCGCCGAGGAGAAGCTCAAGGCGGTGGTGATCTGGCAAGACGCCGAGCCGTTCTCCGCCGGCGCCGACCTCAAGGGCGCGCTGGGCCTGCTGCAGGCCGGCAAGTTCGACGACTTCGAGAAGATGGTCGCCAACTTCCAGCGCACCAGCATGCGCATCAAGCATGCGCTGGTGCCAGTGGTGTCCGCCGTGCGCGGCCTGGCGCTGGGCGGCGGCTGCGAATTCCAGATGCACTCCGCCCGGACTGTTGCGGCACTCGAAAGCTACATCGGCCTGGTCGAGGCCGGCGTCGGCCTGCTGCCGGCCGGCGGCGGCCTGCATGAACTGGCCGTGCGCGCCGCGAAGGCCAACCCGGCCGATCCGTTCGAAGAATTGAAGAAGGTGTTCGAGACCGTGGCGATGGCCAAGGTCTCGCCCAGCGCGATCGAAGCGAAGGCCATGGGTCTGTTGCGCGACAGCGATGTGGTGGTGTTCAACGCATATGAACTCCTCTACGTGGCCAAGCAGGTGGCGAACTCGTTGGCCGAATCCGGCTACCGCCCGCCGCTGTACCAGCGCGCGATCCCGGTGGCCGGCGACGTGGGCACCGCCACCTTCCGCGCCTCGCTGGCCAACCTGCAGGCCGGCTATTTCGCCTCCGAACACGACGTGGAAATCGCCCGGCGCATCGCCGACACCCTGTGCGGCGGCGTGATCGAGCGTGGCTCCACGGTGGACGAGGAATGGCTGCTTGCGCTTGAGCGCAAGCACTTCGTGGAACTGGCCAAGACCGAAAAGACCCAGGCCCGCATCGCCCACACCATGACCACCGGCAAGCCGCTGCGCAACTGACCGCTCGTCGTCCCGGCGAAGGCCGGGACCCAGCGACTTTGGTTTACGTCTACGACACTGGATCCCTGCCTGCGCAGGGATGACGATCAAAAACTGAAGTGCGTCGCCGCTATCAAGCGCGACGCCACGGAGCAAGAACCATGAGCAAGCAAATCCAAGACGCCTACATCGTCGCCGCCACCCGCACCCCGGTCGGCAAGGCGCCGCGCGGCGTATTCCGCAACACCCGCCCGGACGACATGCTCGCCCACGTGATCCGCGCGGTGATTGCGCAGGCGCCCGGCATCGACCCGCACCAGATCGGCGATGTCATCATCGGCTGCGCCATGCCCGAGGCCGAGCAAGGCATGAACGTGGCGCGCATCGGCCTGCTGCTGGCCGGCCTGCCCGACACCGTGCCCGGCGTCACCGTCAACCGCTTCTGCTCCTCCGGCCTGCAGTCGGTGGCGATGGCCGCCGACCGCATTCGTCTGGGCCTGGACGACCTGATGCTTGCCGGCGGTACCGAGAGCATGAGCATGGTGCCGATGATGGGCCACAAGATCGCCATGAACCCGGCCATCTTCGACAACGAGCACATCGGCATCGCCTATGGCATGGGCATCACCGCCGAGAATGTCGCCAAGCAGTGGAAGATCAGCCGCGAGGCGCAGGACGCGTTCTCGGTGGAAAGCCACCGTCGCGCGCTGGCCGCCCAGGCCGCCGGCGAGTTCAAGGAAGAGATCACCCCGTTCCAGCTCGCCGACCACTATCCTGACCTCGTCACCCGCGGCATCGTCACCGACAGCCGCCTGATCGGGAACGACGAGGGCCCGCGCGCCGGCACCACGCTGGAAGTGCTGGCCAAGCTCAAGACCGTATTCCGCAACGGCCAGTTCGGCGGCACCGTCACCGCCGGCAACTCCAGCCAGATGTCCGACGGCGCGGGCGCCGTGCTGCTGGCCAGCGAAAAGGCGATCAAGCAGTACAACCTGCAACCGCTGGCCCGTTTCGTCGGCTTCTCGGTCGCCGGCGTGAAACCCGAGGTGATGGGCATCGGCCCGAAGGAAGCGATCCCCAAGGCGCTCAAGCAGACCGGCATCAGCCAGGACCAGCTCGACTGGATCGAACTCAACGAAGCCTTCGCCGCCCAGGCGCTGGCCGTGATGGGCGACCTCAAGCTCGACCCGGCCAAGGTCAACCCGCTCGGCGGCGCCATCGCGTTAGGCCATCCGCTCGGTGCCACCGGCGCGGTGCGCGTCGCCACGCTGGTGCACGGCATGCGGAGGCGCAAGCAGAAGTACGGCATGGTGACGATGTGCATCGGCACCGGCATGGGCGCGGCGGGCGTGTTCGAAGCGCTCTGATCAACCTTGGCAAGAAACAGGAACGGCGCCGTTGCGAAACGGCGCCGTTCTGCTTCAAGTAGCCTTGGCCCGCTTCGTCGTCGCCCCTTCGCGCAGCGCCGATGCGCCCTTGTTGCCCGCTGTGGCTATCCACACCTAAGTTGTTGGCGCGCGCGTAGTTCCACAGGCTGGAGTTCAGGTTGTGCCAGGGGGTGGTCTTGCTGGCGATGCCGGCCAGCGTATGGCCCGGCATGTTGACGATGTGGTCGGCCGGCCTGCCGGTCCAGCCGTGGATGGCGAGCAGTGTGTCGATTACGTGTTGTGCCGGCACGCCCATCGACTCCTTGATGGTGGACCGAAAAAGGTCGGGCCGCTTGCACGGACCCGACCCGTCGGAACGGGCGATCGGCGCCGATGCGTCGGCGCCGGGCCGTCCGCTAGTGCGCCACGCGCGGCGCCGGCCGCGGCGGCGTGTGATGGTGCGGTCGCGGCCACGGGCACAGCATCGGCACTTCGTGCTGGTAGCGGCGATAGTCGTCGCCGTGGACGGCCACCAGGTCGCGCTCCTCGAAGTACTTCACCGCGACCAGGATGTAGCCGGTGGTGGCCACGGCAAACAGCAGGTGGCCCATGCTCATGTGCGGCGTGGCCCAGAACGCGACGAGGAAGCCGAGCATCAGCGGGTGACGCACGAGGCGGTAATACAGGTGCCGCTTGAACGGCAGCGGCGTGTAGTGCTGCCCGTGCGCGTCCAGCCACACCTGGCGCAGGCCGAACAGGTCGAAGTGGTTGATGACGAAGGTGCCGCTCAGCACCAGCAGCCAGCCGCAGGCGGACAGCGCGTACAGCAGGCCCACCGCCCAGTCCGCCTCCACCCGCCAGATCGTGTCGGGCAGCGGCTGCCACCAGCGGAACAGCACGATCAGCGCCAGGCTGGACAGCAGCACGAAGGTGCTGCGCTCGAGCGCCGGCGACAGCCAGCGCGTGAGCCACGCCTTGAAGCCGGCACGGGCCATGCCGCTGTGCTGCACGGCGAACAGGCCGAGCAGCAGCAGGTCGACGATCCATGCCATGGCCGGCGCCAGCGCGCTCGGCGGACGATCCACGCTACGCGGCACCAGCACGTCTCCGACGAAGCCGATGGCGTAGAGGAACACCAGGAAGAACACGGCGTAGCAGAGCACGCCGTAGCACAGGGTCAGCAAGGCACGCATGATCGGTCACCTCCGTTTCGCCGGCTGGCGAAACCCGCCCGATACCCTCGCAACGCCGCCGGGAACGCCACCAGGTCGCGCCCTTGCCGGGCGCTCATCTGGGCATGAGAAGCGGGTGTCGAGGAAATCTACCACGCCCGTCGGGCGACGGCGCGGCGCCGGTGAAACGGCGGCCCGGAGGGCTCAGCCGAAGGTGGCGTAGGTCGGTGCGGGCGGCGCCACGAGGGCGCCGGGTCGCCGGCCGCCCACGAACATGTGCAGGCGGCCGCCGATCACGGCGACGACCGGGCGCTCCGACAGGCGCATCGTGGCGGAAGCCGTCGGTGACTTGGCCAGGCCGACCTGGTGTTCGGCACGCATCCGTGCCGACTTGGCGGCGAACCAGGCCTTGGGCCCGGCCAGCAGGACGCACGAGGCGGATTCGGCCTGCCGCGAGTTCTCGATGGTCCGGCAAAGGTGCGCCAGGTGGTGCTCGTTGAAGATTTCACCCAGCGCGGCGGACTGGAATGGCGAGGCGACGTACTCGTCCAGCAGGTTGCCAAGCACGGCGACCGCGCGCAACGCGATCCGGCGGTTCACGCGGTCCATGTGCGAGCTGCCGCCCGAAGCCTCCCAGATGGCGTCGAGGGCACTCACCAGCATGCGGAACTCCGCCTGGTTGAGCGGGCGCCGCTCCAACGGCGTGTGGCGGCGATCGACCAGCCATGCCTGATCGGCTGCCGGCAGTGCATGCGAGCGCCGTGCGACGCGGGCCCGCGCCTCCTTCATCGACAGCTCGTCGGTAGCCGCCAGCCGCAGCGCGAGCGCTTCGCGGGTCAATGGCTGGGTGCGTGCGCTGCCATCCGTGCGATACCAGCGGCGGTACTCCAGCGTGGCCGGGTGGAACATGCGGCGCGGCGGCCGCACCGTGGCGCGTGCCTCGGCGGCGTAGTCGAGCGAGGGAGCCATCGGCCGCAGGCCGGCGGCATGGGCAGCCAGCACGCGGTCGAGCAGGACTTCGGCAAGGGTCAGGTGCGGGTGGGAGACCGCCCGACCATCATCCCCGTCCACCGACGGAAAGTAGACGAAGCGGACGCGCGCTGCCGCATGGAACCGATGGCCCACTTTCGCGCCATGGCAACCCTGCCCGGCCACGCGATGGCCGATCGGCAGGGCACGATGCGCCGTAGGCAGGTCACCCAGCAAGGCATCGACGGGGGGAAGGGAAACAGCAACCGACCGGGCCGTGGCGGCCTCTTCTCTTCTATGCGCACTTGCTGCTATCGACACGCGGGAACCTTCGTCGCTGTGGGCAGCCTGACGCTCGATCCTGCCAGCGCCGTACTCCGCCCAAGTACCACTACACCGCCCAGCCCAGGCGGTTACGGTGTTAGTTCAGCATTAGTCATGCCATCGAAGTGTGCGCAATATCCCAATTCCAAAAATCCGTTTCTGCTTGGTGACCGGCGACGGCGGACGCCCCGTCGCAGCAACTCCCGAAAACTGGTCCAAAAACAGGCAAAATAGGCGGTTGGCGATGCTTCGCCCCATCACGACGGATCCCTCCTTGACCATCAAGCCCGCCCCCCTGCCCCCGCCCGACGACGCGGATACCGACCTGCTGGAGCGCCTGCGCGCCGCGGCGACGCTGCTGGAATCGGTGGCGGCCGACCGACAACTGCTGGACCGGCTGCCGGCCGAGGATCGCCAACGCCTGCACCAGGCGGTGGCGCAGGTCTACCACCCCGACCCGGTGGCGCGCCGGATCAAGCTGAAAGCCGCCGAGAAGGCACGCCACGCCTCGAAGGTGGAGGCCGAAGAAACCGTGCTGAACCAGACCGGCATCCGCGCCTTGCGCCGCAGGCCGGTGTTCACCACGCCGAACGTGTTCGTGCCGGAGGGCTTCCTGCCGCACGATGTCCCGCCCGCGGCCGACGCCGCACAGCCGCGCGAGCCGGTCGAACCGAAGCACTGCTACGTATGCAAGCGCAAGTACGCAGCCATCCACTTCTTCTACGACCAGCTGTGCCCGGAGTGCGCCGCGTTCAACTACGCCAAGCGCGGCGAGCTGGCCGACCTGCGCGGGCGCGTGGCGCTGCTCACCGGCGGCCGCGTGAAGATCGGCTACCAGGCCGGGCTGAAGCTGCTGCGCGCCGGCGCCGAGCTGATCGTCACCACCCGCTTCCCGCGCGACTCGGCGGCGCGCTACGCGGCCGAACCCGACTTCGCCGACTGGGGCCACCGGCTGCAGGTCTACGGCCTCGACCTGCGCCACACGCCCAGCGTCGAAGCGTTCTGCCAGGAGCTGGTGGCGACCCGGCCGCGGCTGGACTTCATCATCAACAACGCCTGCCAGACCGTGCGTCGGCCGCCGGAGTTCTACGCGCACATGATGGAGGGCGAGACCGCCGCGCTGCACGAACTACCCGAGCACGTGCGCCGGCTGGTCGGCCATTACGAAGGCATGCGCGGTTCCAACATCCTGCCCGAGACCGGCGCCGCGACGAACCTGCCAGGCCTGACCCGCGCCGCCGAGCTGTCGCAGCTGCCGCTGCTGCCGGAGGAACTGCTGGCGCAGAGCCACCTGTTCCCCGAAGGCCGGCTGGACCAGGACCTGCAGCAGGTCGACCTGCGCCAGCGCAACTCGTGGCGGCTGCTGATGGCCGAAGTGCCGTCGGTAGAATTGCTGGAGGTGCAGCTGGTGAACGCGATCGCGCCGTTCATCATCAACGCGCGGCTGAAGCCGCTGATGCTGCGCACCGGCGAGCGCGACAAGCACATCGTCAACGTGTCGGCGATGGAGGGCCAGTTCTACCGCAACTTCAAGACCACCCGCCACCCGCACACCAACATGGCCAAGGCCGCGCTGAACATGATGACGCGCACCTCCGCCACCGACTACCACAACGACGGCATCCACATGAACAGCGTCGACACCGGCTGGGTGACCGACGAGGACCCCGCCGAGCTGGCCGCGAGGAAGGTGCTGGCGGAACGCTTCCACCCGCCGCTGGACATCGTCGACGGCGCCGCGCGCATCGTCGACCCGATCATCCACGGCATCAATACCGGCGAGCACGTGTGGGGCCAGTTCCTGAAGGACTACCGGCCGACCGACTGGTAGGCGGCCGGTGGCGTTCGGCGGCGGCGACAATCCGTTTCCTTCGCGCCCGTTTCAGGTGGCGATGGCTAGCCTTATGTTGCACGGGCGCCTTGCTGGCGCGATGAACATAGAGGATTACCACCGTGATTGAACGCAGACCTTTCGCCAGCCTGGGTGGAGCCAACCATGGCTGGCTCGATGCCAAGCATCATTTCTCGTTCGCCAGCTACCACGATGCCAAGCGCATGGGCTGGGGCGCGCTGCGCGTGTGGAACGACGACACCATCGCACCGCAAACCGGCTTCCCGCCGCATCCGCACGCGGACATGGAGATCATCACCTACGTGCGCGAAGGCGCGATCAGCCACAAGGACAGCCTGGGCAACGAGGGCCGCACCGAGGCCGGCGACGTGCAGGTGATGAGCGCGGGCAGCGGCATCACCCACGCCGAGTACAACCTGGAGAACGTGACCACGCGGATCTTCCAGATCTGGATCATCCCCGACGAGAACGGCAAGCCGCCGGCGTGGGGCGCGCGGCCGTTTCCCAAGGGGGATCGTTCCGGCCATTTCGTGGCACTGGCCAGCGGCTTCAAGGACGACACCGAGGCGCTGCCGCTGCGCACCGACGCGCGCGTGCTGGGCGCCACGCTCAAGGCCGGCGAAAGCACCGGGTACACGCTGGGCCCCGGCCGCTACGCCTACCTGGTGCCGGCCACCGGCAAGGTGGACATCAACGGCGTGAAGCTGGACGCCCGCGACGGCGCCGCGATCCGCAACGAATCGACACTGCGCATCACCGCGATCGACGATGCCGAGCTGGTGCTGGTCGATACGTCGGCATGAACCGTTGACCCACGACTGAAAGGGTGCCATGTCGGTTCCGTCTTCGTACTCATCCGGCCCGCTGCAGGACGACCCTGCGTCGGGCCTTTGCTTCCGCCTGCGTGAGCCACGGCCGGCCACGCCGAAATCGATGCTGCTGCTGTTGCACGGAGTTGGCGGCAACGAGGGTAACCTCGCCCCACTCGCCATGGCAGCGGGGCCGGATACACTGGTGGTGCTGGCGCGCGGCCCACTGGTCTTCGCACCGGGTCAGTACGGCTGGTTTCGGGTGGCGTTCACCGCGACCGGCCCGAGTATCGACGCCACCGAGGCGGAGCACAGCCGGCTCGCGCTGCTCCGCCTGCTCGGGCAATTGCAGGTAGCGCACGGCATAGACTCGCGCCATACGGTGATCGCAGGTTTCAGCCAGGGCGGCATCCTCAGCGCCAGCGTCGGCCTGACCGCACCGCAGTGTGTGGCCGGATTCGCGGTGCTGTCCGGCCGCATCCTGCCTGAACTGGAGCCGCAACTGGCCGACCGCGCGCAACTGGCCGGCCTGCGGGTCTTCATCGCCCACGGCGCCTACGACAGCAAGCTGCCGGTGAGCTGGGCGCAGCGTGCTGATACATGGCTGGAAGCGCTGCAGGTGCCGCACGAGACCCGGATCTATCCGATCGATCATGGCCTCAGCGCCGGAATGCAGGCCGATTTCCTGGCTTGGCTGAAGTCCGTCACCGAGCATCGCGGCGGCTAAGTCCATGCCCTCAGCCGGTTCGCGCCGGCGATGGCAAGCCGGCGCGAATTCGACCGCAAGACCCGGAGTGCCACGGTGGTTGCCGGTCCGTAGATTGCGCCTTGAGCGATAATCCGACGGAAGGAACAGCCATGAAGACCTTCGACAAACAGGCGGCACGTGCCAGCACCCTCGCCGACCCGCGCTGGGCCGCGGTACAGGCGCGCGACGCGCGTGCCGACGGCAGCTTTTTCTATTCGGTGCGCAGCACCGGCGTGTACTGCCGCCCATCCTGCGCCGCGCGCCCGGCCCGGCCCGAGAACGTGGCCTTCCACGCCACCGCCGCCGCGGCGGAACGTGCCGGTTTCCGGCCGTGCAAGCGTTGCCGGCCCGGCCGGCCGTCGCTGGCGGAGCAGCATGCGGCGCTGGTCACCACCGCCTGCCGCACGATCGAGCAGGCCGAGACAGAGCCCACGCTGGAGCAATTGGCGAAACCGAGCGGGCTCAGTCCGTTCCACTTCCACCGCGTGTTCAAGGCGGTCACCGGGGTGACTCCGAAGCAGTACGCCACGGCACATCGCAGCCGCCGCGTGCGCAACGAGTTGGAGCGCAGCCACAGCGTGACCGCGGCGATCTTCGACGCCGGCTACAACGCCAGCAGCCGCTTCTATCAAACCGCCGACCAGGTGCTGGGCATGACGCCCTCCAGCTATCGCGCTGGCGGCGCCGACAGCGCCATCCGCTTCGCGATCGGCGAATGCTCGCTGGGTGCGATCCTGGTGGCGCAGAGCGAACGCGGCGTGTGCGCGATCCTGCTCGGCGACGACCCCGACGCGCTGGCCCGCGACCTGCAGGATCGTTTCCCGAAGGCTCGCCTGATCGGCGGCGACCGCGACTATGAGCAACTGGTGGCGCAGGTGGTGGGCTTCGTCGAGGCCCCCGCGATCGGCCTGGACCTGCCGCTGGACGTGCGCGGCACCGCGTTCCAGCAGCGCGTGTGGCGTGCGCTGCGCGAGATCCCCGCGGGCAGCACCGCCAGCTACAGCGAGATCGCGCGGCGCATCGGCTCGCCCACGGCGACGCGGGCGGTGGCCCAGGCCTGCGCCAGCAACATGCTGGCGGTGGCGATTCCGTGCCATCGCGTGGTGCGCAATGACGGCGGCCTGTCCGGCTACCGCTGGGGCGTGCCGCGCAAGCGCGCGCTGCTGGATCGCGAGGCGCAGGGATGAACGCGCAGTTACGCCCTGCCCCCGAAGCCGACACGAGGCTGCAGGCATGCGACTGGGCCCGCATTGCCGATGAACTCGACGCGCACGGCTGCGCGATGCTGGAAGCCCTGCTGTCGCCGCAGGAGTGCGTGGCGCTGGCTGGCCTGTACGCGGACGATGGGCGGTTCCGCAGCCGTGTGGTGATGGGCCGCCACGGTTTCGGCCGCGGCGAATACCGCTACTTCAGCTATCCCCTGCCGGAGCTGGTGGCGGAGTTGCGCAGCGCGGCCTACCCGCGACTGGCGCCGATCGCGAACCGCTGGAACGCATCGATGAGGCTGCCCGTGCGCTACCCCGCCAGCCATGCCGAATTCATGGCGCGCTGCCATGCCGCCGACCAACGGCGCCCTACCCCGTTGCTGCTGCAGTACGGCGCGGGCGACTACAACTGCCTGCACCAGGATCTGTACGGCGAGCACGTGTTTCCGCTGCAACTGGCGATCCTGCTGTCCGAGCCGGGACGCGATTTCAGCGGCGGCGAGTTCGTGCTGACCGAACAACGCCCGCGCATGCAGTCGCGTGTCGAGGTGGTGCCGCTGCGGCAAGGCGACGCGGTGGTGTTCGCGGTGCACCAGCGGCCGCTGCAAGGCACGCGCGGCAGTTACCGGGTAACCATGCGCCACGGCATCAGCCGCGTGCGCAGCGGCCATCGGCACACGCTCGGCATCATCTTCCACGACGCCACATGATCACGGCCGACCTGTTCGCCACCAGCTCCGCCCCTGTCCGTCGGGATGAAACGCTATGCGAGGGCGCGGTGGTGCTGCGCGGGTTTGCGCTGGCCGGCGAGACGACACTGCTGCAGGCCATCGCGACCATCGCGGCGCAGGCGCCGTTCCGCCACCTGGTCACGCCCGGCGGCCTGCGCATGTCGGTGGCCATGACCAATGCCGGGTCGCTAGGCTGGGTCAGCGACCGCCGCGGTTACCGCTACGATCCGATCGATCCGGACAGCGGCCGGCCCTGGCCGCCGATGCCGCCGGCCTTCCTGCAACTGGCCGATGCCGCCGCCGCGCACGCCGGCTTTGCCGGTTTCGTGCCGGATGCCTGCCTGGTCAACCGCTACGAAGCCGGCACCCGGCTGAGCCTGCACCAGGACCGCGACGAGCGCGACATGGGCGAGCCGATCGTGTCGGTTTCGCTGGGCATCCCCGCTGTGTTCCTGTTCGGTGGACTGCAACGCTCCGATCGTCCGCAGCGCGTGCCGCTGGCGCACGGCGACGTGGTGGTATGGGGTGGCCCGGCGCGGCTGCGCTACCACGGCGTGCTGCCGCTGAAGCCGAACCACCACGCGGCGCTGGGCGATGCCCGCATCAACCTGACGTTTCGTCGTGCCGGCTGACGCCACGGCTTTCCTGGCCGGGATCGACGCCGACTGGGCGCGCCTCGTCGCGCAGGTCGGCCCCTGCGGACACGAACCGAAACCGACGCGCGAGCCGTACGAGGCGCTGGTGCGCGCGGTGGCCTACCAGCAACTGCATGTGAAAGCCGGCGACGCGATCCTGGCCCGGCTGCTGGCGCTGTACCCGCCACAGACGTTTCCACTGCCGGCGCAATTGCTCGATGCCGGGATCGACGCGATGCGCGGCTGCGGGTTTTCGGCGCGAAAGACCGAGACGATCCGCGGCATCGCCGCCGCCACGCTGGATAGCGTGGTGCCGGACCTGGGCACGGCGCTGGCGCTGTCCGACGAGGAGCTCGTCGCCCGGCTCGGCGCACTGAAAGGCATCGGCCGCTGGACCGTGGAAATGTTCCTCATCTACAGCCTGGACCGGCCGGACATCCTGCCGGTGGACGACTTCGGCGTACGCGAGGGCTACCGCCTGCTGAAATCGCTGGACACGGCCCCCGCACCAAAGGCGCTGGCGGCAATCGGTGCAAGCTGGAGTCCGCATCGCACCGCAGCCGCCTGGTACCTGTGGCGCGTGCCGCGACCGCCGAAGATCGCCAGGCGGATGGCAGGCTGACGGCCAGGCGGTACCCGCAACCCCGCTGGATCCTATCAGGCGACTCCCACTCGACCTTGGTGCAGGTGCCCGCGCCGCGGCGGCTTGCTACCCTCGACGGATCGTCCGGTTCGCGAGGCAGGCATGGCACATACCCACGGCATCCACACCATCGACACCGGCTTCGTGCGCCCGCAATTCGATGCGGCCTACCTGGTGGTCAAGCATGGCCGTGGCGCCTTCATCGACTGCGGCACGAACTTCGCCGTGCCGCGCATGCTGGCGGCGCTCGACGAAGCCGGGATTTCCGCTGCCGCGGTGGACTGGCTGATCCTCACCCACGTGCACCTGGACCATGCCGGCGGCGCGGGCGAGCTGATTACGCAGTTGCCGAACGCGCAACTGGTGGTGCATCCGCGCGGTGCCAGGCACATGGTCGACCCCTCGGTGCTGTGGGCAGGCGCCAGTGCGGTGTACGGCGAGTCGGTGATGGAGCAGACCTACGGCCGGCTGCGTCCGATCCCGGTCGAACGGGTGACCGAGGCGCCGGACGGGCACGTGGTGGACCTGGCCGGCCGGCCGCTGCGCTGCATCGACACCCCCGGCCATGCGAAGCACCACCTCACCGTGTACGACGAGCGCGCCGCCGCGTGTTTCACCGGCGACGTGTTCGGCCTCTCCTATCGCGATTTCGACACCGCGAACGGCCCGTTCATCCTGCCCACCACGTCGCCGGTGCAATTCGATCCGCCGGCGCTGCATGCGTCGATCGAGCGGCTGCTCGCGCTGAAGCCCGCGGCGATGTACCTCACCCACTATGGCCGGGTGGAGGATGTCGAACGGCTGGCGGCCGACCTGCACGTGCAGATCGACGCGATGGTCGCGCTGGCCCGCGCCGCGCACGGCCGGCCCGACCGGCACGCCGCGCTGATGGAATCGCTCACCGATCTCTATGCCGCCCGCGCCCAAGCCCATGGCTGGCAGCAGGGCCGCGACGCGCTGCGCCAGCTGCTGGGCATGGACATCGAGTTGAACGCACAGGGGCTGGAAGTATGGCTGGGCCGCTGATCGGCAGCGGCTCACTTGCCCGTTGTGCGTGCTTCCTGCCGTTCCCTGGCCAGGCGTTCCTCGAAACGCGGCTCCGCCGCCGCGGCGTAGGCGCGGCAGGCGCCGGGATCGACCAGGGCGGCGGACGAATGCCCGCGATCGCGTGCGGCAACCTTCTGCATAAAGCCGCTGGCCTCCGGATGCGGGGTGATCAGGATGTCGCAGGGCAGACCGGCGACGGTTGCGAAGGATCGGCGGAAAGCGGCGACCCGGGTCGGCTGCTCGCTGTAGCGAAAGCCGTCGCGGCCGAGCACGGTGAGGCTGTCGACGTAGGCGAGCGTCAGGCAGTGCCCCGCTTTACACGAACGCCAGGTCCACGAGGTGCTGCCCCGCGTATGGCCGGGCGTGTAGTGCGCCACCATCGCGATCGGCCCGACCCTCACGGCGGCGCCATCGGCGACCACCTCGACCGGCGTGACCGCCGGATAGCGTGGCGCCATGCCGTACTGCGGGTCGTCCGGATCGTCACCGCCGAGGCCCAGTTCCCTCGCCCCGGCCGCGCTGGCCGCCACGGTGGCGCCGCTGTCGCGCGCCAGCCGGGCGATCGCCCCGGCGTGGTCGGAGTGGGCATGCGAGTTGAGGATCAGCCGGATGTCGCGCAGGCGGAAACCGAGCGCGCGGATGTTCGCCTCGATCTGCGCCGCATTGCCTTCCAGCGTGCCGTCGATCAGCACATGGCCCTGCGCTGACGTGACCAGGATCGCGCTCAGCCCCCGCGTACCCACGTACCAGCTGTTGCCGTAGATGCGGAAGGGCTGTTGCGGCTGGCTCCAGCTTGCCTCCTGCGCGTGCGCCAGGCCTGCCAGGAAAAGACCTGTGCCGATCCACATCGTGCGGATGAACGGGTTCATGCAGGGCTCCATGGCGGGGGACGAAGCCGTCATGGTGACGAACGATGGCGAACCGGCGCTGGCGTATTGCAGGCAAATCGCGGGCGACGCACCACCGGCTCAGGCCAGCCGCGTGCCGTTCGGTACCGGGCGTTCGATCGCGGTGACCACCACACCCTCGTCGGTGGGAAAGCCGGTGAGCAGGAATTGCGAACGGAACGGTCCGATCTGCTTTTCGGGAAAGTTGATCACGCCCACGACCTGCCGCCCCAGCAGATCCTCGGCCCGGTACAGCGCGGCGATCTGCGCGCTGGTCTTCTTCTCGCCGTAGCGGCCGAAATCCACCCATACCTTCCACGCCGGCCTGCGTGCCTCGGGGAACGGTTCCACCTTCGTCACCGTGCCGGCGACGATCAGCACCTTCTCGAAATCGGCCCAGCTGATCTCGGGGTGATCCGCTTCACTCATCCTTCCAGCCTCGTCTTCAGACAGTCGCGGCCCTGCTGCCACCAGTAGCTGGCCTGTGCCGCAAGATAACCGAACGGGCGATGGGTGTTGCCCAGGCCGTAGTCGGCGAACTGTTGCCAGCGGTCGTCGCCTTCGGCGATCGCCGCCGCCAGCAGCTCGCCGGCAGCGCAGGTCGGCGCCAGCCCGTGCCCGCCGAAGGCCTGGGCCCACCACAGGCCGTGGCCGTCGCCGCCGATCTGCGGCATCTGGTGCCGCGCATAGCTCATCAGGCCCGACCAGGCGTAGTCGACTCGCACGCCCTCCAGTTGCGGAAACACCCGCAGCAGGTCCTTCGTCAGCAGCCGCTGCACTCCGCGCGGCGAACGGTTGAGCACCGAGATGCGCCCGCCCCACAGCAGTCGCGTATCCGGCAATGCGCGGTAGTAGTCGAAGGCGAAGCGGCTGTCGTAGATCGCCGCGCGGGTGTGCAGGCAATCGTCCAGGCGCGCACCTAGGGGCTCGGTCACCATCACGTAGGTGGCGATCGGCAGGATCGCCCGGTCGATCGGCTTGCGCAGGCCGGCCAGGTAGCCGCCGCAGGCCAGCACCACCTGGTCGGCCAGCAGTTCTCCGTGCGCCGTGCGCAGGCGCCACTGCAGGCCTTCGCGCACGAGTCTACGCACGGCGCTGTGCTCGTGGATGCGTACTCCCTGCGCGGCCGCCGCCTCGGCCACGCCGATCGCATAGTTGAGCGGATGCAGGTGCAGTGCATCGCGCTCGTACAGGCCGTCGTGGTAACGCTCGCTGCGGATGCGTGCGCGCAATTCGGTTTCGGGCAGCCACTGCCAATGCACGTCGTAATGGTCGGCCAGCAACTGCTGGCGCTGGCGCAACACGGCCGGATCGCGGAACCAGTTCGCCCAGATCACCCCTTCGTCGATCATGTCGCAGGCGATCGAATGATCAGCGACGCGCTGGCGGATCCGCCCGACCGCCTCGGTGGTGAGTTTGAACAGCGCTGTGGCGCGCGCCTCGCCCAACTGCTCGAGCAGCGACCGTTCGCCCAGCGAATAGCCGGCGAAGACGAAGCCGCCGTTGCGGCCGGAGGCGCCGAAACCGACCTGCTCGCGCTCCAGCAGCACCACGTCGCGCACGCCGCGCTCGGCCAGTCCCAGTGCGGTGTTCAGGCCGGCGAAGCCGCCGCCGATCACGGCGACCCGCGCGTGCGTGCTGCCCTGCAGCGGCGCATATGTCGCGTATGGCGTCGCCGTGGCGCGGTAATAGGACGCGGAGGATTTCATGCCGTGGCCGCTCGAGCCCGGATGACTCAAAGCTGGCCGAGGAACTCTCGCACGGTGGGCGCGAGTTTCGGATCCTGCATCGCCATGTGCATGGTGGCGCGCACCAGCCCCGCCTTGTTGCCGCAGTCGAAGCGGATGCCTTCGAAGCGATAGGCCAGTACCTTGCCCTGCTCCTTCAGCAGCGCGTCGATCGCGTCGGTGAGCTGGATCTCGCCGCCAGCGCCGGGCGTGGTGTGCTCCAGCAGCTGGAAGATGCGGCCCGGCAACACGTAGCGACCGACCACGGCGAGGTTCGACGGCGCGTCGGCCGGCCTGGGCTTCTCCACCATGCTGCGGATCTGCGCGCTGCGCCCGTCGACCGGCACGGCATCGACGATGCCGTACTTGTCGGTCTGGTCGTGCGGCACTTCCTCCACCGCGATCACGCCGGCCTGCTGCGCATCGGCGAGCTCGGCCATCTGCCGCAGCGCGCTCTTGCCGGTGCCATTCCAGATCAGGTCGTCCGGCAGGATCACGCCGAACGGCTCGTCGCCGACCACGGGTCTGGCGCACAGCACGGCATGGCCCAGGCCGAGCGCCTCGGGCTGGGTCACGAAGATCGCCCGCACGTGCCGCGGCAAGGTGCCCTGCACCAGTGCCAGCAGTTCGGCCTTGCCTTTCTCATGCAGCTTCGACTCCAGCTCGTAGGCCTTGTCGAAGTAGTCGGCGATCGCATGCTTGTAGCGGTTGGTGACGAAGATCAGGGTGTCGGCGCCGGCGTCCACCGCCTCGTCGACGGCATACTGGATCAGCGGCTTGTCGAGGACCGGCAGCATTTCCTTGGCGACCACCTTGGTCGCCGGCAGGAAGCGCGTGCCGAGTCCGGCCACGGGAAACACCACTTTGCGCAGGGGCTTGCTCACTCATTGCTCTCCGGGTTGGCGCGGCGGATCGACACCACGTTGTCCGGTTGCGCCGATTCGCTCCAGCGGAACGACGGCAGCAGGCTGGACACGCAGCGGCGAAGCTCTTCTTCGTTGAACTCATCGACCGCCTCGGCGGCCTTGGACAGCAGTGCCCGCAGCAGCTCCCACGAAACCTCGCGGTGCTGCGCCAGGAAGATCTTGGCATGGGCGGTGGCACTGTAATTTTCCAGCGGATGGAACAGCTCCTCGAACAGCTTCTCGCCGGAGCGCAGGCCGGTGTAGACGATCGGGATCTCGCTGCCCGGCTTCTTGCCGGCGAGACGGATCATCTGTTCGGCGAGGTCGCGGATCTTCACCGGTTCGCCCATGTCCAGCGCGTAGATCTCGCCACCCTTGCCGATGCTGGCGGTCTGCAGGATCAGCTGGCAGGCCTCGGGGATCGTCATGAAATAGCGCGAGATCTCCGGGTGGGTCACGGTGACCGGGCCGCCCTCGCGGATTTGCCGGCGGAACAACGGCACCACCGAGCCGGCCGAATCCAGCACGTTGCCGAAACGCACGGTCATGAAGCGCGTATCGGTGTGCGCACCGAGATTCTGGCAGTAGATCTCGGCAACGCGCTTGCAGGCGCCCATCACGCTGGTCGGGTTGACCGCCTTGTCGGTGGAGATCAGCACGAAGCACTCGACCCCGCTCGCGCAAGCCGCATCGGCCACCGTGCGGGTGCCCAGCACGTTGTTGCGGAACGCCGCACGCAGCTGCCCCTGCAGCATCGGCACATGCTTGTACGCGGCAGCATGGAACACCACCTGCGGCCGCGCGTCCGCAAACGCCTTTTCCATCGCGGTCTGGTCGCCGCAGTTGGCCAGGATGCCGTCGAAGACCATCTCGGGGAAATCCGCGCGCAGCTCCTGGCCGATCCGGTACAGGTTGTATTCGCTCTGCTCCACCACGGTGAGCGATTGCGCACCCAGGCGGGCAACCTGGCGGCACAGCTCCGAGCCGATCGAACCGCCGCCGCCGGTGACGAGCACGTGGCGTCCGCTGAGGGTCTCGCGGATCGCGGTCCAGTCCAGTTCCACCGCGTCACGGCCGAGCAGGTCCTCGATCGCCACTTCCTTGATCTGGTTGAACTGGGCGCGACCGGCCACCACGTCCTCCAGCCGCGGCACGGTCCGGTACGGCAAATCGGTGGTGTCGCACAGCGCCACCACCCGGCGCATCTCGGCCGTCGTGGCCCCGGGCAAGGCGATCAGCAACATGTCGACGGCGGCTTCGCGGGCCACTTCGGGCAACTGGTCGAAACGCCCCAGTACCGGATGCCCATTGATGCTGGCACCGCGCAGGCTGGACTCGTCGTCGATGAAACCGACCACCACGTAGCGGCTGTCGCGGCGCAGGTCGCGCGAAAGCACTTCGCCGGCTCGATCCGCACCCACGATCAGCACCCGCTTCACGGACTGGTTGTGCAGCAGATCGTTGCGGCTGTCCTTCCAGTAGCGATAAGCCAGCCGGGGAACACCCAGCAGGAACGCGAGCAGCACCGGATATAGCACAAGTACCGAGCGCGGCACGCCACTGAGGCGGTTGTCCAGGAACAAGGCCACCCCGATGAGCAGCGCGCCGATCACCACGGCACGCGCTATGTTCCAGAGATCCGGCAGGCTGGCGAAACGCCAGACGCTGCGGTACAACCCGGTCCAACGGAAGATGAGGCCCTGCACCAGCAACACGATAGGGAATTCCAGCGCACTGAAGTGGACGATCTCATCCGGCCTCAGCGCGTAGCGCAGGATCTTGGCGATCCACCAGGCAAGCGCCGTCATCACCAGGTCGTGCAGCACGACGGCGATGCGCGGATGGATGAAACCGACGAATCTACGCAGCGACATGACGCCCCTTGGGCTGGTGGCGCCGCAGGCAGCGACGTTTCAGCGACAGCCATGCGACCGTCGCGCCGAGATAAACCGCTATGGTAATCGGCAGCGCCATGTACAGATGACTCCACGCCAACCAGGCCAGTGGTGCGGCGATCAGCAGGTTCCAGCCCAGATAGGCCGCTCCCGCGCCAGCATGCGTTCCCCCGCGACGCACCAGCCATTGGTACAGGTGTTCGCGGTGTGCAGTGTACCAGCGCCGCCCATGACGAATGCGTGTCAGCAAGGTCAGGCTGGCGTCGGCCACGAAGGCTGAGGACAAAATCAGCGCCGGCCACATCAGGGCATGGTCCACCCGCCACAGCATCGCGCTGAAAGCGAAGACCAGCAAGCCGACGCTGCCGCTGCCGACGTCGCCCATGAAGATCCGCGCCGGCGGCAGGTTGAAGCACCAGAAGCCCAGCGCGGCCGCCGCCAGCAATCCGGCCGCCAGCGCCAGCGCTGGTTGGGCCGAAGACCAGGCCAGCAGGCCGATGCCGACCCCGACGAAGATCGCCTGCTGCGCCAGCAGGCCGTCGATGCCATCCATGAAGTTGTGCAGGTTGATGCTCCAGGCACCCCCGAGCAGCAGCAGCGGCAGCCACCACCCCGACGGGCCGATTGCCAGCAAGGTCGATGAAAACAGGCCGACTCCGAGCAACTGGGCAGCCAGCCGCGGCAGCGCCGGCAGCGAACGGTGATCGTCCCACCAGCCGGCCAGCGCCACCAGCAGCAGCGCGGCGCACAGGCTTGCAATCACGTCAGCCGGCCATGCCGCCGGCAGACTCCACAGTACGCCCGGCAGGCAGATCAGCATCGCCACGACGATGCCGATGCCGCCGCCGCGCGGGGTCGGCAGGCGGTGCGAGCGGCGCTGTCCGGGCTGGTCGAGCATGCCGCGCCGGTGCGCGTAGGCGATCGCGCCGCGCACCAGCAGCACGGTGATCGAGAAGCTGGCCAGCAACCATCCGATGGTTGTGTACATGTTCATGTCACTCGCTGGCGACACCGTGGATCGGGCGGATCGTGCTCCAGTTCTTGCAACTCGGGCATTGCCAGTGATGCGCCTTGGCGCCGAAACCGCAACGGCTGCAGCGGTACATCGCCTGTCCCTCCAGCAGCTTGCGGGTCAGGTCGCGCAGGATCAGGAAATTTTCGCGCGCCTCGCCCTCGATCTTGTCCATGGTGGCGTCGATCAAGGCCATCAGGCCGCGTACCGACGGCCGCAGCCGCAACTGCGCGGTGAGGAAATCGACGGCCGCCCGCTCGCCGTCGCGCTGACGGTAGAGATGGGTCAGCGCCAGTACCGGCGACACGCCGTGGTAGCGGCCCAGCATGTCGCGCAGGAAACCCTCGGCGCGCTCCATCTGCTGCGACCGGGCGTAGCTGTTGAGCAGCGGTGGCAGGATGTCCGGGGTGAACGCGATATCGGCATTGATCGCAGCTTCATAGGCGGTCACCGCCTCGGCATGCTGGCCGTCCTCGGAGAGCAGACGACCGGTCAGCATGAACGCGCGTACGCAGTCCGGCTGGCATTCGAATGCCTGGCGCAGGTAGTCGCGCGCCTCGGCCCGGGCGCCATGCTGGCGCGAGCGTTCGGCCAGCTCGCAGTAGAACTGGGCGATCATCGGCGCCTCGTCCTCGCCGGTCATCACCTCGAGCCGCCGGGCATGCTCGATCGCCTTGTGCCAGTCGCGCTCGTGCTGGTAGATCGCGATCAGATGGCGCAACGCCGACGGCGCATGTGCGTCCATCGCCACCAGGTCGGAGAACAGTGCCTCGGCGCGGTCCAGCAGGCCGGCACGCATGTAATCTTCGCCCAGCTCGAGCAGGGCCACCGTCTTCATCGCGTCGGTCAGGCCCGGCCGCGAGACCAGGTGCTGGTGCAGCCGGATCGCCCGGTCCACCTCGCCGCGGCGACGGAACAGGTTGCCCAGTGCCAGGTGCGTCTCGACCGTGTCGCGGTTGTACTCGGCCAGCTTGAGGAAAACCTCGATCGCCTTGTCCTGCTCCTCGTTGAGCAGGTAGTTGAGGCCGCGGAAATAGTCCGAGGACAGCTCGCTGACTTCGGCGCCGGAGCGGCGCACACCGATCTGGCGGGAGGCCCACCAACCCAGGACGAATGCGACCGGAATCAGTGCGGCCAGGACATACAGGTGGTTCATGGCGCGAGCGGTGACTTCTGGTCTGCGCGCAGTTGCCGGCGCTGACGGCGTTGACGCGCGCTCACGCCCACCCAGGCGGTAAGCCCGCCCAGCAGCCAGCCGATCACCATGGCACCCAGCAGGGCGGCCCCCTTGGGCAATTGCATCCGGAAGAACGCGAGGTCGTAGTCGACGAGGTCGGCGTTGAGCGCCCCGAGCACGATGCCGGCGGCGACGAAGATCACGAGGATGACGATGGCTAGCGGGCGCATGGCACGACTTTACCCGATTGATCGTGACAGGCACAGGCGGCGCAATCCGCTCATGCGGCAATGATTCATGGCGCCGCAGGGCCATCGCGGATGCCGGGCAAAAAGAAGGCAGGACCGACTCGCGCCGCCTGCCTTCGGTCCAGTCTGGGCGGTCGGTCAGCCGACCTCCTGCTCCAGGTCCAGGTTGACCCGTTCGCGCAACTCCTTGCCCGGCTTGAAGTGCGGCACATGCTTGCCGGGCAGCGCCACGGCCTCGCCCGTCTTGGGGTTGCGCCCCATGCGCGGCGGCCGGTAATGCAGCGCGAAGCTGCCGAACCCGCGCACCTCGATGCGTTCGCCGTGAGCCAGGGCGTGGCTCATCTGCTCGATGACGCTCTTGACGGCCATCTCCACATCGGCGAACGCGAGATGGGTCTGGCGCCTGGCGAGCGCCTCGATCAATTCGGATTTAGTCATGGGGCCCCAATGTCCGTGACATGAAACGACGGGGCGGCGGTGGGCCGCCGCCCCGCGTCAGGCTGGTATCAACGATCAGTCGGCCTTGTTGAACTGCTCCTTGAGCAGCGCACCAAGCTTGGTCGTGCCGCTGGCCGCGGACGAGTAATCCGCCGACGTGTCGGGCGCGTCTTCCTCGTCCTTGGCGCGGATCGAGAGCGCCAGCTGGCGACCCTTGCGATCCATGCCGGTGAACTTGGCCTCGACCTTGTCGCCCACCTTCAGATGCTGGGTGGCGTCGTCGATGCGCTCCTTGGCGATGTCGTTGGCCCGCAGATAACCCTCCACGCCCTCGCCCAGGTCGATCACGGCGCCCTTCGCATCGACTTCCTTGACGGTGCCGTTGACCATGCTGCCGCGCGGATTCGCCGCCATGAACTGGCCGAACGGATCCTGCTCCATCTGCTTGATGCCGAGGCTGATGCGCTCGCGCTCCGGATCCACCGCCAGCACCACGGCCTCGATCTCGTCGCCCTTCTTGAAGTTGCGCACGAGGTCTTCGCCGGACATCTGCCAGGAGATGTCGGACAGGTGCACCAGGCCGTCGATGCCGCCGTCCAGGCCGATGAACACGCCGAAGTCGGTGATCGACTTGATCTGGCCGGAGACCTTGTCGCCCTTCTTGTGCATGGCCGCAAACGCTTCCCACGGATTGGAGCGCGTCTGCTTGATGCCCAGCGAGATGCGGCGACGCTCTTCATCCACGTCCAGCACCATCACTTCGGTCTCGTCGCCGACCTGTACCACCTTGGCCGGGTTGACGTTTTTGTTGGTCCAGTCCATCTCGGACACGTGCACCAGGCCTTCCACACCCGGCTCGATCTCGACGAAGCAGCCGTAGTCGGTGACGTTGGAGACCTTGCCGAACAGGCGGCTGCCGACCGGGTAGCGGCGGGCGATGGCGACCCATGGGTCGTCGCCCAGCTGCTTCAGGCCCAGCGAAACGCGGTTGCGCTCCTTGTCGTACTTCAGCACGCGCACGTCCAGCTCGTCGCCGACGTTGACGACTTCGGACGGATGACGCACGCGCTTCCACGCCATGTCGGTGATGTGCAGCAGGCCGTCGATGCCGCCGAGGTCCACGAACGCGCCGTAGTCGGTGAGGTTCTTGACCGTGCCCTTGACCACCGCGCCCTCGGTCAGGCGTTCCAGCAGCTTCTCGCGCTCCTCGGAGAACTCGGTCTCGACGACGGCGCGGCGGCTGACCACCACGTTGTTGCGCTTGCGGTCGAGCTTGATGATCTTGAACTCGAGTTCCTTGCCCTCGAGGTAGGTCGGCTCGCGCACCGGGCGCACGTCGACCAGCGAGCCCGGCAGGAACGCGCGGACGTCCTTGATGTCGACCGTGAAGCCGCCCTTGACCTTGCCGGAGATCATGCCCTTGATGGTCTCTTCCTTGTCGAACGCCTGCTCCAGGTCGTCCCACACCATCGAGCGCTTGGCCTTCTCGCGCGACAGCTTGGTTTCGCCGAAACCGTCTTCCAGGGCTTCGAGGGCTACCTTCACCTCGTCGCCCACCTGCACCTCCAGCACGCCGTCCTCGCTCCTGAACTGCTCGATCGGGACGATGCCTTCGCTCTTCAGGCCTGCATTGATCACCACGACGTCGTTGCGGATTTCCACGACGATGCCGGTGACGATGGCGCCGGGCTTCAGCTTGGAGATGGCCTGCTGGCTCTGTTCAAACAGTTCGGCAAAACTTTCAGTCATGTTGATTCCATAGTGGGAAAAGACCTTGGGTCCGTTGTGCTGGGTTGGTGGTTGCGCACGAACTTCCCGGTCCACCGGTTGAGGGTGCCTTCCGGCGGTTCCGCAGAACCGGCCGTCGTCACCGTTGGTCAAAACCCCTGCCGCGGCAGGAGCGCAGAAACCGTCGCGCAATCCGCTCAGGACCGCACGACGGCAAGTACTTTCGCGACGACCTCGTCGATGCCCATCCCGGTGGTATCCACCAGCACGGCATCTTCGGCAGGCTTGAGCGGCGCAACCGCACGCGATGCATCGCGGCTGTCACGCGCCTCAATTTCTCGCTGAAGGCCGGCAAGTGTAACGCTGAGTCCCTTTTCCTTCAACTGCTTATAGCGCCTTTTCGCCCGCTCGGCGGCACTCGCGGTGAGGAAAACCTTGTGCGCGGCATCCGGGAAGATCACCGTGCCCATGTCACGCCCGTCCGCGACCAGCCCGGGCGCCTTGCGGAAGCCCAGCTGCAGCGCCACCAGGGCCTCGCGCACCGGTGGCATCGAAGCGATCGCGGACGCCGCGGCACCGGCGGTCTCGGTACGCAATTCGTCGGTGGCATCATGCCCGTTGACGATCACCCGGGTCGCGCCGCCGCCGCCGGCCGCACGGAACTGGATCCTGCTGCCCTGCGCGCAGCGGGTCACCGCCTCCACGTCCGACAGGTCCAGTCCCGCCGCGCCGGCGGCATAGCCCACGGCGCGGTACAGCGCTCCGGAATCCAGCAGCCGCCAGCCCAGCTGCTCGGCCACCAGCGCGCTGATCGTGCCCTTGCCCGACCCCGATGGCCCGTCGATGGTGAGTACGGGAACGACGGGAGCATGGCTCATGGCGGGGTCCTGGGCTGGCGGGGAGAAACGCCAGTTTAACGCGTTGACCCCACCGGGAACGCGTGCTATCTAGCCGGTCTCCCTGCCTGCAAGTCATGCCGATCAGCCCTATGACCGACCTTCGCTGCGAGTTCGACCAGGCTGCCAAGGACATCCAGGGATTGGCCAGGCGCCCCGACAACGACACCTTGCTGAAGCTCTACGCGCTCTACAAACAGGGTTCGGAGGGTGACCTCAAACGTGTCCAACCCGGCTTCTTCGACTTCATCGGCACGGCCAAGCATGAGGCCTGGGCGCAGTTGAGCGGCGTCGCCCAGGAAGAAGCCATGCGCCGCTACGTCGCACTGGTACACCAGTTGCTGGCCTGACCCCGGCCTGGCCGCCGTACTTACGCGGCGCTTGCTTTCAAACGCTGAACACCGGCACATTCATACGATCGTTTGAGTCTCCTGGGATCGCATGAATTACCCGAACCTGTTTGCCCCGCTCGATTTGGGCCACGTCATCCTGCCCAACCGCATCCTGATGGGCTCGATGCATACCGGGCTGGAAGACAAGGCTGGCGACTACGACAAACTGGCTGCGTATTTCGCCGAGCGTGCCCGTGGCGGCGTGGGCCTGATGGTCACCGGCGGCATCGCGCCCAGCATCGAGGGCTGGCTGAAGCCGTTCGGCGGGCGCCTCACGATGCCTTGGCATAAGCCGCGCCATCGCAAGCTCACCCGTGCCGTGCATGCCGAGGGCGGGCGCATCTGCATGCAGATCCTGCATGCTGGCCGCTACGGCTACCACCCGCTGTCGGTGGCGCCATCGAGGATCAGGTCGCCGATCACCCCGTTCACGCCGCGGGCGCTGTCCGCGCGGGGCGTGGAGCGCACCATCGGCGACTTCGTGCGTTGCGCAAGACTCGCGCAGGATGCCGGCTACGACGGCGTCGAGGTGATGGGCTCGGAAGGCTACCTGATCAACGAATTCATCGCCGCGCGCACCAACCGGCGCAACGACGCCTGGGGTGGCGATGCCGCGCGGCGCATGCGCTTTCCGGTCGAGATCGTACGCCGCACGCGCGCGGCGGTCGGCCGCGACTTCATCATCATCTACCGGCTGTCGATGCTCGACCTGGTCGACGGCGGCCAGGACTGGAGCGAGATCGCCACGCTGGCCAGGGCGATCGAGGCGGCCGGCGCCAGCATCATCAATACCGGCATCGGCTGGCACGAGGCGCGCGTACCGACCATCGTCACCAGCGTGCCGCGCGCCGGTTTCGCCTGGGTCACGCAGAAGCTGAAGGGCGAGGTGACGATCCCGCTGGTCGCCACCAACCGGATCAACATGCCGGACGTGGCCGAACGCATCCTCGCCGATGGCGAGGCCGACATGGTCTCGATGGCGCGCCCGCTGCTGGCCGACCCGGCATGGGTGAACAAGGCGAAGGCCGGGCGCAGCGAGCGCATCAACACCTGCATCGCCTGCAACCAGGCCTGCCTCGACCACGTGTTCCAGAACAGGCGCGCCAGCTGCCTGGTCAACCCGCGCGCCTGCCACGAAACCGAGCTGAAGGTCGAGCCGGCCAGCGTGCGCAAGCGCATCGCCGTGGTCGGTGCGGGCCCGGCCGGCATGGCCTGCGCCGCCACGCTGGGCGAGCGCGGCCACGCGGTGACCCTGATCGACCAGGCCGGCGAGATCGGCGGCCAGTTCAATTACGCCAAGCAGATTCCGGGCAAGGAGGAGTTCCACGAGACGCTGCGCTATTTCCGCCACCGGCTGGCGGACGCGGGCGTCGACGTGCGGCTCGGCCAGGTCGCGGATGCCGCCTCGCTGCGCGCCGGCGGCCATGACGAAGTGGTGATCGCCACCGGCATCACGCCGCGCCAGGTGAGCTTTCCCGGCAGCGACAACCCGCGCGTGCTGGGCTATCTCGACGTGCTGGCCCGGCACCGGCCGGTAGGCGCCAGGGTGGCGGTCATCGGCGCCGGCGGCATCGGTTTCGATGTGGCCGAGTTCCTGGTCGAACCTGCGCCCTCGCCCACCACCGACGTGGCCCGCTGGACCCGCGAATGGGGCGTGGACATGCAACTGCGGCAGCGCAGCGGGCTGCGGCCGCCGCAGCCGGAAGCGCCGGCGCGGCAGGTCTGGCTGCTCCAGCGCAGCGAGGGACGTCCCGGCGCACGGCTCAACAAGACCACCGGCTGGGTGCATCGCGCCACGCTCAAGGCGAAGCAGGTGACCATGCTGGGCAAGGTCGGCTACGAGCGTTTCGATGATCAGGGCCTGCACATCACCGTCGATGGCGAACCGCAGATCCTGCCGGTCGAGCACGTGGTGGTCTGCGCCGGCCAGGAACCGAACCGCCGTCTCGCCGACGAACTGATCGCGGCCGACATGAAGGTGCACGTGATCGGCGGCGCCGACGTGGCCGCCGAGCTGGACGCCAAGCGTGCTATCGACCAGGGCACGCGATTGGCCAGCACGATTTGACTTGCGGCTGCGGATACGCCGATGCCGCTGCCATGGGGCAGCAGCATCGGTCGCGGAAAAGAAAGCGCCCCGCAGGGAAGACGCATCGACATGGGCTCAGGGGGGGAGTTGAACCAGATGCCGTATTTAGCGTCGCTGCGGGGCGAGGGCCGCCGCCACTAGGGGGAGGGAGGGGAAGTGGCGGGACGGGGGTATTTTATGATCGACGCAATAAAGTATCTAATATATATTTAGATCATTATTAATTTCATATCGCTATATGTTCGATCTCCGCCAGTTGCGCTATTTCGTCGCCGTCGCCGAGGAGTTGAGTTTCACCCGGGCGGCCTTGCGCCTGCACCTGTCGCAGCCCCCGCTGTCGCAGCAGATCCAGTCGCTGGAACAGGACCTGGGCGTACGTCTGCTGGAACGCACCAAACGCAGCGTGGCCCTGACCGAACCAGGCAGGGTCTTCCTGGAACAGGCGCGGCAGATCCTGGCCAAGGTCGACGAGGCGCGCAGCCAGGTGTTGGCTGCGGCAGCCGGCTACAGCGGCCAGCTGCGGCTGGCCTATACAGTTTCGGTCTCGTTCCACCCGGCCATGCCGCAGGCCCTGCTGCGCTTCGGCCAGATCGCGCCCAACGTACGCCTGCAACTTAGCGAGATGTACACCGAGCCGCAGTTCGCTGCCCTGCTCGCCGGCCAGATCGACGTCGGCTTCGTCCGTGACGAGCCGCTCCACGCCCAGGATATTCGCAGCCTGCGGCTCAGCGTGATCGACCGCGAACCGCTGCTGCTCGCCCTGCCTGTGGGCCATCCCCTGGCCAGCCGCAGCAGCCTGCGCCTGGCCGAGGTGGCTGGCAACGCCTTTGTGTCGCAACCACGCGAACTGGCCGCCACCCTCTACGACCGGCTGGTGGAACTGGCGACCCGGGCCGGCTTCCGGCCGGAGATCATCCAGCATGCGCAACAAATCAACGGCCTGCTGGCCCTGGTTGCCGCCGGCCTGGGGCTGGCCCTGGTGCCGGCCAGCATGCGCACGGTGCGCCTGGCCGGCGTCTGCTACGTGCCGCTGGAAGACCCCGATGCCTTCCTGCTGCTGGCCGTGGCCTGCCGCGTCGATGACCACTCCCCCGCCCTGCAGCAGTTTCTGGCTACGGTGGCGGAAACAGCCGTCGCGCCAGGCTTGTGATAAGTCATTGGACTCGTTACACTTGCACGCTTACATTTTTCTTTGTGTCAGGAGCTGGCCGTGAAGGTGCTTAACTCTTTGAAGTCCGCCAAGGCGCGGCATCGCGACTGCAAGGTTGTGCGCCGTCGCGGCAAGGTGTTCGTGATCTGCAAGAGCAACCCGCGTTTCAAGGCTCGTCAGCGCTGAGTCAAGCCTGGCGGCGTCACGAAAAAAGGCCGCACAAGCGGCCTTTTTCGTGGGTGTCGAACCTGATCCGGCGGCGACTCCGCCGGAGGCCATGGCTTCCGTTCATTCGTATCGGACGTCGACGATCTCGTAGTGCTTGACGCCGTTCGGCGCGGTGAATTCGAAGCTGTCGCCGGCGCTTTTTCCGATCAGCGCACGGGCAATCGGCGAGGACACGGCGATCAGCCGCTGCTTGATGTCCGCCTCCAGGTCGCCGACGATCTGATAGGTCACCGCCACACCGGTATCCTCGTCCTCCAGATCGACCGTGGCGCCGAACACCACGCGACCGCCCGGCTTGAGCTGGGCCACGTCGATCACCTCGGCGGTCGACAACAGGGCCTCCAGCTGGGCAATGCGCCCCTCGGTGAAGCTCTGCAGTTCGCGCGCGGCGTGGTACTCTGCATTCTCCTTCAGGTCGCCATGCGCACGGGCCTCGGCGATCGCCGCGATGATGCGCGGGCGATCCACCGACTTCAGGCGCTCCAACTCGGCGCGAAGGCGTTCCGAACCGGTCTTGGTGATGGGGGCGCGAGTGCTCATGCGTTCAGCTCCTTGTGCAGTTCCTGCAGGCTGTGCACGTCCTCGCTGCCGTGGAAATCCAGCGAATGGACCAGCGCGCGCGCGCCCGCGACGGTGGTCGAATAGGTAACTCGCTGCTGCAGCGCCTCGCGCCGGATCGAGAACGAATCCGCGATCGCCTGCTTGCCCTCGGTGGTGTTGACGATATAGACGATCTCGCCGTTCTTGATCAGGTCGACGATGTGCGGGCGGCCCTCGATCACCTTGTTGATGCGTTCGCAGGCCACGCCATGCGCCGCAAGGTACGCCGCTGTGCCGGAGGTGGCGACGAGGCTGAAACCGCGCTTCAGCACCTCCTGCGCCACCGGCAGCAGGCGGTCCTTGTCGGCATCGCGCACCGACACGAACACCTTGCCCTTGGGCGGCGTCTTGATGCCGGCGGCGTCGTGGCCGCGCGCGAAGGCGGCGCCGAAGCTGCGGCCCACACCCATCACCTCGCCGGTGGAACGCATCTCCGGGCCGAGGATGGGGTCGACGTTCTGGAACTTCAGGAACGGGAAGATCGCCTCCTTCACCGAGAAGTACGACGGGATCACCTCGCGGGTAGCGCCCTGCTCGACCAGCGATTTGCCGGCCATCGCGCGCGCGGCGATCTTCGCCAGCGGCACGCCGGTGGCCTTGGACACGAACGGCACGGTGCGCGAGGCGCGCGGATTCACTTCGAGGATGAACACGGTGTCGCCCTGGATCGCGAACTGGGTGTTCATCAGGCCGATGACCTTCAGCTCCCTCGCCATCGCGGCGACCTGGCTGCGCATCTCGTCCTGCACTTCGGCGGTCAGCGAATACGGCGGCAGCGAACAGGACGAGTCGCCCGAATGCACGCCGGCCTCCTCGATGTGCTCCATGATGCCGCCGATCAGCACGTTGCCGCCGGCGTCGGCGATGACGTCCACGTCGACCTCCACCGCATGGTCGAGGAAGCGGTCGAGCAGCACCGGAGAATCGTTGGATACCTGTACCGCCTCGCGGATGTAGCGCGAAAGGTCGGCATCGTCGTAGACCACCTCCATCGCGCGGCCGCCCAGCACGTAGCTGGGACGCACCACCAGCGGATAGCCGATCTCGCGCGCCAGCGCCAGCGCCTCGTCGGCGTTGCGCGCGGTGCGGTTCGGCGGCTGGCGCAGGCCCAGCTTCACGATCATCTGCTGGAAGCGCTCGCGGTCCTCGGCCAGATCGATGGAATCGGGCGAGGTGCCGATGATCGGCACACCGGCCGCTTCCAGCGCGCGCGCCAGCTTCAGCGGAGTCTGCCCGCCATACTGCACGATCACGCCCTTGGGTTTCTCCAGGTCGACGATTTCCAGCACATCCTCCAGCGTCAGCGGCTCGAAGTACAACCGGTCGGAGGTGTCGTAGTCGGTGGACACAGTTTCCGGGTTGCAGTTGACCATGATGGTTTCAAAACCATCCTCGCGCAGCGCCAGCGCGGCGTGCACGCAGCAGTAGTCGAATTCGATGCCCTGGCCGATGCGGTTGGGGCCGCCGCCGAGCACGATGATCTTGTCGCGGTCGGTCGGGTTCGCCTCGCACTCTTCCTCATAGGTCGAATACATGTAGGCGGTGGTGGTGGCGAACTCGGCCGCGCAGGAATCCACGCGCTTGTACACCGGGCGCACGCCCAGGGTGCGGCGCAGGTGGCGCATGGCGGCTTCGTCGGAGCCGGTCAGTTCGGCGATACGCGCGTCGGCGAAGCCCATGCGCTTGAGCTCGCGCATGCGCGGCGCGTCGAGCGCGGCGACGCCCTGCGCCTGCACTTCCTTCTCGGTCAGCACGATGTCCTCGAAGGCGGCGAGGAACCAGGGATCGACGCGGCTGAGGCCGTACACCTCCTCCAGCGTGAGCCCCGCCCGGAAGGCATCGGCGAGATGGAACACGCGGTCCGGTCGCGGCTCGCGCAGCTCGCGCTTGAGCGTGGTCAGGCCCGCCTCGGTGCTGATGTCCAGCCCGGTCGGGTTCAGACCGGTCTTGCCGATCTCCAGCCCGCGCAGTGCCTTCTGCAGCGACTCGTGGAAGCTGCGGCCGATCGCCATCACCTCGCCCACCGACTTCATCTGGGTGGTGAGGCGCGCATCGGCCTGCGGGAACTTCTCGAACGCAAATCGGGGAATCTTGGTGACCACGTAGTCGATGGTCGGCTCGAACGAGGCCGGGGTGAGGCCGCCGGTGATGTCGTTCTTCAGTTCGTCCAGCGTGTAGCCGACGGCCAGCTTCGCGGCGATCTTGGCGATCGGGAAGCCGGTGGCCTTCGAGGCCAGCGCCGACGAGCGCGACACGCGCGGATTCATCTCGATCACCACCACGCGGCCGTTCTCGGCGTTGATGCCGAACTGCACGTTGGAGCCGCCGGTATCCACGCCGATCTTGCGCAGCACGGCGATGGAGGCGTCGCGCAGGCGCTGGTATTCCTTGTCGGTGAGCGTCTGCGCCGGCGCCACCGTGATCGAGTCGCCGGTGTGCACGCCCATCGGGTCGAGGTTCTCGATCGAGCAGACGATGATGCAGTTGTCCGCGGTGTCACGGACCACCTCCATCTCGAACTCCTTCCAGCCCAGCACCGACTCCTCGACCAGCACCTCGTGCACCGGCGAGAGGTCGAGGCCGCGCTTGACGATCTCCTCGAACTCTTCGACGTTGTAGGCGATGCCACCGCCCGAACCGCCGAGCGTAAAGCTGGGGCGGATGATGGTCGGGAAACCCACCTTGGCCTGGCTCTCCACCGCCTGCTCGAAGCTGCGGGCGACTTCCGCCTTGGGGCACTCGAGCCCGATCTCGGCCATCGCCTGCTTGAACAGTTCACGGTCCTCGGCCATGCGGATCGCGTCGCGCTTGGCGCCGATCAGCTCGACCTTGTACTTGTCCAGCACGCCGTGGTCGGCGAGATCGAGCGCGCAGTTCAGCGCGGTCTGGCCGCCCATGGTGGGCAGCACCGCGTCGGGCTTCTCCTTGGCGATGATGCGCTCCACCGTCTGCCAGTTGATCGGCTCGATGTAGACGGCGTCGGCCATCTCCGGGTCGGTCATGATGGTGGCGGGGTTGGAGTTCACCAGGATCACCCGGTAACCCTCTTCCTTCAGCGCCTTGCAGGCCTGCGCGCCGGAGTAGTCGAACTCGCAGGCCTGGCCGATCACGATCGGGCCGGCGCCGATGATCAGGATGCTCTTGATGTCGCTACGCTTGGCCATTTCAGCGGGCCTCCTGCATCAGCTTGGCAAACCGGTCGAACAGATAACCGATGTCATGAGGGCCGGGACTCGCTTCCGGATGACCCTGGAAGCAGAACGCCGGGCGGTCGGTGAGCGCGAAGCCCTGCAGTGTGCCGTCGAACAGCGAGCTGTGGGTGACGCGCACGTTGGCGGGCAGCGTGGCCGGATCGACGGCGAAGCCGTGGTTCTGGCTGGTGATCAGCACGCGGCCGTCGTCGTGGTCCTTCACCGGGTGGTTCGCGCCGTGGTGGCCGAACTTCATCTTCAGCGTCCTCGCGCCCAGCGCAAGGCCCATGATCTGGTGGCCGAGGCAGATGCCGAACAGCGGGATCCTGGCGTCGAGGAAGGCCCTGGTGGCGGCAATCGCGTAGTCGCAGGCCGCCGGGTCGCCGGGGCCGTTGGAGAGGAACACGCCATCCGGCTGCATCGCCAGCACGTCCGCGGCAGGCGTCTGCGCCGGCACCACCGTGATGTCGCAGCCCTGCTCGGCGAGCAGGCGCAGGATGTTGTGCTTCACGCCGAAGTCGTAGGCGACGACCTTGTAGCGCCTCGCTGGCTGGTTGAAGGCCTGGCCGTCGAGGTCGTAGACGCCCGCGTTCCACGCATAAGCCTTGCTCGTGCACACCACCTTGGCCAGGTCCATGCCGTTTAGGCCCGGGAAGGCGCGCGCCTTGGCCAGCGCGGCCTCCTCCGTGATGCCCTCGCCGGCCAGGATGCAGCCGGCCAGCGCGCCCTTGTCGCGCAGGATGCGGGTGAGCCGGCGGGTGTCGATGCCGGCGATCGCCACGATGCCGTGGCGCTTCAGGTAATCGGGCAGACTCTCGCTGCTGCGCCAGTTGCTGGCCCGGCGCGGCACGTCACGCACGATCAGGCCGGCGGCGTGCACCGCGCTGGATTCGACGTCCTCGGCGTTGCAGCCGGTGTTGCCGATGTGGGGGTACGTGAGGGTGACGATCTGCCGGCTGTAGGAGGGATCGGTGAGGATCTCCTGGTAGCCGGTCATGGCGGTGTTGAAAACCACCTCGCCGACGGTTTCGCCAGTCGCGCCCACGGCGTGGCCGTGGAACGCGCTGCCGTCTTCGAGGACCAGCAGGGCCGGGATGGGCATAGATAACCGCCTTTTGGATGCAGCAAAGTCCGCAAGCCGCGTGATTGCCGGCTTGTGGAGCTTGGGGAGGAAAGGATCTGGGCGGGTGGAAATTGTATGCGGCAACGCCGTTTCTGTCCACCTCACGGAACATGAACCCTGCGATGTTCCGCTCTTCCGGGTCGATCCGCCGGCGCTACACTAGGCCACTTTTCGATGGAGCCCGATGTCCCATGAGTGCTGCCGTTCTGCTCGATCCCGCACGCCTCGATCGCCCGGACACCATGGTTCAGCACCAGCCCTTCCCGTTCATGATGGCCCACGGCCAGCTGCCGGACGACGTGCGCGACGACCTGGAACGCGATTTTCCCCGCTACACCAGCGCCGGCTTCTTCCCGTACGACCCGGACGACTGTGGGCCGAGCATCAATGCGCTGATCGAGAACATGACCTCGCCGGCGTTCGCACAGGCCATCGGGCAACGGCTGGGCATCGACGGCCTCGGCCAATACCCGACGCTGGTGACGTTGTGCCGCCTGCTGAACAAGCGGCACGGCACCATCCACACCGACAGCCGGTCCAAGGTAGCCACCGCGCTGATCTACCTGAACACGCGGTGGCCGGACACCAGCGACGGCTGCCTGCGGTTCCTGCACCGGATCGACGACATCGACAGCATCGCGGCGCCGGAACTGATCCCGCTGTACGGCGAATTCGCCGTGTTCAAGCGCTGCGAGAACTCCTTCCACGGCCACTTGCCCTATGAAGGTGAGCGGCGGGTGATCCAGGTTGCGTGGCTTACCAGCGAGGAGGAAAAGCTGCGCAAGACGAAGCGCGGCAAATTCTCGCGTGCGTTCAAGAAACTGTTCGGCAAGCTGGATACCCGCCTCGGCGCCGGCCGCGACCGCAACGCCTCGCACCCCGACTGACCCATCGAGCCGTCGCCTGCCGCCGGTCGCGCTAACCGGCGAAATGCCAGGCCACGAATACCGCGAACACGCCATACAGCAGGCCGACCGGCAGCAGCGAACGCGCATCGACACGGCCGCGGTGAAACAGCCACCACAGGTAGACGATGGCCACGGCGGTCAACACGCCGGCCACGATCAGCGGCGTGTCGAACAGCCATGGCGTGGCGAAGATCGCCAGCGAACTGGGAATGGTCGCCTGGATCATCATGGCGCCGGAGATATTGGCCAGCGCCAGGCGCTCCTTGCCCTGGCGCACCCAGATCAGCGCGTTGAGGGTTTCCGGCAATTCCGTCGCCACCGGGCTCAACAGCAGCGCGACCAGGTGCGGCGGCAGCGCGAACGCCACGCCGATCGCCTCCAGCTGGCTGACGAACACGCGCGAGGCGGCCGCGATCACCACCAGCGCCGCCACCGTCTGTGCCGCCACCCAGCGCAGGGCCGGGTCGGCGTCGCCCGGGCGGAATTTCAGCGGCTCCAGCGTCTCGTCGTCCGGTGCGCTGTCGGCGCTGCGCATCTCGCGCCACACGTACAGCGCGTAGGCCACCAGGAACAGCACGCCCAGCAGCGGCTTGAACGCAAATGCGACCAGGCCCAGGCTGACCTTGACCGCGAAGATCGCCAGAAACCATGACTGGTCGCGCGCCAGCCGTCGATGATCGACCCGTACCAGCACGTCGGTCCGGCGCAGCCGATCCCGATTGCACCAGAGCGCGATGCCCACCACCGCGTATGCGATCGTGGCCAGCACCAGCGGGCCGCCCATCGCGGCGCCCACGCCGATGTCGCGCGCGCCGGGCGTCTTACCGAACACCACCGCGACGAAGGTCACCGCGCTTTCGGGCAGGGCGGTGCCGAACGCCGCCAGTACCGTGCCGGTCGCGGTGGCACCCAGCTTCAGCCGGTGGCCGAACCATTCGACGCCGTTGACGAAGTATTCGCAGGCGAGATAGATCGCGCCGGCCGAACCGAGGAACAGACAGAGGGTAAGCAACATGGGATGCACGGGCCGGGCGAGCGAAGGAACCGATGGCGCAGCGGCACCGCTCGCCCGGCCGGGTAAGCGTGTCGCTGGCCAAAGGTCTCGCCGGGCATGGCCGCACCTGACGGTGGCGGCTGCTGTCCGCACCATGGCGCCGCAAACGCGGCGGCCAAGTCTGTTGATGCGAACGCCTCAGGGGACGAGGCTGGCTACTCCCCAATGACAGGCCGCTGATGGTAGCGGCGGCCCTCGGGCGTGACAAGCCGGCGAGGCCGCTGTCCCGTTTCAGCGCGGCCCGGCGATCACGTCCTCGAGCTGCCAATGCCCGGCGCTGCGGCCGGCCAGCCAGTGCGCCGCCTGCAGGGCGCCGCGCGCAAAGATCGAGCGATCGGTGGCGCGATGGGTGAGTTCCAGCCGCTCGCCCTGCCCGATCAGCATGGCCGTGTGTTCGCCGACGATGTCGCCGCCGCGCACCACCGCGAAACCGATGCCGCCTCCGATCCGTTCGCCGGTGCGTCCCTCACGGCAATACACCGCGGTTGTCTCCAGCGTGGTCTGGCGCGCCTCGGCGGCAGCGCGACCGAGCGCCAGCGCGGTGCCCGAGGGCGCATCCTGCTTGCGCCCGTGGTGCGCCTCGACGATCTCCAGGTCCCACGCCGGCAACGCCGCCGATGCCTCGCGCAGCAAGCGCGTCAGTACCGCCACGCCGAGGCTGAAATTGGCCGCACGCAGCAGCGCTATGTGCTTGCCGGCATCGGCAAGCCTTGCCTCCAGCGCCGCATCGATGCCGGTGGTACCGCTGACCAGGGCGATACCGTGCGCCAGGCAGTGGTCGAGCGCCAGCGCCAATCCGGCGGGCCCGCTGAAGTCGACGATCACGTCGACCTGGGGCGCCTGGCTCCAGTCGTGCGCATAACGCAGCGAATCCGCGATGCCGGCAAACACGGGCCGGCCCTCGTGCACCGAACCCGGCGTCACCAACGCATGTACCAGTTCGAAGCGCGCGTCGTCGTCGAGCAGGGCCAGCAGCGCATGGCCCATACGGCCGGAAGCGCCGCTGATGGCGAGGCGTAGGGGACGGATCATCGGCGTGCTCCAGTCAAAAACGTCGGTCGGCACATGCTAGCGCGTGTGCCCGCGGTCTCAGATGGTGACCTTCGACCAGAACTTCTTCACGCCGTCGACCCAGCCCTTGGCGCGCGGCGTGTGCTTGCCGGCGTCGCTGCCGTCGAAGGTGGCCTCCAGCGATTCGAGCAGCTCGCGCTGCTGCCTCGTCAGGCGCACCGGCGTCTCCACCACGACGCGGCAGATCAGGTCGCCGTGGCGGCTGCTGCGCACCGACTTCACGCCGCGGCCACGCAGGCGGAACTGGGTGCCGGTCTGCGTTTCGGGTGGAATGCTGACCGGCACCTCGCCTTCCAGCGTCGGCACCGGCAATTCCGCGCCGAGCGCCGCCTGCGAGAAACGGATCGGCAGTTCGCAATACAGGTCGTTGCCGTCACGCTGGAAGATCGCGTGCTCGCGCACGTGCACTTCCACGTAAAGGTCGCCGGCTGACGTACCGGCCGGGCCGGCCTCGCCCTGCCCGGTCAGGCGGATGCGGTCGCCGTTGTCGACGCCTTCGGGGATCTGCACCGACAGCGTGCGAGTTTCCTCGAGGCGGCCCTCGCCACGGCATTTCCTGCACGGCTTCTCGATCGCCTGACCGCTGCCGCCGCAATGCGGGCAAGCCTGCTGGATCGAGAAGATGCCGTTCTGCATGCGCACCTGGCCGTGGCCATTGCAGGTCTTGCACTTGCTGACCTTGCCGTCCTCCGAGCCGCTGCCGTTGCAGTGGTGGCAATTGACCTGGGTGGGCACCTCGATCTGCCGGCTGACGCCGAACACGGCCTCCTCCAGATCCAGCTCCATCACATAGCGCAGGTCGGCGCCGCGACGCGGACGCCCGCGGCCACCGCCCCTGCCGAAGATATCGCCGAAGATGTCGCCGAAGATGTCGCCGACATCGCCGAAGCCAGCCCCGCCGCGCCCGCCCATGCCCTGCTCGAAGGCGGCATGGCCGTGCTGGTCGTACATGCCGCGCTTCTGCGCGTCGGACAGCACTTCATAGGCCTCCTTGGCCTCCTTGAATTTCTCCTGCGCGGTGGGGTCGTCCGGGCAACGGTCCGGATGGTATTTCATCGCCAGCCGACGGAAGGATTTCTTCAGTTCGACCTCGCTGACGCTGCGTTCGACACCCAGCACCTCGTAGTAGTCACGCTTGCTCATTCATGCGTCCACACTGCTTGTCACACCCTGTCCCGATCAGCAAAACAGCCCGCGCCGGGAGAATGCCTGGCGCGGGCTGGTCAGTCGGCCATGCCGAAGACGGTGCCGATTATTGCTTGTTGTCCTTCACTTCGGTGAATTCGGCGTCGACCACGTCGTCCGGCTGGGCCGAACCGCCCGGTGCGGACTGCGCGCCGGCATCGGCCGGGCCGCCCTGCGCGGCCGCGTACAGCGCCTGCGCCACCTGCTCCAGCTTGCCGACCTTGGCCTCGATCGCCGCCTTGTCGTCGCCGTCCTTCGCCTTCTCCAGATCGGACAACGCACCCTCGATGCTGCTGAGCTGGTCGGCCGGCACCTTGCCGCCGTGCTCCTTCAGCGCGCTGCGGGTGGCGTGCACCAGCTGGTCGGCCTTGTTGCGGGTGGCGACCAGTTCGTGGAACTTCTTGTCCTCTTCCTTGTTCGCCTCGGCGTCGGCGACCATCCGGGCGATCTCTTCCTCGGACAGGCCCGAACCGGCCTTGATCTCGATCTTCTGTTCCTTGCCGGTCTTCTTGTCCTTGGCCGACACGTGCAGGATGCCGTTCGCGTCGATGTCGAAGGTGACCTCGATCTGCGGCATGCCGCGCGGCGCCGGCTCGATGCCCTGCAGGTCGAACTTGCCCAGCGACTTGTTCGCGCTGGCGCGCTCGCGCTCGCCCTGCAGCACGTGCACGGTCACCGCGGTCTGGTTGTCATCGGCGGTGGAGAAGGTCTGCGAGGCCTTGGTCGGCACCGTGGTGTTCTTCTCGATCAGCTTGGTCATCACGCCGCCCATCGTTTCGATGCCCAGCGACAGCGGGGTGACGTCGAGCAGCAGCACGTCCTTGACCGAACCGCCCAGCACGCCGCCCTGGATCGCCGCGCCCACGGCGACGGCTTCGTCCGGGTTGACGTCCTTGCGCGGCTCCTTGCCGAAGAAATCCTTCACCGCCTCCTGCACCTTCGGCATGCGGGTCTGGCCGCCGACCAGGATCACGTCGTCGATGTCGGCCACGCGCAAGCCGGCGTCGTTCAACGCGGTGCGGCACGGCTCGATGGTGCGCTTGACCAGGTCTTCCACCAGCGCTTCCAGCTTGGCGCGGGTCAACTTGATGTTGAGGTGCTTCGGGCCGGACGCGTCGGCCGTCACGTACGGCAGGTTCACGTCGGTCTGGTGGTTCGAGGACAGCTCGATCTTGGCGCGCTCGGCAGCGTCCTTCAGGCGCTGCAGCGCAAGCGGGTCCTTGCGCAGGTCGATGCCCTGCTCCTTCTGGAACTCCTCGACCAGGTAGTCGATGACGCGCATGTCGAAGTCCTCGCCGCCGAGGAAGGTGTCGCCGTTGGTGGCCAGCACTTCGAACTGCTTCTCGCCGTCGACTTCGGCGATCTCGATGATCGACACGTCGAAGGTGCCGCCACCCAAGTCATACACCGCGATCTTGCGGTCGCCGCCCTTCTTGTCCAGGCCGTAGGCCAGCGCGGCCGCGGTCGGCTCGTTGATGATGCGCTTCACTTCCAGGCCGGCGATCTTGCCGGCGTCCTTGGTCGCCTGGCGCTGGCTGTCGTTGAAGTACGCGGGCACCGTGATCACCGCCTCGGTGATCGTCTCGCCGAGATAGTCCTCGGCGGTCTTCTTCATCTTCATCAGCACCTTGGCGGAAATCTCCTGCGGCGCCATCTTCTTGCCGTCGGAGGTCTGCACCCAGGCGTCGCCGTTGTCGTGGGCGATCACGCCATAGGGAACGATGTGCAGGTCTTTCTGCACCTCGGCATCGGTGAACTTGCGGCCGATCAGGCGCTTCACCGCATAGAAGGTGTTCTTCGGGTTGGTCACGCTCTGGCGCTTGGCCGAGGCGCCCACCAGCACTTCGCCGTCCTTGGTGAAGGCGACGATGGACGGCGTGGTGCGATCGCCTTCCGAGTTCTCGATGACCTTGGTCGTGCTGCCGTCCATCACGGCCACGCAGGAGTTGGTGGTGCCCAGGTCGATGCCGATGATCTTGCCCATGTGTGTGCTCTCCGAATTTTTCTTGCGGCCCCCGCGGCCGCGATGGTTTCCAGATGGGGGTCTGCCCGGACGATTCAATGCCGGCAAGGCCTCCCTATGCGATTTCCTGCGCTGAACCGGCGCGCCGGTTCGGCGCTTCAGTCCTTGGCTACCGCGACCAGCGCCGGACGCAGCAGGCGGTCATTCAGCACGTAGCCTTTCTGCAGCACATTGACCACGGTACCCGGTGCCTGGCCTGGCGCCTCGACCATGCTCACGGCGTGATGACGCTCCGGATCCAGCGGCTGGCCCAGCGGATCGACCTGCGACATGCCATGGCTCTCGGCTACCTTCAGCAACGCTTTCAGGGTAAGGCCAAGGCCCTCGCGGATCGACGCCACGTCGCCGCCTTCGATGTTCAGCCCGCTTTCCAGTCCGTCATATACCGGCAGCAGTTCGCTCAGCAGCTTCTCGTTGGCGAAGCGGCGGGCCTGCTCCAGGTCGCGATGCAGGCGGCGGCGCTGGTTCTCCAGCTCGGCCTTTTCGCGCAGCACGGTCTCGCGCAACTCGGCATTGCTCGTTTCCAGCTCGGCCATGCGCGCCCGCAGGTTCTCCAGCTCGGGAGTCGTCGACTCGGTGGACTGGTCCCGGACCGGCGCCTCGCCCGGCGACTGCGGATCGTTGTTCTGCATGCATCACTCCAAAAGAAAAGTTCATGGCCGGCAGCGAGTCCGACCGTCCCGATTTGCGAAAAACCGCCTCCCGCTGCGGTTATAGGGTCGTGGCGGCGCGATTCAAGGCGTCGCTGAGCAATCCGGCGGTGGCCTGCACCACCGGGATCACCCGCTCGTAGGCCATCCGGGTCGGGCCGATCACGCCGACCGCGCCGAGTACGCGACCCTGCGCGCCGTAACTGGCGGTGACCACGCTGCAGCCGTCGAGGGCGGTGAAGCCGGATTCCTCGCCGATGAACAGCCGTACGCCCGGCGCCCGGGCGCAGACTTCCATCAACTGCAGTAGCTCGTTCTTCTGCTGGAACGCCTCGAACAGGTCGCGCAGGCGCTGCAGGTCGGCCAGCTCGGAGTAGCCCATCAGGTTGGTCTGCCCGCTGACCAGCACGTCCGCTCCGCCCGGGCCATTGGCCGATGGTGCGAACGAGGCGGTAGCCAGTTCCACCGTGCTGGCCAGCAGCTGGTTCAACTCGCTGCCGGCCCTGCGTACCTCGGCCAGCAGACCGGCGCGGATGTCGTCCACGCGCAGACCGGCGAAGTGGCTGTTCAGATAGTTCGCCGCCTGCTCCAGCTCGCGGCCGTCGAGCGGCCGGGCCAGTTGCACGATGCGGTTCTGCACCTGGTTGTCGCTGAACACCAGGATCACTAGCACCCGCGCATCCGGCAGTGCCACGAAATCGATGTGCCGCAACGGGAAATCGGCCTGGCGCGGGACCGTGACCACGCCGGCGAAATGGGTCATCGCCGACAGCAGGGTGGACACGTTGCCGAGCAGGTCGCGCGTGGTGGTCGGCCCCGGCGGCAGCTCGCGCTGCAGGCGGGCCATCTCCGCACGCGGCAGCGGCTGCAACTCGATCAGGCTGTCGACGAACAGGCGCAGGCCGCGGGGCGTGGGCACCCGGCCGGCCGAGGTATGCGGCGAGGCGACCAGGCCGGCGTCCTCCAGGTCGGCCATGATGTTGCGGATCGTGGCCGGACTCACGTCCAGACCGGACGAACGCGACAGCGTGCGCGAGCCGACCGGCTCGCCGTCGACCAGGTACTGGGCGATCAGCGTGCGCAACAGGCGGCGGGCGCGGGCGTCGAGGTCGTGGCCATGCGGATTGATCATGCGTCTGTAGCGGTCCTTGAGACCTGACAGAAATAAGGTCTGCGCGCGCGGCTTGCAAGTGAAACGTGCCTGCGTGCACGGCCACGGGCTCCCGCTACAATCCGGTCATCCCACCATCCGCCTGCCCATGCTCACTTCGCTCTACGTCCGCCATTTTGCCGTTGTCGAAGCCGCCGAAGTCGCATTCGGCCCCGGCCTGACCGTGGTCAGCGGCGAAACCGGCGCCGGCAAGTCGCTGCTGGTCGACGCGCTGATGCTGCTGGCCGGCGCCCGCGCCGACAGCGGCATGGTCCGCGCCGGCAGCGACCGCGCCGAGCTGGCCGCCGAATTCGACCTGGCCGGGCTGCCGGAAGCGCGCCAGTGGCTGCAGCGCGAGGAACTGGACGAGGACGGCGGCTGCCAGCTGCGCCGGGTGATCCGCGCCGAAGGCAGCTCCAAGGCCTGGATCAACGGTCGCCCCGCCAACACGCGCCAGCTCGGCGAACTGGCCGCGCTGCTGGTCGAGATCCACGGCCAGCACGAGCACCAGGCGCTGCTGTCGCGCCCGCACCAGTTGGCCCTGCTCGATGCCTATGCCGGCCACGACGAACTGCTGGCGCGGGTGCACGACAGCGCGGTGCAGTGGCGCGAGCTCGGTGCGCGCATGCGCAAGCTCAGCGGCGGCGACGATCGCGACCGGCGCATCGAGATGCTGCGCCACGAGCTCGGCGAGCTGGAGCAATGGGCGCTGCCACCGGCCGCGCTGGACGAACTGGAGGCCAGCCACAGGCGCCTTGCCAACGCCGGCCGGCTGGCCGAAGGCGCGGGCGGGGTGGTCGAGCTGCTCGACGGCGACAGCGAGTTCGCGCTGCGCCGCGCACTCGGCCGCGCCCATGCCGAACTGGGCAAGCTCGCGGCGATCGACGACAAGCTGACCCCCTTGCTGGAACTGCTCGACAACGCCGGCATCGAACTCGGCGAAGCCGCCGACGGCCTGGTGCACTACGCGCAGGATGTCGATCTCGACCCCGAACGCTATGCGGAAGTGGACCAGCACCTGGCGCGCCTGCACGAGCTGTCGCGCCGGCACCGGCTGCCGCTGGCCGAGCTGCACGACCGGCTCGGCGCCCTGCGCCTCGAACTGGCCGAACTCGAAGGCGCCGGCGATGCGCTGGAAAAGCTGGCTGCGCAACGCCAACGCCTGCAGCGCGATTACACGGTCGCGTCGACGCAGCTGAGCGAGGCCCGTGCCGGCGCCGCCGCCCGACTCGGCGACGAGGTGAGCGCGCTGATGGCCGAGCTGGGCATGGCCGGTGGCGTGCTGCGCATCGAACTGGAAGCGGTCGACGGCGACGAGCCGGATCCGCAGGGCGGCGAACGCTGCGAGCTGCTGGTCAGCGCCAACCCGGGGCAACCGCCGCGGCCGCTGCGCAAGGTGGCTTCCGGCGGCGAACTGGCGCGCATCAGCCTGGCGATCGAGGTGGCCACCCTGGGCAAGGACACCGTCGGCAGCATGATCTTCGACGAGGTCGACACCGGCATCGGCGGTGCGGTCGCCGAAGTGGTCGGCCAGAAACTGCGTGCGCTGGGCACCAGACGCCAGGTGCTGTGCGTCACCCACCTTCCGCAGGTGGCGGCACAGGGCCACGCGCATCTCAGGGTCAGCAAGCACAGCGACAGCGATTCCACCCGCACGCGGATCGAAAGCCTCGACGCCAGCGGCCGCCGCGACGAGCTGGCGCGCATGCTGGGCGGCGTGGAGATCACCCGCGAGACGCGGGCGCACGCGAAGCAGATGCTGGAGCGGGCGCAGACCGCCTGAGCGCGGCAACCCGCCCGGCCTGGATCAGCCCGCCGTCGCCAGCATCCCGCGCTCGCTCGCCATCCGGTACAGATCCAGTTCCGAACCCGCGGCCAGCTTGCCCATCAGGCTGGCGCGATGGATGTAGACGGTTTTCTGGCCGATGCCCAGTTCCGCCGCCACCTGCTTCGGCGTGCGGCCGCCGGCCAGCAGCAGGAACACCTCGCGCTCGCGCGCCGTCAACCGGTTGATCGGATCCAGTGCCGCGTTCGGCTGCTCGGCGCGACGCTGGCGCAGGTCGGAGCTGAGGAAACACTCGCCCTGCATCACCGCGCGCAGGCCAGCCACCAGTTCCTCCGGTGCGACGCCCTTGGTCACGTAGCCGCTGGCCCCCCGACGCAACGCCTCGGACACGTACGGCTCACCGTCGTGCATGCTCAGCACCACCACATGCGTCTGTGCATGCACGCTGAGCAGGTGTTCGATCAGCGGCAGTCCGCTGCCGTCGGGCAGGGACAGGTCCAGCGCCACGAGGTCGGGATGCCAGTGGTTGACCGCTTCCACCGCGTCATCGGCGTTGCGGCATTCGGCCACCACGTCGAGATCCGCTTCCATCTCGATCAGCCGCTTGAAGCCCTCGCGCACGATGGCATGGTCGTCGACCAGAACAATGCTGCACATCCCCCTACTCTACACAGGGATTGCGTTCCGCGCCCGGCATCCCCGCCGACAGGGGAAACGGCCCCCCGGCGGATCACGCATGTACCATCCGCGCATGCGCCTGAACCCCCTCCGCCTACCCGACTCCGGCCCCCTGCTTGCCGCCGGCTACCTGCTGCTGTGGCTGTTGCTGTGGCCAACCGTACAGCCTTACTGGGCGCTGCCCTACGGCCTGCGCTTCGGCGCCCTCCTGCTCACCCCGGTGCGCTGCTGGGGCTGGCTGCTCGGCGTCGAGCTGGCTGCAATCGCCGGCATCGGTCTGGCTCACGGGCTGCCCCAGGGCTGGGCCGGTTTCGCCGTCGGCGAGCTGCCCGAGCCGCTGGTGATGGCGGCCGCCCTGTGGCTGTTGCGGCGGCTCGACCTGCACGCCAACCTGCACAGTCCGCAGGACGTGACCCGGCTGCTGCTTTCAGCGGCACTGGTGGTGACGGTGACCACGGTCGTCGACGCCGTCCTGCTGGCCCTGGTCAGCGCGTCGGGTTTGCCCGACCTGATGGTCCGCGTGCTTGGCGAGGAACTGCTCAGCCATTACCTGGGCATCCTGCTGGTTGTCCCGCTGATGATCATGCTGCTGCGCACCCGGGTGGAACAACGGGTGCTGGCCGGCCTGCTCATGGACGGCGTGCTGGTGATGCTGCCGTCGATGGCGATCCTGCTGGTGCTGTCCGAGCGGGCCGCCCCGCAACCGCAGTTCGCCCGCGTGCTGTCGCTGGCGCCGGTGCTGTTCTTCGCGTTCCGCCACGGCTGGCGCGGCGCCAGCCTGGCCATGCTCATCACCAGCCTCGGCATGACCCTGGCCGACGAACACCTGGGGCACGCGCCGTCCACGGCCGCGGCCTATCTGTTCCTGGCCGTGGCGGGAACCGGTGCGCTGATGCTCGGCTCCGCCACCGACGCCCTGCGCCGGAGCAGCGAGCGGGTCGCCGAGCAGAACGTCTACCTCGGCGCGGTCAATCGCCGGCTCGACCAGCTCGCCCACCAGTTGCGCGATGCCGCCCGCGGCAACCTGCAGGCGGAGGAAAACCAGCGCCGGCACCTGGCGGCGGAGCTGCATGACGAGCTGGGGCAGAACATCACCGCGATCCAGACTCATGTGAAACTGGCCCAGACGCGCCTGTACCAGGCCGGCATGGAAGACATCAGCACCTCGATCAACACCATCCTGGCCCATATGCGGCGCGCCCTGCACCGTCTGCTGGACGATCTGCGACCCGCCGTACTGGACGAGTTCGGCCTGCTGCGCGCGCTCGACGAAGGTCCGATCCGCGACCTGCTGAACGCCGCCGGGATGGTCTACCACACCGAGTTGCACGGCGATCCGCGCCCACTCGACGACGATATCCGCACCGCGATCTACCGGCTGGTCCAGGAAAGCGCGACCAATGCCGTCAAGCACGCCAAGGCCAGCGAGTTCCGGCTGCGCCTGCGGATCGGCGAGCGCCAGGGCATCGCGGTAGCCCTGCTCGACCTGCGCGATGACGGTACCGGCCTGCCCAGCCGGCTGCCACGCGGCGGCCGCGGCCTGCAGGGCATGCGCGACCGGGTCACCTCGCTCGGCGGCCAGTTCCGCCTGCGTCCCTCACCTGCCGGCGTGCATCTGCGGATTTTGCTGCGCAGCAACAGCCGGCCCGAAGGGCAGCGCCAACCCTAGGAATTTTTCCGATACCGGAGAAGTAAAGGGCTCGTTAGGATGGCCTATCGATGTGGGGGAGCCACCATCGCAAGATGGTGGATCAGGGTCTCCGTGGGGACGGGGCCTCTGAAAAGCGGCAGGAAGCCGTTTCGCCGCTACCTGGCGGGGAACATGGGCATACGCGAGCCATTCGCCTATGCCAACCGACAGGTAGGGGAGCAAGCCGCGGGTGGACAGGAGTCCTCCCCGCGGCTTTTTTACGCGCGCAACCTGCGACCCGCATCGTCAAGGCCGGACGATGCGGAGGCCAGTCAGCTCTTGCGCTGACGGTGTTTCGGACGTACGTACAGCACCAGGCTGTGATCCTCGATCACATAACCGTGCCGCGCGGCGATCTCGTGCTGCAGGCGCTCGATCTCCTCGCTGACGAACTCGATCACTTTCCCGCTGTCCACATCGATCATGTGGTCGTGGTGCTTGCCGCGATCGAGTTCGTAGACGGCCTGGCCGCCTTCGAAGTTGTGCTTGACGACGATGCCTGCCGCCTCGAACTGGATCAGCACGCGGTACACCGTCGCCAGGCCGATGTCTTCCTGGTGGGCAAGCAGCTTCTTGTAGACATCTTCGGCGGTGAGGTGATGTCCCTCCTCCTCGTCGAAGATCTGCAGGATGCGCATCCGCGGATGGGTCACCTTGAGGCCGACCCGGCGCAGCTCTTTGGTTTCCTGTTCCATAGATCCACTCCCCGCACACGGCGTTTTCAGGCCGGTAGTGTATCATCCGACACCTTCACGATCCGGACGCAACACGCATGCAAAAGCTGATCACCCTGCTGGTTTTCGCCATGCTGGCGCTCTCCATCACCGGCTGTCACCTCGTCTACACGCCCGATGTGCAGCAAGGCAACCTGCTCGACAAGAAAACGGTGGATCAGCTCAAGCCCGGCATGACCAAGCACCAGGTGCTGGTGCTGATGGGAACCCCCTCGGTCAGCACGCCGTTCGAGCGGAGCCGCTGGGACTACGTCTCCACCCAGTCGCACCGCGGCGGTCCGGTCAAGGTGCGCACCTTCACGCTGACCTTCAACAACGACACGCTGGTGCGTACCGAAGGCGATTTCTTTGCGCAGGATGCCCAGCAGCTGGTCAAGGAAAGCAAGAAGTACAACGCCGGCTACCCTGCCACCGAGACCCAGGGCGACAAGAGCACATCCCCGGGCGACAAGAAGAACGACGGCGGCTTGGGCCAGGGCAGCCAGGACGGCCACTGATCGGACAGTGGATGCGCCGTCCTGCCCGCTCAGCGGGCGCGACGGCGGCGCGCCTCCATCGGATCGAGCATGAGCGGGCGGTAGATCTCGACCCGGTCGCCCTGCTGCACGATCCGATCCGGTGGCACCTTGCGCCCGAAGATGCCAAGGCGCGAAGGGTCGATCGCCCCGCCTGGAACCAGCGCGGCCAAACCCGCCGCATCGATCGCCTGCATCACTGTGCTGCCTTCGGCCAGGTCGATCTGGTGCACGACCGCACGCCCGGCTCCTGCGGAGACCACCTCGACGCGGATCGTGCGCTCAGCCATGGACCCGCTCGGCCTCGCGGCAGAAATCGTCCACCATGCGTCCGGCCAGCCCCTGAAAACCCAGCTTCAAGGCAGCGCCGCCGAGCCGGCCGGCGTAATCGAAATCCAGCGCAAACGCGACCTTGCAACCGGCATCGCCCAGCGGGATGAAATCCCACACGCCTTCCAGGCTGCGGAACGGGCCGTCGACCAGATCCATCTGCAGGCGGCGCGGCGGGTCGACCGTGTTGCGCGTGGTGAAGCTCTGGTGGAACCCGGCAAACTTGAGATCCAGCCGCGCCACCAGCACGTTGTCACGGCGATCGAGAACCGCGGCACCGGCGCACCAGGAGAATCGCTTTGGGTATGCTTCCACATCATTGACCAGGTCGAACATCTGCGCCGGCGAATACTTCACCAGTGCGCTGCGACGAATTTCGATCACGGCAACCTCTTGGGCTTGTGCATTCATCCATGAATGCGAAGATCAAGTGAGCGTCCTTCCCTGGACGCACTCTCAACAAAAGCGTCGCTCCGATGGGGGCAACGGGCAATGCGGCCGCCCAGAGGCCCGAAGTTTAGCGGACATGGCCAAGAACAAGGACAACAAGGGCAGCGGCACCATCGCGCTCAACAAGCGCGCACGCTTCGAGTACCACATCGACCAGCGCTTCGAGGCCGGCGTGGCGCTGCAGGGCTGGGAGCTGAAGGCGCTGCGCGCCGGCCGGATCAACTTCGGCGACGGCTATGCGGTCGTGCTGAAAAACGAGATCTTCCTGGTCGGCGCCTCGATCCCGCCGCTGATCAGCGCCTCCACCCATGTCGTCGCCGAGGACCGGCGTACCCGCAAGCTGCTGCTGCATCGCAAGGAGATCGACCAGCTGGTCGGCGCGGTCGAGCGCAAGGGCTATACCCTGGTGCCCACCGCGATGTACTGGAAAGGCAACAAGGTGAAAGTCGAGATCGGACTTGCCCGCGGCAAGCAGGAACACGACAAGCGCGACACCGAGAAGCAGCGCGACTGGCAGATCGAAAAACAACGCACCATGCGTTCGCACAACCGCACGGCCTGATCCGCTGCGGCCGCGCCATGAAAAACCCCCGATCGCTCGGGGGTTTGGTGTTGGTGGAGGTGGCGGGAGCCCTAAAGTTCCCACGTAACGCTCTGAAATCTAAGGCAAACGCCTCATTTTTCGGTGCAGAAAACGATACCCAAAACGATACCTCCCTAGGCTAACAGCGTGCGGACGCTGGGCGCCAGTCCTCAACGAGGACTGGCGTCATGGTCAACAGCACGAAGTGGTTTGCGGCCTTGGTTGGCTTGCTGCTTTGGGGCGCGGGTTCTATTCCCGCTTTCGGAGTCGAACCGTTGACGGCAGACATGCGCGCACTGCCGTTCTCGCAACTGGACATTTTCACCAGCCAGCCGGGCGAGAGTGAGCGGGCGTTTCTGCTGCGCATTGCCCCCACGCTTCAAGCGTTCACCGCAAAAACGGGGCACGAAGCGTGCGGTGTCATCGCCACCGACGGACACGGCATGTTCGGGGTCGTGTTGGGAACGAACGAGAGCCAAATCGGTTGCCTGGCCGGCGAGGCCGGCGTGGTCGAAGGCATGACGCCTACGGGCGAAACCATCCACAGCCACCCCGCGGGCTCCGTCTTTCACTTGACCCGCGCCGACCGAATGCTGGCGTGGGCCACGCATGCCGCCGACCCTGGCGCGCGCACGTTTGAAGCGTCCCCGAACGGCTTTTCAGACACCGATTACGCCAGCGGGCCGGGCTACCTCGTGACCAGCGGGCGGCTCTTGTATCAGAGCCACCCCAAGCAGTTGGAAGTGGTGGGCGCGCTTTAAGGGCAAGTCCAGTAAGCAGAGGTCTGCCCTGCTGGCACACCGTTGCCCGCAAACCGGCCAAGGCTCGTGGCGGAAGAGGAAACGGTGTCACCAACGCACCCACATATCCACTGATCGAAGCCTTTGGCTGCGTTATACCGGTGAAGCCAGATCGAATTTCCAGCCGGCGTGTTCATGCCCAAACAGCCATCGGTGGTGTTGCTGCACACTCCATTGGGGCCGTGGGCTGCCCAGGTGGCGCCGGTGGTGGCGTCGGTGGTGGCGTCTCGACACTGCCAGTTGCTCGGAGCGGCGGGTGGGGCTGGGGCCGGTGCTGGGGCTGGGGCTGGGGCTGGGGCTGGGGCTGGGGCCGGGGCCGGGGCCGGGGCCGGGGCCGGGGCCGGGGCCGGGGCCGGGGCCGGGGCCGGGGCCGGGGCCGGCGCTGGCGGAGGTGGCGGTGGCGGGGCCGCGCACGTGTTGACGTCGTTGGTCGTGAGCCCCGTGTCCGTCCAGGCCGAGTAACTCACGGGGTTGGTCGTGTAGGCCCCGGTGGGCGCCGGGCACGAATAGGACGTCGTGGCCGTGCGCGACTGCTGCGCCGTCCAGGTGTGCGAGCCCGAATAGGTGGGCGGGCACGGCGCCGATCGCGTGGTGGGGTCCCACTGATACTGCGTCGTCGAGGTGGGACCTGGCGCCGAGCACACCGGCGCGCACGCCGTGGTGGCGTCGGGTGACCAGGCGCTCCAGCTGCCGTAACTTGTGGTGTAGGCGCCGGTGGGAGCCGGACAACTGTAGGTGACCGAGCGGGACTGGCTCTGCGAGAAGGTGCTGGCGCCGGCGGGCGTCACCTGGCCAAAGGGGCAACCGGTCGTCTGGCTGTGGGTTTCCGTGGTCGGTTTAGGCGCCACGCACGCAGGTGCGCAGGTGGCCGACACACTTGGGCTGTAGGCGCTCCAGGGCCCGTAGGTGGTGGTGTAGCCGCCCGTGGGCGCCGGACAACTGTAGGTGACCGCTTGGGTGCTGGTCTGAGTAAAGCCCGAGGCGCCCGAGGACGTCACCTGACCCAGCGGACAGGTTGCGAATTGGGTCGTGTTCGCGGTGGTATTCGCCGGTGGCGAACAGATGGGGGCACAGGTGTTGCTGACCGTGGTCCAGGGCGTCCAGGTGGGCGGCCCGTAGGCACCCAAGCACACGGAGTCGTGCTGTTGCGTCACACCGTTGACCGAATACGGCGCCACGCTGGAAATCTGGCCGGGTGGACATTGGACGGCCTGCGTCGACGGTGGCGACGGCACACATTCCGTCAGTGTTGGCGGCGCCCCTGCTGTCTTGGCGGCCAGGAACTGGACGGTGGCGGTGGCGGTGGCGGAGCACAGCAACCCGATCGCGGAGGTTTGGACCGCATGCCCCCGCATGATCGAAGATCCGTTGATGGTGACGTCCTTCCACCCTCGCGCCGCTGCGGCGACAAAACGCGGGCAGCCGTCGGCGGGGACGCCCTCAAACGTCAAGGCGAAGCCATTGGCGAGCCCGGCCAGCTGCACCGAGCCACCCCACGGATTGACGGGATTCCTGGCGGAATTCAGAGCGCCTTTGGGGTATAGCCCATCGCGCAGGGCGCTGGTGTTGCTGAGCATGTCGAAGGTCGAGGACGCGGCGTAAGCCATTCGAACGCGCTGACCCAGCAGCGAGGCCAGCGCAGAGGCGTCGGCGGCGTCCGCGGCCACGCGGGTGTTCCGATAGGCGACGTATGCGGTGCCTGCGACTGCCGCTCCCAAAGCAGCGGTGATGATGATCCCCAGCAGGCCGAAGCCTTGTTGCTGGGCTGGCAAGGCTTGACTGACGGCGGCAGGCAGGGGGCGGCGGATCATGGCTGATCTTCCTTATGGATACGGGTGCGCTGGGCGAGCCAGCGGGCATGAAGGACGGCGAAGATCGGGTGGGCCGAGAAGTCCACGGGTTTGGTGGGCGGCGCGCCGACGCCAAACACAAGGTGGAGCAACGCGGCGTTGAGGTCGCGTTCCCACCGCTCGTGAGCGCACTGCGCGATCCAATCTTGATAGACCGGATCGGACAGCCATGCGGGCGGTGGGTTGTTGGACATGTCACTTGCCCTTGGCCGCGGCGCGCTCTGCCTGACGGGCTTCCAGGTGCTGAATGCCTTGCTCACGCACTTGCGCCCGCCACTCGGCGTTGTTGATTCGCGCGCGAGCGTCCAGAAGCATGCCAACCAGAGTGCCCTCGTCGTCCAGGTGGCCGCAGTCGGCCGCGATGACCAGACCGCCCAGGAGGATTTTTCGATGGGCGTCCTCGCGACGCGCCAGCGCACGTGCCTTGGCCTTGGCCTTTTCCGTGCGAAGCATTTCCCGCGCTTTGAGTTGGGCCAGGCGGTCCGTGGCGCGGGTGATTTGATCGGTGATGCTGGACGACATGGGGCACCTGGAGGAGTGGGGTTTCTCCAGGACTACCATCAGGCGGAAATTGCGCAAGCCCTTGACCATGCATAGAAACCTGCTTGCATGGAGGTGAGGGCCGCAGGCCGCCACGAGTTCTATTGCCCGAAGCGAAGCGAAGGAACAGCAAGAGCGCACTTAGGCAAACCCTGCGGGTTTGCGTGCGGTCAGGGCTTCGCCCCGACACCCCCGCCGTCAAGCCGGCGCCCCCCATGCTAGGCCCCCGAGGGCCGTCGCCAAAAACCCCGAACCATGGCCATCTACCACGCCCACATTTCCACGATCAGCCGCAGCGCCGGGCACTCTGCCACGGCGGCGGCTGCGTATCGTGCGGGCATTGCGCTGACGGACCAGCGCACGGGTGACCGGCACGACTACACCCGGCGCGGTGGCGTGGTGGACACCCTCATGGTGGCCCCCGTCGGCGCGCCCGCGTGGGCGCATGATCCGGCGCACCTGTGGAACGCGGCCGAGGCCGCGGAGAACCGCAAGAACAGCACCGTGGCGCGCGAGTTTGAAGTGTCGTTGCCGACCGAGTTGTCCGACCCGCAGCGCCGGGCGCTGGTCCAGGATCTGGCGCAGACCTTGGTCGACCGCTATGGGTTCGCCATTCAGGCCAGCACGCACGCGCCGCATAGCGGCAAGGGCGACGATCGAAATCACCATGTCCACATGCTCGCCACGACCCGCCGCATGGGGCCAGAGGGGCTTACGGAAAAGACGCGGGAACTCGACGGCGGCCCGCGTGGGCGGGACGAAATCAACGCGGTGCGCGAACTCATCGCCGTGCGGATCAATCATCACCTGGCGATGGCGGGACAAGCCGCACGCGTGGACCATCGCAGCCTGGCCGATCAAGCGGCGGCGGCGGAGACCAAGGGCGATCTGACCCAGGCCGTCCTCCTGACCCGCGAACCCACGCAGCACGAAGGCAAAGCCACGACGGCCGCCAAGGGGCGCGGCCGTGTGCTCGACCGGGCGCAGTTCAACAACCAGGTGCGCCAAGACAACCGCGACGCCCTAGCCCGCTTCCTACGCGACGCGCAGGCAGATGGCCGGCTCCACCAGGCCCCGCACGGCCAACATGCCCAGGCGCAGAAAGACGTGGCGACTCGCAAGCCCCGGCAGTCGCCCTCTGGTCCCCTGACCCCGGTCGGGGTGGAGGGCTACGCACGCACAGTCAACGGCAAGACCGTCAGCGTTGGCGGTTACGTCCGGCAGCAACGCTCCGCCGCCAAGCCCGCCCCGGCGGGCGGCGGTGCGGCTCTTCCGCGTGGCGTCAGCCACGCCCCACCCAGCGGCCGCACCAGCGGTGCGGCCTTGGCCAAGGCGCCCAACGTTGGCAAGACCAAGGAGCAGCGGCACGAAGAGCAACGGCAAGCGGAAGAGGCGCAGCAACTCGCACAATCTGGGCGCTGGCAGGACCAGGCGCTGGCCGACTACATCGCCTCGCTTGAAGCCTTGGGCCGGCGCCTGGCCGACTGGCAGCAGCAGATTCTGCAGAGCCTGATCGATCCGGCGCGCCGCCCAGATCGAACGTCCATCGTGTTCACCGATTGGCTGGCCAAGCGCCACCAAGTGGCGACGGAGATCGGCCGGATTCCGCGCGAGAAGGAGCAGCGTTTGGAAAGACTGGAACAGGCACAGACCAAGGTTGAGCGGCGGCAGAAGCGCGTGGAGCGGGCGGAGACCGCCGATCCGGAGCCTAGTCGCTGGCGCTGGAAGTCACGCGCGGCATGGGCCGAGCGGCGCGAAGAAAGCGCGCACCGCTTGAAGCGAGCCAAGCACCAGCGAGGGCGCGCCCAGCAAGCGGCCAGCCCGGATGTGTTCGCGGAACTCGACCGGCAAAGCAACGCGATGGTGGCTTACCTGGCCGCGCTGGATCGTGACTACACGCCGCCGCTCCCCGCAGAGCCCCCCGCTCCACCGGTGGAACCCACGCTGGCCCCACAGACCATCGTCCAACCTCACGCCTCGCCCGTGGCGCCCCGCGCACGCTTGGGCGACCACTACCAGCGCAAGGACACGCCGAGCCCCCTGCGGCCGCGTCCGCGGCCCCCAGGGCCACGGTGAGCCACCACCCAGCGCCAGACGTGACCGGCGCTGGGTGGTGGCTATGTTCTCAGACCTCGGGCGGCACTTAATTCAGGAACATCACCACGAGAGAGATCAAAAACGCGATGCTGCCAAAAAAACTCAGGCCCCAGCCCAAACCGATTTGTAAAAATCCTCCAACCTGATCCTCCTTACGCACAGCCCATCCCTTCCGGAGCAGCCGCACACCGAAAAACGCCATCAAACCAAAAACCACCGCAAAGAAAATTGCCATGAATTTCTCCTATGGTCAGCGGTTGTAGTTGGGATTGGCGGTCGTGGCGTAGGTAGCCCTTGGCGACATCAAACGCATAATATTTTCCCCTGAGTATGGCCGAGCGCCACAATTCAGGTTACGAAAAATACGGGGTCGGCTTCAAGTCTCAGCGCCAGAACACGGGCAATCAGGTCATGGGGCGCTTCATAGGGCGACCATGCTCCGCTTCTTGGTGGCGACTGCCCGCCGTTCCTCAATCCCATATGCCGTTTCATGGCGGCGCTGGATGTGTTCACCGATCCAGACGACTGACGTCGAGTTCTTGGTGTAGACGAGGCAGTCACGGTCGTTGATCGTGCCGTCGACCAGCAGAGGCCGCGGGCCGTGCTTCAGGAGGTTCACGGCCTCCCGCAAGGACTGGCGAAACTGTGGCAGGCGCAGCGGACTCCCGGACAACCGATGAAGATCCACCACTGGCACCGGCGCGGCGCGGGTGTTGCTCTGGGTGGACAGGTAATCGTGGAGCCACGCAGCCAACTGGTGGCGGCCCAGGGCCAACTTGCGGTCCAGGTCGATCAAGGCCACTTCGTCGGTTAACAGCGTGGCCAGCATGCGGTTGAATCGGACGGTGATAGCGCCTTTGTGCGGCCCTCGCTCAACGCGCGAGGCTTCCCCGAGCAACTGGCCCGAGTAGCGGTGTTTGGTGGTGCGCAACTCGATCAACGCAATCTGTAGTTGCTTCAACTTTGACCACAACCAACGACAGGCAACCGTGGACGTGTCGTGGCGGCCCAGGGCACGCAACAAGTCCGCTTGGCGGATGGTCAGTGGCCGATCGAAGTCGCCACCGCAGTGCTGGCGATGGGCCAGGATCAATGCTTGCCAGATCACGGCATGTTGCTGGGTCAAGGCTGGACCCGTATAGGTCGCTTCAATTCCACAGTTTGGCGCTGTTTCCAACTTGCGGGCTTCGACATGGCCGCTGGCTCGCTCAGCCGCCAAGAACAGGCTCGATCGCAGGAACCCCATGGGGGTCGGGGCCAACTCGTCACGGGCGGGGATGGTCGGGGTGGACACGCGAAACACCGGCAGCGAAGGCACACCGCCCTCCCCAGTGTTTTCTCAAAAATCGGACGATCGTCAAGACGGTGGTCAGGAACTACGCACCGTGATCGCAGGCTACGCACCGTGATCGCAGGCTACAAGGACCGTGATCGCAGGCTACCGGGACCGTGATCGCAGGCTATGGCCCGACCGTGATCGCAGGCTACCGGGACCGTGATCGCAGGCTACGTCGATGCCCGGAAACCGTTGCCCTGCTTGCGTTTCCGGGTGTCCTAGATTCTAGATTCAAAGCTCTAAAGCAGATTCAAGATTAAAGAACGCCCTGGCGGGCGTCCTGATCCATCAGATAGATAAGGCAAAGCCAAGAGCCAAAGCCAAAGCCAGGTTCCTGGCGGGCAAAGCCCGCCTCCTGCTCTTGGCTCTTCCCCGTCCAAGCGAGGGAGTGGGGGCTTGCCCCCACGCTTGGCAAGGCAAAAGCGGTGCGCTGCTTCGCAGCGCGCGGATAGGACGTTCATCATCCGCCGGTGGGCTACCGCCCACAGCGTGGCGCGGAGCGTCAGGCAGGACGGTTGCTGCGCATGGCACGCTTCGCTGCAGCGCGGCGGTGCCTCATCGCCTTTTGCGCCTTGACCAGGTGGGAGGCGAACTGTCCAGGCTGATACGGCACGACGGGCGGCAGGTCAAACACCACGCGAGCCATGTCGTCCGCACGCTCGGGCAAGGTCGGAGGGTTGATGTAGTGCGCGCGCAACACCGATCCGCTGCCGGCATGGCCGGTCAGCCGCGCAATGCGCGCGTCACTCACGCCCGCACGCTCGGCCCAGGTGGTGAACGTTTGCCGGAAGCAGTGAAACACCATGCCGTCATCGATCCCGCAGACGCTGCGCAGATACGTGCGGTTGAACCAGTCGCCGACGGTATCCCCCGGTTTGCTGCCCAGCCCAGGAAACAAGGGGCCGGGACCGACGGAGGCCAGCACATCGGCGCGGTAGTCGAGAAAGCCGGCAGCGAGCAAGGCCGGATGTATCGGCACGAACCGGCGCGCGTTTTTGTTCTTGCCACGGTATCCGTGGGCCGCCAACGCCATGCCCCAAATGCCGTTGATTTGCTCCACGCCATCCGTGCGCAGGGTCGCCAATTCGGAGGCGCGTGCGCCGGTGTAGAGGGCCAGCAGTGGTGCCCAAAAACGCATGGGCGTGGCGCAATGCTCGGTGCGGCGCATGGGGTCAAAGATCACCCGCAGTTCTTCGAGGGTGAAGGCCCGGCGCGAGCGCGTTTCTTCTTGATCACGGGTCAGGACGTGAAGTTTGGCGGCGGGGTTGTGGGCCAACTCGCGCCGATCCACCGCCCAGTTCAGAAACACCCTGACCCTGTCCAGGTGCTTCTCCTGCGTCCGTTCAGCGATGACCGGGGCGCCGAGTTTCTTGGCCTTGGCGACCACCGCGGCGGGCGCCAAGCCCTTGTAGGCTGCTTGCTTCGTCGCGTTGGCGGGCCAGTGGGCGATCGCGTCCAAGAAGCGATCCATGTCCGGCGCGCCGAGGGACGCCAGCGGCTTGTCGCCCACGACCCCCAGCAGCAAGCGCAGGGAGAACGTGGTGTCGGCCACGTTCGACGCAGCGCGCCGTTTCTGCGCGAACTGCGTCAGGAACAGTTCGACGCGCTCGCCCAACATCGCAGCCACCACCGGCGGCGCGTAGAGGCTCGTCGGTGACACGGCGGCCGCAGGTGTTGCCGGGTTGGCACGCACGGCCCGAACGGCTTCCATCGCCATGGCGTGGTCTTCCGGGCCACTGGCAGTGATGGCAAAGCCACCATCGGCGCGCATGTCGAGCGAGTAGCGCGATAGGTCGGAGGCGAACGGTGCCGGCGCGGATGGCTCCCGGTGCCAGGCGCCCGGCCCTTCTATGCGCTTGGGCGGAAATTTCGGCCCGTCCCATTCGAGGAAGGCGAACAACTGTTCCGCACTGCCGTCAGGCCGGGGCCTTTCGGCCCAGCGAACAATGTCTGCCGGCGTGAGGCTATCCATGTGCTTGTTGCCCACCACCGACAGAAAGTGCCTAAGAGCGGGTTCGGCGTGGGGGTGAGAACGGACAAAAGCGGCAATGCGCTCCGCCAGTGTGCGAGCCCGGGCAGGTTCTGTCATTGGGTGTTTCTTGATCGCGGCGAACTGATGGGCCAGAGCATAGCCGAGCCTGGCCGCTTCCAGCCGGGCCGCGTCGCCACGCAGCGGCCCCAAGGACCGAACGAGGAACCGGGAACCGACCACAGCCCGCGCGTGGGCCGGCACCAGGAAGCGCACATAGAGCCCGGATGGGCGGCGGAGGAAGAGAGGTTTCGGCAAAACGATACCCAAAACGATACCTGTCCAAGGGTCGTTTTGAGCATCGTTTTTTGCCGAAAAATGTCGACAAATCATGCATTTGCTGCTAGATTTGTCGACGGACTGGTGGAGGTGGCGGGAGTCGAACCCGCGTCCGAAGGCGTTAAATGCCCGGATCTACATGCTTAGCTCGCCGTTCAATCTCGTTCCGCGACAAGTACGGTGGGCAAAACGCACCGCGGAACCAGCCTGATTGATTTAGCCTAGGACCGCCAGGCGGCAGCGTTCGGCGATCTCATGATAATGACCCTACACCGACGAGCATGAGCACAAGTGGGTTCGGGGCTTACGCCTTAAGCGGCGAGAGCGTAGTTGTCGTCGTTGGCAACTATGAGTTTGCTGCTGGATTAACGAGGAAAGCTGCCCCCTCGGCATGCACCAAGTCATCTCACTACCCCCGTCGAAGCCAGGACACCCCCGGGGAAAACGATCTGACCGCGCCAGTATATGGGGGCATCGATCGCAACGGCAATGGCGCATGCTGAAGACGACCCTATCGGATGCGCGCTGGGCAAACATTGATCAACGTCAAGCCGAGTGTTGTTAGGCCGTTAACGCAACGTCTATACTTGGTGTCTTGCGTGCTCCCGTATCCGTCGCACTCGTGGGAATGATCTCGATGACTCGATTGCCATTGCTTGGCCTGACCGTGGCCACAGCCCTCTTCGCCGCCAGCAACGCCCACGCCGAAGGCGACAAGGCCGCCGGACGCGCCCTGGTCTATACCTGCGCCGGTTGCCATGGCGTGCCCGGTTACACCAATGCCTACCCGCAGTACCCGGTACCGAAGATCGCCGGCCAGAACGAGCTGTACATCGTCAATGCGCTGCACGGCTACCAGAGTGGCGACCGCAAGCACCCGACCATGGGCGCGCAGGCGCAGAGCCTGTCCGGCACGGACATCCAGAACATTGCCGCCTATCTCTCCAGCCTCGCCAAGTAAGTTGCCAAGGATTCCCCGCATGAAACGTGTGCTTACCCTGCTTTCATTCGGCGTCGCGCTGGCGTTCGCCTCCACTTCGCTGCTGGCCAACGGCAGCATCGAGAACGGCAAGCAGAAAGCCGCCGCCTGCTTCGCCTGCCACGGCACCGACGGCAACTCGGTCGACCCGCAGTACCCGCGCCTCGCCGGCCAGTACAACCTCTACCTGCAGCGCGTGCTGCACGAGTACAAGGACGGCCAGCGCGACAACCCGATCATGAAGGGCATGGTGGCCACCTTGTCCGACCAGGACATCGAGGACGTTGCCGCGTACTTCTCCAGCCTGCCGAGCAAGCTCGACACGCTGAAGGACCACGTCAGCGGCAGCAAGTAAGTCCGTCGCAAGCCGCACGCTCGCCAAGGCCCGCTCCCGCGGGCCTTGGCTTTTTTGTGACCGGCGCTAGGCGATCGCCGACTTGCCTTCGGCCTTGCTGTAATACGGCTTCTCGCCGCCGGAATGATCGGTGGCGTCGCGCACCGCGGTGACCTCGGGCACCCGTTCGCGCAAGGTCTTCTCCACACCCTGCTTCAGCGTCACGTCGACCATGCCGCAGCCATGGCAGCCGCCGCCGAACTGCAGCAGTACCGCGCCGTCGGCATCGACCTGCAACAGGCTGACCCGGCCGCCGTGCGAGGCCAGCTTCGGATTGATTTCCGCCTCCAGCACGTAGCGCACACGCTCGATCAGCCCCGCCTCGACGCCGGGCACGTCGCCCTTGATCTTCGGCGCGCGGATATTCAGCTGGCCGCCGGTGGCATTGGGTTCGAAATCGATGCTGGCCTGATCCAGCCAGCTGGCACTGTCGCCATCGACATGGAAGTCGAAGCCGGCGCATTCGATCGTCCATTCCCCGCCGGCAAGGTCCTCCCGCTCGCAGAACTCCAGTTCGCAGTTGGCCGCCGGCGTCCCCGGGGAGGTCACCCGCAGGCGGATGCCCAGTCCATCGATGCCTTGTTGGGAAAGAAGCCGCAAAAAATGCTGCTGCGCGCGCTCGGAAATCTCGATCATGCCTGTTCCACTCTCGCCATACGGGTGCCGGTGAACCTCACCGGTGAATCAGCACCATTTTAGTCCTGTTTTGAAACCGATGCGCGCTTTGACTTTTGCATGCGCAACTCCGACGCTTCGCATCCGACTTTCAGCCCACAGGGAGCTCCCATGAACAGCAACGACCTGGCCACCCGCCATTGCCGGCCGTGCAAAGGCAAGGAACACGCACTGGACGCCACGCAGGTGACCGAGCTGCTGCAGCTGCTGCCCGGCTGGCAATTGCGCCACGACGGTGCGGCCATCATCAAGGATTTCCGTTTCGCCGACTTCCACCACACGCTCGGCTTCATCAATGCGGTGGGTTTCATAGCCAATCAGGAGGACCATCACCCGGACCTCGAGGCCGGCTACGGCCATTGCCAACTGCTGTGGTCGACCCATGACGTGGGCGGCCTGTCACTGAACGATTTCATCTGTGCGGCGCGGGTCGAGGCCCTGCTGGCGCGCTGATCAGAAATCGGTGCGCGACTTCTCCTGCATCCACACCAGCCGCTTGCCCTTCACCGCCAGCACGTCGAGGAAATCCTTGAGGTCGTCGGGCAACGGCGCGGAGAAGCTGTAGGCGCGCCCGTCCAGATCGAAGCTCATGTGCGAGGCATGCAGGAACATCCGGTTCAGGCCCATCTCGCGGTAGCGCTTGTTCATCTCCCGATCGCCGTACTTCGGGTCGCCAGCCAGCGGATGGCCGATGTGCGCAGCATGCACGCGGATCTGGTGGGTGCGACCGGTACCGAGCGTGGCCTGCATCAGCCGGGCGCTGGGGTACTGCTCCATCTCGCGGAAGAACGTCAGCGACGGCTTGCCGCTGTCGGACACCCGCACCATCCGCTCGCCGCCCTGCATCACCGATTTCAGCAGCGGCGCGTTGACGTCGAACTTCGCCTTGGACGGATGGCCGAGCATCAGGCACAGGTACTGCTTGGTGACCTCGCCGGCACGGATCGCCGCCTGCAATCCGGTCAGCCCCGCCCGGGTACGGGCAAATACCAGTACGCCGCTGGTGTCGCGGTCCAGCCGGTGCACCAGTTCCAGATGTTCCTGCGGGCGGGCCGCGCGCAGCAGCTCGATCGCGCCATGGCTGACCCCGCTGCCGCCGTGGCTGGCCACGCCGGCCGGCTTGTCGATCACCAGGAAATGCTTGTCCTCGAAAATGACCGTGTCGGCCAGCCCGGCCACCTGGCCGCTCGGCGGCCCTTCCCGTTCCGGCCGTTCCGCCACCCGTACCGGCGGGATACGCAGGGTATCACCCTCGACGAGACGGGTATCCGGCTTGGCCCGCTTGCCGTTCACACGCACCTGGCCGGTACGCAAAAGCCGGTAAATCATGCTCTTGGGCACGCCCTTGAGCAGATTCACCAGCGCGTTGTCGATGCGCTGGCCGTCCCGCTCCGGGCCGATCTCGACTTGACGTACACCGTGAGGTGCGTCATGGGAAGTTGCCGTCTGCATTGAAAAAAACCTGATGAAATAGGATACTCGGCGGGCGCCACATTCTGCCCGCCGAAGTCTGGATCGGGTCGAGTGCCCGCCCGTAACGTCGGCGAGGATTGCTCCGGTTGCCTTCGGGCGGCCAGTCGCGACTCCCTTTCATCGTAACGGTTCGGGCTGCTGTTTGTCCGATGCGATCGAGGCATCGGGGCGGCAGGCGCGGCTGACCGAATCACCCCGACGCCGGAAACGGTGCCGTTTTTATTGCCGCTTAACCGCAGCGGCGCGATCCCCGGCAGGCCGCCATTGCGGCGCCACCGCGGCACGCGACGCGCGGCCAAGCCGAGGATTACCACCATGAAACGCATGTTGATCAACGCGACTCAGCGTGAAGAGTTGCGCGTGGCCATTGTCGATGGCCAGAACCTGTACGACCTGGACATCGAAATCCCTTCGCGGGAACAGAAAAAGTCCAATATTTACAAGGGTCGAATCACTCGAGTGGAGGCTTCACTCGAAGCCTGCTTCGTCGAGTACGGCGCCGAGCGCCACGGTTTCCTGCCGCTGAAGGAAATCTCCCGCGAGTACTTCACCCCGGGCCTGGACCCGCACAAGGCGAACATCCGCGAACTGGTCAAGGAAGGCCAGGAAGTCGTCGTGCAGGTGGAAAAGGAGGAGCGCGGCAACAAGGGCGCCGCCCTGACCACGTTCATCAGCCTGGCCGGCCGCTACATGGTGCTGATGCCGAACAACCCGAAGGCCGGCGGCGTCTCGCGCCGGATCGAGGGCGAGGACCGGCAGGCACTGAAGGAAGCGCTGGACCACGTGACGGTGCCCGACGATGTCGGCCTGATCGTGCGCACCGCCGGCCTCGGCCGCGATGCCGAAGAGCTGCAGTGGGATCTGGATTACCTGCTGACCCTGTGGAAGTCGATCTCCGAAGCGGCCAGCAAGCAGAAGGCACCGTTCCTGATCTACCAGGAATCGAAGCTGTTCATCCGTGCCCTGCGCGACTATCTGCGCAGCGACATCGGCGAGATCCTGATCGACGAGGAATCGCTGTACAACGATGCCCGCGATTTCATGCAGCAGGTGATGCCCAACGCCCTGCGCAAGCTCAAGCTGTACAAGGACGACACCCCGCTGTTCACCCGCTACCAGATCGAGACGCAGATCGAGAGCGCGTTCGACCGCCAGGTGCGGCTGCCGTCCGGCGGCTCGATCGTGATCGACCAGACCGAAGCGCTGACCGCGATCGACATCAACTCCTCCAAGGCCACCAAGGGCAGCGACATCGAGGAGACCGCGTTCAACACCAACTGCGAGGCGGCGGTGGAGATCGCCCGGCAGTGCCGCATCCGCGATGCCGGCGGCCTGATCGTGATCGACTTCATCGACATGGACAGCCCCAGGCACCAGCGCGAAGTGGAAGACCGTCTGAAGGAGGCGCTGAAACAGGACCGCGCCCGCGTGCAGATCGGCCGCATCTCGCGCTTCGGCCTGCTGGAGATGTCGCGCCAGCGCCTGCGCCCCAGCCTCGGCGAGGCGACCCAGATCGTCTGCCCGCGCTGCGAGGGCCACGGCCACATCCGCGGCGTCGAATCGCTGTCGCTGTCCACCCTGCGCCTGATCGAAGAACACGCGATGAAGGACAACACCGGCCAGGTGCTGGTGCAGGCGCCGAGCAGCGTCGCCAACTTCCTGCTCAACGAGAAGCGCGCCAGCGTGGTCGAGATCGAACTGCGCCACAAGGCGCACGTGGTGATCGTCGCCGACGAGAAGCTGGAAACCCCGCACATCGAGATCCAGCGCATCCGCGAAGCGGACATGGGCGAGCACAGCAAGCCCAGCTACGAGCGCCTGACCGCAGCGGAACCCGCCGAACTGCCGAAGATGGGCCAGGCCCTGGGCAGCGGCGAACAGCCCGCGGTGAGTGGCATCGTGCCGGCCAGCCCGGCCCCGGTGCGTGAGGAAGTCCCCGCGGCCCCGGTTGTTACCGCGCAGCCCGCCATGCGCCGCCAGCCTGCCGCCCCGGCATCGACCCACGGTGCGCCGACCGGCGGCATCATTTCGCGCCTGCTGGGCTGGTTCCGCAGCGCCGAAACGGCGTCGCCGGCCCCGACGCCGGTGGCGAAGCGCGCCGATACCGGCAACGACAGCGGCCAACGCAACCGTCGCGACGAGCGCGGCAATCGCAATGCCAATGGCGCGAACGCCTCGTCGTCGCGCCAGCCGCGCCGCGAAACAGCGCAGCAGCCGTCATCGGCGAAACCGGCGGCGACCCAGCAGCAGGCACGCGGCAACCGCCAGCGCAATAATGAAGCCTCACCGCGGCCCGCACAGCAGGCTCCGGCACAAACCGGCAAGGCAGAGCGCCAGCCCCGACCCGCCAGCGAAAACAATCAGGCACGCGCCGAGCGCAAGCCGAATCCGCCACAGCAGCCCAAGGCCGAACGGCAGCCACGCGCAGCCGCCAATGACGAACGCCCCGCCGCTGCACCGCTGGACGACGCCGCCAAGGAAACCGAGCTGCTGCTCACGCCGCCAGTCACCTCGGCAGTGCCCGCATCCGCCGAAGAAGCGACGGACGCCGACGGCGGCCAGTCGCGCCGCCGGCGTGGCCGTCGGGGTGGCCGCCGCCGTCGCCGTCACGACGAAGGCACCGCGGGCGACGCACCGCTCGACAGCGTGCAGGCCCAGGCGCTCGACGACGAGGATCGCGACGAGGAATCCAGCGTGGCACCGGCAGCCGCCGCCCCGGTCGCTCCCGAAAAATCGCCACGTGAATCGGCACCGCTGACAGCCTCGGCCAACGGCGGCCACACGGCGGCTCCGATCAGCCAGCCCGCGGCTGACAAGCCCGCCGCCACGGTCGACAGCCAGCCACTGGCGGTCGCCGCATCCGTGGCAGCCGTTGCAACGGCATTCAACCTGCCCGTCCTGCCGCCGATTCCCGACCAGGCGAAATCGCCGGCAGCGGACGCCGGACAGGACACGGTCACGATCCACTCCGTCGCCACGTCGGCGCCGGCATCGTCCGATGCGTTGCCGGCGACACCGGCAACGATGACCCACGCTGGCGAAGCTGTGGCGACGATCACGACCGCGGCCGTCATGCCGGCAATCACCATCGCGGCTGAAGCGCCCGCCATCACGCTCGAACGACCGACCCACCACGAAGCGGTGACGGTCGCAGTGCCGCCAGCGACGACAGAGCCGGCAGTTGCGACGACGGCCGAACCGACCGCGGTCACTCTGGCGGTGCCAGCGGACGACCACCACCCCGCGGCTGCCGCGACGGTAACCGACGCCGCAGGTGTGCCCGACGAACCGGCCGATGCCGTCCCGCTGCCGTTGCCCAGGCAGGGTGACCTGCTGGCCGGAGCGACAACGCCGGCAGCGACGGGCGGCGAGGAAGGCAAGTCCGCGTCCGTGCCGCCGCAAGACGAACCCGGCGCGCAGAAGAACGACTCGCTCGGCTGATTCTTCGCCGCACGGCCCCAGGCAGAAAAAAACCGGACGTGCGTCCGGTTTTTTTTCGCTTCAGGCGGTGCCTCCCGCCTGCCATGCCACCCGGGATCAGTTGCCGACGTGATGGTTCGGCGTGTCGATCAGTCCATGCACAGTCATCAGGTGCGCGAGGCTCAGCACGTGATCCACCTGCAGCTTTTCCATCAGCCGCTGCTTGTAGGTGGACACCGTCTTCGGGCTGAGGCTGAGTTGTTCGCCGATGATCGTCAGCGGCTTGCCGCGCACCAGCATCATCGCCACCTCCAGTTCGCGGCTGGACAGCACGTCGAACGGCGAGGCGCTGCCGTCGAGCGTGGCCAGCGCCAGTTGCTGTGCTACGGCCGGCGCGAGGTAACGGCGACCGCCGGCCACCTGCCGCACCGCCGAAACCAGCTCGCCGGCGCTGCAACCCTTGGTCAGGTAACCGAGCGCACCGGCATCGAGCAGCCGCTTGGGAAACCGCGCATCGTCGACCACCGTCACGACGACGATATGCGTGGACATCTTTGATCGGCATACGCGCTCGGTAAGCTCGATACCGCTCATACCAGGCATGTGCACATCCACCAGCGCGATGTCCGGCGCCAGCGTGCGGATCAGGTGCAGGCCCTCTTCGGCACTGCCCGCCTCGCCGGCGACATTGATGTCGGCCTGTTGCTGCAGGATCATCCGGAAGCCGGTGCGAACCAGCTCATGATCGTCCACCAGAACCACGTTGATCACTTGACGCCCTCCCTGGTTGGGCTGCATGAAATTAGGCCGCACAGCGCCCCATTGCAACCAATTCGGCACTTCCGCGGACGAGACGATGCGGCTAGCCGCACGAAGCATCCCCGATGACCCGCAACCGCTGCCAATATCCGCGTCCTGATGCGATGCAACGAACCAACCCGTGCGAAACTCAAGCTGCCTGCCTCACGCCCAGCGGCCCACCGGCGTAACGCGCCAGCACGATCGTGGAAACCGGCCCGGGCATCTCGACGCAAACCTGGCGCCCCATGCGCCGATGCTCGTCGCGAGCCACTTCCCTGGCCAGCGTGATCGCCGGTCCCAGCTGCAGGTCACCGAACAGCTTGACGTTACAGCGGCAGACGTTCCAACTGCCTGCGGCCGTCTGCTTCAGCGAAATAGTCACCATGGCAGCAAGTCCTCCTCATCATGGACGGATCGGCAAGGCGACATGGCGTGCCGTCGACCCAACACCCCATCATCCGCTCCAAGGTGCCACGGGCAGGGGCAAGCGATATGTCGGCACATGCCTACAGCACGTGTACGGAAATCACCGCGCGGTATCAGTACGACCCGCCGCCCTGAGCCAGCGAACACACGGAAACAAGAGAACCGCCCGGAGGCGGTTCTCTTGTTTCCGGCAACTTCGGCGGAATCCATCGAAGCTGCGTATATGGTGCCCAAGGGGGGACTCGAACCCCCACGCCTTGCGGCGCTACCACCTCAAGGTAGTGCGTCTACCAGTTCCGCCACCTGGGCAGGTGTATTGCTCAGTGCTTGACCGGCGGCGCGGGGGCTGCCGGCACCTCGCCCTGACCCTGGGTCGGAGCGGGGGTTGCCGCCGGCTGTGCGGCCGGGACGGCGTTGTTGGTTGCGGCCGGGGCTGCCGGGACTTCCGAGCCGGTCGTCGGTGCGGCCGGAGTCGGCTTGCCAGCAGCGGGATGCTTGTCGGCCAGCGCGCCCATCACGCCCAGATCTTCCGCATTGGTGTGCGGCGCACCATTGCTGTGCAGGTAGATGCCCATGCCGAGGCTGAGCAGGAAGAACAGGCCAGCCAGGACGCCGGTCGCACGGGTCAGGAACGTGGCCGAGCCACGTGCGCCGAACACCGTGGCCGACGCGCCGCCGCCGAAGCCGGAACCGGCGTCGGCACCCGCGCCGTTCTGCAACAGGATCAGCACGATCATCGCCGCTGCAATCAGGATGTAGAACACGCTGAAAATGACGAACATAAGGTTTCTATCGAGCCTGTGGCGCCTGATGCGCCGCGGCGCAGATTCCAAGGAAGTCGGATGCGGCCAGGGAGGCCCCGCCGATCAGACCCCCATCCACGTCCGCCTGCGCGAACAATTCCGCGGCATTGGCCGCCTTGACGCTGCCGCCGTAAAGCAGTCGGGTCAGACGGGCAATCATAACATCTTCTTTTTCCAGTTGGCTACGAATGAAGGCGTGCACCTGCTGCGCCTGCTCCGGGCTTGCGGTATGGCCGGTACCGATGGCCCAGACCGGCTCGTAGGCGATCACCGCCGTATCGAAGCTGGCCACGCCGTTGAGCGCCAGCACGGCCTGCAGCTGCCGCGCGATGGCCGCCTCGGTCTCGCCGGACTGGCGCTGCTCCAGCGTCTCGCCCACGCAGAGGATCGGGGTCAGGCCGCCGGCACGGGCCGCGGCGAACTTGCGCGCCACCAGCGCGTCGCTCTCGCCGTGGTATTGGCGACGCTCGGAATGGCCGACCAGTACCCACTGGGCGCCGACATCGGCGAGCATGGCAGCGGAGACTTCGCCGGTATACGCGCCCTGCCCCTCGTGCTCGCTGACGTCCTGCGCGCCGATGCCGACGCCGGAGTCGGCATGCTGCCAGGCCAGCTCGGCCACATAGGGAAACGGCGGAAACACTGCCACCTCGACGCCATCAGGCATGCCTGCGGCGATGTCGCCCAGCAGGGACTTGGCCATCGAACGGCTGCCGTGCATTTTCCAGTTGCCGGCGACGAGTCTCTTGCGCATGGGCTGCTTCCGCTGCGGTCAAACGGCAAGCTTACCGAGGGCCTCCCGGATGGGCAAACCGACGGACCACTGGCGTCGATTCGCCGGCGCGGTCAAGAATGGCGGCTGGTCCGAAGGAGCTCCGCATGACTGCCTCCCGTCCGCTCAGCCTGGTCACCGGTGGTTCGTCCGGCATCGGCGCGGCGTTTGCCCGGCAACTCGCCGCACTCGGCCACGATCTGGTGCTGACCGCACGGCGCGCCGACCGGCTGGAGGCGCTGGCCGCCGAACTCCGGGAACAACACGTCGCGCAGGTCACCGTACTGCCGTACGACCTGACCGACCCGGCTACGCCGCGGACGCTGTGCGACGAGCTGGAGCGGCGCGGCCTGCAGGTGGACTGGCTGGTCAACAATGCCGGCTACGGCGTGCCGGGCACCTTCGTCGCCAACGACTGGACGACGCATGCGGACTTCCTGCAGGTGCTGCTGACCGCGCCGACCGAACTGGCCTGGCGGCTGCTGCCCGGCATGCGCCAGCGCGGCCACGGCTGCATCATCAACGTCGCCTCGCTGGCCGGGCACGTTCCCGGCCCGGCCGGGCACACCCTGTACGCCGCCAGCAAGGCCTACCTGATCAAGTTCTCGCAGTCGCTCGCGCTGGAGAACCGCGCGGCCGGAGTGAATGTCTGCGCGTTGTGCCCGGGTTTCACCTGGTCGGAATTCCACGATGTCACCCGCACCCGCGACAAGATGAACAAGCTGCCCGGCTTCATGTGGCTGAGTGCGGAAGAGGTGGTGCGCCAGGGCATCGCGGCGGTCGAGCGCGGCGATGCCGTGTACATCCCCGGCCGGGTCAACCGGGCCATCAAGACGATGGTGCAACTGCTGCCGGACCGGCTGGCGCTGTGGCTTTCGGCGCGTGAATCGAAGCGCTACCGGAATACCCGGATCTAGCCGACCCCTGCCGCCTGCGCAAGCGTTGCTCGATCTCGCCACGGCCTCCAACGACATGTCCCTGCTTCCGACCCGGATGCGCCAAGCGAGCAGACCGGAGCCGGCACCCGGCTCAACCACAATTGCGTGCAGGTGGTCGGCGCGGTCGAGCCGCATACCGATTCATCTCCGCTACGCCGCCGTGCCGTATCTCAATCCCCGACGTGCCCGAAGACGCCGCACCAGCTTCTTCCGTCAGCCTATGCCCGGCTGCAACATCGTGCTGCCGCCGCATCGCAACCTGGCCGAAGCGCTGGGCCCGGTTTCAGATCAGCTTGATCTCGCGCAGCCGCTGCAGCAGGTACTCGTGCGAGGTGATCGAGGTATCGTAGCGGCGCGGGTTGTCCGCGGTGACGCACGAATCCAGCGGATCCAGCACCACGTCCGGGTTCGGGTGCAGGAAGAACGGCACCGAATAGCGCGGCTTGCGTGCGTTCTCGTTCCTCGGGTTGACCACGCGGTGCGTGGTGGACGGGAACACGTGGTTGGAGAGCCGCTGCAGCATGTCGCCGATGTTCACCACGATGGCGTCGCCCTCGGTGGTGATCGGCAACCATTCGCCTTCGCGGGTGAGCACTTCCAGCCCTTCCGCGCTGGCGCCGACCAGCAGGGTGATGAAGTTGATGTCCTCGTGCGCGCCGGCGCGCACGTTCGGGATGTTCTCTTCCGTGATCGGCGGGTAGTGGATCGGCCGCAGGATCGAGTTGCCGACGTCGGTCTTGTCCTCGAAGAAGTTCTCCGGCTCGCCGATGTGCAGGGCCAGCGCGCGCAGCACGCGGGTGCCGAGCTGGTCCAGCGCCCGGTACAGGCCGTAGCCGTATTGCCTGAAGTCCGGCACCTCGGCGGGCCAGATGTTCGGCGGCATCACGTCGGCGAATTTCGAATCGCGCGGAATCTCGCGGCCGATGTGCCAGAACTCCTTGAGGTCGGCGTACTGGCTGTCCTTGGCGGTTTCCACCTTGAACGGGGTATAGCCGCGCGCACCGCCGGCGCCGGCGACGTGGTACTTCATCTTGGTTTCGGTGGGCAGCGCGAAGAAGCGCCGGAACACGTCGTACGAGCCGTCGATCAGCTCGCTCGCGATGCCGTGGCCGCTGATGCAGCAGAAACCGAATTCGCGGTAGGCCGCGCCGATCTCGGCGACGAAAGCGTCTCGATCGCTGTCGTAACGGCGGATGTCGAGGGTGGGAACATTCTTCATGGGCTGTAGTCACCGGGTTGGGCGTGCGGGTGATTCATCCGCCACCGCATGAGGCGGGGCACGTCGGGCCAATCCATGGCGACCCGGTACAGCTGCAGGTTCACGATCGTTCGGCTGCGGATTTTACAATCCCGGCGAGCTTCCCCGCCAACTGCCGTACTTCCGCTTCGTCGGCACCCTCGATCGTGACGCGCACCAGCGGCTCGGTGCCGGAAGCGCGCAACACCACCCGGCCGCGGCCGTGCAGGATCTGCTCCACCTCGGCCTGTGCCTGCTTCACCTCGCTGCTGGACAAGGCCTCACGGGCGCCGTCGGCGCGTACGTTGAGCATCACCTGGGGCATCTTCTGCAGGCCCTGCCGCGCCACGGCCAGATCCTCACCGGAGCGCGCCAGCGCTTCCAGCACGGCCAGCGCGGCAATGATGCCGTCGCCGGTGGTGGCACGGTCCAGACACAGGATGTGGCCAGAGGTTTCGCCGCCGAGCATGCCGTGATGCTCCTTCAGCTGCCGCAGCACATAGCGGTCGCCCACGTTGGCGCGGATCAGCGGCACGTCGAGCCCGGCCAGCGCCAGCTGCAGGCCGTAGTTGCTCATCAGGGTACCCACCACCGGCCCGTGCAGCGTCCCCTGCGCATGCCAGCTGCGCGCCAGCACGTACAGGATGTCGTCACCGTCGGCCAGCGCACCGTGCCGGTCGACCAGTTGCACGCGGTCGCCGTCGCCGTCGAACGCGATGCCGATATCGGCGCCATGCTCCAGCACCGCCCGCTGCAAGGCCTGCGGATGGGTCGAGCCGACCTCGCGGTTGATGTTGAAGCCGTCCGGCTTGTCGCCGATGGCGACCACCTCGGCGCCCAGCTCGGCAAACACCTTCGGCGCCACCTGGTAGGTCGCGCCGTGGGCGCAGTCCAGCACCAGCCGAAGCCCGTGCAGGCTGAAATCCTCGGCCACGGTGGACTTGCAGTACTCCGCATAACGGGCCACCGCATCGTCGATCCGGCGCGCCTTGCCGAGCCGTTCGGACGGCACCGTGGCGAACGCGGCGTCGACCTCCTGCTCGATCGCCAGCTCGACCTCGTCGGACAGCTTCTCGCCGTCGGCGGAGAAGAACTTGATGCCGTTGTCGTGATGCGGGTTGTGCGAGGCGCTGATCACGATGCCGGTCTGCGCGCGCATCGAGCGGGTCAGGTAGGCCACCGCCGGCGTCGGCATCGGGCCGAGCAGGCCCACGTCGGCACCGGCCGCGACCAGACCCGATTCCAGCGCGGCCTCGAACATGTAGCCCGAGATGCGGGTGTCCTTGCCGATCAGCACCTTCGGTCGCTTGTTGCCATCACGCGCCAGCACGCTGCCGACGGCGCGCCCGAGCTTCAGCATGAAGTCCGCGCTGATCGGCCATTGGCCGACCAGTCCGCGGATGCCGTCGGTGCCGAAATACTTGCGTTGGGTCATGGGCTGCCTGGTGGCGATGATGAGGGGGAAGGAAAGATGAAGGTGCCGCTCAGTCGTCGTCCGGCCAGCGCGGCATGGCCGGCTTCTCGGCGCGCCGCGGCACGGCATCGACCGCATGCACCGCCCGCCACACCGCCAGCGCATCGACGGTGGCAGCCACGTCGTGCACGCGCACCATGCGCGCGCCGCGCTGCGCGGCGATCAACGCCGCTGCCACGGAACCGACAGTCCGCTCCCCCGGCACCCTTCGGCCAGTCATCTCGCCGATCATCGTCTTGCGCGACAAGCCGATGTATGCGCCGCTGCCGAGGTCGGCGAAGCGTTCCAGCGCGCACAGCAGCGCCAGGTTGTGCTGCAGCGTCTTGCCGAAGCCGAAGCCCGGGTCGACCAGCACCTTGCGCCGGTCGATCCCGGCCAGCTCGCAGGCGAACAGCCGGTCTGCGAGGAAGCGGTGCACTTCGCCCACCACGTCGTCGTAGTGCGGCTCGGCCTGCATGCTGCGCGGTTCGCCCTGCATGTGCATCAGGCACAGCGGCACGCCCAGTTCGGCCGCGGCCTCCATGGCGCCGTCGCGGCGCAGCGCGTACACGTCGTTGATCATGCCGGCGCCGGCGGCCACCGCAGCGCGCATCACCTCGGGCTTGGAGGTGTCGATCGCGATCGGCAGCGTGGTGCGCGCGACCAGTTGCTCGATCACCGGCAGCACCCGGCGCAATTCTTCCTCGACCGGCACGTCGGCTGCGCCGGGGCGGGTCGACTCGCCGCCGACGTCGATCATGTCGGCGCCCTCCTCGGCCAGCGCCAAGCCGTGCGCCACGGCCGCCTCCACGCTGTCGTGCGCGCCACCGTCGGAGAACGAATCGGGAGTGACGTTGAGGATGCCGACCACCCGCGCGCGATCGAGCCGCAACGGGCGCCCGGCACAATCCAGCACCGGCGCAAACGGATCGTTCGACATGCTCATGGCCTCGTCAATGTCCGGAAGCGGCGTTCAGGCTTCGATCCTGCCGCCCAGCTCGCCCATGAAGCGGCGATAATGGCGCAGTTCGGCGATCGAGTCGCGGATGTCCGACAGCGCGGTATGCGCCGATTCCTTGCCGACGCTCTTGGCGATCTCCGGCGCCCAGCGCCGGGCCAGCTCCTTGAGCGTGGAGACATCGAGATTGCGGTAGTGGAAGTAGCGCTCCAGCCGCGGCATCTGCCGGTGCAGGAAGCGGCGGTCCTGGCAGATCGAGTTGCCGCACATCGGCGACTTGCCCGGCGGCACCCATGCGCGCAGGAAATCCACCGTGGCCTGCTCGGCCATCGCGTGGTCGGTTTCCGAGATCAGCACCTGCCGCCACAAGCCCGACTTATGGTGCTGGTTGGAGTTCCAGCTGTCCATCGACTCCAGCCGGTCGATCTCGTGGCGGACCGCGAACACCGGCCCATCGGCCAGCACGTTCAGTTCCTTGTCGGTGACAATCGTGGCGATCTCCAGAATCGAGTCGTTGTCGGTGTCAAGGCCGGTCATCTCCAGATCGATCCAGATCAGGTTGTCTTCGTGGGCTTGGCTCATGGGCTCTCCTTGTGCGCCGGAGTTTATCAGCCTTGCCCGCATGCGATGATCCGCGCCATGCAGACTTTTTTCTGGCACGACTACGAAACCTCCGGCGCCGACCCGCGACGCGACCGCCCGCTGCAGTTCGCCGGCATCCGCACCACCCCGGAACTGGAAATCGTTGGCGAGCCGGTGATGTTCTACGGCAAGCCGCCGCTGGAGATGCCGCCCCACCCCGATGCCTGCCTGATCACCGGGATCACCCCGCAGCAGGCCGAGCGCGAAGGGCTCGGCGAAGCCGAATTCGCCGCCCGCGTACACGAGCAGCTGGCCGCGCCCGGCACCTGCGGCGTGGGCTACAACTCGCTGCGTTTTGACGACGAATTCACCCGCCAGATGCTTTACCGCAACTTCTACGAGCCGTACGGCCGCGAGTGGGAGAATGGCAATTCACGCTGGGACCTGATCGACCTGGTCCGCATGTGCCAGGCGCTGCGGCCCGAAGGCATCGTCTGGCCGGCCCGCGAGGACGGCTCGCCCAGCTTCAAGCTTGAACATCTGGCCAGCGCGAACGGGCTCACCCAGGAGCGCGCCCACGACGCGCTGTCGGACGTCCATGCGCTGATCGAGCTGGCCCGGCTGATTCGCGTGCGCCAGCCGCGGCTGTGGGACTGGTACTACGCCCTGCGGCGCAAGCAGAAGGTGTTCGAACTGCTCGACGTGGTGCACATGACGCCGCTGGTGCACGTTTCCTCGCGCTATCCGGCCAGCCGCCACTGCCTGGCCGTGATCGCGCCGCTGGCACCGCACCCGAGCCGCCCCGGCGAGGTGATCGTGTACGACCTCGCCACCGATCCCGCCACATGGCTGGCGCTGGACGAGGACGAGATCGCCGACCGCATCTTCACCGCGCGCGCCGACCTGCCCGAGGACGTCGAGCGCATCCCGCTGCGCACCGTGCGCGCCAATCACGCCCCGGCGCTGGCGCCGCTGTCGGTGCTGCAGGGCGTGGACCTGGATCGCCTGCAGCTGGACCTGACGCGCTGCCAGGCGCACCGCGACGCGCTGCACGCCGTCGACGGACTGGCGGAAAAACTGCGCCGCGTGTTCCAGCGCGCGGCCGAACTGCCACCGCCGGAAGATCCCGAACTGGCCCTGTACGGCGGCGGCTTCCTGCCTGACGCCGACAAACACCTGCTGGCCCAGGTGCGCGCCACGCCACCGCGCGAGCTGGGCACCCGCGCGTTCCCCTTTCGCGATCCACGCTATCCGGAACTGCTGTTCCGCTACCGCGCGCGCAACTGGCCCGAGACGCTGGATGCCGGGGAACACGCGCGCTGGGAAAGCTTCCGCCAGGCGCGCCTCACCCGCCACACGCCGCTGACCGGACTCACCCTCGACGACTACTTCACCCGCCTCGACGAACTGCGCCGCGATCCGCAGGCACGCGACAAGCTGGCCCTGCTCGATCAGCTGCAGGTCTGGGGCGAACGACTCGCCGCCAGCATCGACAATAATCCCCCCACCTGAGGCGGGCACCACCCGCCTCCGCAGCATTCCGAAAATCCGGCGGGCACTGCCCGCCCTACCGAGTCCTTCGACAACCCGCCATGGCCCAAAGCTATTTCACCCACGCCACCTTCCGCTTCCTGCGCGCACTTGAGCGCAACAACAACCGCGAATGGTTCCACGCGCACAAGGACGACTACGAACGCCATGTGCGCGAGCCGTTCCTGCGGCTGATCACCGACCTGCAGGCGCCGCTGGCAAAGATCAGCCCGCACTACCGCGCCGACCCGCGCAAGAACGGCGGTTCGCTGTACCGCATCTACCGCGACACCCGCTACTCCAACAACAAGCTGCCGTACAAGTCGTGGCAGGGTTCGCACTTCTTCCACCAGCGCCGGCACGAGATCCAGGCGCCCGGGTTCTACCTGCACATCGAGCCAGGCGAATGCTTCGCCGGCGGCGGCATGTGGCACCCGGAGCCGGATGCGCTGAAGCACATCCGCGAGTTCCTGGTCGACAACCCGGCCGCGTGGAAGCGGGCCACGCGGAGCAGGGCGTTTCGCGAGCACTTGCAGCTGGGCGGCGAAGCGCTGACCCGCCCGCCGCGCGGCTACGACCCCGCGCATGAATTGATCGACGACCTCAAGCGCAAGGATTTCATCGCCAGCGCCACCTTCAGCGAGGCGCTGGCCTGCTCCGACGAGATTCTGCCCTGGACGCTGGCCACCTTCAGGCAGGTCGCGCCACTGGTCGACTACCTGTGCGCGGCGCAGGAGCTGGAGTTCTAGCCGACAACCAGCACGCGCTGCCGCGCGGCCAGCAGCCATGCCGCCACGGCGATGCCGATCACGGCGGTGAACGCCACGTAATGCGCCGGTGCGAGCACGCCGAACTGCTTCACCAGCAGGCCGATCAAGGGCGGCGTGAGTCCGCCGAACAGCGCATAGGCGACGTTGTAGGAGAACGACAAGCCGGAGAAACGCACCGCCGGCGGAAATGCCGCCACCATCAGCGCCGGCACCACGCCGACCACGCCCACGGCGAAGCCGGCCAGCGCGTACCACGCGACGAAATGGGTGGCACCGCCCTGCAGGTCCAGATACAGCGCATAGCCGCACGCCAGCAGGCCGACCGCACCAGCGCGCAGTGCGCGCGCACAACCGATGCGGTCGGCCAGCCAGCCGTAGCAGAGACAACCCAGTGCCAGCGCGAACGAAGCCACGCTGTTGCCGAGGAACGCGCGCGCCGGCGCCACATGGAACACCGACTGTGCCAGCGTCGGCGTCATCAGGATCAGCACCACGATCGCCGCGGTGAGCATCCAGGTCACCAGCATCGACAACAGCACGCCGGGCAGGTGCCGTTCGAGCACCTGCCGCAGCGGCAGGCCCGTCGCCAGCTCCTTGCGCGCATGCATCGCCTCGAACACCGGCGTCTCGCTGAGCCAGCGGCGCAGCCATACCGCGAAGAAACCGAATATGCCGCCGACCAGGAACGGCAGTCGCCAGCCATGGTCGAGCACCTCGGCCGGGCTCATCCGGGCGTTGATCGCCGCAGCCATCAGCGAGCCGATCAGGATGCCCACGGTGAGCCCCGAGGTGAGGCTGGCGCAGGCAAAGCCGATCCGCTGCGGCGGCACGTGTTCGGCCACGAACACCCACGCGCCGGGCACCTCGCCGCCCACCGCGATGCCCTGCACCACGCGCAGCAGCAGCAACAGCAGCGGCGCCAACATGCCGACCTGCGCGTACACCGGCAGCAGGCCGATGGCCAGGGTCGGCACCGCCATCAGGAACACGCTGAGCGTGAACATCCGCTTGCGCCCCAGCTTGTCGCCGTAGTGCGCCATCACGATGCCGCCCAGCGGGCGCGCCAGGTAACCCGCGGCGAAGATGCCGAACACCTGCAACTGGGCCAGCCAGGGCGCCGTGCCGGGCGGGAAGAACAGGTGGCTCAGCGGGATCGCGAAGAACACGAACACCACGAAATCGTAGAACTCCAGCGCGCCGCCCAGCGCGGACAGCAGCAAGGTCCTCACGTCGCGCCGGCGCAGGCGGCCCCGGTCGACTATGGACGGCGCATTCATCAACGGACGACCTCAACGGTGGAAGGCGTGCCACCTTACCGCAGATCGCCCCCGCCTTCGTGGCCTCGGGCATGGCAGACGGCACCCGAGGTGTGCTTGACTTGGCGCGCCATGCGCCGCCCCGGCATGCGCATGGACACGCCAGGTATCTCCTTCCCTTCGCAGCAGGAGTTTCCACGATGAGCATGAGCAAGCGTCTCGGTGCCGAATTCTTCGGCACGTTCTGGCTGGTGTTTGGTGGTTGCGGCAGTGCGATCTTCGCGGCAGCGTTCCCGGAACTGGGCATCGGTTTCGCCGGCGTGGCGCTGGCCTTCGGCCTCACCGTGCTGACCATGGTCTACGCGGTCGGCCACATCTCCGGCGGGCATTTCAACCCGGCAGTCACCGTGGGCCTGTGCGCCGGCGGCCGCTTTCCGGCGAAAGACGTGGTGCCGTACGTGGTGATCCAGGTGCTCGGCGCGATCGCCGCCGCTGCCGTCCTGTACATCATCGCCAGCGGCAAGGCGGGTTTCGACGTGGCCGCCGGCAGCTTCGCCGCCAACGGCTACGGCGAGCACTCGCCCGACCACTACTCGCTGTACGCCGCGATCGTGGCCGAGCTGGTGCTCACCGCGTTCTTCCTGATCGTGATCCACGGCGCCACCGACAAGCGCGCGCCGGCCGGTTTCGCCGGCATCGCGATCGGCCTGTCGCTGACCCTCATCCACCTGGTCGGCATCCCGATCACCAATACCTCGGTCAACCCGGCCCGCTCGACCGGCGTGGCACTGTTCCACGGCGGCTGGGCGATCGAGCAGTTGTGGGTGTTCTGGCTGGTGCCGCTGATCGGCGGCGCCCTCGGCGGGTTGATCTACCGCTACCTGCTGGAAAACCGCGACTGATGCACGACAGGACCCCGCCAGACGGCGGGGTCCCCGTTTCAGGCCTCGGAAAACGGGAAAGCCAGCACGTCGGCAATCGCGTCGGTGTCGGCCAGGCACATCAGCAGGCGCTCCACGCCCAGCGCCACGCCGGCGGCGTCGGGCATGGCGTCAAGCACGCCGAGCAGGCGTTCGTCGAGCGGGATCTCGCACAGGCCGCGCGCGCGACGTACCGCGTTGTCGCGCTCGAACCGCGCGCGTTGTTCGGCTGCATCGTTCAACTCGTGGTAGCCGTTGGCCAGTTCGTAGCAGCCCAGGTAAAGCTCGAAACGCTCGGCCAGCGGCGGCTCGCCGGGGCGGATTTTCGCCAGGGCGCACTGGCTGGCCGGGTAGTCGTGGATCACCGTGATGCGGTCGCGCGGGAATGCCGGCTGCAGCTTGTGCGTGATCAGCAGGTCCAGCCAGTCGTCGTGACCGAGGCCTGCCGGGTCGATGCCGGATTCGGCCAGCAGCATGTGGAGCTCATCGATGGCGGCATGCACCGGATCGATCCCCAGCTCGTCGAGGAACAGCTGCCGGTAGCTCGTCAGCAGCACCTCCGCGCGCCGCCCCGTCATCGCCAGCGCGGCCTCGACCAGTTCGATGGTTTCCTGCATCAGCCGGCGATGGTCCCAGCCGACGCGGTACCACTCCAGCATGGTGAATTCGGGATTGTGCCGCCCGCCCGCCTCGCCGTTGCGGAATACCCGGCCCAGCTCGTAGCAGTCGCCGATGCCGGCGGCAAGCAGCCGCTTCAACGGATACTCCGGCGAGGTGCGCAGCCAGCGCTCGCGCGCGCCGGCATCGACGTGGCCGCTGAAGCGCGTGCTGAAGCTTTCGATGTTCGGTTCGGTATTGCCGGCCACGGAAAGGACCGGCGTTTCCACTTCCAGCACGTGGCGTTCGGCGAAATACGCACGGATCAGTGCGTACAGCTGCGCACGCAATCGCAGCGCAGCGAGTGGTTCGATGCCCATCAACCGGCCTCGTGCCCGCTCAGCAGCGCCAGCAGCTGCGCCTCGTCCCACACCGGCACGTCCAGTTCCTGCGCCTTGTCCAGCTTGGAGCCGGCGGCTTCGCCGGCGACCACCACGCTGGTCTTCTTCGACACCGAGCCGGACACCTTGGCGCCAAGCGCTTCGAGCCGGTCCTTCGCCTCGTCGCGGCCGAGCGAGGCCAGCGTGCCGGTGAGCACGAAGGTCTGCCCTGCCAGCGGTGCCGTCGCTGCTTTCGCCGCGTGCGGGATCGCTGCAAGCAGGCGCTGCATCGCTGCCTCGGCCTCGCGCAGTTCGGCCAGCGCGGCCGGGTCGGCCAGGTGGTTCTGCAGGCTGGTCGCCGCCGCCTGCGGCACGCCGGCGGTGATCCAGTGCGCCGGTCCACCAGCCTGCAGGCGGTCGAGCGTGGGGAAATGTTGCGCCAGCAACGTGCAGCTCCTGGGGCCGAGCTTGTTGACATGGGCCATGCCCAGCAGCACGCCCAGGTCCAGGCGCTCGCGCAGCAGCGGCGAGGGCGTGCCTTCGTCGCTGAACGCGATGCCGGCTTCGAGCAGCGCATCGACGACCCGCTCGTTGCCCGCCTGCGCGAAGAAGCCGGCGATCGAAGTGGCCACTTCACTGCCCACGTCCGGCAGCACGCGCAGCACGGCGGCAGGCATGCTGCGCACGAAGTCGAGCCGACCGAGCCAGGCCGCCAGCGTCTTCGCCGTGCTTTCGCCGATGTGCATGATGCCCAGCGCGAACAGGAAACGCGCCAGGGTGGTATGCCTGCTGGCCTCGATCCCGGCCACCAGGTTTTCCGCCCACCTGGTCGCCACCTTGCCGGCCTTGACGGTTTCCGGGGTAGTCCCATCGCGCTCGTCGATGCGGCGCTTCATCTCGACGAAATCGTCCACGCCCAGGCCGTACAGGTCGGCCGGCGAGTGCACGATGTCGAGTTCCACCAGCGCCTCGGCGAAGCGTTCGCCCAGGCCCTCGATGTCCATCGCGCGGCGCGAGGCGAAGTGGATCAGCGCCTCCTTGCGCTGCGCGGCGCAGATCAGTCCGCCGGAGCAGCGCCACGCGGCAGCGCCCTCCTCGCGCAGCAGTTCGGAGCCGCACACCGGGCAGCGCGCAGGCATGTGCCAGGGACGCGTATGCGGCGGCCGCAGCTCGGGCATCACGCGCACCACCTCCGGGATCACGTCGCCGGCGCGGCGCACGATCACGGTGTCGCCCACGCGCACGTCCAGCCGCGCCACCTGGTCGGCGTTGTGCAGGGTGGCGTTGGTGACGGTGACGCCGGCCACCTGCACCGGCGCCAGCCGCGCCACCGGCGTGGCGGCGCCGGTACGGCCGATCTGGATCTCGATCGCCTCGACGATGGTGGTCTGCTCCTGCGCCGGGAACTTGTGCGCAATGGCCCAGCGCGGCGCGCGCGAGACGAAGCCCATCTCGCGCTGGCCGGCGTAGTCGTCCAGCTTGTAGACCACGCCGTCGATGTCGTAGGGCAGGCTGTCGCGCTTGGCGCCGATGCGGCGGTAGTAGGCGATCAACCCGTCGAAGCCGCGCGCGGTGTCCACTTCCGGCGACACGGGGAAACCCCACTCGCGCAGCTGACGCAGCGTGGCCGAATGGGTCGGCGGCAGCTCGCCGCCCTCGACCTCACCGACCGCGTAGGCGAAAAAACTGAGACGACGCTTCGCGGTGACCGCCGGGTCGAGCTGGCGCAGCGAACCGGCCGCGCCGTTGCGCGGGTTCGCCAGCGGCTTCTCGCCATGCTTGCGGGCGTACTCGTTGAACGCCTCGAAATCCTTGTGCAGCATGATCACCTCGCCGCGCACTTCCAGCACGTCGGGCCAACCCTTGCCTCGTAATTTCAGCGAACCATCCTCATTTTTTCCGCTGCGCAAGCGCAACGGAATGGCCCGCACCGTGCGCAGGTTGGCGGTCACGTCCTCGCCGGTCTCGCCGTCGCCGCGGGTGGCGCCCTGCACGAACACGCCGTGCTCGTAGCGCAGGCTGATCGCCAGGCCGTCCAGTTTCGGCTCAACCGAAAAGATCGGCTCGCGCCGCTTCAGCGTCTGCTCGATGCGCCGCTCGAACTCGGCCACCTCGCGGAAACGCTCACGCTCGGTGTCGCCGTCCTGCTCGAACGCGTTGCCCAGCGACAGCATCGGGATCGCATGGCGCACCTCGGCAAAGCCGCCCTGCGCCCGAGCGCCGACCTTGCGTGTGGGCGAATCGGGCGAGGCCAGCGCGGAGTATTCGGCCTCCAGCCCCTCCAGTTCGCGCATCAGCCGGTCGTACTCGGCGTCGGTGATGTCCGGGTCGTCGAGCACGTGGTAGCGGTAGTTGGCCTGTTCGATCTGCACCCGCAGCGCGGCGGCGCGGGCGACAGACTCGGCCGGGGCCGGGCGTTCGGTCATGCGGGTCTCCTCGTGAACCCCCCGCAGTTTAACGATACCGGCGCGTGATGCGGTTCAGCGGTGGAAGTGCCCTGCCGCTTCCGGCTGGTAGGCGATTTCCAGCACCTTCAGGCGGCGCTTGCGGCCGTCCGGCGTGGGCCAGTCGATCTGCTGGCCGCGCGCCAGTCCGAGCAGGGCGCTGCCCACCGGCGCCAGGATGGACACGGTGCCCGGCGCACCCGCGGCCGCCGGGTAGACCAGGGTCAGGGTCAGTTGCTCGCCGTTGCTTTCGTCCTGGAAGGTGACGATGGAGTTCATCGTCACGATATGCGCCGGCATCGCCGCCGGCTCGAGCACGTCGGCACGATCCAGTTCCGCACGCAGTGCATCGAGTTTGGCCGCCTCGGCGGCCGGCAGACGCTCCAGCAGCGCTTCGATGCGCTCCATGTCGATGCGGGAAACAGTGATCGTTGGCTTGCTCATGAGCTTTTCCTGATACTCGCGGCTCCTGCCGCACAAAAGCACACGCCGGAACGAAGCCGCCCCGGCGCGTGTGGTTATCAATGGCCGTGATGCCTATCTGGGCATGACTGGCAGTAAAACAAGACGCACTGTGCGGATAGCACCGGCGAAAATCAAGCTGTCGTAGCAGCTACCATCCCGGCAATGGCTCCCCTCACCGCCACGGACATCCAAGCCGGCGCCCCCGCGCCAACGGCGGAGGTTGCCGATCCACGTGAAATGTCCTCGCGCGAGCGCTACCGCGGGCTGCTGTGGCTGGTCGCCGCCGCGTTCTTCATGCAGGCGCTGGATTCCACCGTGGTCAACACCGCGGTGCCGGCGATGGCCGAGGCGCTCGCAGTGACGCCGCTCGGCATGCGCACCGCGCTGACCAGCTACGTGCTGACCCTGGCGATCCTGATTCCGGCCAGCCCATGGCTGTGCGACCGCTTCGGCACGCGGCGGGTGTTCGGTGCGGCGATCGTGGTGTTCGGCCTGGGCTCGCTGCTGTGCGGTATCGCGCAGACGCTGCCGCAGCTGGTCGCCGCGCGCGTGGTGCAGGGTATCGGCGGCGCCGCGCTGATGCCGGTGGGCCGTTACGTGCTGGTGCGCAGCATCGACAAGCGCGAGTTCGTGCGGGCGATGAGCACGGTGGCCACGTTCGGCCTGCTCGGTTCGGTGCTGGGGCCGCTGCTGGGCGGCGCGATCGTGGAGTTCACCTCGTGGCGGCTGATCTTCCTGATCAACGTGCCGGTGGCGATCGCCGGCGTGTGGATGAACCAGCGCGACATGCCCGACTATCGGCTCGACCATGCCAACCGCTTCGACCTGCCCGGCTTCCTGCTGTTCGCGGCCGCCTCCGCGCTGCTGCTGACCGCCTCGGAACTGGCTGGCGGCAGCCCGGTGCCGTGGTCGGGCATGGGTCTGTACACGCTGGCGGCCGTGCTGCTCGGCGCGCTCTACGTCTGGCACAGCCGGCGCACCGCACACCCGGTGGCGGACCTCGGTCTGCTCAGGGTGCGCAGCGTATGGGTGTCGCTGGCCGGCGGCATCTTCACCCGGCTCGGCATCTCCGGCATGTTCCTGCTGCTGATGCTGTTCCTGCAGATCGGCTGCGACTGGTCGCCGCTGATGGCCGGCCTGATGATGGTGCCGCAGGCGCTGGGCTCGATCGCGGCCAAGTGGGTGGTGCACCGGGCGCTGGTCCACTACGGCTATCGCCGCCTGCTGCTCGGCAACACGCTGATCGTGGCCTTGCTGCTGGCGATGTTCGCCCTGCTCGGTCCGGGCTCGCCGGTGTGGCTGATCGCGACGCTCACCTTCTGCTACGGCGCCTTCGCGGGCCTGCAGTACACCACCATGAACACGCTGATCTACGTCGACGTGGATATCCGGCATGCCTCGATGGTCTCTTCGATGGCCTCGACCGCGCAGTACCTGGCGATGAGCTTCGGCATCGCGCTGTCCACCTTGCTGATGCAGGCGCTGCTGCAGGGCCATGCGCACGAGGATTACGTGGTGGCGTTCCGCTGGACGGTGCTACTGCTGGCGCTGATCACCGCCGCGGCCAGCCGCGTGTTCGGCCGGCTGCGGCCGGACCGCGCCGCCCCCGCCAGTACCGTTCCGACGCCCTGATCCCGCGCGGCCTTCATGGCACAGGCGTGGACGCCTGCATGTAGCATGCAGTCCTTGCCGCAAGCCCGGAGCCGCGACGCATGCACCACGCCAGCGACATCCTGTTCACCCTGTTCGTCGTGTTCGTCGCTGCCCAGCTCGGTGGCGAGATCGCGCAGCGGCTGAAGCTGCCCGGCGTGGTCGGCGAGATCGCCGCCGGCTGCGCGATCGGTCCCTCGCTGCTGGGCTGGATCACGCCCGCGCAGGTCGCCACCGGCACCCCGCTCGACGTGCTGGCCGAGATCGGGGTGATCCTGCTGCTGTTCGCAGTGGGCCTGGAAACGCGGCTGGAGGACCTGAAAAAGGTCGGCAAGGTGGCGTTCGCGGTCGGCGTGGTCGGCGTGCTGGTGCCATTCGGCATGGGCAGCGCGTGGGCCCACGGCAACGGCTTCGACTGGGACCGCTCGCTGTTCGTGGCGGCCGCGTTCGTGGCCACCTCGGCCGGCATCACCGCGCGCGTGCTGCAGGAATTGAACGCGCTGCAGCGCATCGAGAGCAAGGTGATCCTGGGCGCCGCGGTGATCGACGACATCCTGGCCATGCTGCTGCTCGGCGTGGTGGTGTCGCTGCAGGGCGGCGGCAGCATCGAGGCCTCGCAGCTGCTGGTGGTGCTGGCCGGCGCGGTCGGTTTCATCGCGGTGATCGGCTGGGGCGGCGCGCGGGTGATGCGCTGGAACTCCAGCTGGCTGGACAAGCCGCTGAACCCGCATTCGCCGCTGATGATCGTGCTGGCGCTGTGCCTGGGGCTGGCCTGGCTGTCCACCCGCTTCGGCCTGGCCGCGATCATCGGCGCGTTCCTGGCCGGCATGATCGCCTCGGAAACGCGCCAGCAGCACACCCTGGAAAAGCAGACCCGGCCGCTGCTGGCCCTGCTCACCCCGTTCTTCTTCGTGGTCACCGGCAGCAAGGTCGACCTGCACGAGCTGGCCGGTGCCGACGCGCTGTGGATGCTGGCCGTGGTCACCGCGATCGCGATCGTCTCCAAGCTGGCCGGTGGCTGGCTCGGCTCGCTCACGCTGGGCACGCGCAGTGCCACCATCATCGGCTTCGGCATGGTGCCGCGCGGCGAGGTGGGCATCGTGGTCGCCACCCTGGGCCTGGCCGCCGGCGTATTCGACAACCGCATCTACGCGATCATCGTGGCGATGTCGCTGCTCACTGCGATGGTGACGCCACCGGTGCTGGCGTGGCTGCTGCGACGTACGCCGGAGAACGCGCCGCCGCGCTGATCGGCTCCGGCCCGGAAAGACGAAACGCCCCGGACGGGGCGTTTCGCGCGACGGATCGGACGGCTCAGAAGTTGGCCGTCACCCGCGCATACCAGAAGGCACCGTTGAAGCCGAACGGCGAGGTGAGCGCGTACTTGACGCCGAGGTACTGCAACGTGGCGTTCTGCTCCTTGCCGGGGTAGGTGTCGAACACGTTGTTGCCGCCGATGGCCACCGTGAAGGTGTCGTTGAACTTGTAGCGCGCCTCCAGGTCCAGCAGCGTCTTGCCGCCGTAGTGGTTCACGTCGTCCGGCGGATTGTTGCTGCCGAACAGGCCGACCGTGGTGCTCCAGCCGCCGTAGTGGTTGATCCGCGCGATGGCGTCGAACTGGTGCAGCCCGTAGTCGAAGCTCAGCACGGAGCGGGTCTTCGGCACCTGGTGCTCGAGGTCGTACACGAAATCGTTGTTGAGCGTGTCCGGCTTGACCTTGACCACATCCTGCTTGTTGCGGTTGTAGCGGAAGTCGACGTTGAGCGTGCCGTCGCCCAGCTGGTGGCGCGTGTCGAGCACGAAGTCGATGCCGCTGACGTGGGAGCCGAACGCATTGCCGAAGTAGCTGGCGTCGCTGCCGAGCAGCAGTGGCGCGTTCGGGTAGCCGCCGGCGGTAAGCTGGTCGACGGTGGCCTGGGTCACGGTCTTGCTGACCAGGCCGATGCGGTTGGCGATCCTGATCCGGTAGTAGTCCAGGGTCGTGGTGATGTTGTCGGTCGGCGTCCACACGGCACCCACCGACAGGCTCTTCGACGTCTCGGTCTGCAGCGGCGTCGAGCCGAGCGCGCGCGCCACCGGGTTGTTCACCGGATAGGTGCCGCTGGGGATCAGGCCGCCCTGGGCGTTCGCCGTGGTGGTGACGTTGAGCGTATGCGCCTGGCCCGGGGTCGGCGTGCGGAAGCCGGTGTTGAACGTGCCGCGCAGTGCGAACGTGTCGGTGAACGCGTAGCGGCTGGACACCTTGTACACCACCTTGGAGCCGTAGCCGTTCGCATGCTCGTAGCGCACCGCGGCGGCGCCCGACCACTTGTCGGTGAGGTTCGTCTCGGCGTCGAAGTAGGCGGAGTAGCTGTTCTGCGTGAACCGCCCGGCCGCATCGGTCGGGAAGCCCTGGAAGGCGTCCGACCCCACGCCGAACACCGACGCGGTCGGCCCCACCTGGGTCGAGCCGGGGTCGCCCTGGTGGATGATGTAGGTTTCCTGGCGCCACTGCGCACCGAAGGCGAGCGTGAGCGGCGAGTTGTCGAATGAACGGACGAAGTCCGCGCCGGCGTCCTGCTCGCGCTGGGTCAGCTTGCCGGGACGGAAGCTGGTGGGCGAAAGGCTGCCCAGGCTCGGGTTGATCGAGCCCTGCAGCCGGTAGTCGACCTCGTTGCTGCCGGTGCGGTAGTGCGTATCCCACTGGAAGTTGCTCTGCCCGCCGCCACGTACGCCGCCGACCAGCTGGTGGTCGGCGATGTCGGCGCCGAACATCGGGCTGTAGCCGCCGGGAAACAGCTTGTAGATCGGGTTGAGCAGCTCCCAGCCGCTCGGGCTCGCGGAGTTGGCCGTGAGGTAGTTCGCCGGGTTGCCGCCGCCGGCGGTGATGCTGTCCACCAGCGACTGCGGTGCGTTCGCCGGCGTCAGGGTGCCGTTGGCGTAGCTGACCAGGGTGGAGCGGCCGGAGATACCGTACTGCGGCGGCAGCACCGGTTTGCGGTAGAAGAAGCTGGACAGCACCTTCTTGTCCATGAAGTTGCCGTAGCCGTAGAGCTGCACGTCGTCGGCCAGCGGCAGGCCCGCGTTGACGAACAGCTTGTTCGACTTGGTCTGCGGGTCGCCCCAGCGCTGGCCGAGGCCGTTGTACGGCACCAGGTTCGCACCCACCACGGCCGCCACGGCCGCCGCGCCCCCTTGCGGAACGCCACGCGAGGTGGGATCGGTGGTTTCGCGCTCGGCGCTCACGTGCACGAAGCCGTCGGTGCCGAGCCGGAAACCCGCGTCGGCGTCGTAGCGTCGCAGGTCGCCGTCGCCCTTGTCGTACTTGCCCAGCTCCGCGCTGAGCGTCACGCCCTTGGGCGCCTTCTTCAGGATCACGTTGACCACGCCGGCGATCGCGTCGGAGCCGTACAGCACCGAGGCACCGTCGCGCAGCACCTCGACGCGCTCGATCGCGTTGGACGGGAATACCGAGAAATCGACCGCCTGCGCGCCCTGATTGAACGTGCCGAGCGGATCGATCTGCAGGTTGACCAGCGCCGAACGATGGAAGCGCACGCCATCCACCAGCACCAGGGTCTGGTCGGGCGACAGGTTGCGCAGCGACACCGGCCGCACGAACGCCGTGCCGTCGGCGATCGGGAAGCGCTGGGTGGTCAGCGACGGCACGATGTTGGTCAGCGTGTCGGTCAGGTCCGCCGAAGGCTGCTCCGCGATCTGCTTGCCGCTGAACGCGTCGATCGGCGAAATGGATGCGGTCGGCGACAGGCCGGCCCGGTGCGTGCCGGTCACCACCACCTCTTGCAGGTTGGTGGTCGTCTTGCTGTTTGCAGCGTTGCTCTTCCCCTGTGCCTTGGTTGCCTGGCCAGTAGTGGACTGCCCTCCTCCTCCATCCACCGCACCCGGCTCCTGCGCCTGCGCCGACCATGCCACCAGTGCCGCGGCTGCAAGTGCCGTGCGCACCGCACGCAAAAGCACCACGTTGACACCTGTTTGTTTAAGCATCTGCTGTTCCCCTTGAATTAGCCCCATCGGCCCAGCGTCGCAACCTACTCCTGCTCGACCCGCTAGAAAAGACTCGTTAAGGTTTCGATGAGCGCCATTCGCAAAAACGGCATGGTGCGGAGGGAGTAAACCGCAATATCACGCGAATGCGTGGAAATTTGCGGGGTGGCGGAGACCAGGCGCCCGGCGGCGTTTTGTTTGGGCGATGGGCAAATTCGATGGCTTACCGAGTCCATGCGTCTGCCGACAATCAACCGTCCTTCGCATCCACGCGATCATCGTGGCGATGCCGCTGTGTACATCCCGGCCCGTGAATTTCGTTGCGATACCTCGTTACACGCGGCGTTCACGAGTGTTGCATCATCCCCTGCCACACCCCGGGCGGGGTCACACAGCGGAAACAGCAGCATGGCCGCACACGAAAACACCGAAGACGGCGGTCAGGAAGCCCCGCCATGGAAAGATCTCGGTGCCGGCCTGATCACCGGCGCGGCCGACGACGACCCCAGCGGCATCGCCACCTACTCGCAGGTGGGCGCAGCGTTCGGCTACGGCATGCTGTGGTGCGTGTTTCTGACCATGCCGCTGATGATCGCGATCCAGGCGATCAGCGCCGGCATCGGCCGCGTCACCGGCCACGGCCTGATGGACGGCATGCGCCTGCACTACCCGCGCAAGCTGGTGTATGGGCTGCTGGCGCTGATCTTCGTCGCCAACGTGATCAACCTGGCGGCCGACATCGGCGCCATGGGCGCGTCGCTGAAACTGTTGGTCGGCGGCCCCGCCCTGCTCTACGCGGCGCTTTTCGCCGTGCTGTCGCTGCTGCTGCAGGTGTTCATTCCGTTCACCCGCTACGCGCCGATCCTCAAGCTGCTCACCCTGAGCCTGTTCGCCTACGTGGCCACCGTGCTGGTGATCGACGTGCCCTGGCGCGCCGTGCTGAGGAGCATCGTGCTGCCGCCGATCCGCTGGAACGCCGCCTACGCCGTGGGCCTGGTCGCCCTGCTCGGCACCACCATCAGCCCTTATCTGTTTTGCTGGCAGGCCTCCGAGGAAGTGGAGGAGATCGAGACGAGCGAACGACGCAAGCCACTGCAGGACGCGCCGCAACAGGCACCGAGCGCCCTGCGCCGGATCGGCATCGACACCACGGTGGGGATGATCTTCTCCAACCTGATCGCGTTCTTCATCATCCTCACCGCCGCCGTGGTGCTGCATGCGCACGGCAAGACCGACATCCAGTCCTCCGCCCAGGCCGCCGAAGCGCTGCGGCCGCTGGCCGGCGAGCTGGCGTTCGCGCTGTTCGCCGCCGGCATCATCGGCACCGGCCTGCTCGCCGTGCCGGTGCTGACCGGCGCCACCGCCTACGCCGCCGCCGGCGCGTTCGGCCGGCGCAGCGGGCTCGAACACAAGCCGCACGAAGCCAGGTTCTTCTACGGCGTGCTGATCGGCTCCGCCCTGCTCGGCATCGCGCTCAACCTCACCCCGCTCGACCCGATCAAGGCGCTGTACTGGAGCGCGGTGGTCAACGGCGTCGCCGCCGTGCCGCTGATGGTCGCGATGATGCTGATGGGCTCCAGCAACAAGGTCATGGGTGAATTCACCATGCCGTGGCCGCTGAAACTGTTCGGCTGGCTGGCTACCGTCGCGATGGGGGTAGCGGTGGTGGGGATGTTCGTGACGTGGGGGAAGTGAATCCGACCCCGCTTTCGGCAACCCCGTTTTTTGGCAGGAATGACGAGCAAGAGGTCGATTGGTCAGACCTTTCCGAAACCGGCCGGGGTGGCCCTCGTCGCAACAATCAGCAGCGGACTAGGCTGCCCCACCCTCGAGAGACCAGCGCACGGCATCAGCTGCGTGGATCGCCGTCGTGTCAAACAGCGGCACGCAGGTGTCCGTCGGTCGAACCAGGAGGGAGATCTCGGTACACCCAAGGATGATGGCCTGTGCCCCGTTGCTGACCAGGCGGTCGATGATGTCCACGAATTCCCTGCGCGATTCTCCACGCACCATGCCCAGGCAAAGTTCGTCGTAGATCACCGTGTGCACCACGGCCCGATCCTCTTCGCCGGGGACAAGGACCTTGAGTCCGTGGCTTTTCTCCAGGCGCTCCCGATAGAAATCCTGCTCCATGGTGAAGCGAGTTCCCAGCAAGCCGATGCTGGTCAACCCGGCAGCCTTGATCGCTGCGGCAGTGGGATCGGCGATATGCAACAAGGGAATGGAGACGGCCGACTGCACTTGTGCAGCCACCTTGTGCATGGTGTTGGTGCAGATCACCAGGCCTTCCGCTCCCGCCCGTTCCAATGCGGATGCGGCTTGTGCCAGGACCTCACCGGCCTTTTCCCACTCGCCGGCATGCTGCAATTGCTCGATCTCGTGGAAATCGACGCTGAAGAGAACCAGCTTGGCAGAGTGCAACCCGCCGAGTTGCTGTTTGACCGCCTCGTTGATCTGCCGGTAGTAAGGGACGGTGGACTCCCAACTCATGCCACCAATCAATCCCAGTGTTCTCACTTGCGCAGCCTCCTCGATGACCTGTGGCGCTGACTCCTGCAATAGGAGGCGGACATTCAGCAGCCAGACGCCGCAAGGCGGAAGCCGTGAAGCGGACTGACCGCGTGGTTAGTGGCGGAGAGAGTGGGATTCGAACCCACGGTAGGCTTGCACCTACGGCAGTTTTCAAGACTGCTGCCTTAAACCACTCGGCCATCTCTCCGTTGTGACTTTCGCCTTGGCGTGCTGCGCACGCCGCTACGGCAGTTTTGTTCCGGGCATCCTGCCCTCCACCCCTTCGGGGCCAGCGGCTACGCCGCTGTCCGCTTCGGCCTCCTGCCTACGCGTCAAGACTGCTGCCTTAAACCACTCGACCATCTCTCCGTGGAACCTTCCACGCATGGCAGCCTTGCGCTGCCAATGACGCGGCGAGTCTATCAGGAACCCAGCGGCGGACGGCCGTTGCCGCCCTTCTTCGACAACGCCACCAGGCACCCCACCAGGATCGCCACCGGGATCAGCGCGCCGAGCAGCGGGAACAGCAGCACCGGCTCGCGCATCACCATCGGCACCAGCTGGGTGGCGCTGGCGAAGGCGATGATGATGAGGCGCCAGCGGCGGCTGTGGCGGGCGAACCAGAAGCTGGCAAGGACGAGGGCCAGCGCGACCACCGAGAGGTCGAGGTCGAGCGTGGGCAGTTGCCACACGCTCTCGAAGCCGAGGCGGGTGCCGATCACGCTGGCCAGCACGATCAGCAGGAAGAAGCTGGTGTAGAACTCCACCCTGCCCCAGCTGCTGCGCGCGGGTGCCGGGGTGTTCATGCGATGCAGTCCAGGCCGGCCATGTACGGGCGCAGTGCCGCGGGCACGGTGATCGAACCGTCGGCGTTCTGGTTGTTTTCCATCACCGCGATCAGGGCGCGGCCGATGGCGAGGCCGGAGCCGTTGAGCGTGTGCACCAGTTCGGGTTTGCCGCTGTCGGCGTTGCGCACGCGGGCCTGCAGGCGGCGCGCCTGGAAGTCTTCGCAGTTGGAGCAGCTGGAGATTTCGCGGTAGGTCTGCTGGCTGGGCAGCCACACTTCGAGGTCGTAGGTCTTGACCGCGGTGAAGCCCATGTCGCCGCTGCACAACAGCATCTTGCGGTACGGCAGGCCGAGTTTCTGCAGCACCTTCTCGGCGTGGCCGACCATCTCCTCCAGTTGCGCGTGCGACTGGTCGGCGCGGGCGATCTGCACCATCTCGACCTTCTCGAACTGGTGCTGGCGGATCATGCCGCGGGTGTCGCGGCCGTAGCTGCCGGCCTCGGCGCGGAAGCACAGTGTCTGGGCGGTCATGCGCAGCGGCAGCGCGTCGGCGTCCTGGATGGTGTCGCGCATCAGGTTGGTCAACGAGACTTCGGCGGTGGGGATCAGGTAGCGCTTCGCCCCGCCAACGTCGGTGGCGAACAGGTCTTCCTCGAACTTCGGCAACTGGCCGGTGCCCTGCATGCTGTCCGCGTTGACGAGCACCGGCACGTTGCACTCGAGGTAGCCGTGCTCGGCGGTGTGCAGGTCGAGCATGAACTGGCCCAGCGCGCGGTGCAGGTGGGCGAGCTGGCCGCGCAGCACGGTGAAGCGCGCGCCGGACAGCTTGGCGCCGGCGTCGCCGTCGAGCCAGCCGTGGCGCGTGCCGAGTTCGACGTGGTCCTTGACCTCGAAGGCGAAATCGCGCGGCGCGCCCCAGCGGCTTACTTCGACGTTGTCGTGTTCGTCCCTGCCGACCGGCACCGACGCGTCCGGAATGTTCGGAATGCCCAGCGCGATATCGGCGAGCTTCGCCTGCACTTCCGCCAACGCCTGCTCATTCGCCTTGAGCCGGTCGCCGATGCCGGCGACTTCGGCCATCAGCGGCGCCACGTCCTCGCCTTTGGCCTTGGCCTGGCCGATCGCCTTGGAGCGGGTGTTGCGCAGGTTCTGCAGTTCCTGCGTCTCCATCGCCAGCTGCTTGCGGCTGCTCTCCAGCGCCTCCACGGCGGCCACGTCCAGCGTGTAGCCACGGGTTTCGGCGAGGCGTGCCGCGGTTTCGGCGAGGCGCGAACGCAGCAGGGCGGGATCCAGCATGATCGAGGTCCGGGTGAAGGCTTGAACTGCGAATTATCGCTGGGGGTGGTGGTGCCCGCAATGTGAGTTCGGATGGCGTGAGGGGCTTCACCCCACCCCGGCCCTCCCCTACTGCACGTAGGGGAGGGGCAAACCGGCTCCGCAAAGTTAGGAAATGCGGCGGTTCAGCGGGCCAGCCTGCGTTCGCTGCGGCCCAGCCACCATGCCATCGCAGCGCCGGCAAGCAGCCAGCCGACGAGTTGCTCGACCAGCGCGGCCAGGGTGAAGTCGAGCGGGAAGCGGTACCAGTTCCAGTACGGCAGCATCGTGCTCAGCCAGGCGAAGACGGCCGCGGCAGCGGCCACGACGATGCGCCGCCGGAAACCCAGGCCGGCAAGGCCGATGACGAAGGCCAGCGCCAGCGCGGCAAGCGTATCGGACGCCCATTGCCGCCCGATCTGCGGCCCCATCTGCATCATGTCGTCGCCTTGCGGCAGATAGACCACCCAGGCGTACGGCGAGGTCGCGGCCTTGGCCGAGTAAGCCTTGACCACCGCCGCGTCGCCCATCTGCTTCGGATCCAGCGACGGCAGGATGTAGACGCCCGGCTGGTCGCCGAGTCCTTCATGCAGGCTGCTCAACACGACGTTTTCGTTGGTCGGCATACGGATGCCGACATTGCCCAGCCCCAGCGCCATGTGCGCCAGCACGCCCCACACAAAGACCACGATGCCACCGATCAGACCTGCCACGAGTACGCGCATGGTTCACCCTCCCCGGTTGGTGGGGCGAATCTAGGCCGTGGGTCGCGACGACGGCAAGGGGGCGTGCAACACCGCCGCATAAGGGAAGCGCATCGCCCGCGCGGGCGGCTACGCCTTGCGGGCCTTGGCGCGGGCGGCGCGCAGGGTGAGCAGTTTTTCGCGCAGCTGCAGTTCCAGGCCGCGCTCGACCGGTTCGTAGAAGACGCTGCCGGCGAGCGCCTCGGGCAGGCACTGCTGGTCGAGCGCGATGCCGCCTTCGGCGTCGTGGTCGTACTGGTAGCCCTTGCCGTAGCCGAGGCCTTTCATCAGCTTGGTGGGCGCGTTGCGCAGGTGCATCGGCACTTCCAGCGTGCCGCCTTCGCGCACCGCGTCGCGGGCCTTGTTGTAGGCCATGTAGGCGGCATTGCTCTTGGGCGAGATGGCCAGCCAGATCGCCAGCTGGGCCAGGCCGAGTTCGCCCTCGGGGCTGCCCAGGCGTTCGTAGGTATCCCACGCGTCCAGCGCCATGCGCCAGGCGCGCGGCTCGGCCAGGCCGACGTCTTCCACCGCCATGCGGGTCATCCGCCGGGCCAGATACAGCGGGTCGACGCCACCGTCGAGCATGCGGCACAGCCAGTACACCGCCGCATCGGGGTCGGACGAGCGCACCGACTTGTGCAGCGCCGAGATCTGGTCATAGAACTGCTCGCCCTGCTTGTCGAAGCGACGCGTGCGATCGGCCAGCACCTGGGCCAGGGTGGCTTCGTCGATCGTGCGGTCGTCGGCCAGCTCGGCGGCGATTTCCAGCAGGGTCAGCGCGCGGCGCACGTCGCCGTCGGCGGCCTGGGCGATCGAGTCGAGCGACTCGTCGGAAACCTGCAGCTGCAGTTCGCCAAGGCCGCGCTCGCTGTCGTTCAAGGCGCGCTTCAGCGCGGCGATGATGTCGTCGGTCGAGACCGGCTCCAGCACGTGCACGCGGCAGCGCGACAGCAGCGCGGAGTTCAGCTCGAACGAGGGGTTCTCGGTGGTGGCGCCGATGAAGATGATCACGCCGCGCTCGATGTGCGGCAGGAACGCATCCTGCTGGGTCTTGTTGAAGCGGTGCACCTCGTCCACGAACAGCACGGTGCGCCGGCCCTGGGCGAAGTTCACCTCGGCTTCGGCCAGCGCCTTGCGCACGTCCGGCAGGCCGGACAGCACGGCGGAGATCGCGCGGAAATCCGCGTCGGCGTAGCGCGCCACCAGCAGCGCCAGGGTGGTCTTGCCGCAACCGGGCGGGCCCCACAGCACCATCGAGTGGATCCTGCCGGCCTCCAGTGCGCGGCGCAGCGCCTTGTCCGGGCCGACCAGGCGCTGCTGGCCGACGATTTCGTCGAGGCTGCGCGGACGCATGCGCTCGGCCAGCGGCTTGAGCGCGTCGGGCTCGGCGAACAGGCCGGCGCCGGGTGTGGGGACGGGACGGGGCATGCCCGCATGATACGTCATGCCGCCGTTGCCCCAGGGCGTGGCCGGGCGGCTATCCGGGTCAGTCGGCACATGCCGGGCCGGCGCCGACGGCCGCGACCCGCGCGACGGTCACACCTCGTCCGGGCGGATTCCCACCGTCATCGTGTACTGGCGGTAGATGCCGTAGCCCATGCCGCATAGCCCGGTGAGCGTGGCCGGGATCAGCAGGGTGTGCTCGCCGAACACGCGGAACAGCATCGCGCCCACCCCGCTGCCGAAGGCGAAAGTGCCGACCACCAGCAGGCAGACGCGGATGCGCAAGGTATCCACCTCCAGCCCGCGCAGGCGCTGGCCGATGTAGATGCCCAGGTCGGTGAACATGCCCGAGACATGGGTAGTGCGGAATACCATGCCGCTGTAGGTACTGGCCATGCCGTTCTGCAGCCCGGCCGCCATCGCGGCCAGGTCCAGGCCGTACGAGCTGCCGGCGTCCAGCAGCGGCACCGCGGCGAACAGCAGCAGCGACTCCAGCACCAGCGCCACCCCGTAGCGCCGGCCGAGCTTCAGCGTGTGCTGCTGCACGATCAGGCCGCTGAGCAACGCGCCGACCACGAAGGCACTGATCGAGAGCAGCCAGTGCCACGCCTCGCCGCCGTCACCGGTGCCCACCGCGATGCCGAGCAGGCTGGTGGACCCGGTGAGGTTGGTGATCGACTGGTGGCGGAAACCCATGTAGCCGGCGGCATTGACCATGCCGGCGATGAAGGCGAGCAGGCCGCCGCCGATCCAGGCCCAGCGCGGCAACTTGCGCAGCACGGTCATGGCGACATCAGTCCTTCAGCGGCTGCACGTCGATCACCGGCGCGTCGCCGATCACGTCGGCGCCCTTCGGCGGCACGAAATTGAAGGTGGCCGGCGGGATCGGCGCGTTGCGCTGCCAGCCGGAGAAGCGGATCTCGGTGGTGGAGCCGAGCTGGTCGCGGAACGTCATGCGGGCCAGGCCGTTCGCGTCGAAGCCGAGGTCGGCGTGGTCGAACTGCGGGTCCTTGCCGGTGGAACTGAGCCGCAGCCAGACCAGGCCGTCGTGCTCGCCCTGCTCGACCACCTTGAAATCCTTGTCCATCTGCTTGAGGTCGGTCAGCACGGTGAGCGGGCTGTGCGCCTCCTCGCTCGACTGGATGCGCACGGTGACCTGCTCCAGTTCCGGGTCGTACATCCACACCCGGCTGCCGTCGGCCACGATGGTCTGCTTGTACGGCGCCAGCGTGTCCCAGCGGAACTGACGCGGCGCCTGCAGCGCCAGCGTGCCGGAGCTGTTCTTGCTGGTGTGGCCGTTGATGTCGGTGAGGGTCTGGCTGAAGTGGCCGGTCAGCGAATGCAGGCCGGTGGCGAAGGCGTCCAGCCGCGCCCGTGCCGGCCCGGTGGCGGCCCGCGCCACGGTACCCAGCGACAGTGCCAGCACGATGGCGGACAGGGCGAGCATGAAGCGTTTCATCGGATTCCCCGGAACGTGATGATGGCGGTGGATTGTGGAGCGTATCGGCTTAACGGATCCGTAGGGCGGGCACCGCCCGCCGCTTTTGCCCCGCCGGAGAGGCGAGCAGAAGCCGGCGGGCAGTGCCCGCCCTATGTATGGACTCGCCCCTGGTGTCAACCGCTGCGTGGGCAAGAAAGCACGGGCTGCAT
>NZ_JBXAGL010000007.1:0-192278 GCF_058793995.1 Rhodanobacter sp. GW835-FHT13D09 | reverse complement strand
CATACATAAATGCAGCCCGTGCTTTCTTGCCCACGCAGCGGTTGACACCAGGGGCGAGTCCATACATAGGGCGGGCACTGCCCGCCAGCTTTTGATCTCGCAATGCACAGCGGCGGGCAGTGCCCGCCCTACAATGGCAGGCTGTGGGCTGCGGCCCATCCGCTATGCTTGCCGCGATCCAACCACCGGCAAGACCGATGCCTTCCCGCCTCCCCGAACCGAGCGCCGACGAGCGCGCCCATTCCGATCGCCTGCTGCAGCTGCTGCGCGAGCAGATCGTCTCGCACGGGCCGATGCCGTTCTCGCAGTACATGGAGCGCTGCCTGTACGCGCCGGGGCTGGGCTACTACAGCGCCGGGCGCACCAAGTTCGGCGCAGCCGGCGATTTCGTCACCGCGCCGGAACTGGGCGACCTGTTCGCCGGCTGCGTGGTGAACGCGTTGCAGCCGGTGCTGGCGATGCTGGGCGACGAGGCGGATTTCCTCGAACTGGGCGGCGGCAGCGGCGCGTTCGCCGAGGCGGCGCTGAAGGTGCTGGCGGCCGGCGGCACGCTGCCGCGGCAGTACCTGATCCTGGAGCCCAGCGCCGACCTGCGCGAACGCCAGCGCGAGCGGCTCGCCGCGAACCTGCCGCCCGGACTCCACGCCCGCGTGCAATGGCTGGACCGTCCGCCCGAACAGGACTGGCGCGGCGTGCTGTTCGCTAACGAGGTGATCGACGCGCTGCCGACCACCCGCTTCGCGATGCGCCAGGGCGAGGTGTACGAGGAGTACGTGGCGCTGGACGGCGAAGGCCGCCTGATCCGCGTCGACCGTCCCGCCGACGCGCTGGTGGCTGGTGCGGTGCGCCACGTCGAGCGCGACCTCGGTGTCGAGTTCGTCGATGGCTACCGCTCGGAGATCCTGCCGCAGCTGCCGTACTGGATCCAGGCGGTGGCCGGCGCGCTGACGGCGGGGCTGCTGCTGTTCGTCGACTACGGCTACGTGCGCCGCGAGTACTACCTGCCCGAGCGCGACGACGGCACCTTGATGGCGCACTACCGCCATCACGCGCACAACGATCCGCTGTACCTGCCGGGCTTGAACGACCTCACCACGTCGGTCGATTTCACCGCGCTGGCGGAGGCCGGCAACAGTGCTGGTTTCGGTGTGGCCGGTTACCTGCCGCAGGCGCAGTTCCTGATCGGCGCGGGCCTGCAGCAGGTGTTCGAAGAGGCCCAGGCGAAAGTCGCCGACGAGCACGGCCGCTACCGGCTGGCGCAGCAGGCGAAACGGCTGATGCTGCCCGAGCAGATGGGTGAGCGCTTCCAGGCCATGCTGCTGGCGCGCGGCCTCGATGCGCTGCCGCTGCCGGCCGACCTGCTGGCCGCCGACCAGGGCGGGCGGCTTTGAGCGCACGCGTGCCGGCGCGGCCGCTGGTGCGGCTGCGCTGGCATGCCTGGTGGGTGGGGCTCTGCGCGCTGCTCTTCTGCGCACACCGCTCGCCAGCGTGCTGGCGAGCGTGGAAGCGCACTCAGTGCGCCGGCAGCGCGACTGAGCCAGCCGCGGCGGGCGCCACCGCCGAGCTGGCCGGCGCCTGCGCCGAACCAGCCGGTACGGGTGCCGTGGCGGACTCCGCCGGCAACGGCGGCACCGGCGTCGAATCCTCCGGGCGGCGCACCAGCTGGCCGCGCCTGAACAGCTCGCTGGCGACCTGGTAGTAGGCGACCGCCTGGTCGATCTGTTCTTCGTTCTGCGGCACGATCGGGGTGGCGTCGCCGCTGATGTAGTCCGGCTTCATCTGCTCCAGCTTGCGCTGCGGCTCCAGCACGGTGAGCACGTCGCGGTGCAGGTAGCCGAGCTTCTCGTAGGTGGCCGGGAAGGCGCGCTCGCGCCCGGGCTCGAGCTGGAACAGGTCGTAGCCGAAGAAGCGCGAGCGGTAGCTGAAGTTGAGCAGGCCGAGCAGCGTCGGCGCGATGTCGATCTGGCCCATCAGCCGCTCCACCCGCTGCGGCGGGATGTGCTTCGGTGCGTAGATCCACAGCGGCACGTGGTAGCGGTTCACCGGCACGCTGGTCTTGCCCGCGCTGGAGGCGCAGTGGTCGGCGGTGATCACGAACACGGTGTCGTCGAAATACGACTTTTCACGCGCGCGCCGGATGAAGTCGCCGATCGCCCAGTCGGTATACGCCACCGCGCCCCGGCGGGTGCCGTTGGCCTGCTGCACGCGGCCCCGCGGGAAGGTGTATGGCCGGTGGTTGGAGGTGGTCATGATGTGCAGGAAGAACGGCTTGCCTTCGGCATGGACGCGGTCCATCTGGCCCAGCGCCAGCGTGTACAGATCCTCGTCGGCCACCCCCCACACGTTCTCGCTGTGGATCACGGCGGTCTTCGGGATGTCGCGCCGGTCCACCGCGCGATAGCCGTTGTGGCCGAAGAAATAGTTCATGTTGTCGAACTCGCCGTAGCCGCCGTAGACGAAGTCCGACTGGTAGCCGCGGTCGTTGAACACGGTGGCCAGCGAGAACAGGTTCTCGTTGCCGTGCTCCTTCAGCAGCGAGTCGCCGGGCGTGGGTGGCACCGACAGCGACAACGCCTCCAGCCCGCGCACGGTGCGCGTACCGTTCGCATAGAGGTTGTCGAAGAACAGGCTATGGCCGACCAGCGCGTCGAGGTACGGCGTGATGTGCTCCGGGTTGCCGAACGTGCCCAGATAGTCGCCGGACAGGCTCTCCACGCTGATCAGCACCACGTTGAGGTGCTGCTCCGGGCCGAGCCGGCGGATCGCGCGGGTGAGGTCGCGCGGGTCGTCGCTGACGTAGCTCGCCTCGGGCGTCTTCAGCATCTCGCGCACGCGGCGGAACGCCTCGTCGTCCGGCAGCGTGCGGTAGAACTTCGCGTAGTCGAGGTGGCTGCTGCGGAACGCATTGAAGAACTGGTAGATGCCGTTGCCGGCCAGCTCGTTGACGTAGTTGTTGCTGGCACGGTCCTTCATGCTGCCGTTCACCGCGGCTGTCGAAATCGCCGTCAGCACCAGCCACAGCAAGGCCACCTTGCCGCGCTGCCAGAAGCGGCTGCCGTCGTCGCGCACACGCAGGGCGCGCCGGCCGATCGCGAACAGCACCAGCGTGATCACCCCCAGCAGCGCCAGCCAGCGGCCGATCGGATAGGACTCGCGGATGTTGCCGATCACTTCGTTGGTGTAGACGAGATAGTCCACCGCGATGAAGTTGAAGCGCACGCTGAACTCGCTCCAGAACACCAGCTCGGACGCCGCCACGAACAGCAGGCCATACAGCAGCACCAGCGCCAGCCCGTGCAGCACCCGCTGGCCCGTGCGCGAGGCGTAGGCGAAGCCCGGCAGCGGCAGCACCAGCAGGAACGGCAGCACCAGCGGCCAGGTCATGCCCAGGTGCGCGCGGTAATGCAGGTACAGCGCGCCCAGGCACAATGCGTAGACCAGCGCCAGCAGCAGCAGCCACGCCAGCCATCGGGCCAGCCCGGATACGGTGGCGTGCCGCGTCGGCACCAGCCACAGGAACAGCACCATCGGCCACGCCACGTAGACGAGGGTGACCAGGTCGTAGCCCAGGCCCACGCCGAACGCGTACAGCAGGTTCAGCGGCGTATGCGGCACCTCGCTGCCGGACATCGCCAGCAGCACCACGCGGGTGGCCAGCGAGACGGCCAGGAAAACGACGACCAGCCACCACAACGGGCGGAAGCGCTGACGCAGGGGCGAGGTCGGGGTGAAGGCACGCGGCACAGGCAACTCCAGCTGAGAACACGAGGGCGATGCATGCCCGGCGGGCATGGGTATCCGGGCTTTATACCGTGGATCAGCCTGGCGAAGGATGAGCCCGCAGCGCGGCGATCGCCTCGAGGCGGGCACGCTCCATCGCCTGGCCGATCGCCGGGCCGGCCAGGCCCTGCCCGACGAAGCGGCCGGCGTCCACCGCCGCGGCCGCCGCGCGCGCGGCGCGCAGGTACGCCGCCTGCGGGTAGTCGTCGTCGCCATGGCCGAGCCGGCCGCGCTGGTCGGCCGCGCAGGCGGCGAGGAATGCTTCCAATCGGGCCGGCCGGCGCAGCGCGTCCAGCGCCAGCAGCAGCTTCAGCACCGTGGCCGGCTTCAGCTCGAACGCGCGGTGCGCGTTCAGATGCTCGCGACAGACCAGCTCGGCCAGCGCGGCATGCTCGTTCGGCACCTTCAGCCGCGCGGCCAGCGCGCGCAGCGGCGCCACCCCGCGATGCTCGTGGCCGATGTGGCGCGGCAGCTCATCGGCCGGCGTCAGCGCCTTGCCGAGGTCGTGGGTCAGGGCGCAGAAGCCCACCACGTCGTCGCCCGGCGCCAGCCGTGCCGCGGCGTCCAGCACCATCTCCACGTGCACGCCGGTGTCGATCTCCGGGTGGAACTCCGCGCGTTGCGGCACGCCGTACAGCGCGTCCACCTCGGGCAGCAGCACCGCCAGCGCACCGCATGCACGCAGCACGCGCAGGAAGGCCGACGGCTGCGTCTCGCCCAGCGCCTTGCGCAGCTCCGACCACACGCGCTCGGGCACCAGGTGGTCGGCCTCGCCGTCCGCCACCATCCGCCGCATCAGCGCCATCGTCTCGTCGGCCACGCTGAAACCCAGCGGCGCGAAGCGCGCGGCGAAGCGCGCCACCCGCAGCACCCGCACCGGGTCCTCGACGAACGCCGGCGACACGTGGCGCAGCACGCGCGCCTCGAGATCGCGCAGGCCGCCGAACGGATCGGTCAGCGCGCCGTGCTCGTCCTCGGCGATCGCGTTGATGGTGAGGTCGCGCCGGGCCAGGTCCTGTTCCAGCGTGATCGTCGGCTCGGCCTGGAACACGAAGCCGTGGTAGCCGCGCCCGCTCTTGCGCTCGGTGCGCGCCAGCGCGTACTCCTCGCCGGTTTCGGGGTGCAGGAACACCGGGAAGTCCTTGCCCACCGGGGTGTAGCCCAGCGCCAGCAGCTGCTCCGGCACCGCGCCGACCACCACATGGTCATGGTCGACCACGGGGCGGTTCAACAGCTTGTCGCGGACCGCGCCGCCGACCAGGTAGATATGCATGCGGGGATTCTGCCACGGGGCTGCGTCTCGCCCCAGATCGGGCGCTGCGCGATGCCGCGCGCCGCCCGGTGGAGGCCACCTAACGCATCCCGGAATCGCAGGCGATGGCCACGCGGGTGATCCGGTTCGCGCGGACCGTGGCCTCGACCGTTTCGCAGCGCGGCCATGCGGCCTGCCGGACATCGACCCGTACCTCGTAGCTGCCCGCCGGCGCGGCCACCATGAACTGCCCCTGCCCGTCGGTGACCGCGCGGGCCACGACACCGCCCCGGGCATTGCGCAGCTGCACTGCTGCCCCGCGGTAGGGACTCGTGCCCGGCTCGCCGGCGCGCTGCGGCCCAGGCCCGGCGGGCGACAGCTGCACCGTCCCGCTCACCCCGCTGACCGCGCTCGCACCCATGCAGGCCCATGCCAGCACGGCGATCGCGGCGCTGCCCGGTACATACGCACGGATTCCTTGCCACATGGGATCGACTCCGGCAGGTTCGGCTTCGAAACGCGCCACCGCAAAGGTGAAGTGTCGAGAAGAGCCGTGGTAGGCGGAAGCATAACCATTTTCGAGGCCGCCGGCGGAGCCCGTGTTCCGGCCCGTGCGCCGCGTGGCTTTATGCCGCTTTCCCCCTCACGTAAGCTGGTGCCATGAAGTGAAAGGTGGCTACAGGGGGCTCCCGGGCATGGTGGATAAACAGGCTCATCCGCTGTTGCGGGATCGTGCCGCGGGCCTGTCGGCGGAACTGGTGCGGCAACTCGATGAGGCGGTGGATGCGATCGACCGCCGGCAACCGGAGCAGGCCGAAGCGTTGCTGACGGAGCTGCTCGGACGGGAGCCGGCTTGCGCGGAGGCGCGGCGGCTGCTGGGCGTGGTGCAGCAGTTGCGCGGCGAACATGTGCCAGCAGTGGCGAACCTGCGACAGGCGGTGGCGCAAAACCCGCACGACGCGCTGGCGCAGATGAATCTGGGCGTTGCGTTGCAGTCGATGGGCGAGCCGGAAGCCGCGCTGGCCGCGCTGCGACGTGCCTGCGGGCTGGCGCCGGATTTCGCGCCCGGCTGGTTCAACTACGGCCAGATGCTGCTTGCGTTGGGGCGGCCGGTCGGCGCGATCACCGCGCTGCATCGGGTACTCGACCACGATCCGGATCACCCCGACGCGCGGCTGGTGCTGGCCGAAGCGCAGGCCGACGTCGGCGCGGCGGTCCAGGCGGCGGCGAATTACCGCGAGGTGCTGCAATGCCGGCCTGCCAGCGCGGAGGCATGGACCGGCCTGTGCAACCTGGCGGGCGAGCGTTTTGGCGCGGACGATGTCGCCCGGCTGCGACAGGTGCTGCAGACCGCGTTGCCGCTGCCCGCGGTGCGCACCGCGCTGGGCTTCGTACTGGCGCGGGCGCTGGAGGACCAGGGCGAATTCCACGAGGCGTTCCGCATGCTGCGCAAGGCCAACGCGCAGATGCGCCGGCAGCTGCAGTGGAACGCGGGCGTGGAGCACGCCCGTATCGAGTCGGTGCTGGCGGCCTTCGCCAGGCCGCTGGACGGCGCGCGGGAAGCATTGCCGGAGGGGCAGGTGGTGTTCGTGGTGGGCCTGCCGTGTTCCGGCGCCGCGCCGGTGGCGCGTTCGCTTGCCGCGCATCCGCAGGCCGCCGGCGACGACCAGCCCCATCTGCAGCGGGTGATCGAGGCCGAGTCGTTGCGCCGCGGCCCGGCGGGCGTACGGCGCGCGGGCACGCAGACGCCGGACGACTGGGCGCGGCTGGGCCGCGACTACCTGGCACGCCGCGCCTCCGGCCGCAGTGGCAAGCCGTGGCTGGTCGATGCCTGCCTGCCGAACTGGCGGATGCTCGGTGCGGCGATGACGATGCTGCCGCAGGCGCGCGTGGTGAACGTGCGACGCGACGTGCTGGAGACCTGTTTCGATTGCTACAGCCAGCTGTTCGCCAGTGGCCACGAGTTCAGTTACGCGCTGGACGACCTCGCCGGCTACTGGCATGACTACGACCGCATGATGCGCCATTGGCAGAAGCTGTATCCCGGGCGTGTGCATGAATTGGCCATCGAATCGCTGCTGGCCGAGCCGGAGGAGCAGCTGCGCGGGGTGCTGGCGTTCTGCCGGCTGGACGACGATCCAGCCTGCGTGGCCAGCCTGCGGAGCGAGCGCGGCGTGCGTGCGGAGGTGGCGCGCGGGGCGCTGTACGGCAACGAGCTGGACCGCTTGCGGAAGTTGCTGGGCGTCGCCTGAGGTTCAGCGCCAGCGCGCGCGCTGCGCGGCCAGTCGCCGTTGCCGCGGCGGCTCGTGGAGCAGCACCGGCAACCACGGCGTCAGCGCTTGCGGCAGGATGCCCAGCGCGGCGTAACCGTCCACCTTGCCGACCGAATCAGTGCGCAGCGAGTGGAAGTTGTCGAGCGAAAAGGGCTTGCCGGGCAGCAGTTCGGCGAACCGCGCCTGCAGGCGGCCGAGGCCGTCGGGCAGGGCAATGATCGGTGTGCGCAGGCCGGCGGCGGCGCGGATCGCACGCACGATCTCGCCCAGGGTGAGCACCTCGGGGCCGTACAGCTCGAAGCTGCGCTGCACGCCCAGCTTTTCGTGGCCGACGCAACGGGCAATCGCTTCGGCCACGTCACCCGCGTGGGTGGGCGCCATGCGCGCCTGCGCGCGCGCCAGCGGCAGTGCCGGCATGCGCCGCAGCAGGCCGGCGAAGCGACTGACCAGGCCGTCGCCGCGGCCGAAGATCACGCTGGGCTGGTAGATCGTCCACGCCAGCCCGGAGGACTTGACCAGCGCCTCGGCCTCGCCGCGGCTCTTCAGGTACTGCGACAGGCCTTGGCCGGCCTTCAGCGAGCTCATCTGGTGCAGCCGGCCCACGCCGCTGGCGTGGCAGGCGGCGATCAGCCGGCGGGCGAATTCCACGTGCGCACGCTCGAAGCTGTGCCGGCCGCGCGGGTTGAGGATGCCGACCAGGTTGATCACCGCGTCGGCGCCGGCGAGATGACGGCGCAGCACCTCGTCGTCGTAGACGTCGGCGTTGCGCACGCTGACCCCGGGCAACACGCCGAGTTCGCGATGCTGCTCGCGGTTGCGGCTGAGCAGCACGATGCGATGGCCGTCGGCGGCCAGCCGCGGCACCAGGTAGCTGCCGACGAAACCGGTGCCGCCGAGGATGACGAGTTGCCGTGCGCTCATGCGAAGGCTCTCCTGCCGCACTCAGGGCGTGGCGGCTGCCGCACTGGCCGCCGCCGTTGGCGCGGCGACCGGTGGGCAGTCGACCGGGCGGCGTGCCGTCGCGGCGGTCGGCATGACGTACGGCTGGCCGATGGCACCCATGCGCTCGGCCAGCGCTACCACCGGGCCGCCGCTCAGGCGCCAATCGTAGATCACGCTGAACGCCATCACCCGTGCCACGTACTCGCGGGTTTCCTTGTACGGGATGGTGGCGACGAACAGGTCCGGCGCCAGCGTGCCGCGCGCGGCCAGCCACTGCTCGACCTTGTTCGGCCCGGCGTTGTAGGCGGCGCTGGCCAGCCACGGCGAACCGTTGAAGCGCGCGGCCATCTGCGCCAGGTAGCGCGTGCCCAGCGCAATGTTGGTGGCCGGGTCGTACAGCGTGTCGCCGCCGCCCCAGTCGAGGCCGTTGCGCCTGGCCACCAGCGCGGCGGTGGCGGGCACCAGCTGCATCAGGCCGCGGGCGTCGGCACCCGATTGCGCGTCGCTGACCCAGGCGCTTTCCGCACGCAGGATGCCGTAGGCCCAGGCCGGCTCGACGCCGGCCCGTTCGGCCTGCGGCACCAGGCCGTCCTGGCTGGCCAGCGGGAAACGCAGGTCGTACAGCCGCAACGCCTCGCCGCTGTTCAGGACGAACACCGCGCGGTCGTACCAGCCGCGGCGGTTGGCCAGCACGGCGGCGACGCGCTGGGTGGCCGGGTCGGCGTCCTGCAGCGCCCGCGCCCATTCACGCCGAGCCAGCTTCGGCAGGTCCACCGCGTACAGCTCGAAGGCGCGGCGCAGGCCGGGGTTGCCCAGCAGGGCCTGTTCGCGCTGCGGGTCGCCGGCCAGGGTCAGCGGACAGATCGCGTACGGCTGGTCGAGCCGGTCGGCGGAAAGGAAGCCGAAGAAGGTGGCCTGCCCGGCCTGGGCCTGGAACAGCCGGCGTGCCTCGTCGTCATGTCCCAGCGCGGCCAGCGCGCGGGCGCGGAAGTAGCGCCACTCGCCGTCCTGCTGCTGCTCGGCGGGCATCGCGTCGATGGCGGCCAGCACCGCGCTCCAGTTCTGCCGGGCCAGCGCCACCCGCACCCGCCACTCGCGGGTGCCCTCGGATTGCGCGGCGGCAGGCAGCGCGATCAGCCGTTCCAGCGCGCCGTCGTCGAAATCGGTGGCATGGAACAGCGCCAGCGTGCGCAGGATCCGGTTGCGCTGTGTCTCGCTGAAGGTGAAGTGCGAGCGCAACTGCTGCCACGCGGTATCGGCGCCGTCGACCTGGCGCCGGGCCAGCCGGGTCAGGGCCAGCGCGGCGGCCTCGCGCTGGCGTGGCTGGTCGGGCCAGCCGGCGGCGGCGGACAGCGCGGCGGCCGGATCGCGCAGCGCCAGCGCCAGCTGTTGTGCGCTGCGGCGGCCGGGTTCGTCCAGCCAGTCGGCCAGGCTGGCGATGGTGCCGGCCTGGCCGGCGTCGGCGGCGCGATCGATCCGTGTCCACAGCCGCGCGTCGGTGAGCAGGCCCTGCTCGTGCGCGGCACGGAGTACCGGGTCGCAGGCGCCGGGCAGGCCAGGCCGGGTCCACAGCTCGGCCAGGTCGCGCTCGAAATCCAGCGTGGCGCCACCGGCCAGCCGCGCCTGCAGCGCGTCGCAGCCCAGCGTGTCGCCGAGGCCGGGCTGGTACAGCGCGAGGAAACCGCTCCAGTCCTGCCGGCGCGCCAGTTCCAGCAGGAACGCGCGGCGCAGGTCGGCGGCGGGAATCCAGTCGGGGTATTGCCGCAGATATGCCTCCACGCTGGCGCGGTCGACCTGCTGGATGTCGTGCTGCAAGGCCGCGGCCTGCAGGTACGGATACAGCGGATAGTCGCGCAGGCCGGCGGCCAGGCTGCGCCAACCATCACCTCCCTGCTGCGCGGTGGCATAGGCCCGCTTGAAGGCGACGCGCTGGGTGTCGGTGGGTTCGGCGGCTTGCGCCAGTGCGCCCGTCAGCAGCCAGCCGGCGACCAGCAGCCAGGCGAGCAGGAGGCGCCGCGGCGGAAGGGAAACGGACATGGGGGCTCCTGCGGTGGATCGCAGGCAGTGTAGTCGATGCGCCTGAACCGCTTCTCGCGGTGCGCTGAGAGTTCGAAAAAACAAGCTCTCGGCCTGCCCTGCCTCGCACCTAGAAGAATCCGCAGGAAGTGGATCCTTTCCGGGCTCCCGGCACGCGTGCCACCGACCGGCGCTGGTAAGCTGCGGCGTTTGGCTTCCAGCATCCACGGAATCGGCATGTCACCAGCAGCTCCGCCCGTCTTTCGTCGCGTCTGGCCGGCGTGGCTGGCGCTGCTGCTGGCGACCCTGGCCGGGACGAGCTGGTGGTGGGCGATCGGCCGGCCGGTATCCCTGCCGGATGCGCCGTCGGCGCGGATCGCCTGCGTCTCGTACGCGCCGTTCCGCCAGGCCGGCGAGACGCCGCTGGATGCGGGCGCCTACATCAGTCCCGAACGCATCGACGCCGACCTGCGCGCGCTGTCGCAGCGCTTCGACTGCGTGCGCACGTACTCGCAGGGGCAGGGCCTCAGCGCGGTGCCGGCGATCGCGGGGCGCTACGGCATGCAGGTACTGCTGGGGATCTGGCTGGGCGGCGATGCGAAGTCGAACGAGCAGCAGGTCGCGCTGGGCGTCGCCACCGCCAACCGCTACCCGCAGGTGGTGCGCGGGTTGATCGTGGGCAACGAGGTGCTGCTGCGCGGCGATCTGCCGCCGCCGGCGCTGATCGGCTACCTGCGCCGGGTGCGCGCGGCGGTCAGTGTGCCGGTGAGCTATGCCGACGTTTGGGAGTTCTGGCTGCGCCATCCCGAGCTGGCCGGCTCGGTCGACTACCTCACCATCCATATCCTGCCGTACTGGGAAGACCAGCCGGTGCCCCCCGAGAGCGCGGTGCAGCATGTGGCGGCGGTGTACGCGAAGGTGCAGCAGGCGTTTCCGGGCCGCCGCGTGATGATCGGCGAGACCGGCTGGCCCAGCGCGGGGCGGCCGCGCCAGGCCGCCAGCGCCAGCGTGGTCAACGAGGCGCGCTACCTGCGCGAGTTCCTGCGCTACGCGGCCACCGTGCACATGCCGTACAACGTGATCGAGGCGTTCGACCAGCCGTGGAAGCGCGCGCAGGAAGGCACCGCCGGCGGTTACTGGGGCATCTTCGACGCGCAGGCCCGGCCGAAGTTCGCGATGCAGGGGCCGGTGACCGAGGAGCCGCGCTGGTGGCTCGGCTGGCTCGCCGGCGCGGCCGGTGGCGTGCTGTTCGCGCTGGCCGGCGGCCGGCGCCGCCGGATCGCGTCGGTGCTGGCCGGCATGGCCAGCGGTTGCGCGCTGGCGTGGCAGGGCCGGCAGATGCTGTACGCCTGCCGCGACGGCTGGGAGTGGGCACTGTCGCTGGCGGCTTGTGCGCTGGCCCTGCTCACCGCACTGCGGCTGGCGCGCTGGATCGCCGCGCGGCTGCACGGCGATCCGGCACCCGCCCCACCGCCGCGCTGGCTGCGGGCGGGCTGGCTGTTCGCGCTGGCGTATTACGGCCTGCTGCTGGCGGTCGACGGGCGCTACCGGGATTTCCCGCTGGGCCTGTTCTGGCTGCCCTGCGCCGGCTACGCGCTGCTCGGCTGGCTGGGCGACCGGCGCGCGACGAGGATGCCGTGGCTGGAAGAACGCTTCCTCGCCGTGTGGCTGGCGCCGCTGGCGCTGGTCGTGTTGTGGCAGGAGGCCGGCCTCACGCCGGCGGCCTGGCTATGGTTGGGCCTGAACCTGCTGCTGGCCCTGCCGGTGCTGCTCGAATGGCACCGCGCACGCGGCCTGTCGGCGCAGCAGGCACAGGCAGCCAGCCAGTAGCGCCAGCGCGCCGCTCTCGACGCAGTACAGCTGCAGCGCGAACACGCCCAGCGCGGCGGCCAGCCACGCAGGCCAGGCGCGACGGTGCAGCAATGCCAGCGCCGTCGCGGCGAGCGCCGCGATGCCGTAGGCGTCGTTGAGGAAGCCCAGCACCAGCCACTGCCGCCAGCGGCACCACCACGGGCCGCCGCCGCTGCACAGCTGCCCCGTTGCGCTGGATTCGACCACGCCGTAGCGCAGCCAGGTGGCGAGCAGCGCCACCGCCAGCAGTGCCAGCCACGGCAGCGCCTTCTTCCACCCTCGCCCGCTCATTGGCGCCGGCCCGGCACCGGCTTGCCGCCGACGTGTGCCGGCAGGCGGATCTCCGCCGCCAGCGGCAGGTGGTCGGAAAATGCCTGCGGCAGCGCCCAGGTCTTTTCCAGGTGGATCGCCGGCGAGGTGAGGATGTGGTCCAGCGCGCGCCGCGGCTTCCAGCTGGGGAAGGTCGGCGTGGCCTGTGCCGGCGGCTGCAACGTGGACTTGGCGAACAGCTGGCGCATCTCCGCGCTGTCCGGCTCGGTGTTGAGGTCGCCCATCAGCACGGCGTGGGGGAAGTCCTGCAGCAGTTCGGCGATGAATCCGAGCTGGCGCGCGCGCGCCGGCGCGCTCAGCGACAGGTGCGCGATCATCACCGCCAGCGCGTGTTCGCCCTCGCCGAACTGGGCCAGCAACGCGCCGCGGCCGGGGATGCGGCTGGGCAGCGGGTAGTCCAGCACCGCATGTGGCTCCAGCCGGCTGATCAGGCCGTTCGCCGAGTGCGCCAGCCTGGCCATCGCGCGGTTCGGCTGGTGGCTCCAGAACGGCAGGCCGGCGGTCTCGGCGAGGTAGCGGGTCTGGTTGAGGAAGCCCGAGCGCAGGCTGCCGGCGTCGGCCTCCTGCAGGCCGATCACGTCGAACTGCGCCAGCACCTCGGCCAGCCGGTCGAGGTTGTCCATCTTGCTGCGGCCCGGCAGCACCGCGTTGATGCTGCGGGTGACGTACTGGCGGTAACGCTGCACGCTGGCGCCGGCCAGGATGTTGCAGCTCAGCAGGCGCAGGTGGCGCTCGGCAGGCGCGGCGGGGGGAGTGGCGGCACGGGTCATCGCAACACACTGCACGGGGAGGGGGCGCTCGCGGACTCACGCCGGACGCGGCGGCCAGCATGCTCCGGCGGACGTGAACGGCACGCCAGCCGCCGCGCAACCGGCGCTTACTTGTGCGCGAGCTCGCGCTGGACCAGCCACTGCGTCACCGCGATCATCTCGTCGAACGAATGCACCGTGGCCACGCGGTACTTGCCGTTGACCACGATGCTCGGGGTGCCGTCAACCTGCCAGCGCTGGATCAGCGCCAGGTCGTCCTTCAGCTTCGCGGTGACCTCGGGCGAGGTGGCGATACGCAGGAACTCGGCACGGTTGACCCCTTCGCGGGCATAGAAGTCGGCCAGCTCGTCCAGTGAGTTGATCGGGTAGTGCTCGGCGAACTTGGCGTTGAACAGCGCCAGGTGGGTGCGCTCGACCGCGCCGAGCTGCCTGGCCGCGTAGTAGGCGCGCGCATACGGCGTCCACTCGGCGTTGAACGGCGCCGGCAGCAGCTTGAACACCACGCCCGCCGGCAGCTGCTTGCGCAGCTTCTCCGCGGCCGGCGCGAACTGCGCGCAGTGGATGCAGCCGTAGGAAAACACCTCGACCACTTCCACCTTGCCCTCGGCGCTGTAGCGCTGCGGCGCGGGCAGGGTGACGTACTCGTTGCCTTCGGTGTACGGCGCCGGCGTGCCGGACTGCGCGGTGCAGGCGCTGGCCAGCAGCAGGCCGCCAAGCAGGGTGAGTACGCGCAGGCGGGCGAATCGCTTGGACATGGAGCTTCTCTTCGGGGGGAGGACGGCCCAGCCTACTTGCCGGCCGCTTCCTTCGCCACCAGCCACTGGGTCAGCTCGATCGCCTGCGGGTAGCCGCCGGCGGAACTGGTGGTGAAGCGGTACTTGCCGTTGACGATCATGGTCGGCGTGCTGTCCACGCCATACGCCTTCATCAGGTCATCGGCGCGCTTCATCTGGGTGTTGACGGTGAACGAGTTGGCGACGGCGACGAACTCCTTCGGGTCGACGCCGTACCTGGCGTAGAACCTGGCGACGTCCTCGATCGTGGGCCACGCCGCATGCGGCTTCAGCCCGCTGGCCTTGAGATTGTAGGTGGACAGCTCGCCGCTCTTCCACACCGCGTCGTACATCGCGTCGTGGGTCTTGTCGACCACGCCCAGCGCCTGCGCCGCGTAGAACGCGCGCTGGTACAGCGGCCAGTTCTCGTCCGGCCGGAACGAGGCGGCCAGGTAGTTCATCACCGCGCCCGGCGGCAGGCCCTTGGCGATCCGGTCGACGGTGGAATGGAAGCCGTTGCAGGCCGGGCAGCCGTAGGAGAACACCTCGGTCACCTCGATCTTGCCCGGGTGGCTGGTCGGCTGTGCGGGATCGATCCGGAAATAGTGCTTGCCCTCGACCCAGGTGCCATTGTCGGCGAACGGTGTCGCGGCCGGGGCCGGCGCCGCGGCCGTGGTGGTGGCCGGCGCTGCTGCTGCCGTGCCGGCGGCTGTCGGAGCCGCGCTGCCGGATGCGGCCGGCGCGCTCGCAGGCGTGGTGGTGCTCGCGCCGGCGGCGGGCGTGGCCGTGCTGCTGCCGGTGGCTGCCGGCGCGGTGGCCTGCTGCGCGCCGCCGGAGTTGCTGTCATGGCTGCAGGCGGCGAGCGCGAGCAGGGCGGCACACAGGAACGGCAGGCGCTTCAGCATGGCAAACCTCGTACGGTGGAGCATCAGACGACAGCGCCGACACGAGGGTCGGCCCCGGGTCGCCGGGTCGGTCAGGGCGTGGCGGCCGGCTGGGTTCCGGCGCCGTGCAGGCCCTCGACGTAGCTGGCCAGGGCGGCGATGTCGTCGGTGCTCAGCTGCTTGGCGATCGCCGGCATGATCTGCGCGCGGGGCTCGTCGCCCCAGCTGGTGCCGTCGTGCCAGGCCTTCAGCGTGGTCTGGATGTACTGTGCGTGCTGGCTGGCCAGGTGCGGATAGGCGGCGCCCGGGTTGCCGCTGCCGTCGATGCTGTGGCAGGCCATGCAGGCGGGGATGCCGCGCGTGGCGTCGCCCTGGCGGAACAGCGTTTGGCCGCGCTCGACCAGCGCCTGGTCGGCCACGCCGGGCAACGGGGCCTTGCTGGCGAAATAGGCGCCGACGTCATGCATGTCCTGCTCGGACAGCGGCGCGGCCATGCCCATCATGATCGGGTTCTGCCGCTTGCCGGCCTTGAAGCTGGTCAGCTGGTGCACGATGTACTGCTCGCTCTGGCCGGCCAGCTTCGGGTACTGCGCGTCGCTGGAGTTGCCGTCCATGCCGTGGCAGGCGCCGCAGACCGCGGCCTTGGCCTGGCCGGCGGTGGCGTCGCCGGGCTTGACCGGGGCGCTGGCCGGGGCTGCGGTCGCCGCGGCGGCCGGGGCCGCCGCCACGGTGCTGGCGGCAGCCGGCGCGGCGGTGTTCGGCTGGGTTTCTTGGGCCATCAGCGCGGCGCTGGACAGCGCGAACGCGAGGGCGATGGCGGACCCGAGAACGGCGGGCCGAAAACCAGCAGACCGAAAACTCATACACTTGACTCCCGAGAGACTTGCAGACACTGCCAGTGTTGGCGGCCGCGAGGCCCGCAACAGGCAGAAACCGCAGAATTATCCCTGCGCCACCATCGCTTGGTCAAACCGTCCCCATGCCGAATCCCCTTCAAGGCGCGCAATTCGTGCTCGCCGCGCACCGCATCAGCCAGCTTCCCGCCGACCAGGGCGCCGAAGTGGCGTTTGCCGGCCGCTCCAACGCCGGCAAGTCCAGCGCGCTGAACGCGCTGACCGGGCACAAGGGGCTGGCGCGCACCTCCAAGACGCCGGGGCGCACCCAGCAGATGGTCGTGTTCAGCCTGCCGCCGTACAGGGATGTACCAGTGTCGCGGGCGCAGGATGCGCAGGAGCGACCGCCGTACAGGGATGTACCAGTGTCGCGGGCGCAGGATGCGCAGGAGCGACCGCCACTGGCCGTCGACGGCCAGCCCGCGGCGGTCCCGCGCCTGATCGACCTGCCCGGCTACGGTTACGCCAAGGTGCCGCAGGAGATGCGCGAGCACTGGAAGCAGGAGATCGACGCCTACCTGCATCAGCGGCGAAGCCTGCGCGGGCTGGTGCTGATCGTGGACATCCGCCATCCGCTGAAGGAGTTCGACCGGATGATGCTGGAGTTCTGCTTCGCCACCCACTTGCCCTGCCACCTGCTGCTGACCAAGGCCGACAAGCTTTCCCGCGGCCAGGCCGCGCAGGCGCTAGCCGCCTTGCGCAAGCAGTTCGCCGCCGACGGCCTGCACGCCACCGCACAGGTCTTTTCCTCGTCCGCCGGCACCGGCGTGGAGGAGGCGCGGCAGGCGGTGATGGCGCTGCTGCAGCAGCCGCGCGAGCGCTGAGAGGTTGTGACTATTCAACCTTGAAGCCCGGCCATGGCGAGGGCATGGAGGCCCGAGTTGAGGCAACGCAGGAGCAGTTGCCCGATGGCCGGACGCGAATCGGGCACGTAGGTGCCTGATTCGCGTGAGCGAGTCCGGACAAATCCGTCAGGAACGGATTTGAACAGCCGCAGGCTGGCCCGCAGGGTGCATGCCATGGATGGCATGCACACATGTTCCGGACTCGCGACCGAAGAAAACCACAGGAAGTGGTTTTCTTCACAAGCTCTGAGGCCCTGCGCCGGCGCGGTCAGCCGGCTATCGACGCCATGAACACCGCGCACAGCGCTTCCATCCCGGCGCGGTCGTCCTCGTCGAAACGGCCGGTCACCGGGCTGTCGACGTCCCACACGCCGAGCAGGCTGCCGTCGGGCTTCACCAGCGGCACCACGATCTCCGACTGCGAGGCCGCGTCGCAGGCGATGTGCCCGGCGAACGCGTTGACGTCGCGCACCAGCTGGGTCCGCCGCGTCTGCGCCGCGGTGCCGCAGACGCCGCGGCCGAGCGCGATGCGGATGCACGCCGGCTTGCCCTGGAACGGGCCGACCACCAGCTCGGTGCCATCGTACAGGTAGAAACCGGCCCAGTTCACCTGCGGCAGGCTGTGGTAGACCAGCGCGCCGAAGTTCGCCGCGTTCGCGATCAGGTCGCGCTCACCGGCGAGGATGCCGCGCGCCTGCCGCACCAGGTCGTCGTAGTGGTCGTGCTTGCTGGCGTAGCTGTGGGTTTTCAGTTCGAACATGCGGCAGGTCCGGCGGCAAAGCCCGTATTATGCGCGCAGCCATCGACTAGGGAGACGCCACGTGAGCTTGACCGGACCATGCCATGGCGCCGTCGCGGCGCGGTACGCACAGGCGTGACGGCGGCGGTGTTCATCGCCGGCACCGATACCGGCATCGGCAAGACCCACGCGGCGTGCACCCTGCTGCACGCCTTGCGCGCGGCCGGCCACGATGCCTGCGGGATGAAGCCGGTGGCCAGCGGCTGCGCGGAAACGCCCGACGGCCTGCGCAACGACGACGCGCTGGCGTTGCAGGCGGCCGGCCAGGACGCGAACCTGCCATACGCGCTGGTCAACCCCGTGGCGTTGCGCGATCCGCTGTCGCCGCACCTGGCGGCGGCGCACGACGGCGTGGCGATCACGCTGGCGCCGCTGCGCGAGGCGTTCGAGCGGCTGCAGACGGCGCACGACACGGTGGTGGTCGAGGGCGTCGGCGGCTGGCTGGTGCCGTTGGCGCCTGGATTGTTCGCCTCCGACATCGCCAAACAATGGCAGCTGCCGGTGATCCTGGTGGTCGGGCTGCGGCTGGGCTGTCTCAACCACGCCCTGCTGAGCGCGCGCGCGATCATGGCCGACGGCTGCCGCCTGCTCGGCTGGATCGGCAACCGCATCGACCCGGCGATGGACGCGCCGGAGGAGAATCTGGACACCCTGCGCGAACTGCTGCCGGCGCCGTGCCTGGGCGTGCTGCCGCACGGCGTGGCGCCGGCGCTGGCGGCCGGCCAGCTGCGCGCCGCGGTGGCGGCGTTGGACTGAACTTCACGTCCGGCGTGCTTGGATGACCGCCCGCCCGAACGCCGGAGACGCCATGGCTCGCAACCACTACTACCTCTCGATCGCCGACCTTGGCCATGCGCGCGGCGAGGACCAGCGTTTTGCCTATGACGGCGCCGGCCCGGACGACTTCGCGCAGCAGCTGCAGCAGGCGTTGCGCGACGACACCCTGTTCCAGCGCTGGCGCGCGGCGCAGCCCGACCCCGATGCGGTGGACGGCAGCCTCGGCGCCACCGATCCGGCGGCGCAGGTGCACGCCCGGGTCGCCGACCTGCGCACCGACGTGGAGCTGGTCACCGACCTGCCGATGAGCGTGGTGCGCCACCGGCTGTACCTGCTGATCGGTGCGGCGTGGCAGCTGCGCGACCTGCGCGCCGCCTGAGCTGCCGGACCGGCACGGTTTGGAAAGTGTCCGCGCTGCCGGTACAGTCGGTGGTCGCCACTTTCCGCGCCCGGCAATGGGCACGCCACTCCAGGGAAACCAATGCCTCGTCTGCACACGATTGTGATCGCCACCACGATGGCCCTGGCTGCCTGTTCGCGGCAGCCGAATGAAGCTGCCAGCCCGTCCGCACCGGCCACCTCCGTTGCCACCGCCAGCAGTGTTGCCACCGCCATGACCAGCAACCCGTTCTACAGCGCCAGCACGCTGCCGTTCCAGGCGCCGCCGTTCGACCGGATCAAGGATGCCGACTACCAGCCGGCGATCGAGGAGGGCATGCGGCAGCAACTGGTCGAGATCGGGAAGATCGCCAACGACCCGGCGGCGCCCACGTTCGAGAACACCTTCGTGGCGATGGAGAAATCCGGCGCTATGCTGAACCGCGTGATGGCGGTATTCAGCGCGGTCACCGGCGCCAACACCGACGACGCGCTGCAGAAGGTGCAGGAAGACGAGGCGCCGAAGCTGGCCGCGCACCGGGATGCGATCTACCTCAACGGCAAGCTGTTCCAGCGCGTCGGGGCGATCTACAACCAGCGCGACACGCTCAAGCTCGATCCGGAATCCGCCCGGCTGGTCGAGGTGGTCTACAAGAACTTCGTGCATGCCGGCGCCAGGCTGTCCGATGCCGACAAGGTGAAGCTGAAGGACCTCAACAAGGAAGAGTCCACGCTGAGCACCGCGTTCACCAACAAGCTGCTGGCCGCCACCCGGGACGCCGCGCCGGTGATCGCCGACAAGGCGAAGCTGGCCGGCCTGTCCGACGCCGAGCTGGCCGCCGCCGGGCAGGCCGGCAAGGACCGCAAGCAGGATGGCAAATACGTGCTGACCCTGCAGAACACCACCCAGCAGCCCGAGTTGCAGGACCTCGCCGACCGCGATACCCGCAAGGCGCTGTTCGAGGCGTCGTGGAACCGTGCCGAAAAGGGCGACGCCAACGACACCCGCAAGACCATCGAGCGGCTGGCGCAGATCCGCGCCGAACAGGCCAGGCTGCTCGGTTATCCCGACTACGCCGCGTGGAAGCTCGATGACCAGATGGCGAAGACGCCGGAGACGGCGCTGAAGTTCATGCAGGACCTGGTGCCCGCGGTCACCGCCCGCGCACGGGTCGAGGCGGGCGACATCCAGGCGCTGATCGACAAGCAGCATGGCGGTTTCAAGCTCGAGCCGTGGGACTGGAACTTCTACGCCGAGCAGGTGCGCAAGGCGAAGTTCGACCTCGACGAGAGCCAGATCAAGCCGTACTTCGAGCTCGACCACGTGCTGCAGAACGGCGTGTTCTACGCCGCCAACCAGCTGTACGGGCTGACCTTCAAGGAGCGCCACGACATCCCGGTGTACCAGCCGGACGTGCGCGTGTTCGAGGTGTTCGACAAGGATGGCAGCTCGCTGGCGCTGTTCTACTGCGACTACTTCAAGCGCGACAACAAGAACGGCGGCGCCTGGATGGACAACCTGGTCGCGCAGTCGAAGCTGCTCGGCACCAGGCCGGTGATCTACAACGTGGCCAACTTCAGCAAGCCGGCCGCGGGCCAGCCGGCGCTGCTCTCGTTCGACGATGTGGTCACCATGTTCCACGAGTTCGGCCATGCGCTGCACGGCATCTTCGCCGACGAGCAGTATCCGACCCTGTCCGGCACCAACACCGCGCGCGACTTCGTCGAGTTCCCGTCGCAGTTCAACGAGCACTGGGCCACCGACCCGAAGGTGTTCGCCCACTACGCGAAGAACTACAAGACCGGTGAGCCGATGCCGCAGGCGCTGGTCGACAAGGTGAAGAAGGCCGGCAAGTTCAACAAGGGCTACGACATGACCGAGCTGGTCGCCGCCGCCCTGCTGGACATGAACTGGCACATGCTCGGCGCCGACGCGCCGCTGCAGGATGCCGACCAGTTCGAGTCCGCCGCACTGAAGAAGGACGGCATCGACCTGTCCTATGTGCCGCCGCGCTACCGCTCCAGCTACTTCCAGCACATCTGGGGCAACGGCTACGCGGCCGGCTACTACGCCTACCTGTGGACGCAGATGCTGGCCGACGACGCCTTCATCGGCTTCAAGGAACACGGCGGCCTGACCCGCGAAAACGGCGACCGCTTCCGCGCGATGGTGCTCTCGCGCGGTAACACCGAGGAACTGGCGAAGATGTACCGCGACTGGCGCGGTCAGGATCCGCAGATCGAGCCGATGCTGGAGAACCGCGGGCTGAAGGACGCGCCGAGGAAGTAGGGCGGATGGGTCGGCAGACGTCGAGGGGCCGGTGCAGACCGGCCCTTTTATTTTCAAATTTCCGCTTATTAACTAGCAAATAAAGCGATATAACTTTAGAATCCGAGCATGGCTCGCCCCAGTCGCTCCGCCGAAATAGATACCGCCCTGCTGCAGGCGGTGGCCACACATCCCCGTGACCTGGTCGGCATGGTGGCGGCGCAGCTTGGTTTGTCGGGGGCAAGGGTCAGCATCCAGGTTCGCAAGCTGGTGGCCGATGGCTACCTGCACAAGGACGGGACGACGCGCCCGGTTTACACGATGGGCCACAACCGCCGGTTCTGGCAGCGCTACCCGCGGGAGGGCTTGGCCGAGGACACCCTGTGGTCGGCGCAATTGTCGCCGTTGCTGCGCGAATTGCCGCGCAATGTCCTGGACATTGCCCACCACGGCGCAACGGAAATGATCAACAACGCCATCGACCACTCCGAGGCTGCGCACGTCGAGGTGCACATGGAGCTGCGCGATGGAGAGTTATTGCTGGTGATCGCCGATGATGGTGTCGGCATCTTCCGAAAAATCGCGCGTGCGTTGGAGTTGCCTGACGAGCGCCTGGCACTGCTGGAACTGTCTAAGGGCAAGTTCACCACGGATCCGCGAAATCACTCGGGTGAGGGCGTGTTCTTCACCTCGCGGATGTTCGACCGTTTCCAGATCATGTCTGGAGGGTTGGTGTTTTCCCATGAGGAGGGGCATGGCAGGGACGTGCTGTTCGATTTCGACGACATGCCGCAAGAGGGCACCGTCGTACTTATGAGGATATCCACGGCATCCGTGCGCACTGCCAGGCAAGTGTTCGATGAATATTCCAGCGGCCCGGACGAGTATGCCTTTGCGAAAACCGTGGTTCCGGTTCGCCTTGCCCAGGTGGGGGATGAGAACCTGATTTCACGCTCGCAGGCCAAGCGCTTGATGCAACGTGTGGACAGGTTCCGCCATGTGGTGCTCGACTTCAGCGGCGTCGCCGCCATCGGGCAGGCATTTGCCGACGAGATATTCCGCGTTTTTGCGCAGGCCCACCCGGAAGTCGAACTGGTGCCTGTGCATGCCATGCCGCAAGTACAGCAGATGATCCGTCGCGCCGAAGTGGCGCGCGATCACGATGACGGGCAGTTGTCCTTGCTTTGAGCGTTGAACCATTGTCTTCGCATCAACCGGGTCCGTGCGGAGACACCGGAAAGTCCTTCAGGACAAGGCCCTAATGGCGTTCGAAGAACGCGGCGGATTCTCCAGCGCCGTCCTTTCCTGGTCGAGAGGTGCTGTTGACGTCAAAGCGAGAGGTCGGTGGCAGGATCTTCCTGATCGCGGTGCCGGTGGTCGGAATGGCGCCGTCGCGGAAGGCGTTGTTGATGAAGGCACGGGTTTCCTCAGCCTTGTAGTGCCTCCTGGGCAACTCTGCGCTCCAGTTCCTCCATTAGCCGCCTGCGCGTGGACAACCACCATTTCCTGCCGGCCGCGATCGAAAAGGTCAGCAGGCGACGCTCGCTTCCGATCCGAAGAGGGCATTCCTGCGCACCTCGAACCGGGCTGGAAGGATCAAGAAAGGAGAGGCTGCCTGAAATGCGGGTGGTGAGCCGAACATCCTGCTACCCGAAATTTTCGGAGAGATTATCGGTGCTCTGCACAGCTCACGATCCATTACGAGCCTTTTAAGAGGAAACGGCTGCATATGTCCAAACTGTCGACGGATTGCGACATTAATTTTCCAAGGACTGATCGAAGCCGAATAAGACGGGAACCTCATCTTGGTAGTTACCTGCGTTCCGACGTCTATGCCGTCGTGGACGCTTCCCCGCTCTGCCACATCGGTTATGTCATCGACGGGGCGCCCTTTGTGACTCCGACCATGCACTGGAGAAAAGACAATCGCATCTACTGGCACGGATCGATAGGGAGTCGCTTCCTCAGGCAAGTAGATGGAGCGCCAGCCTGTGTAACTTGCAGTTTGGTCGATGGCTACGTTTTGGCGCGGTCAGCCCTGAATCATGCCGTCAACTATCGTTCGGCGATGATGTTTGGCACGGCCAACGTGATGGAGGATCTCGACGAGCGGGCTGAAGCACTCCGTGACTTCATGGAAGGTCTCTTCCCGGGGCGGTGGGATACGCTGCGACCGGTAATGGAGAAAGAGCTTAGGGCGACGTCGGTGCTTTGGATGGATATTGAGGAAGCGACTGTTAAGGCTCGTACGGGCCCTCCATCCGACGCTGACGAATCCCATGTTCCGGTCTGGGCCGGAGTCATACCTATGCAAACAATGCTTGCGGAAGGCCAGCCTGCGCCAGAGGCCCCGGCATCGACCAGGTTGCCAGACCCCTTGGCGGCTCTAATTGCCTCCGGACGTCTTCGCTAGAAGCAACCTGGGGTTCGTGTTTTTCTGTGGGCAAGTTGCGGATGAAACGTCGCCCATGCGGGGCCCCATTCAAGCTCAGCCATCGATCGTACCCAGGAGCTGACAGAAGGTGGGCACGTGCCCGCCGCAGCGGCCCATTCATCAGGCCGCTTCCAGCGCCTGGGCCGCTGGCCTGCCGAGTGAGAGACGCAGTCCGCACGGCCGTCGGCAGCGTGGAATAATCGCGACATCCCGGACCGGAGCCGCCTGCGCGTGGACAGCCATCATTTCCTGCAGACCGCGGTGGTGTTCCTGCTCGCCACGGTGATCGCGGTGCCGCTGACCAAGCGTTTCCGGCTCGGCGCGGTGCTCGGCTACCTGATCGCCGGCGTGGCGATCGGCCCGCAGCTGTTGGGCCTGGTCAGCGATACCGAGGGCGTCGCCGCGATCTCCGAGTTCGGCGTGGTGCTGATGCTGTTCGTGATCGGCCTGGAGTTGTCGCCGCAGCGCCTGTGGGTGATGCGCCGCGCGGTGTTCGGCATGGGCCTGCTGCAGGTGCTGAGCTGCAGCGTGGCGATCGGCGCGGCGGCGTATTTCCTGTTCGGCCTGTCCGGCAAGGGTGCGGCGGTCGTCGGCGGCAGCCTGGCGCTGTCGTCCACCGCGTTCGGCCTGCAGATCCTGGCCGAGCGCAAGGAGGCCGGTTCGGCCTACGGTCGCCAGGTGTTCGCGATCCTGCTGTTCCAGGACCTGGCGGCGATCCCGCTGATCGCCGCGGTGCCGCTGCTGGCGTCGGCGGCGGGGGCGCAGAGTTTCGACCTGCTCGCGCTGCTGCGCACGGTCGGCGTGATCGTGGCGGTGGTGGTCGGCGGCCGCTACCTGTTGCGGCCGGTGTTCCGTTTCGTGGCGCGCGCGGACTCGGTGGAGGTGTTCACCGCCACCGCGCTGCTGGTGGTGATGGGCGTGGCCCTGCTGATGGAGATGGCCGGGGTTTCCGCCACGCTGGGCGCGTTCCTCGCCGGCGTGCTGCTGGCCGATTCGGAATACCGGCACGAGATCGAATCGAACATCGAGCCGTTCAAGGGCCTGCTGCTGGGGCTGTTCTTCATCAGCGTCGGCATGTCGATGGACATCTCGCTGCTGCTGCACCGGCCGGCCCTGCTGCTGGGGCTGGTGGCGGCGCTGCTGCTGCTGAAGAGCCTGCTGCTGTGGCCGCTGGGGCGGCTGCTGGGCGGACTCAACCGTTCGGACACGCTGCGCCTGGTGGTGCTGCTGGCGTGCGGCGGCGAGTTCGCCTTCGTTGTGCTCAAGCAGGCGGCCGACCAGCGCCTGGTCGGGACGGCGCAGCACGACGTGCTGGTGCTGGCGCTCACCCTCACCATGGCGCTGACCCCGCTGCTGGTGGTGCTGGCGGCGAAGGCGCTGAACGTGAAGCCGAAGAAGCCGGTGCGCGAGTTCGACACGATCGAGGCCGACACGCCGCGGGTGATCATCGCCGGCTTCGGCCGGGTCGGCCAGATCATCGCCCGCGTGCTGCGCGCGCAGAACATCCCGTTCGTGGCGCTGGAGCATTCGGCCGACCAGGTGGACCAGTCGCGCCGCTTCGGCAACGTCAACCTGTTCTTCGGCGACCCGGCGCGGCCGGAACTGCTGCGCGCGGCCCAGGCCGACAGGGCCGAGGTGTTCGTGCTGGCCACCGACGACCCGGAGGCGAACCTGCGCACCGCACGGCTGGTGCGGCGGCAGTACCCGCACCTGAAGATCATCGCCCGCGCCCGCAACCGTCAGCACGTGTTCCGGCTGATGGACATGGGCGTGGAGGAGCCGATCCGCGAGACGTTCCACTCCAGCCTCAAGATGACCCGCAAGACGCTGGAGGCGCTGGGCCTGCCGCACGAGCTGGCGGTCGACCGGGTCGAACGCTTCCGCCGCTACGACGAGGACCTGCTGAAGAAGCAGGCGCTGGTCTATGACGACGAGACCAAGCTGATCCAGAGCACCCGCGAGGCGATGATCGACCTGCAGCGGCTGTTCGAGGCGGATGCCGAGCGCAGCGCGGAACGCGAGCGCCAGCGCGACGCCGGGGTGCCGCTGGCCGACGGCGACTGAGCGGGATCGTCCGCGCCGCCGGGCAAAGGCAGCGGACGCGTGTCAACCGGCCGCCGGCTCCGGCGTTGCCCGGCAACATGCCTCCCGATAACCGACCTGCAACCGGCCCCGTGGTGATCCGCTTCGGCCGGCTCGGCGACACCGTCCTGCTGCAGCCGTTGCTGCACAAGCTGCACCTGCGCTACGGCCAGCCCTGCCGGTTGCTGGCGCTGGGCGACTGGCCGCCGGCGCTGTACTCGGCGGCGCCGGAGGTGGCCGGGTGCATTCCCCTGGATTCGCAGTACGGGCCGTTGTGGCTGCGCCCGCGGCGCTGGCGTGCCGCGCTGGCTTTGCGGCGCCTGCGCGGGGCGCCGCTGTACATCAGCGAGCCGCTGGAACGCACGCGGACCAAGGTGCGCCCGATGCTGGCGCTGGCCGGGGTGAGCGCCGAGCACTGCACCTTCATCGAGGACATGCCATCGATCGCGGACGAGCACTGGGTGGACATGCTGCTGCGCTTCGGCGACACCACGCCGCCGGCATTCCGCGCCAGCTGTGTGCCGCTGGCGACGCCGGTGCCGGCCGCGCCGCGGCTGCGGGCCAGCGCGGCCGAGCGCGCCGATGGCGAGGCCTGGCTGCGCGCGCGCGGCTTCGCCGGTCGCCCGCTGGTGCTGCTGCAGCCGGCCAACAAGCGCACCATGCGCTGGAACGGGGTGCGTGCCGCCGGGGATGACGACAAGTCGTGGCCGGCGCAGTGCTGGGCGGCCTTGGCGCATGCCATCAGCCGCCAGCTGCCGCACGCGCAGGTGCTGTTTTGCGGCTCGCCGGCTGAGAGCGGCTACCTCGATGCGCTGATCTCGGCCGTGGGCCGGGAACGGCCCCGGATCGCCGCCGCCGCCTTGCCGCTCGGCCGCCTGAAGGCCCTGCTCGACACGGCGCACAGCATGGTCTCGGTGGATACCGGGCCGGGGCACCTGGCCGCGGCCATGGGCTGCCCGCTGGTGGTGCTGATGGGCTCCCGCTCGCCGCGGTTGTGGACCCCGCGCAGCGGCGCGGGCAGCGACGTGACGGTGCTGGGCGGCCTGCCGGCGGTGCGGCGCGTGGACGAGATCGCCACCACGCAGGTGCTGGACGCCTGGCGCTCGCTGCGCTGGCGCCATGCCGCGGCAATGGCCGCCGCGGTGGAAGACGATGCCGGGGCGGAAGCCTATTCGGCTGGCTGCGCCGGCTGACGCAGGGTCTGCCGCACGCTGGGGATCGCAGTGTTGCGCGTGGCCAGCTCATGCGCGATGTCGACGTAGCCCAACTGCCGCGCCACCTCGGCGGCGGTGCGGCCGAACGCGTCCACCGCGGCGCGGTCGGCACCGCGCGACAGCAGCACGCGCGCCGGCGGCAGCAGCGCGTGCATCGCGCAGGCGTGCAGCGCGGTGACACCGCGCTGGTCGGCGTGGCCGACCTTGGCGCCGGCCTCCAGCAGCGGCGGTACCAGTGCGCCGATATGGGTGGCGTCGCAGGCGCTGCCGGGGCGCAGCTGCGCGCCCAGCAGTAGCAGCAGCGGAGTCTTGCCCTCGCTGTCGGCGTGGTTGATGTCCGCGCCGTGCTTGAGCAGGCTGTCGAACAGGCGGCGCGCGCGCAGGCTGTCGTTGTGCTCGAAGCCGAACTGCGCGGCGGCGTGCAGTGCGCTGCGGCCGGTGCCGTCGACCGCGTTGACGTCAGCGCCGGCGTCGAGCAGTTGTTCGGCGATTTCCGGGTAGCCCATCGCGGCGGCCACCATCAGTGCGGTGGCTTCGTTCGGCAGGCGCTGGTCGACGGCCACCTGGTGCTGCAGCAGCAGCGCCACCAGTGCTTCGCGCCGGGCGGCGACGGCGGCGGCCAGCGGCGTCACGCCACTGTGCGCGGCCAGCGAGGGGTCGGCGCCGGCGTCGAGCAGGCAGGCGGCGACCTCGCGGTGCCCGGCGCCGCACGCGCGCAGCAGGGCCGAGGCGCCTTGCTCGTCGCGGGTGTCCACGGCGAAGCCCAGCTCCAGCAGGCGCCGTACCGAAGCGGGCGCACCGACGGCGGCCGCGGCCGGCAGGTCGGTGGCGCGCAGCGGGCGGTGCGGCCGCGGCCAGTCGCGCCAGTCCAGCCAGCGTTCCACCGCCGGGTGCTCGAGCGCCAGTCCCAGCGGCGTCTCGCCGTTCGCGTCAGTTGTCTCGGGATTCGCACCGTGGGCGATCAGCGCGCGTACCAGCGGCAGCGCCTGCGCGCCATGTTCCAGCGCGGCGAACAGCGGCGTGCGGCCGTCGCGGTCGCGCGTGTTCGGGTCGCAGCCGCGCGCCAGCAAGGCTTGCAGCAATGCGGGTTGGGCGTGGGCCGCGGCGAGCTGCAGCGGGGTGCGCCCGCGCGGGTCCGGGCCGAACGGATCGGCGCCGCGCTCAAGCAGTTGCAGCGGCAGGGCGGCGCCCTGCGCCGCACTGCCCAGTTGCGCCAGCGCCCGCGCCAGCAGGCCGGCGCCGGCCGGGCTGGCGCCGGCCTGCAACAGATCCTCCAGTGCCTCGGTCGCATCCGGCAATGCCGGCAGCAGGGCGTCGAACAGGCGCTGGCCCGGCGGCGGCGGCACCGGTGCGTCGGCGGTGTCGGCGTCGTCGGTGCGCGGCGCCTCCAGCCGTGCCTCGGCGTCGAGGCCGTGGTCGAGCAGCCAGCGGCGGGCGGCGGCCGAGCCGGGCGCGGCCAGCTCCAGGTACAGTTGCGCCAGTTGCTGCTGTGGCCATTCGCGCACGCGTTCGGCGAAGCCCGAGACGATCGCCCAATGGCCGAAGCGCAGCGCATCGAGCAGGTGGGCTGGCGTGTCGCTGCCTTCGGCCAGCACGTCCTGGCTGAGGCTGGCCGGCAGCGGCGTGTCGGGATCGAGCATGGCGACCAGGTCCCAGCGACCCGCGGCGGCGGCGTGGTCGAGCGCGCTGCGGCCGTCGCCGCCGGCGGCCCTGGGGTCGGCACCCAGCGCGCGCAGCGCGCGCACCGTCTCGACGTGGGCGTGCGGGGACTGGCAGGCCAGGGTCAGCGCGTCGCGGCCATGGCTGTCGCGTGCGCTGGCGTCGGCCTTCGCCTCGGCCAGCAACTGCACGATGCCGCCCGCGCCGGCGCGCGCGGCTTCCATCAGCGCGGTGCCGCCGTGGCGGTCGGCCAGGTTGACGTCGGCGCCGGCGGCGCGCAGCGCGCGGGCGATCTGCTCATGGCCCTCGGCGGCGGCGGCGAGCAGCGCGCTGCGCTTGCGTGCATCCACCGCGTTGACCGCGGCGCGCTGCTTGAGCAGCAGCCTGACTCCTTCGGCGTCGTCGTCGGCGATGCCGGCGGCGGCTACCAGCGCCGGCTCGCCGCCGGCCGGCGCCGGCTTGGCGCCACGCTCGAGCAGGAACTTCACCAGCGGCCAGTTGGCGGCGCGGCAGGCGGTAGCCAGCGGGCTGACGCCGGCCTTGTTCAGTGCATCGATCGGCGCGGCCGCGTCCAGCAGCATCGCCGCCACGCCGGCATCGGCGCTGAGCACGGCGCCGTGCAGCGGGGTGTTGCCCTCGGCGTCGGTGACCAGCGGGCTGGCGCCGTTGGCGAGCAGGGTCAGCACCGCTTCGGCGCGGCCGTGCCAGCTGTCGCGGGTGGCGGCCAGCAACGGGGTGAGGCCGCCGCTGGCCCGGTTCACGTCGGCGCCCCTGGCGATCAGTGCACGCAGCAGGCGGGTATCGGGCAACAGCGCGGCCAGCATCAGCGCCGGGCGCTGGTCGCGGTCGTCGGCGAGCGGCGCGGTATCGGGGTCGGCACCGGCCTCGATCAGCGCCAGCGCACGCTCGATGTCGCCCCCACGGATCGCGGCCAGCAACGCAGCGGCCTGCTCGGGCGTGCCGGCGGCGCGTTCCTGCTCGTTCAGCACCGGGCGCGGGGCGGGCGCGGCGCGACCGTCGAGATCGCCGCGCCGGCGTGGCTGGTGGCGCTCGCACAGCAGCGCGCGCAGCGTGCGGTTGGCGATCACCAGGCAGCCCAGCGGCAGCAGCACCACGCCGTAGATCGCCAGCGCGGCGATGCGCGGCTCCGGCGGCAGCACGCCGTACAGCCCGGTCAGCGCGATCGCGCCGAAGGCCAGCGCCAGCAGCGCGAACGCGGCCGGCAGGAAGTGGCTGAAGAAGCGCTCCTCGCGCGACAGGTGGCGACCGAACGCCATGCTGCGCAAGGTGGCGGTGAAGATCCATGAGCCGTCGCGCTGGCTGGGATAGGCGTCGTCCCAGACGAACACCAGCCCGAACGCCGGCCACAGCCGCCATAGCGCCAACAGCGCCAGCACCAGCGCTGCGGCCAGCGCCAGTGCTGCGCTGAGGCTGGCCCCATGGGTCAGCTGCAGCATCGGCCAGGCCACCAGCACGAACACCAGCACGGTGTAGCCGGTGAACATCACCAGGTGGGCGGCGCCCCGGCGCAGCACGGTGCGGCCGAAGCTGGGCTCGGGATCGAAGCCGATCGCATGGCAGATCGCGGCCATGGTCAGCGCATTGGCCAGCAGCAGCGGGATCAGGGTCAGCGGATGGCTGGCCAGCCCGGCGGCGGCGACCGCGATCAATCCCGGTATGAACCAGGCGAGGGCGTGCAGGAGGGGCGGGCGGCGGCGCGATTTGGGCTGGTTCATGGGGACAGTATAGAAATCGTTGGAGATGCAGGCGGTAACCAAGTGTTAACGCTCGACTTGGTTCCGCATGCACCGCATGCGGCGGCACGGCGCGCGATTCAATCGTCCCGATCGTCCCGCGGTGAATGGGTATACGCGGGGTGGTTGGCGCTGGCGAGGGTCTCCTGCGGCGGCAGCTGCAGGTGCCAGCCCTGCGCGTGCAGGTGCTCGAGCACCTGCACGGCATCCTCGACCGGCAATTTGCGCTGCTCGTCCAGCTGCACCTCCATCACGAAGCGCAATTCGCCCAGCAACAAGGCCAGCGGTTCGGGCAGCAGGTCGAACGCGTCGCGCTGCGCCAGCCACAGGTAGCTGTCGGCCTTGCGCACGCTGGCATAGACGAAGCATTGCATGGTGCGGCTCGCTGGGCAGAGGGGGTGATGCTGGCGTCGACCGCCGGCGCGGGAGGGTAGCAGCCCCCTCGCCGCCGATCCCAGTCTGCCCATCCAGATGCAATGGCCGCGTTAGTATTTTGTTGCGACCGCACTTGCAACGCCTTGTGCAAGAGGGCTAAGTTCCGCGCAGGTAGTTCAAACGCGCGTATGAATCAATACACCCTACCTGCAGCCTTCCGATAACCATAAGTCGCACCACAACACGCAGGAGCATGCGATGCACACGTCTTTCCGTTCTCTTTCGGGCGCAACCCGTCCATTGGCGCTCGCCGCGCTGAGCATCGCGATCATTGGTGCACTGGTCGCCCCTGCAAGCGCCGATGCCAGCGCGTTCCAGCTCAAGGAAAACAGCACCAAGAGCATGGGACGTGCCTACGCCGGCTCGGCGACCGCCGGCGGCGATGCCTCGGTGGTGGCGAACAATCCCGCGGCGATGACCGAGCTGGACGGCACCTACCTCCAGGCCGACGTTACCGCCATCAATTTCAGTGCCAGGTTCAACGGCAGCGCGCACGACGTGCTGGGCCGTCCGATCTCCGGTGGCAACGGCGGCGACGCGGGCACCACCCTGCCGGTGCCGGCGCTGTTTATTTCCAGCAAGGTCTCGGACAAGGTGCACCTGGGCCTTGGCTTCTCGGTCCCGTTCGGCTTCCAGACCGAGTACGACCGCAACTGGGTGGGCCGTTACAACGGCATCAAGTCCAAGTTCCAGTCGCTCGATGCCACCCTCTCGGCGTCGTACGACGTGACCGACACGTTTGCCCTGGGCGTGAGCGCGATCGCGCAGCGCACTTCGGCCGAGCTGACCAGCGCGATCAACTTCAACGCGGTGGGCCTGGGCATCCAGCAGGGCATCGGGGCGAAGACCGCGGCCGGCGTCGCGAAGATCCAGGCCGCTGCTGCCGCCGGCCAGATTCCGCCGGCCATGGCTGCCGCCATGATCCAGCAGGCCGTGCAGCAGGGCCAGGCCGCCGCGGCTGGCGTGGCGGCGGTGACGCCGCAGGGCGTGGACGGCTATGCCCGCGTCAAGGGTGACGACTGGGCCTACGGCTACCAGGTCGGCGCCTTCTGGAAGCTCACGCCGAACGACAAGCTGGCGCTGAACTACCGCTCCAAGATCAGCCATCGCCTCGAGGGCACCGGCAACTTCAACACCACGCCGGGCTACGACCTGCTGCTCGCCAATCCGGCGCTGGCCGGCTCGATTCCGTCGTTCTCCCACACCACCGGCAGCGCCAACTTCACCACACCGGCCGTGATCAGCGCGAGCTACTGGCATCAGGCGGAGAAGTTCGGCCTGGGCATCGACTTCGCCTACACCAAGTGGGACGTGTTCAAGGAACTGCGCGTCAAGTACGGCAATCCCGGGCAGCCCGACACCGCCGAGACGTTCAACTGGCGCAACACGGTCTACGCCTCGATCGGCGGTGACTACTACCTCAACGACAAGGTCACGCTGCGCGCGGGCATCGCGGTCGACACCACGCCGACCTACAACTCGGTGCGTGACGTGCGCGTGCCGGACTCCACCCGCAAGCTGGCGACGGTGGGCATCGGCTACAAGGCGAGCGACCGCTTCGAGATCAACGCCTCGTATGCGCACATCTTCGTGAACCAGGCGCACATCAACAGCACCAGCTCCACGGGCGACGCGGTCACCGGCAACTTCGACGACTACGGCAACCTGCTCGGCCTGTCGGCGACGTACAAGTTCTGACCCCCGGCATGCCGTGACCGCGCAAGCGAAACCTCCCCGCCCCGGCGGGGAGGTTTTTTTGTGCGAGGGATTTCTCAGCCGCGGCGCAGCAGCAGGGCGAGCAGGCGCCGGAAGCGCGCGCCGTAGGGCGGGTTGAACAGGCTGGCACCGTTCCAGCGCGCCTGGCGGAATACTGGCTTCAGGTGCGAGTAGGTGCGGAAGCCCGCCTCGCCGTGATACCCGCCCATGCCGGACGCGCCGACACCGCCGAATGGCAGATCATGCTGGGCGATGTGGTACAGCGTGTCGTTGAGGCTGACGCCGCCGGCATGGGTGCGCGCCAGCACCTGGTCGATGCGGGCCGGGTCGTTCTCGAACAGGTACAGCGCCAGCGGATGCGGGCGTGTGGCGACATGGGCGATGGCCTCGTCCAGCGAGTCGTACGGCAGCAGCGGCAGCAGCGGGCCGAAGATCTCCTCGCGCATCACCGCCATGCCGTCGTCGACGCCGGTCAGCAGTTGGGGCGGAAGCAGGCGGCGTGCCGGATCCTCCGCCGTTTCACCGAGCGCATGCACCTGCGCGCCCGCGGCCACCGCATCGTCGCGCAGGCCAGCCAGGCGCTGGTACTGGCGGTCGGAGGCGATGCTGGCGTACTGCGTGTTCGCGCCCAGGCGCGGATACATCCGCGCCATCGCCCGGCCCGCCAGCTCGACGAATTCCGCCACGCGCGCGCGCGGCAGCAGCACGTAGTCCGGCGCGATGCAGGTCTGTCCGGCGTTGACCAGCTTGCCGAACATGATGCGTTCCACCGCCTGCCCGAAGCGCGCACCGGGGCCGATGATCGCCGGCGACTTGCCGCCCAGCTCCAGCGTCACCGGGGTGAGGTTGGCCGCGGCCGCGCGCATCACGTGATGGCCCACCGCGGTGGAGCCGGTGAACAGCAGGTGGTCGAACGGCAGGGCGGAGAACGCCTGCGCCACTCCGGCGTCGCCGGTCACCACCAGCACTTCGCCAGAGGGGAAATACTTCGCCACCTGCTCGGCGAACAGCGCGGAGAAGCGCGGCGTGTATTCGCTCATCTTCAGCATCACGCGGTTGCCGGCGACCAGCGCGTCGACCAGCGGGCCGACTGCCAGATACAGCGGGTAGTTCCACGGCACGATGATGCCGACCACGCCGCGCGGCTGCGGCCGCAGCTCGGTGCGCGCAGGCAGGAACAGCAGGTCGGCGAGGCGCCGCCGCGGCTTCATCCAGCGTCGGCCGTGGCCGAGCGCATGGCGGACCGCCGACAGGCTGGGAAAGACCTCCAGCAGGTCGGTCTCCTCGACCGGACGCTGCCCGAAATCGGCGTCGATCGCCGCGGCGAACGCCGCCCGCTGTTCGAGCAGCATCGTCTCCAGGGCGCGCAGGCGTCGTGCGCGCAGCGGCCACGCAGGCAGCGGATCGCGCAGTTGCGCGTTGCGCATGTGCTGCAGGGTGACGGCGAGATCACTGGAGTCGGTCATGATCGTGCGCGCTCTGCGTTCGGGTACAAAACCGAGACTGGCGGAGCCGCGCATGGCATGCAAGGCATTGGGCACGGAACGTGGCCAGGCCGTGCGGCGGCGCCCGCTCCAACCCTGGCGAGGCCCCGCATGCCGAACCGGAACACCGTCGCCGCAGCGGCTCCATGGCACGAGCCGCCGCGGCGGGGGATCACTCGCCGATCGTCAGCAGCGAGGCATTGCCGCCGGCGGCGGTGGTGTTGATGGTGAGCGTGCGCTCGCCGGCGAAGCGCAGCAGGTAGTGCGGGCCGCCCGCCTTGGGGCCGGTGCCGGACAGGTTCTCGCCGCCGAACGGCTGCACGCCGACCACCGCGCCGATCTGGTTGCGGTTGACGTAGCAGTTGCCGACGCGGGCGTGGCTGCTGATGTAGTCGACGGTGTCGTTGATGCGGCTGTGCACGCCCAGCGTGAGGCCGTAGCCGGTGGCGTTGATCTGATCGACCACCTGGGCCAGCTCGCTGCCCTTCCAGCGGATGATGTGCAGCACCGGGCCGAACACCTCGCGGGTCAGCGTGGCCAGCGAACCGATCTCATAGGCGCGCGGGGCAAAGAAGGTACCGTGGCTGGTGGTCGCCGGGTCGAGCGCGACCTCGCCGATCTTCTTCGCCTCGGTGTCCATGCGTGCGGCGTGGTCGACCAGGATGCGCCTGGCGTCCTCGTCGATCACCGGGCCCACGTCGGTGGAGAGCTGGCCCGGGTCGCCCACCTTCAGCTCGCCCATCGCGCCGGCCAGCATCGCGGTGACCTTGTCGGCGATGTCCTCCTGCACGAACAGCACGCGCGCGGCCGAGCAGCGCTGGCCGGCGGACTGGAACGCGGAGGCGATCACGTCCTTGACGATCTGCTCGGGCAGGGCGGAGGAGTCGGCGATCATCGCGTTCTGGCCGCCGGTCTCGGCGATCAGCGCGGCGATCGGTGCGTTGCGCGCGGCCAGTGCACGGTTGATCGCCCAGGCGGTCTCGGTGGAGCCGGTGAAGGCGACGCCGGCCACGCGCGGGTCTTTCGTCAGCGCGGCGCCCACGGTGGCGCCATCGCCCGGCAGGTATTGCAGCACGTCGACCGGCACGCCGGCTTCGTGCAGCAGTTTCACCGCCGCATGGCCGATCAGCGAGGTCTGCTCGGCTGGCTTGGCGATCACGCTGTTGCCGGCGGCCAGCGCGGCACTGACCTGGCCCAGGAAGATCGCCAGCGGGAAGTTCCACGGGCTGATGCAGACGAACACGCCACGGCCGTTGAGGAACAGCTGGTTGCTCTCGCCGGTGGGGCCGGGCAACTGCTCGGGCTGGCCGAACAGGCGGCGCGCCATGGTGGCGTAGTAACGCAGGAAATCGGCCGCCTCGCGGATCTCGGCGATCGCGTCGGGCAGGCTCTTGCCAGCCTCGCGCACGCACAGCGCGATGAACTCGCCGCGGCGCGCTTCGAGCTGTTCGGCGGCGTGTTCGAGGATTGCGGCGCGGCTGGCCGCGGGCAGGCGATCCCAGCCGGGCTGGGCGGCGACCGCGTTGGCCAGCGCCTTGTCGACGCTGGCGCTGTCGGCGCTGACATAGCTGCCGACGGTCTGGCGGCGATCGGCGGGGTTGGTCACCTGCACGGTCGGGCCGCTGGCCGTCGCACCGGGCACCAGCGGGCCGGCGGTCCACGGGCCGGCATTTGCGTTGACCGCGTCGGCCATCGCTTTCAGTTCGTTGTCGTTGGAGAAATTGACGCCCATGGAATTCTTCCTGGATACAAAATTAGAATGCTGCGCCAGCGCAGCATTCTCGCCGTAGAGGTTCACCGGCAGCGGGATGCGCGGGTGCGGAATGGAGGCGAAGCGGCGCACCGTCTCGCACGGGTCGGCGACCAGCTCGCGCACCGGCAGCGTTTCGTCCACCACGCGGTTGACGAAGCTGGTGTTGGCGCCGTTCTCGAGCAGGCGGCGCACCAGGTACGGCAGCAGGTCCTCGTGCGTGCCGACCGGCGCATAGACCCGGCACGGCACGTTCAAGTTCTGCGGGCCGATCACCTCGGCGTACAGGTCGGTGCCCATGCCGTGCAGGCGCTGGAACTCGAACGGCCGGCCGTGCGCGAGGTGGTGCACGGCGGCGATGGTGTGCGCATTGTGGGTGGCGAACTGCGGGTAGATCAGCTCGCTGCCGGCATCGAACAGCTTGCGCGCGCAGGCGAGGTAGGACACGTCGGTGTTCGGCTTGCGCGTGTATACCGGATAGCCGGCCAGCCCCTGTTCCTGCGCGCGCTTGATCTCGGCATCCCAGTAGGCGCCCTTGACCAGCCGCGCGTACCAGCGGCGGCCCCTGCTGCGCGCGGTCTCGATCAGCCAGTCGATCACGAACGGGGTGCGCTTGGAGTACGCCTGCACCACGATGCCGAGGCCGTTCCAGCCCGCCAGCGAGGGGTGCGCGAAGACGTCGCCGATGATGTCCAGCGACAGTTCGAGGCGATCGGCCTCCTCGGCGTCGACCGACAGCGCGATGCCGTGCTTCATCGCCAGCTGCGACAGTTCCAGCAGCTTCTCGGTGAGCTGGCGCCGGGCCAGCTCGCGCTTGGCCACCTCGTAGCGCGGGTGCAGCGCGGACAGCTTCACCGAAATCGAGGGGGCGTCGGTGTGGTTGGCAAACGGGCCGCGCGCGCCGAGTGCAGCGATCGCGCGGCGGTAGTCTTCCTGGTAGCGCTCGGCGGTCTCGGCGGTGAGCGCGGACTCGCCCAGCATGTCGTAGGAGTAGCGGTAGACCGCGTATTCCTTCTTGGCGCAGCGGTCCAGCGCCTCGTCGATGGTCTGCCCCATCACGAACTGGTGGCCCATGATGCGCATCGCCTGGCGCACGGCGAGGCGGATCGCCGGCTCGCCGGCGCGGCCGGCCAGCCGCTTCAGCGCGCCGGTGAAGTCGTGGCGCGTCTCTTCGGCCAGGTTCACCAGGCGGCCTGTGAGCATCAGGCCCCAGGTCGAGGCGTTGACGAACAGCGACTCGCTCTGGCCCAGGTGCTTCTTCCAGTCGGCGTCGCCCAGCTTGTCGCGGATCAGCTTGTCGGCGGTGGCCTTGTCGGGGATGCGCAGCAGCGCCTCGGCCACGCACATCAGCAGCACGCCTTCCTCGGAGGACAGGTCGTACTGGCGCATGAAGGATTCGACCGCGCTCTGGTCCTTCGCGCGGGTGCGCACGCGGGCGACCAGGCCGGCGGCGACGTCGATCACCTGTTCGCGTTCGACGGGCGGCACAGTGGCCTGGGCGAGCAGGTCGTTGACGGCTTCGGTTTCGTCGCGCAGCCAGGCGGCAGTGATGCGCGCGCGTGCGGGGGTATTGTCGACGGGGAGTTCGGGGCTGAGGATGGGCTGGGTCACGGGCAGGTCGCGAGGATCCGCGGTGGCGGAGGGGAGGCGCGGATTGTACGCCGGGCCGTCGTCGAAGCGAGCGGATCGCGGTGCCGCACGAGCCCCGTCGGGCTGGCAGCCGAGGCGGCGCGCAGGCCTGATCCAGATCATCGGGGTGCGACATTCTTGCCCACCGCCTCGCCGCGGCCTATCATTCCGGTGTTCCAGGCACGCCGGGTCCCCATGATCGTGCTTCGACCAGCTACCGCCGGCTTGCCCTGCGTGACGATGTGGCTCAAGCCCAATCGCATGCTCAGCCGGCGCGGTCTGCGTCGCTTGATCGTGGTTCTGGTGGCGCTGGTTCTGGTAACGGCCGGCCTGGGTGCATGGCAGGGGAATGTGTTCGCTCCGCTGTTTGCCCTGGTCGAATCCGCCGCCGTGGCCGTCGCCTTGAGCGTGGCCTGGCGGGCTGGCGACCGCAGTGAGCGCATCACCCTCGACGCCGTGTCGCTGGAGGTGCAATCCCTGCCAAGCCGGCGCCGCATGCGCTTCCAGTCGTACTGGGTGCGCGTGCTGCTGGAGCCGGGCGACGGGCATCGGCGCCTGCTGTTGTCGTCGCACGGGCGCGAGCTGGAGATCGGCGCTTTCCTGGCGGATCAGGAACGCATCGAGCTGTCGAAGAAACTCATGGTGTTGCTGGCCGATTTCAACCAGCTGCGCAAGTAGGTTCAACAAAGGTGCAAGACATGACATCTGGCGGCATCAGGCGATCATTCACGGCAGCGGCGGCCCTCGCCCTTGCATCGTTCGGCAGCGTGGCCCTGGCCGACCCCGGTCCGTGGCAGCTGAACATGGCACGCGGCGCGAGTACCTGGTCGCAGGTGCCGTACCACCTCAACAACATTGCGCTCGGCGTGTGCACCGTGATCGGCGTGCTGGTGTTCGGCGCGATGTTCGTGGCGATGTTCCGCTTCCGCAAGTCGCGTGGCGCGGTCGCCGAGAAGTGGTCGCACAACACCACGGTGGAGGTGATCTGGACGACCATCCCGGTGCTGATCCTGATCACCCTGGCCTACCTGGCCACCGGCGGCCTCACCAGCTGGGCCGACACCACCGGCTCGCAGATGACCGTCAAGGTCACCGGCTACCAGTGGAAGTGGCGCTACGACTACGTCGACTACATGGGCAAGTCGATCGACAAGGTCGGCTTCATGTCCAAGCTCGACTCGCAGAGCGACCAGACCCGCCAGCTCGGTTCCGGCCTGGACCCGTTCGCGGTGAAGGTCGGCGACGAGAAGACCTACCTGCTGAATGTCGACAAGCCGCTGGTGGTGCCGGTCGATACCAAGATCCGCTTCGTGATCACCAGCGGCGACGTGATCCACTCCTGGTGGGTGCCGGCGGCCGGCTGGAAGCTCGACGCGATCCCCGGGATCATCAACGCGGCCTGGGCGAACTTCACCACGCCGGGCACCTACCGCGGCCAGTGCGCCGAGTTGTGCGGCCAGGACCACGGCTTCATGCCGATCGTGGTGGAGGTCAAGACCAAGACGGATTTCGCCAAGTGGCTGGCCGAGCAGGAGGCGCATTCCGCCGCGCCGGCTGCGGCGCCGCAAACCGCGCAGGTCGCCGCCCCCGCCGCGGCCAAGCAGGGCTGAGTCCCGCCCGGCACCCGTTTTTCCCGCAGTCGCATTCAATATTCCAGGTTAGAGGTGCAAGGCCATGTCCTACGCAGCCACCCATGATCAGCACGACGATCACCACGGCGCGCCGAAAAGTTTCTTCCAGCGCTGGTTCATGTCCACGAACCACAAGGACATCGGCACGCTGTACCTGATCTTCTCGCTGACGATGTTCTTCATCGGCGGCAGCTTTGCGATGTTGATCCGCGCCGAGTTGTTCAAGCCCGGCATGCAGCTGATGCAGCCGTACTTCTTCAACCAGCTGACCACCATGCATGCGCTGGTGATGATCTTCGGCGCGATCATGCCGGCCTTCGTCGGCCTCGGTAACTGGATGATCCCGCTGATGGTCGGCGCGCCGGACATGGCGCTGCCGCGCATGAACAACCTGTCGTTCTGGATCCTGCCGTTCGCCTTCCTGCTGATGCTGTCCACCTTGTTCCTGCCCGGCGGCGGCCCGGCCGGCGGCTGGACGATGTATCCGCCGCTATCGCTGCAGAGCGATTCGCTGGCCTATGTGGTATTCGCGATCCACCTGATGGGCATCAGCTCGATCATGGGCGCGATCAACATCATCGCCACCATCCTCAACATGCGTGCGCCCGGCATGGACCTCCTGAAGATGCCGGTGTTCGTGTGGAGCTGGCTGATCACCGCCTTCCTGCTGATCGCGGTGATGCCGGTGCTGGCCGGCGCGGTGACCATGCTGCTCACCGACAAGTACTTCGGTACCAACTTCTTCAACCCGGGCGGCGGCGGTGACCCGGTGCTGTATCAGCACATCTTCTGGTTCTTCGGCCATCCCGAGGTGTACATCATGATCCTGCCGGCGTTCGGGATCATCTCGGAGATCGTGCCGACCTTCGCGCGCAAGCCGATCTTCGGCTACAAGGCGATGGTGTTCGCGATCGCCTGCATCGCGTTCCTGTCGTTCATCGTGTGGGCGCACCACATGTTCGCGGTGGGCCTGCCGCTGGGCGCCGAGATCTTCTTCATGTACGCCACCATGCTGATCTCGGTGCCGACCGGCGTGAAGGTGTTCAACTGGGTTGCCACCATGTGGGGCGGCTCGATGACGTTCGAGACGCCGATGCTGTTCGCGCTCGCCTTCATCATCCTGTTCACCATCGGCGGCTTCTCCGGCCTGATGCTGGCGCTGGTGCCGGCCGACTTCCAGTACCACGACACCTACTTCGTGGTGGCGCACTTCCACTACGTGCTGGTGACCGGCGCGCTGTTCGCGATCATCGGCTCGGCGTACTACTGGATGCCGAAGTGGACCGGCCACATGTACAGCGAGTTCTGGGGCAAGGTGCACTTCTGGAACAGCGTGATCTGGGTCAACGTGCTGTTCTTCCCGCAGCACTTCCTGGGTCTGGCCGGCATGCCGCGCCGCATTCCCGACTACAACGTGGCGTTCGCCAACTTCAACATGATCAGCTCGATCGGTGGCTTCCTGTTCGGCGCCACCCAGCTGATCTTCGTCGGCGTGGTGATCCACTGCGTGTTCTTCTCGAAGAAGAAGGCCACCGACCGCGTGTGGGAAGGTGCCAAGGGCCTGGAGTGGACGGTGCCGTCGCCGGCGCCGCACCATACCTTCGAGGTGCCGCCGGTGATCAACGACGACGAGCTGGCGCACGGCCACGTGAACGACTGAACCTGACCGCGACGCCCGGGCCACACCGGCCGGGCGTCGCAACGGAACGAACCGGAATGACCCAGCACAGCGCGAACCATCCTGCCGCCACCGACGGCGAAGACCGCCGCAAGGGCGTGCGGCGCACCGTGACGGTGCTGGTGTCGATCGTGCTGACGTTCTTCCTGCTGTCGTTCCTGCAGATCATGCTGATGAAGTAAAGGTATCGCGGGCGCCACATGTTTTTCCGACCGGTCCGGCTCGACGACCGGCTTGCAGTTCCCCGGGCGGCACGACGGGGCAAAAGTCATCAAGAGAAATCCACGGGGTCTCACCATGGGTCAGCAGCACGACGCTTACTTCGTTCCAGCCAGGAGCACCTGGCCTTTCGTGGCCGCGATGGTCATGTTCATCACCGTGTTCGGTGCTGCGCACTGGCTGAACGCCGAGCCCGGCGACGCCGGCTTCGGCAAGACCGTGCTGACCCTCGGCGTGATCGGCGTGCTGGGCATGTTCTTCGGCTGGTTCCGCTCGGTGATCAACGAATCGCTGGCCGGCAGCTACAACCACCAGGTGGACACCTCGTTCCGCATGGGCATGATGTGGTTCATCTTCTCCGAGGTGATGTTCTTCGGCGCGTTCTTCGGCGCGCTGTTCTACATCCGCATGTTCTCGGTGCCGTGGCTCGGTGGTCACGGCCACGGCGTGCTGACCCACGAATTCCTGTGGAGCGATTACACCGCGTCCTGGGGCGCCAACGGCGGCAACGGCCCGGAGCAGGCCGGAGGCGCGTTCCGCACCGTGCCGGCGTGGGGGCTGCCGCTGCTGAACACGCTGATCCTGCTCACCTCCAGCGTCACCGTGACGATCGCGCACCATGCGCTACGCGCCGGCCACCGCGGCAGGATCCTGCTGTTCCTGGGCCTGACCGTGCTGCTGGGCGCCACCTTCCTGTACTTCCAGGCGCACGAGTACATGGAGGCGTACAAGGAGCTGAACCTCACCCTGCACAGCGGCGTCTACGGCTCGACCTTCTTCCTGCTCACCGGCTTCCACGGCCTGCACGTGACGCTGGGCACGATCATGCTGGCGGTGATCTGGCTGCGCGTGCTGAAGGGTCACTTCAACAAGGAGCACCACTTCGGCTTCGAGGCGGTGGCCTGGTACTGGCACTTCGTCGACGTGGTCTGGCTCGGCCTGTTCATGTTCGTCTACATACTTTGATTTGACGCGACGTCCTGTCGCGGAGAGCGAAGATCAAGAACCGGCCATCCATGGCCGGACTCTTCATAAAGAGCATTGCTCCGGATCGGTTTCGGATACGAAAAAGCCCGCTATCCGGCGGGCTTTTTCGTGTAGCAGGGAAACGGCCGCGGCCGTGGCGGTTACAATCACTGGCCGACGTCGTGGGGGTGCAGCCAGCCCATCCAGATGCCGAACGCGACCATGGCGATGAACAGCAGCGACAGGCCGATGCGGCGGGTCAGCGCCCATACCGTGCGGCGGTCGTCGTCCTTGTCGGTCATCATGAAGTACAGCGCCTGGCCGAGGCTGAAGATCACCACCAGCAGCACCACCACCAGCGCGATTTTATAGATGGTTTCCACGTGATTGATCCGATCCAGTTCGACAGGGCCAGTATAGCGGCCGCCGGCAGGCGCCCGACGTGAACGGGTTTCGCCGTCCCTCCTGGTGGGCGTTGCTGCTGACAGCGGCCGGGGCCTTGCTGTTCGTGCGTTTGGGCGTCTGGCAGCTGCATCGCGCCGACTTCAAGGAAGCACTTCTGCGGCGGTATGCCGCATCGGCGGACGCACCGTTGCAGGACTTCGCCAGGGTCGCCGAAACGCCGCCGGCGGACGGCTTTCCGCGGGTGCGCGTGCGTGGCCGTTACCTGGCCGATCGGCTGTACCTGCTGGACAACCCGAAGCACGACAGTTTCGGCGGCGTGGAGGCATTCGTGCCGCTGGTGGTCGACGGCCAGGCACGACTGTTGCTGGTCGACCTGGGCTTCCTGCCCGGCAACGGCAACGGCAAGACGCCGCAGCTGCCGCCGCTGCCCGGTGGCGAGGTGAGCCTGCAGGGCGTGTACGTGCCGCCGCCGCCGCCCGGCTTCGAGATGGGCGGCAATGCGCTGGCGCGGCAGACACAGTGGCCGAAGAGCAGCATCTTCCTGGATCCGGCGGAGATCGCGCGCGACCTCGGCCGCCCGCTGTATCCGCGGTTGCTGGCGCTGGATCCCGATCCGGCCTCGATCTACGTGCGCGTGCATACCCTCGATTTCTCCGCGATGCCGCCGGCACGGCATCGCGCCTATGCGTTCCAGTGGTTCACCTTCGCGCTCGCCGCGGTGGTGATCCTGCTGGTCGTGCATCGCAAGCGCCCACCGCGCAAGCCCTGATTCCCCTGAGGTCGACCAAGTCCGATGAAAGCCGCTGACCCCGCCGCCGTGCGCAAAAGCCGAATGTTCCTGCTGCTGGTCGCGCTGGTGTTCGCCGCGCCGATGCTCGTCGCCGGCCTGCTCAGCTGGAGCGGCTGGCAGCCGGGCGTGAAGGGCAACGGCCGCCCGATCCTGCCGCAACGCAACTTCGTCGCCGAGCAGTTGCAGGTGCGACTGGGCGATGGCACGTCGTGGCCGTGGCGCGACAGCGAACCGCGCTTCACCCTGGTCGCACTGGCCGGCCCGGACTGCGCCGCGCAATGCTTCGAGACGCTGACCGGCATCGCCAAGGCGCGCGTCATGCTCAACCGCAACCAGTCGCGCCTGCGTCTGCTCTACCTCGGCGCGCCGCCGGCGGATCCGGGCCGGCGCGCCGCGATGCAGACCTACTGGACGCTCGGCCACGACATCGATGGCAAGCTGGCCGCCTACGTGCCGGCAACGCCGGACAGCGTCAGCGCCGTGCTGGTGGAATCCAACGGCACCGCCCTGTCGCTGTACCCGGCGGGCTTCGATGTGCCCGGCCTGTTGCGGGACATGGTGAAGGTGATCAGGTGATGTCGGCGCGTTCCTTGAAACCCCTGCGCTGGCTGGCGCTGTTCGCGGCGGTGTTCGCGTTCGGGCTGGTGATGTTCGGTGCCTTCGTGCGGCTGTCGAACGCCGGCCTGTCCTGCCCGGACTGGCCGACCTGCTACGGCCAGGTCACCTGGCCGCAGCATGCGCAGGCGGTCGCGCACGCCGACGCGGCCTTCCCGGATCGTCCGTACGAGGCGCACAAGGCCTGGCGCGAGCAGGTGCACCGCTTCCTCGCCGGCACGCTCGGCCTGCTGGTACTGCTGCTGGCGCTGCTGGCGAGCTGGCGCCGCCGCGATGCGCTGCTGGCGGTGCTCGCCGGCGCCCTGTTCGCCGCGCTCGGCGTGGGGTTGTACATGCGCGGCGAACACCTGTGGTCGTCGCTGCTGGCGGCCTGCGCGATCGCGCTGCCGCTGCTCGCCGCGATCCGGTTGCCGCGGCCCGGCGCCTGGAAGATCTGCGTACTGGCGCTGGCGGTGATCATCTTCCAGGCGATGCTCGGCATGTGGACGGTCACGCTGCTGCTCAAGCCGGTCGTGGTGATGGGCCATCTGCTCGGCGGCATGACCACCTTCGCGCTGCTGGCCTATGCCGCGCTGCGCTTCGCCGGCGTGGCCGCGCCGGACGACGGCCTTGCCGACCTGCGCCGGCTGGTGGCGATCGGCATCGTGCTCCTGCTGTGCCAGATCGCGCTCGGTGGCTGGACCTCGGCGAACTACGCGGCGCTGGCCTGCGGCTACGGTCCGGGCTCGTTCCCCCAGTGCCTTGGCCAGTGGGCGCCGCCGACGGATTTCCGCGAGGGCTTCGTGCTGTGGCGCGGGATCGGCGTGAACTACGAAGGCGGCGTGCTGGACATGGCCGCGCGCAGCGCGATCCAGATCGCGCACCGGCTTGGTGCGCTGGTGGTGTTCTGCTACCTCGGCTGGCTGGCGACCAGGGCTGCCCGGCGCGGCCTGGTCGGCTACGGCCTGGCGATCGCGCTGGCGCTGGCGGGCCAGGTGCTGCTGGGCATCAGCAACGTGTACTTCGGCCTGCCGCTGGCGGTGGCGACCGCGCACAATGGCGTGGCCGCGCTGCTGCTGTGCGCCCTGCTGGCCACGCTGGCGCGCACGCAGCGGCGGCATGACGAATCGATCTTCCTGCCGCCGGGACGATACTGACGATGAGTACTTTCCGCGAGTACCTGCAACTGACCAAGCCGCGCATCGTCGCCCTGCTGGTGTTCTGCGCGGTGATCGGCATGTTCCTCGCCGTGCCCGGGCTGCCGCACTGGCAGGCGCTGGTGTTCGGCACGCTGGGCATCTGGCTGGCGTCGTCCTCGGCCGCCGCGTTCAACCAGCTGATCGACCAGCGCATCGACAAGCTGATGGTGCGCACGGCGCATCGGCCGCTGGCCACCGGGCACCTCAATCCGCGTCAGGTGTTCGTGTTCGCGCTGGCGCTGGGCCTCGCCTCGATGCTGGTGCTGGTACTGCTGGTCAACACGCTGACCGCGGTGCTGACCTTCGCCGGGCTGATCGGCTATGCGGTGATCTACACCGCGTTCCTCAAGCGTGCCTCGCCGCAGAACATCGTGATCGGCGGCCTCGCCGGTGCGATCCCGCCGGTGCTGGGCTGGACCGCGGTCACCGGCGCGTTGCACCCGTACGCGCTGCAGCTGTGCCTGATCATCTTCGTGTGGACACCGCCGCACTTCTGGGCGCTGGCGATCTTCCGCCGCGACGACTACTCGCGCGCCCAGGTGCCGATGCTGCCGGTGACCCACGGCGTGGTCTTTACCCGCTGGCACATCCTGTTCTACACCGTGCTGCTGGTGCTGGTGACCTTGCTGCCGGCGCTGACCGGGATGAGCGGGCTGGTCTACCTGGGCGGCGCCGCGGTGCTGGGCGGTGCGTTCCTGTATTACGCGGTGCGCCTGCTGAATCCGCCGGATGAGCTGTACGCGATGAAGGTGTTCAGCTACTCCATCGTCTACCTGATGGCGCTGTTCGCGTTCCTGCTGGCCGACCACTGGCTGGTATCGCCGCTGCTGCAGCCGGCAGTCCCGTCGGCGGTGCTGGGCTGAGCGGAACATTCCGGCAAGCACCTGCAAAGTGCTTGGCCAGTAAGCGAGGAAGCCCCTTCTCTTCATTGGAAGGAGGGGTCCACGCCTTATGGCTTGGCGAATGCCATTTCAACGAAACGCGGTGTGATTTACTGCATCGCCTTGTACGGGTTGGTTCGGTTTCTGCGAGACCGCACCGGCGGTTCAGACGCGTAAGCAAGCAAGCGGCATACACGCTGCAAGCATTGGCATCGCTACGAGCACACTGGCTGACACTGACACGCTGCTGACCACGCTCGATGCCGAAGCGGCCGAGGAAGGCTGAACCGGGGCAGTGGCGGCCGGCGAGTAGTGTGCGTACAATGTGTATACGTCCGAGGATCTCTGCCATGACCACAGTCGCGCGTCAAACCACCATCAACCTGCGCGCCAAGGCGCCGCAACGCAGCCTGATCGACCAGGCTGCGCGGGTGGCCGGCAAGAGTCGTACGGACTTCATGCTGGAAGCGGCCTGCGAGCGGGCGCAGCAGGTGCTGCTGGAGCAGACCGTGTTTGCCCTGGACGCCACCCGCTTCAAGCGTTTCCAGGCGCTGCTGGATGCTCCGGTCGAACAGGGTGCTGTCCTGCGCAAGCTGCTGCGTCGTCAGGCCCCGTGGGAGGCGTAAAACGGCCGAGGCTGCGGGCGCCGACGCCGCTGACCGAGACGCATCGGCTGGAGGGCTTCCGCTGCACTGAGCCAGCGCTGGAAAGCTGGCTCAAGCAACGCGCCCGGCGCAACCAGCAGGACGGCGCCTCGCGCTGCTACGTGGTATGTGCCGGCGAGGACGTGGTGGGTTACTACGCCTTGGCCGCCGGTGCCGTCTCGCATGCGCAGGTCCCGGGAAGCATTCGCCGCAACATGCCCGAGCCAATCCCGGTGATAGTCCTGGGTCGTCTGGCCGTGCATGCCGACTGGGCGGGGCAGGGCATCGGTGCCGGGCTGCTCAAGGATGCCGTGCTGCGCGCCCTGCGTCTGTCGCAGGAGCTGGGCATCCGGGCGTTGCTATGCCATGCACTCCACGAGGACGCCAAGCGGTTTTACCTGCACCATGGCTTCGTCGAATCGCCGATCGAGCTGCTGACCGTAATGCTGAACCTGGCAAAGCTGTCGACGATCGATCAATCCAAGTGATCCCCCGCAGATTGGCTGATGTCTAGTCCCGCCTGGTTATTGTTTGGCCATCTGACAAAACGGGTCGGTCGGCTTCTGGCGCCACGCTGCCCGCGTGTGCGACAACTTTCGTTCGCGCGGGGCGCTTGCCGGGTTGACACTGCGGCAACGCAGCACGACAATGCCCGCGCCCACCGGCGCGTCTGCATCGGCGGGCTCCCTGTCCTGACTAACCAAGGCATATGGACGTTTACCCTAGTCGCAACGTCGACATCCGCGAGCATCGGATGCCGGCATTGCATAACAAGCTGATGATCTGCGGCGACCGCCTGCGGTCGGCCGGCGCTTTCCTCGACTAGGGAAGACCGGCCCACCTCCTCCGGCGCCGCGGGCGCCGTAACGAGGAGATGGGCCATGAAGCTCCTTCGCGATTCCGTTTTGCTGCGCATGCTGCACCGGCTGCTGGCCGGCCGTCGTGAGGCCGTGCGCGCCACCTACACCATCACCGTGCCCGCCCCGCTGGAACGCCCGGCCGGCAGCAAGGTGGTCGAACTGCACCGCCGTGCCGACGCGGGCGGCCGTGCGTCGGCGACAACCCGGGCCCGCGGCGACGCGCTGCCATCGTCCGTCCATCTCGCGCTGGTATCCAGTCGCTGATGGCTGCTGTGACGTCATGCAAGGGATGGCCTCCGCCAGGCGCGGAACCGTTCCGGCCGCAGGCGCGGCCAGGCGCACCAGCGCCGATGCGGTTGGCGGATTGACTCCGCGGACTCGCCCCGGCGGCAGGCATCAGTGAATTCACGGAAGCGGGTCATGATCAAGCAATCCATCCAGGGCGCCCTGCCGAGGGCGGCCGACAAGAGCGCGTCGGCGCCCCTGCACGTGGCGGTGGCGCAGGAGGCGTTCCGCGACAACGACGCGTTGCTGGCCGGGCTGGACAGCACGCCGGCCGGCCTCGACGAGGAGCAGATCGCCGAGCGGCTGGGACGCGACGGCATCAACGAGGTCTCGCACGAGAAGCCGCCGCACTGGTCGCGGCAGCTGCTGCGCGCGTTCAAGAACCCGTTCATCATCGTGCTGCTGGTGCTGGCCGGGGTGCAGCTGTTCACCGACTCCAGCGACCTCACCGGGCCGGCCATCATCGCGGTGATGGTGGGCATCAGCGTGCTGCTGAGCTTCACCCAGGAGTACCGCTCCTCGAAGGCGGCGGAGAAGCTGAAGGCGATGGTGCGCAATACCGCCACGGTGACGCGGCGTGCCTCCGACGGCCACAGCGAGCGCATCGAGGTGCCGGTGGGCGAACTGGTCGCCGGCGACATCGTGCACCTGGCCGCGGGCGACATGGTGCCCGCCGACCTGCGTCTGCTGCACGCGAAGGATCTGTTCATCAGCCAGGCGATCCTCACCGGCGAGTCGCTGCCGGTGGAGAAGGCCGCGCCAGGCACGCATGGAGCGGTCGACGCGGGCCACGCCAATCCGCTGGACCTGCCGACGATCTGCTACATGGGCACCAACGTGGTCAGCGGCACCGCGGCCGCGGTGGTGGTGGCGACCGGCCCGCGCAGCTATCTCGGCTCGCTGGCGCACAGCATCGTGGGCCAGCGCGTGCAGACCAGCTTCGACCGCGGCGTGAACAGCGTCAGCTGGCTGCTGATCCGCTTCATGGCGGTGATGGTGCCGGTGGTGTTCCTGATCAACGGCTTCGACAAGCACGACTGGCTGCAGGCGTTCATGTTCGCGCTGTCGGTGGCGGTCGGCCTCACCCCGGAAATGCTGCCGCTGATCGTCACCGCGAACCTGGCCAAGGGCGCACTGGCGATGTCCGGGCGCAAGGTGGTGGTGAAGCGGCTCAACGCGATCCAGAACTTCGGCGCGATGGACGTGCTGTGCACCGACAAGACCGGCACGCTCACGCTGGACAAGATCGTGCTGGAGCGACATCTCGACCTGCACGGCGAGGAGTCCGACGAGGCGCTGGAGTACGGCTACCTCAACAGCCGTTTCCAGACCGGCCTGAAGAACCTGATGGACAAGGCGGTGCTGGAGCATCGTGACCTGGAGCCGGCCGCGGCGCATTACCGCATCGTCGACGAGATCCCGTTCGACTTCCAGCGCCGGCGCATGTCTGTGGTGCTCGGCAACGGCGACGGCCACGACCTGATCGTGTGCAAGGGCGCGGTGGAGGAGATGCTGTCGATCTGTGCCTGGGCGAAGACCGGCGGCGAGGTCGTGCCGATGACCGACGCGCAGCGCGACGAGATCAAGGAGATGACGCACGGGCTCAACGAGGACGGCCTGCGCGTGCTGGTGGTGGCGGTGAAGCAGCAGCCGCCGGCCGGGCGCCCGTACGGCGTCGCCGACGAAAGCGGGCTGACCGCGGTGGGTTGCCTGGCCTTCCTCGATCCGCCGAAGGATTCGGCGGCCACCGCAATCGCCGCGCTGCATCACCATGGCGTGCAGGTGAAGGTCATCACCGGCGACAACGAGGCGGTGACGCGCAAGATCTGCCGCGAGGTGGGGCTGGACGTGGAGCATTCGGCGCAGGGCCGGCAGATCGAGCCGCTGGACGATGCGGCGCTGGACGAGCTGGTCAAGCGCACCACGGTGTTCGCCAAGATGTCGCCGCTGCAGAAGGCGCGCGTGGTGAAGTCGTTGCAGCGCCAGGGCCACACGGTGGGCTTCCTCGGCGACGGCATCAACGACGCGCCGGCGCTGCGTGAGGCGGACGTGGGCATCTCGGTGGATACCGCCACCGACATCGCCAAGGAGTCCGCCGACATCATCCTGCTGGAAAAGAACCTGATGGTGCTGGAGGAGGGCGTGATCGAGGGCCGCATCACGTTCGGCAACATCATCAAGTACATCAAGATGACCGCCAGCTCGAACTTCGGCAACATGTTTTCGGTGCTGGTGGCGAGCGCGTTCCTGCCGTTCCTGCCGATGCTGCCGCTGCAGATCCTGGTGCTGAACCTGCTGTACGACATCTCGCAGCTGTCGATCCCGTTCGACCGGATGGACGACGAATACCTGCGCAAGCCGCGCAAGTGGGACGCCAGCGACATCGGCCGCTTCATGGTATGGATCGGCCCGGTCAGCTCGATCTTCGACATCACCACGTTCCTGCTGCTGTGGTACGTGTTCGGCGCGAATTCGACGGCGCACCAGTCGTTCTTCCAGTCCGGCTGGTTCATCGAAAGTCTGCTGACCCAGACGCTGATCGTGCACATGATCCGCACGCGCCGGATCCCGTTCCTGCAGAGCAGCGCCTCGGCGCCGGTGCTGGCGCTGACCACCGCGGTCATCCTGGTCGGCCTGTTCGTGCCGTTCATCGGGATCGGCGCCAAGATCGGCATGGTGCCGCTGCCGACGGTGTTCTTCGGCTGGGTGGCGCTGACCGTGCTGACCTACTGCGTGCTGACCCAGCTGATGAAGCTGATCTACATCCGCCGCTACGGCCGTTGGCTGTAGCGTCCACGGCCCCGGCGGGAGGACCGCATCATGAAGGGCACCTTCGCCTTGCTCGACATCGCCGGCTTCGTCGCCCTGCTGCTGTGGGGCACGCACATGGTCACCAGCGGCGTGCTGCGCGGCTACGGCAGCGTGCTGCGGCGCTGGCTGGGCCGCTACCTCGGTCGCCGCGCCAGCGCCTTCGCGTTCGGTGTGTGCATTACCGCACTGCTGCAGAGCAGTACCGCCACCGGCATGATGGCCACCTCGTTCGCCGCCAACGGTTTCCTCGGCCTGGCGCCGGGGCTGGCGGTGATGCTCGGCGCCAACGTCGGCACCACGCTGATCGTGCAGGTGATGTCGTTCGACATCTCGGTGGCGGCGCCGGTGCTGGTGCTGCTCGGTTTCGTCATCCATCGCCGCAGCGACGACGCGCGCTGGGAGAATCTCGGCCGCGTGTCGATCGGGCTGGGCCTGATGCTGCTGGCGCTGCACCTGCTGGTGCTGGCGCTGGCGCCGGTGGAGAACGCGCAGGCGCTGCGCGCCGTGCTGCACAGCCTGGCCGGCGAGCCGGTGCTGGCGATGCTGGTGGCCGCGCTGCTGACCTGGGCCTGCCATTCCAGCGTGGCGATGGTGCTGCTGGTCGTGTCGCTGGCGAACGCCGGCGTGGTCGACGCGCCCGGCGCGCTAGCGCTGGTGCTGGGCGCCAACCTCGGCGGCACGCTGCCGGCGCTGGCCGAGGCGCGCACGCCGGTGGCGCGGCGCCTGCCGCTCGGCAACCTGCTGGTGCGCGCCGCCGGCTGCCTGCTGTGCCTGCCGCTGCTGCACCCGCTGGCTGCATGGCTGGCGCCGCTGGGCGATTCGCCGGCGCGCGTCGCGGTGAACTTCCACACCGCCTTCAACCTGGGGCTGGCCCTGCTGTTCCTGCTGCCGGTACAGCGGCTGGCGCGTCTGCTGGTGCGCCTGCTGCCGGAGCCGCCGCGCCCGGCCGACCCGGGCCTGCCGCAGTACCTCGACGAGAACGCGCTGGACAGCGCGAACGTGGCGCTGGCCAATGCGGCGCGCGAGTCGATGCGCATGGCCGACATGGTGGAGGGCATGCTGGCCGGCCTGGTGGAGGTGTTCGGCAAGGACGACCGCGCCCGCGCGGCGGCGATCAGCCGCATGGATCCGTTCCTCGACCGGCTGGGCATGGCCATCCGCCAGTACCTCGCCGACCTCGGCGCGGAGGCGCTGAACGAGGAGGACGGCGAGCGCAGCCAGGAGATCCTCGCCTTCGTCATCAACATCGAGCACATCGGCGACATCACCGCCAACAACCTGATGGAGTTTGCCGCCAAGAAGGCCGAGCGCGGGCAGGACTTCAGCGCCGACGACATCCAGGACCTCGCCGCCATGCACGCCCAGGTGATGGAGAGCCTGCGCCTGGGACTGGCCGTGTTCATGCGCGGCGACGTGCGTGCCGCGCGGCAGCTGGTGGCGCGCAAGGAGGCCCTGTGGCGGATGGAGAACGAGGCCTCCGAGCGCCACATCCGCGCGCTGCGCGAGCGCCGCGACGGCGGCGGTGGCGACGTGTACCTGCGCATCCTGCGCGACCTCAAGCGCATCCATTCGCACCTCGCGGCGCTGGCCTACCCGCCGCTGGAGCGCGCCGGCCTGCTGCAGGACCGGCTGGTGCGCGAAGCCGGCCCGTCGCACGCGCTGCCCTGAGAGGTTGTGAATTTTTCAACCTCTCAGGCCGGCCACGGATGGCCGGATATGAAACAGTCACACCAGTGACTGTTTCATGTGAGCGAGTCCGGGCGTGTACCGGACTCGCGACTGAAGAAAACCACAGGAAGTGGTTTTCTTCACAAGCCCTGAGCCGTCCCCGGCCTGCACGAGCAAAGGAGAAACCGCCCCTTGGACCCAGATCCTTCCAGTCGACCCACGCCATCGCCCCGGCCCCGCTGATCCCGCCTCCGCGCGCACGCTCGTCCCGAGCCTGCCCGGCCGCGGCGACCGGTGACGGTCCGGCCGCGGACGGGAGCGCCGTAGCGTTGCGCTGACTGCCTTCCCCGCCGCACATCCCGCCCTGTGGTCGCGCGACCGCAGCGGACGCGTTCATACCTTCATTCCGCAGGGGAAAGCCATGCCGTTCCGCCCGAAAGAAAACCTGTCCCGCCTCGCCCTGGCCATCGCCGTGCCGCTGCTGCCCGCCGCCTGTTCGCAGCGCACGGGCGAGGCGCCGGCGCCGCCCGCCGTGATCGCCGAGCATGGCGTGCTGCGCATTCCCGAACACTCGCCGCTGCGCGCACGCCTGAAAGTGCAGCCGGTGCTGCTGCGCGACGCGGCGCACGCGCTGGTGGAGCCCGCCGTGGTGGAGGCCGACCCCGCGCGCACGGTGAGCATTCTGCCGCCGCTGGGCGGGCGCGTGGTCGAACTGAAGGTGGGCCTGGGCGACCGGGTGTCAAAGGGGCAGGTGCTGGCGCTGATCGCCTCCGGCGATTACGCCCAGGCCGGCGCCGACCGCGCCAAGGCCCACGATGTGTTCGAGCTGGCGCGGAAGGCGCTGGCGCGCGCCGAGGGCGTGCAGGCGGCGGGCGGCAACGCGCGCAAGGACCTGGAGGCTGCACGCAGCGCCTGGGTGCAGGCGCAAGCCGAGCTGGCGCGCGCCGACGCGCACCTGGTCGCGTTGGGCGGCGCAGCCGCCGGCCCGGGCGGGCGGATGACGGTGACCGCGCCGATGGCCGGCACCGTCACCGCGCTGTCCACCGCGCCCGGCGCGTTCGTCAACGACGTCAATGCTCCGCTGATGACCGTGAGCAATCTCGAACGGGTATGGGTCACCGCCAACGTTGCCGAGAACGAGGTGGGGCTGGTGGCCGCCGGGCAGCAGGCGGAGGTGACACTCGCCGCTTGGCCGGGCCGCCGCTTCCACGGCACGGTGCAGTTCGTGAGCGCGGTGCTGGACGCGGACACGCGCCGGGTGAAGGCGCGCATCGCGCTGGCCAACGACGACGGCGCGCTGAAGCCGAACATGTTCGCCACTGCCGTCTTCCAGGTGCCGCAGGGCAAGGCGCTGCTGGTGCCGCAGTCGGCGCTGCTGATGAACAACGACCGCGTCAGCGTGTTCGTCGAGGTGTCGCCGTGGACGTTCGCGCGCCGCACGGTGGAGCTGGGCGGCGACGAGGGCGAGCAGGTGCGCATCGGCAAGGGCCTGGCACCCGGCGATCGCGTGGTGGTGGCCGGCGGAGTGCTGATCAATGATTGACGCGATCATCAAGTGGTGCTTCCAGCGGCGTGCGCTGATGCTGGGCATGGCCGCGCTGGTGGCGGCGTACGGCTGGTACGCCTGGACCCGGATGGCGGTGGAGGCCTATCCCGAGCTCAGCGACGTCACCGCGCAGGTCACCACGCAGGTGCCCGGGCTGGCCGCGGAGGAGATCGAGCAGCAGATCACCACGCCGCTGGAGCGCGCGCTGGCGGGCACGCCCGGCCTGGTGTCGATGCGCTCCAGCAGCACCTTCGGGCTGTCGCTGATCACGCTGGTGTTCCGCGACGGCGCGGAAGACTACTGGTCGCGCCAGCGCGTCACCGAGCGACTGGCCGACGTGACGCTGCCGCCCGGCGTGACGCCGTCGCTCGACCCGGTCACCGGCCCGGCGGGCGAGATCTACCGCTACACACTGGAGTCGGACACGCGCAACCTGATGCAGCTGTCCGAGCTGCAGCGCTGGACGGTGATCCCCGCGCTGCAGCAGGTGCCCGGGGTGGCGAACGTCGACAACTTCGGGGGCTACACCAAGGAGTTCCAGCTGGTGGTCGATCCGCAGCAGCTGCTGCGTTACGACCTCGGCATGAACGACGTGATTGCCGCGATCGGCGCCAACAACAGCAACGCCGGCGGCGGCCGTGTCACCCGCGGCGAGCAGTCCTACGTCATCCGCGGCGAGGGCCTGCTGCGCTCGCTCAAGGACATGGGCGACATCGTGGTGGCGCAGCACGGCGGCAACCCGGTGCGCGTGCGCGACCTGGGCAAGCTGCAGTACGGCCACCAGGTCCGCGAGGGCATCCTCGGCAAGGACCACAACCCCGACACCATCGAGGGCATCGTCACCCTGCTCAAGTACGAGAACCCGTCGCGCGTGCTGCAGGGCGTCCACGCCAAGGTCGAGGAGCTGAACCGCCGGCTCGCCGCCGAGGACGTGCGCATCGTGCCCTACCTCGACCGCGACGAGCTGGTGCAGGCCACGGTGCGGCAGGTCGCGCACACCGTGGCCGAGGGCGTGGGCCTGGTGTGCCTGGTGCTGATCCTGTTCCTGGGCAGCCCGCGCAGCGCCATGGTGGCGGCGGTCACCATTCCGTTCGCGCTGGTGGCCGTGTTCATCATGATGCACTTCACGCACATGCCGGCGAACCTGTTCTCGCTGGGCGCGATCGACTTCGGCGTGATCGTCGACGGCGCGATCGTGGTGACCGAGGCGATCCTGCGCAAGCGCGAGCACCGGCCCGGGCTGCCGCTGCAGGAGCACGACGTGCTCGGCGCAGTGGCGCAGGTGGCGCGGCCGATCTTCTTCGCCACGCTGATCATCGTCACCGCCTACGCGCCGCTGCTCGCGTTCGAGCGCGCGGAGGGCAAGCTGTTCGCGCCGATGGCCTACACGGTCGGCTTCGCCCTGCTCGGCGCGCTGCTGTGCACGGTGGTGCTGGTCCCGGGCCTGGCCTACATGGCGCTGCGCAAGCCGCGCAGGATCTTCCACAACCGACCGCTGGAGCGTCTGCAGACCGGCTACCGGCAGGGGCTGGAGTGGCTGCTGCACCGTCCGCGGCTGACCCTGGGCATGGCCGGCATGGCGCTGGCGGCGGTGCTGGTGCTGGGCGCGAGCATCGGCCGCGAGTTCCTGCCCGAGCTGGACGAGGGCTCGCTGTGGGTGCAGGTGCAGCTGCCGAGCGGGCTGTCGCTGGAGAAGGCCAGCGAGATGGCCAGCGAATACCGCCGCGTGGTCGGCGCGTTTCCCGAGGTGTCCTACGTGGTGACCCAGCTGGGCCGCAACGACACCGGCACCGACCCGTGGACGCCCTCGCACATCGAGTCGGCGGTGGGGCTGAAGCCCTACCGCAGCTGGCCGTCGGGCGAGAACAAGGCCGCCTTCGTGCGTCGCCTCAATGCGCGCCTGCAGCAGATCTCGGGCATCAGCGTGGGCATCAGCCAGCCGATCATCGACGGCGAGAACGACATGGTCGGCGGCGCGCACAGCCCGCTGGTGCTGCGCATCTACGGCGACGACTTCGGCGAGTTGCGCCGCATCGGCGGCGAGATCGTCGACGTGTTGCGGGGCATCCGCGGCACTGCCGACGCCTCGATCTTCCAGGAGCCGCCGGTGCCCCAGCTCACGGTGAAAGTGGATCGCGCCGCCGCCGCCCGCTACGGCATCAACGTGGCGGACATCAACGCACTGATCCAGACCGGCGTGGGCGGGGCGCCGATCACCCAGGCCTACGTGGGAGACCGCGTATACAACGTCACCGCACGCGTGCCCGCGCAGGTGGCGGCCAGCCCGCAGGCGCTGGGCCAGCTGGCGCTCACCGCCCCGTCGGGGGCGAAGGTGCCGCTGGCGATGGTCACGCAGCTCGTGCTGCAGACCGGCGAGAGCACCATCGCGCACGAGCAGGGGCAGCGCCAGCTCACCGTCCGCATCGACAACCGCGACCGCGCGCTGTCGGAGTACCTGGCCGACGCACAGGCGCAGATCGCCGCGCAGGTGCATTTCGACCCGGCGAAGTACCGCCTGGAGTGGGCGGGCCAGTTCGAGAACCAGCAGCGCGCCCAGGCGCGGCTGGTGCTGGTGATGGGGCTGGTGCTGGCGGTGATGGCGGTGCTGCTGTTCGCCGAGTTCGGCAGCCTGCGCCAGTCGCTGCTGGTGCTCGCGGTGGTGCCGCTGGCCACGCTGGGCGGCCTGGTCTCGCTGCACCTGCGCGGCGAGACGCTCAACATCGCCACCGCCGTGGGCTTCATCGCGCTGTTCGGCGTGGCGGTGCAGAACGGCATCATCATGGTGGCCAACTTCAACCGCATGCGCCGCGAGGGGAACGGCGTGCGGGACGCGGTGCTGCTCGGCGCCGCCGAGCGCTTCCGGCCGGTGCTGATGACGGCGACGGTGGCCAGCGTGGGCATGCTGCCCGCGGCGCTCGCCACCGGCATCGGCACCGACGTCCAGCGCGGCCTCGCCACGGTGGTGGTGGGCGGCCTGGTGATCGCCACCTTGCTCACCTTGTTCATCCTGCCTGCCCTGTACGACGCGCTCGAACGCCGCGTCGAGCGCCGCCGCCAGCACCAGCTGCCGGCCAAGGAGATCTGACATGCGCATCGAGAAACTGATTCGCCGCGGCCTGCGCGGCACCTGGATGGCCGGCGCCGTGCTGGCGCTGGCGGGCTGCGCGGTGGGCCCGAACTACCGGCGCCCGGCGGCGCCGGCCGCGACGGACTACGGCGTCGACGCCCAGGCCACCGCCGCCGCGCCGGTGCGCGGCGGCGAGGCGCAGCGGCTGGTGCAGTCGATGGACATCCCGGGCCAGTGGTGGACGCTGTTCCATTGCGCGCCGCTCGACGCGCTGGTCGAGGACGCGCTGCGCCACAACGCCGACGTGGCGGCGGCGCATGCGTCGCTGCGCGCCGCGTGGGAGAACGTGTACGCGCAGCGCGGCGCGTACTTCCCCGCGGTCGACGCCAGCGTCAACCCCACCCGGCAGAATGTCGCCAGCGACCTCGCCAGCCCGGCGGAGTCGGGCGCCAGCCTGTACAGCCTCACCACCGCGCAGGTCAGCGTGTCCTACGCGCTCGACCTGTGGGGCGGCACGCGGCGGCAGGTGGAGTCGCTGGCGGCGCAGGCGAACGCTGAGCGCTTCCAGCTCGAGGCGGCCTATCTCACGCTCACCAGCAACCTGGTGAACGCGGTGATCGAGGCGGCCTCGCTGCGCGCGCAGGTCGACGCCACGCAGGAGATCATCCGTGCGCAGGAGGAGATCCTGGCCACGCTGCGGCGCCAGCAGGCGCTGGGGGACGTGGCGGAATCGGCGGTGGCGGCGCAGCTCGCCGCGCTGGAGCAGAGCCGCGCCACCCTGCCGCCGCTGCAGAAGCAGCTGGCGCAGCAGCGGCACCTGATCGCGGCGCTGGGCGGCCGCATGCCCGGCCCGGCCGGCGACGTGCGCATCGACCTCGACGACCTGCGGCTGCCCGCCGAGCTGCCGCTCAGCCTGCCCGCGCAGCTGGTGGAGCAGCGTCCCGACGTGCGGGCCGCCGAGGAGCAGCTGCACGCGGCCAGCGCCGCGGTGGGCGTGGCGATCGCCAGTCGTCTGCCCAGCGTGCAGATCGACGCCAGCTTCGGTCGGGCCTCGGAGAAGGCCAGCGCGCTGTTCGGCGCCGGCACCGGGTTCTGGAACCTCGGTGCCGCGATCACCCAGCCGCTGTTCGACGGCGGCACATTGAAGCACAGGCAGCGCACGGCGGAGGCGCTCTACCGGCAGGCGGCGGCGCAGTACCGCGGCACGGTCACCGGCGCGGTGCAGAACGTGGCCGACGTGCTGCAGGCGATCCAGGCGGACGCCGATGCGTTGGTGGCCGCGCAGCGCGCCGAGCGCGCGGCGGCGCGCAGCCTGGCGATCGCCCGGCGCCAGCTGGCGCTGGGCGACCTCGCGCCGAGCGCGCTGCTGGAAGTGCAGCTGGCCTGGCAGCAGGCGTCGATGTCGCTGGTGCAGGCCCGCGCGGCGCGTTACGCCGACACCGTGGCGCTGTTCCAGGCGCTGGGCGGCGGCTGGTGGCACCGCCATGACGCCAGCGCGGTAGCATCGGCGGCGGACTGAGCGGAAAGGTGGTCGCGCTGGCTGTCGCGCGGCGGCCTCAGTCGGCCTCGCGGCTGTCCTCGACGACGCGGTGGTGGCCCTGCATGGCGTAGCGCCGCGCCACCACCGCGCATACCATCAGCTGCAGCTGGTGGAAGATCATCAGCGGCAGCACCAGCGCGCCGAGGCCGCCGAGCTGGCCGGCGAACAGGATCTTCGCCATCGGGATGCCGCTGGCCATGCTCTTCTTGGAGCCGCAGAACACGATGGCGATCTCGTCTGCGCGCGGGAAGCCGAGCCGGCGCGCGGTCCAGGCCAACGTGGGCATCACCAGCGCCAGCAGCAGCGCGCACATCGCGAGGGTGGCGAGCAGGGCGGAGACCGGCGTGTCGCGCCACAGGCCGGCGACCACGGCGGCGCTGAACGCGGTGTAGACCACCAGCAGGATGGTGCCCTGGTCGGTGTAGCCCAGCAGCGCCCTGTGGCGGTCGACGAAGTCGCCGATCCAGCGCCGCGCGGCATGCCCGAGCGCAAACGGCAGCAGCAGTTGCAGCATGATGTCCAGTACGCTGTGCCAGGAGGCACGGCCGCCGTGGCCGGCCAGCAGCAGGCCGACCAGCAGCGGGGTCAGCACGATGCCGATGAGGTTCGACGTCGAGGCACTGACCACGGCTGCCGGGACGTTGCCGCCGGCGATCGAAGTGAACGCGATCGACGATTGCACCGTGGACGGCAGCGTGCAGACGAACAGCACGCCGAGATAAAGCTGCGGCGTCAGCAGCGCATGGCCGAGCGGCTGCAATGCCAGGCCCAGCAACGGAAACAGCACGAAGGTGCTGCTGAGCACGGTCAGGTGCAGCCGCCAGTGCGTGAGGCCCCGCACGATCGCCGCGCGCGGCAGCTTGGCTCCGTGCAGGAAGAACAGCAGCGCGATCGCGCCGTCAGTGATCGCGTCGGACACCCGCGCCGCCTCGCCCCGGCACGGCATCAGCGAGGCCAGCGCCACAGTGGCGAGCAGGGCGAGCGTGAAGTTGTCGGGACCGGCGTGGCGCGAGGACATGCCGGCGGCTCAGTCCAGCCCGCAGCGCGTGCGGCGCCGGCGCCGCCACCACAGCATCAGCATGGTGAGCACGAGGATGGCCACCAGCACCCACAGGCTGCTCTGGCCGCGGTGTATCCACTTCACCAGCCATTCGTGGTTGTCGGCGCCGAAATAGCCCAGGTAGACCCAGATCGGCACGCTGATCAGCGCGGCCAGCGTATCGATCAGCAGGAAGCGCAGGAACGATACCCGGTGGGTGGTGCCGGCGGTGAGGTAGACGGTGGTGCGCATGCCGGGCAGGAAGCGCGCGAAGAACAGCATGCGATTGCCGTACTGGTCGAACTTTTCCTGCACCCTGGCGTAACGCTCCGGCGTCAGCACGCGGGCCACGAAGCGCCATTGCAGGATGCGCGCGCCGTAATGGTGGCCGAGCAGGAAGATGGCGCAGTCGCCCAGCAGTACGCCGAACATCGCCAGCGCGAACATCGCGTGCACGTTGGCGTAGCCCAGGCCCGCGATCACGCCGCCGGCGACCAGGGTGATGTCTTCCGGCAGCGGCAGGCCGGCGCCGCAGATCATCAGCGCGATGAACACTGCAACATAGCCGTTCTCGGCGAAGATCGTCACCAGTTGCTGCAGCAGATCCATCAATATCCTTGCGCTTCGTGCGGGGCACGCCGGGCCGCAGCCGGGCATGATCCCACAGTCAGGCGGCGGCCGATGGCCGATGGGACAGGACGACACAGGACGCACGCGGGCAGACGACGGCTCATCATGTTCAGGCCGAGGCTACCGGCGGCCGCGCGCGGGCGGCCAGCAGCTCGCGCAATTCGGCTTTTTCTGCGCTGTCCAGCCGGCTTTCGCGGCTCTTCGCGGTCAGTGCGTCGCGGCGTTGTGTATACGCCTGGTCTTCCATCCGCGCCAGCGCGTCGAAGAATTCGCTGCGCTGCGCCTCGGGTTCGCCCACCGCCATGGTCGCCATCAGCTTCTGCAGCGAGGGGTATTCCGCCCGCTCGGCGAAGTGCTCCACCAGCATGGCGGAATTGATGCCAGGGCGCCCGCGCGCGATGTCGAGCAGCTCGGCCAGCAGCCCCACGCCGGGCTTGTCCAGGCGCAGGAAGCGATAGGGCTTCTCCACCTGGTCGGCCATGCTCGGCTGCGCCAGCAGCAGCGAGATCGCGCTGCGCACCAGGCTGCGCTGCACCGCCACCGGCCGCTGCACTGCGCGATGGACGGCCGGGTCGGCCTGCAGCAAGGCGCGCGCACCGCTGCGCTTCTCCAGCTCCTGCCCCATCAGGTCGCGGAACGCGCCGTCGGGCAGCTTCGCGATCAGCGGGCGCGCGCGCTCGGCCAGCCGGGCGCGGCCGTCGAGGCTGGCCATGTCGACGTCGTGCGACAGCTCGCTGAAGAAGTAATCCGACAGCGGCACCGCTTCCCGGATGCGCTTTTCGAAACCCACCTTGCCTTCCTTGCGCACCAGCGTGTCCGGATCCTCGCCGTCGGGCAGGAACAGGAAATAGGCCTGCCGCCCGTCGCGCAGCCGTGGCAGCGTCGATTCCAGCGCCTTCCATGCCGCGGCGCGGCCGGCACGATCGCCGTCGAAGCAGAACACCACGTCCGGCGCGGCGCGGAACAGCACTTCGGTGTGCTCCGGTGTGGTCGCCGTGCCCAGCGTGGCCACCGCGATCGGCAGCCCGGCCTGGTGCAGCGCGATCACGTCCATGTAGCCCTCGACCACCACGATCCGCGCGAGGTTCGGGTTCGCCTGCTTCACCTGCCACAGCGCGAACAGTTCTCTGCCCTTGTGGAACAGCGGGGTCTCGGGCGAGTTGAGGTACTTGGGGGATGAGCTTTGTTGAGAAGTGCGGGCAGGGATGCCTGCTTCTTGATCTTCGCGCGCAGGAGGCGCGCTGGAAATGATGCGACCGCCAAAGGCGATGACGCGGCCTCGGCGGTCCAGGATCGGAAACATCAGGCGCTCGCGGAAGCGGTCGTACTTGCTGCCGCGTTCGCTGGAGGCGACCATGCCCGCCTCGTTGAGCAGCTCCATCCGCCGCGGCGTATTGCCCAAAGCCTTGATCACGCCATCGTAGCCGGTGGGTGCCCAGCCGAGGCGGAAGCGCTGGATCGTCGCCGCGTCCAGGCCGCGCTTTTTGCAATAGGCCTGCGCGTCGGCGTTGCGCGGGAGTTCGCCCTCGTACCAGGCCGCGGCGGCATCGAGCAGCGCATACAGGTCGGTCTTGTCCTCGCGGGGGCGTTCGTCGCGGCCGCCCTCGCGCGGCACGGTAAGGCCCACCGTCTGCGCCAGCTCCTCCACCGCGTCCGGAAACTCCAGCCGCTCGTAGTCCATCAGGAACTTCAACGCGCTGCCGTGCGCGCCGCAGCCGAAGCAGTGGAAGAACTGCTTGGCCGGGCTGACGTAGAACGAGGGCGTGCGCTCGTTGTGGAACGGGCAGCAGGCGGTCCACTCGCGCCCGGCCTTCTTCAACGGCACGCGCCGCTCGATCACGTCGACGATGTCGACGCGGGCAAGCAGTTCGTCGATGAAGCTGTCGGGAATCAGGCCGCGCATAGGCCGCCTAGTCTAGTCGGTCGCCGCCGGGGAGGCTTGGGCCGATTGCATCGACCTGAGGCGAAATGTCACAGGGTCAGGGCGGTGAGCCGTGCTGGCACGGGTTCCCGCACTGCCTCGGTAGAGCCTTGGCAGTCGTCATGCGGTCTCCGGTCGGGCCCGGATGGCCGGCTAGAACAGGTGGATCAAGCCGATCACCGCCAGCACGGCCAGCAGGAACAGGATCACGAAGCACGCGAACAGCACCTTGGCGATGGTGGCGGTGGCGCCGGAGACGCTGCCGAAACCGAGCCAGCCGGTGACCAGCGAGACGATGGCGAAAATGATGGCCCACTTCAGCATGCTGATTCTCCTGCGGCGACGGCCACCCGCGCGGCGGGGGTGTGGCGGGTCACGGCGGTTGTAGCGGTATGGGCGTGAACGCGATGCATGGTGTCGCTTGCCAGTGCGCAGGCGGTGCGGCACGCTTCCAGGTCGGCCCCGGAGTGACGAACCATGGTGATCGGCACGGTGATGATGATCAGGCAGCGTACGATCGTGCGCGCGTTCGAGCGGGCTGCCGCCACCACGGCGGCGACCGCCTGCACGGCGGAGCAGCTGGGGCTGAAACCGGGCATGGCCTGGTACCGGCTGGTAAGCCATGCGGTGCTGCGCTGCCCGGGCGAGGGCCGCTATTTCCTCGACGTGGCGAACTGGCAGCGGCTGCGCCGGCGTCGCCATCGCATCGCGCTGGCCGTGATCGCCGGCGTGCTGGTGCTGCTGGGGTTGCTGTTCGTGGCCGGCACGCTCAGCCGGCCAGGCGCGCCTTGATCCGGCCCGAGACCACGCCCATGTCGGCGCGGCCGACGGCCTTTTCCTTCACCGCGGCCACCACCTTGCCTATGTCGCGCGGCGAACTGGCGCCGGTGTCGGCGATCGCTGCGGTGATCAGCGCGTCGATCTCGGCGTCACCGAGCTTGCTCGGCAGGTAGGTTTCGATCACCACCATTTCGGCGCGCTCGATCGCCGAGAGGTCGTCACGGCCCGCGGCGTCAAACTGGCTGACCGAATCCTTGCGCTGCTTCAGCATCTTCTCCAGCACGCTGAGCACCTGCACGTCGTCCAGCTCGATCCGCTCGTCCACCTCGCGCTGCTTGATCGCCGCCAGCATCAGCCGGATCACGCCCAGCCGGTGCTTGTCGCCGCCGCGCATGGCGGTCTTCATGTCTTCGGTGAGCTGCTGCTTGAGCGTCATGGCGGGGGCCTCTGGTCAGGTGGGTCATTCTACGGAAACGACAAAGCCGGCGTTGCCCTGGGGGACAACACCGGCCAATGTCGAATCCGGAGTGCTGGCGGCGGCTGCGAGAACCCGCGCCGACCGTGTTTCCTGCATGCGCCGCGTGAAGACGCTGGCGAGCCCGCCGCTGGGCGGCGAGCGGAAACTCAGTACAGGCGGACCTTGCGCGAGACGTCGCGCGACAGGCGGCGCAGGTGACGCTTCACCGCGGCGGCACGCTTGCGCTTGCGTTCCTGGGTCGGCTTTTCGTAGAACTCGCGCTTGCGCGTTTCAGCCAGTACGCCGGCCTTTTCGCAGGTACGCTTGAAACGACGCAGTGCGATCTCGAACGGCTCGTTCTCGCGAACTTTTACGTTGGGCATGGAAACTCCGAGTGGTAATCTGCCCCGGTGACGGGACTGTTGAACAGGGCGAGCCGCGAAGTATACCGTGGAAACTGGCGAATTTTCAAAGCCCGTGCTGGGCATCGAGACCTCCTGCGACGAGACGGGCGTGGCCCTGCTGCGCTGGGAGCCGGACGCGCCGGGCCGCGGCCTGCTGGCCCACACCCTGTACAGTCAGATCAAGCTGCACGCCGACTACGGCGGGGTGGTGCCGGAACTGGCCAGCCGCGACCACGTGCGCAAGCTGCTGCCGCTGATCCGCGAGGCGCTGGCCCAGGCCGGGCTGACCGTGCACGACCTGGGTGGGGTGGCCTATACCGCCGGTCCCGGCCTGGTCGGCGCCCTGCTGGTCGGGGCTTCCGCCGGGCGCGCGCTGGCCTGGGCGCTGGGCGTGCCGGCGATCGGGGTACACCACATGGAGGGTCACCTGCTGGCGCCGCTGCTGGAGGCCGATCCGCCCGAGCCGCCGTTCGTGGCCCTGCTGGTCTCCGGCGGCCATTCGATGCTGGTCGAGGTGCAGGCGATCGGGCGGTACACGATCCTGGGCGATACCCTGGACGACGCCGCCGGCGAGGCGTTCGACAAGACCGCCAAGCTGATGGGCCTGCCCTACCCCGGTGGCCCGGCGCTGGCGAGGCTGGCCGGGCAGGGCACGGCCGGCGCGTTCCGCTTCTCCCGCCCGATGACCGACCGGCCGGGGCTGGATTTCAGCTTCTCCGGCCTGAAGACCCAGGTATTGCTGGCCTGGCAGCAGTCCGATCAGTCCGAGCAGACCCGCGCCGACATCGCCCGTGCGTTCGAGGAGGCGATCGTCGACACGCTGGTCATCAAGTGCCGCCGTGCGCTCGCGGCCAGCGGCACGCGGCGGCTGGTGATCGCCGGCGGTGTGGGCGCGAACCGCCACCTGCGCAGCGAGCTGGCCAAAGCCGGCGAAAAGGATGGTTTCCGGGTGTATTTCCCACGGCTGGACTTCTGCACCGACAACGGCGCGATGATCGCGCTGGCCGGTGCGATCCGCCTGGCCGGCGGCCAGCAGCAGGACGAAACGGTGCAGGTGCGCCCGCGCTGGGATCTGCAGACTTTGCCGGCGGCTTGACCGCGAGGCGTTCATGGGGCGGGCACCGCCCGCCGTTTTTCCCCGGAACCGCGAGAGCCGGCGGGCAGTGCCCGCCCTACATCCGGCCTTCATGGGGCGACGAGATCACCATTGCGTGCGGCTCGGCAGCAGGCCTTTCAGCTCCGCCTCGGTGAGGTTGCGCCACTGGCCGGGCTTGAGGTGGCCGAGCTTCACATTGTCGATACGCACGCGGCGCAGCTGCGTGACGCGATAGCCGAACGCGGCAGCCATCAGCCGGATCTGGCGGTTCAGACCCTGGGTCAGCACGATCGAGAAACCGAATTTCGCGATGCGGCGGGTGCGGCAGGGCCGGGTCATTTGGCCGCGGATGCGCACGCCTTTCGCCATGCCGGCCAGGAACTCGTCGGTCACCGCCTTGTTCACGCCGACCAGGTATTCCTTTTCGTGGTGGTTTTCCGCGCGCAGGATCTCGTTGACGATGTCGCCGTTGCTGGTGAGCAGGATCAGCCCTTCGGAATCCTTGTCCAGCCGCCCGATCGGGAAGATCCGCTGCGGATGGTCGACGAAATCCACGATGTTGCCGGACACGCTCTGGTCGGTGGTGCAGGTGATCCCGACCGGCTTGTTCAGCGCGATGTAGATGGCTTTCTTCGCCGCCGGCGTGGCGGCGAGGATGCGCGCCCTGACGACCTCGCCATCCACGCGCACCTCGTCGCCTTCCAGCGCCTTGGCCCCGGTCGAGACCACTTCGCCGTTGATGGTGACGCGCCCGGCAGCCAACAGCTCGTCCGCCTCGCGGCGCGAGCACAGACCGGCTTCGCTGATGTATTTGTTGACGCGCATGGGTCAGGGCCGGGAATAGGGAATAGCGAGTGGGTGAAGCGCTGTGGTCGCAAGCCATGCACTCCGCGCACGCCCGAGAACAGTACGAAATCCAATCGGTGCGATCTATTCCCTATTCTCAGCTTCTCAGCCCCACGCCGCGCTTGAGCAGCTGCAGCGCCACGATCGACAGCGCCGTCACGAAGCCGAGCATCACCACGAAGGCCCAGCCCACGTGCACGTCGCTGATGCCGAGCACGCCGTAGCGGAACGCGTTGACCATGTACAGGATCGGGTTGGCGCGCGAGATCGCCTGCCACGGCTCGCCCAGCATGTTGATCGAGTAGAACACGCCGCCGAGGTAGGTCAGCGGGGTGAGGATGAAGGTGGGCACCAGCGCGATGTCGTCGAACTTCTTCGCGTACACCGCGTTGACGAAGCCGGCCAGCGAGAAGATGGTGGCGCCCAGCAGTACCGAGGCGAACGTGATCAGCGGATGCATCACGTGCAGGTCGGTGAAGAACAGTGCGATCACCAGCACCAGCACGCCGACCACCAGGCCGCGCACCACCGCGCCGGCGACGTAGCCGGCGAGGATCACCCAGTTCGGCATCGGCGACACCAGCATCTCCTCCACCGCGCGGCTGAACTTGGCACCGAAGAACGAGCTGGAGATGTTGCCGTAGCTGTTGGTGATGATGCTCATCATCACCAGGCCCGGCACGATGTACTGCATGTAGCTGAAGCCGCCCTGGATGGTGCCGATGCGGCTGCCGATCAGCTTGCCGAAGATCACGAAGTACAGCGTCATGGTGATTGCCGGCGGGATCAGCGTCTGCGTCCAGATGCGCATGATGCGCACGATCTCGCGGCGCACGATGGTGTTGAGGGCGACCAGGTTGGCGGCGGCGTTGCTGCTCATGCGGCGCGCTCCCGGCCCGGTTCCTGCCGGCCGTTCTCCACCAGCCGCACGAACAGTTCCTCCAGCCGGTTGGTCTTGTTGCGCATCGAGGTCACCGTGATGCCGTGCGCGGACAGCGTCGCGAACAGCGAATTGAGGTCGTGCGAGCGGGCCATCTCGGCCTCCAGCGTGTGTTCGTCGCGGCGGCGCAGGGTGACGTTGGGGATGCCCGGCAGCCCGGCCGGGATGGCGGCCACGTCGAGCACGAAGGTCTCCACGTCCAGCGTCGCCAGCAGGCGCTTCATGCTGGTGTTCTCGATGATGCTGCCGTGGTCGATGATCGCGATGTTGCGGCACAGCGACTCGGCTTCCTCCAGGTAGTGCGTGGTGAGGATCACCGTGGTGCCGGCCGCGTTGATGCCGCTGACGAACTGCCACATGGAGCGGCGGATCTCGATGTCGACGCCGGCGGTGGGCTCGTCCAGGATCAGCAGCTTCGGCTCGTTCATCATCGCGCGGGCGATCATCAGCCGGCGCTTCATGCCGCCGGACAGCGTGCGCGCCTGCATCTGCGCCTTGTCCCACAGGCGCAGCTCCTTCAGGTACTTCTCCGCGCGCTCGGCAGCAATCTTCCGCGGGATGCCGTAGAAGCCCGCCTCGTTCACGCAGATGTCGAACGGCTTCTCGAACTGGTTGAAGTTGATCTCCTGCGGCACCAGGCCGATCAGCTTCATCGCCTCGCTGCGTTGCCGGTTTACCGAGATGCCGAACACCCGCGCGTCGCCGGAGGTGGAGTTGACCAGCGAGGAGAGGATGCCGATCAGGGTGGACTTGCCGGCGCCGTTCGGGCCGAGCAGGGCGAAGAAGTCGCCGGGCTGCACGGTGAGGCTGATGCCCTTCAGGGCCTCGACCCCGTTGCCGTAGGTTTTGCGCAGGTTGTCGACGACGAGCGCCGGGGCCGTATCTTGGGACTGCGGGGACATGGGCTGCACCGAGGGGGTTAGCCCTTATTATAGCGGGCTACATCCCGTCGTCCGGCCCTGCCGGACGGCACACACTGTTTCCGGAAACCCTCCATGGCCGACCACTTCCAGCTCCGTCTCGTCGACAGCCGCATGCTTGCGCCCACGGTGCGCCATCTCGTGTTCGAGCGCGTCGACGGCCAGCCGCTGGCGTTCCAGCCCGGCCAGTTCCTGCAGGTGCACTTCCACTACGACGACGGCACGGCGACCAAGCGCAGCTACTCGGTCGCCACCGTCGGCGACGGCAGCTCGCCGGTGCAACGCATCGAGATCGCAGTGAGCTACGTCGACGGCGGTGCGGCGACGAAACTGCTCGGCGAACTGCCGGTCGGCGGCGTGATCGACGCCAGCGGCCCCTACGGCCGCTTCTGCCTGCAGGAAACCGACCGCCATCCGCGCTACCTGCTGCTCGCCACCGGCACCGGCGTCACCCCGTACCGCGCTATGCTGCCGCAGATCGAGAAACTGCTGGCGGAGGGCAGCCGCGAAGTGGTGCTGCTGTACGGTGCGCGCAGCGAGGCCGAGCTGCTCTATGGCGAGGAGTTCGAGGCGTTCGCCCGCACCCACCCCGGCTTCACCTTCCACGGTTGCCTCAGCCGCGAGGCCCGTGCGGTGCCCCGGCCCACCGACCGCAGCGGCCACGTGCAGCACGTGCTGGCCGAACTCGCCCCCCATGAGAGCCGCGACATTGCCTACCTGTGCGGCAACCCCAACATGGTCGACGCCGCCTTCAACGCGCTGAAAGAGTGCGGCCTGCCGGTGGCGCAGATCCGGCGCGAGAAGTACGTGTCGTCGCGCTAATCGATTGCTTCACATGGGCGCGAGGTTGCCTGCGTGGCGCTCAATAATAGACATAAACGGTAACGGCATCATAGTAATTGCCTGGTACGGATGGGGTGGTCAGCACTCGGCCATAGACGGTGAATGTTTGCTGGTTAGATGAGATAGGAGTTGGGCCGATTGCCCGGTAAGTATCGACGCCGTAATTGTTGCCCCATCGGTTTTGATAGCCGCTGTCCGCGTAGAGGTCGTAGCTGATGTAACCGCTGAACGTTGGCCCGCCACGCATGGCCCGGGCGCCGCTTGCGCTGCCCATGCCGTAGTTCTGGCCGTTGTCCAGACCAATGTCGTAAAACGTATCGCCGTCGGCGCAATTTACCGTCAGGGTGGTGGTGGCGGTGATGGTGCGGGCCGTGCCGGACGGTGATGTCGGGAAAGTCAGTAGGTTGGTGCTGACATAGCAGGTCGCTTGCACGTTGGCGGACACGGTAAAGCCAGAAATGGTGTTGCCGCTGGAATAGGTTTGGCAGCCAGTACCCGAGGGACTGGTGTCCAGTTTGACAGCGCTGTTTCCGTAACTGTCGTTGTAAGGCCCTGGCGATTTCATTTTCCAGTTGTTCTGGCTTTGGGCAATCACGGCATAGATGGGGACGGTCAACGGTGCGGAAGTGCCGTTGGCCGGTACGTTGATCGTTGATGAATAAGGATTTCCCCAGGTATTTGCGTACGCACTTCCCCAGGTCGCTGCGTAAGCTGCGTCCTGGTAGAGCTGGTAATTGAGCGCTTTGTTGCTATTCGCGCTGGACATGCTTCGCTGGGCGGAGCGGTTCCGGTTGCCGATGCTCACGCATATCGTGATGCTTTGAGGTGTGGCGTTGGTATTTGTGCAGTAGTACGTCAGGTAACCCGTGGTTTGCAGGTTGGCGTTGGTGTTGCCCGATAGAGAACCTGTATTTCCACCCGTGGGAGCGTTGTCGTAGAGGCCGGAGGAGGTCGGATCCACGTTGCCGAAGCTGAGGTTGGTGATAGTGCCGTTGCAGCTGACCCCGGCCACGCTGGCGTAAACCGCGCCCAGCGGGACGACCGCGGCGGGTGCCAACCACTGGCACAGGACGCAGAGCAGGGTCAGCCAGAGCCCGTGACGGATGCGGCGGATCATGGCACTCCCCCCTTCGTGCAAGTCAGTGGGCCGATCTGCGGAATGCCGTTGCCTTGCTGGCGGTAGTCGAAGCTGGCATGGCAGACGCGGCCGTCGGGCAGGGTCGCGTCCAGCGTGTTGTGGAGGCCCAAGGTGTCCAGATAGACCGCGCCATCGTAGCCCACCAGCGCCGGACTGCCGTGCTGGCCGTGCAATTGCACCTCGCTGCCCAGCGGCAGGGGCTTGCCGTCGGCGCCGTGCAGGATCACCGACGCGGCACGCACCGGTGCGATGGCGAATTTCACCAGGGTGCCGGCGCGGTCGCCGGGTGCCGCGATGGCGTTGACGTCGGCAATGCGCATGTAGGCAGGCAGTTGCATGGGATCGATGCTGAGCTTGTTGTCCTGGTAGGCGTTCAAGGGGCTGACCAGGAGCAGGCCGTGGGCGTTCGTGGTGCCCACCAGGTTGTTCTCCAGCTTCACCGGCACGTTGGGGACGCCGTTGGTGGAGACCAGCGCAAAGCCGTTGTAGATGCTGCGTGTGGCGAATACGTCCCCGCCCATCAGTACCACGGCGCCATTGGCGCCGGCGTAGGCTGCATGGCTGCCGCCGTAGTCGGTCAGGCCCGCCTGTACCTGGCCGTAGCGGCCCAGGTAATCCAGTTCGGCCTGGCCGTTGCGCGTGTCGCCGCCTTGTTGCCATTGCGCGCGCCAGCCCAGGCCGCCTTCGGTGGGCATCGAACGCACGATGCTGGCACCCAGCGTGTTGCGGTTGCCTTGATGCTGGAGCGAGGTGCTCATGTAGTCGCTGTCGCTCAGCGAGATGCTGAGGCTCAGAAAGGCACTGCGATCGCGGGGCTGCTGGAGGTTCTGGTTCACGCTGATGTTGAGCGTCGCACGCCGGCCCAGCGACTTGAACCAGTAGGCGCTGGCATAGCGGCTGACCTGTTGCTGGTAGCGCAGTTGCGTGTAGCCCAGGCCGAAGCTGCCCAGTTGGCGCGTGTTGACGCCCGCCTGTGCGCTGGCGCTCAGGCGCGGCGGCGCGGCGCCGTGCAAGGCGGCCACGTCCAGGTAGTCGCCGGTCGTGCGCAGGCCTTGCACCGCAAAGTTGAAATACTGGTTGGTCCAGTTGTAGCCGAAGCCAAGCTGCGAGCCGGTCTGGCCGCGGTAGCTGCTGCGTGCTGCCGAGGCGGATACCACGCCTGCCGTGCCCAGCAGCCACGCGCCGCCGCCGCCCGCATTCAGCAGCCCCTTGGTGGCCTCGGCATGCGCTTCGCCGGTGAAACTGTCGGTGAAGCCGTAGCGCCAGGTTCCGCTGCCCATCGGGTCGTGTCCGTAGGCGAACGAGCGCAGGCCATAATCTTCGCGCACGTAGCCGGCTTCCACCGACCAGTCGGCCAGGCCCTGCTGCAGCAATTGCCGGGTGTTGTACAGCGAGAAGGCATAGGTGCTGACCTGGCCGAGCGCATTGGTCAGCACCATCTGCGCATTGCCCGCACCGTTGATGCCGGGCACGGCATCGAGCTGGAACGGGCCGGCCGGCACCTTGCCGCTGTATTGCTTCATGCCGTTGATGTACAGCTCCACCTGCGAGGGCAAAGTGGCTTGTCCGAGGAACTGCGGCAGCGGCGTGGTGATGAGGTAGGGCTGCAGCGCGAAGTTGGTGCCGAACTGCACGCCGCCGATGTGGGTCGGGCGCGACCACGAGGTGGCGGCGGTCAGCGTGTCGCCGACGCGCAGGGTCAACAGGCGCGACGGAAACGACAGGCTCCAACTGGTGTCCAGCCTGACCGAGCGGGTGCTGCGCCCGGCGTCGGTCGGATGCGATTGCACAAGCTGGGTGCTGTTGAAGACGCCGGCGGCGCTGAAGGCGCGCCACTCGGTGAAGGCGCTGAGGCTGCTGGCGCCGCGCGTTGCCTGTGTCTCGTACAGGTTGTAGTTGAGCAGCAGGCCCGGTGAGTGCGCGGTGGCTTTGGGGGCGGCGGTATCGTCCGAGCCGAGCCGGGTGGTGGGCAGATGCAGCAAGTTCAGCGGGGCGTCGATGCTGACGCTCTGCCGCGGCTCGTCATAGTGCGTCTGCACGCCTTGCAGGCCGGACAAGCGCGCCGGGTCAGGCGTGTTGGCCGGCAGCACGAAGCCGAGTCGCTTGAGGGTCGCCATGGAGGCCCATAGCCCGCCGTCGCGGTAGCCAAAGTGGGCAAGGCCGCGATCGGAGCCGTTGATCGTCGTTTCCAGATACAGGTCGGTGCCCCCCGCGACGGCCATCTCGCCCACCGGATCGGCGGTCAGCGCAGAGGATGTCGCGTCGATCGCGTTGCCGGCATTCCCCGTGGCACCAGATGCCGCTGTGCTGGCGTGGGCATGGGCGACCAGCAGCGGAAACAACAGGGTTTCAATGAGTGCCGTCGGCAGGCGGGATGGCTTGTGTCGTCGGTGCCCCATTGATTCTTGCCTCGAGAGAGCCGCCTCCGGCGAAGTTCTTCGCTGGCTCATTCAGAGGCCAGTACATCGTTGCGCCCGGCAAGACATAGCCGAGCTTGTGGCCTTCGATCACGCTGCGCTTGCCGGCATGATCGACGTAACTTATCCCGCTCAATTGCGCGTGACCGGTGCCGGTATTGGATACCTCCAGCACGCCATGCCCGCCCTGGTCGATGACCTGCCATTGCAGATGCGGAGCCACCGTGCCGGTAGCCGGTTCCACGAATACCGGCAGCGAGTAGTGCAGTACGAACTGCAGTTGGGCCTTGCCGCTGTGCGGCTCCACCGGCAGTTCGTCGATTGCCAGCCGGTAGGTGGCTTCCGCCGCCCCCGGGCCATTGGGTGGAGCCGCCACCCGGATTACCCGGATCAGTTGGCGCGCGCCCGACGCGATGGCAAGCATCGGCGGGCTGACCACCAGATCCTGCGAGGGGGTGAGCTGATCGTTACCGTCCGCCTGCGTCCAGCGGTAGACCCGCACCTGTGCGTGGATCAGGTCGCCGCCGGTGTTGCTGAGCCACAGGCCGTCGGCGTTCTGCGCCGGCTTGAGCGTCAGCGAAATCGGCGCGACCTGCAGGCCACTGGCCCACGTGCCGCTGCAGGCCAACAAGAGGCTGGCAAGCAGCGACAGGCCAAAGCAGAGGCGCAGTTTCATCGATGGCGTCAGTAGTTCACGTTGACGGTGACGGCGTCCGTATAGCTGCCTGTCGCTGCGCTGGCGAGCGCGGCGGACGCGACCTTGACGTAGGCTGTGAGACTCTGGGCGGCGGCATTACCGGTGCCGGCTTTCATATTCGCAGTCGTGTTGCCCCATGCGACGGAATAGAGGGTATCCGAATACAGGTTATAGGCGATGGTGTTGGGGCTGGATGTCAAGACACCGGCACCGCTGGCGTTGCCGTTGCTCGGCAACAAGCCCACCGTGTAGGGAATGCCGGTCGGACAAGTCACGGCAATGGTGGTGGATCCTTTGTAATCGTTACCCGATCCGGTAGGAGCGGTGCCCAGGTTGATGTCGGACGGGGTGGCGACCGTGCAGGCCGCTACGACGGTGAGGCTCACATGGAACGTTGCGGTCGCAGGGCTGGCTGCCATTGCGGTGGTACCGATGGCGCCGATGGCCAGGAGGGCGGCGGCAAGCAGGGTTTTCTTGAACATCATGACGATTCTCTCCGGGTGGATTTGAAGAATTTGGGCAGCTCGATACGCAAACGACGTGCCAGTATCTGCATGTAAACGGTTACGCCAGGCACTGGGCCACTCTCTAGGGGGGCGAAATTTGAAGCTGGGTAAGGGTCTTGCATGGTCTGTCCGTCCTTTCTGACAAAAATCGGCGTCCGAAAAATGTGAAGTATGTCACTTATTTCGGACGCCGTCATCATGCCATTTTCACATTACAGAACCGTTTGGGTGTTGGATTGGAGGATTTTTGTAAAGCGTCCTTGACACCCGCGGGAGGTTTCTTACCCTGCGTCTGTCAAGTTCGCTTGACATGACGGGTGGCGTGGGATCGCCACGCGTGCATGGCCGGCGGTCACTCGGAATCACACGGTGAGGACAGCGGCATGTCGCGTTTTGCGGAAAGGCGTTATCAGCGCAGGGTGGCCCTGGCGATGGTGTTGTATGTCGTGATGCTCTTGCTGGCATGGCCGCTGGTGCGCAGCACGGTCAGTCAGCCGCTGCGGATCGTGCTGGCGCTGCTGCCGCTGCTGCCGGTACCGCTGGCGATCCGTGCGATGGTGCGGGTGCTGCGCGATCAGGACGAGCTGGAGCGGCGCATCGATCTGGAATCGTTCGCGATCGCTGCGATGATCACCGAATTCGGCTTCTTCAGCTCCGGCCTGTTGCTGCTGGCGGACGTGGGCTGGCAACTGCGCGGTGGAGCGGTGGCGATCTGGGTGTTGCCATGCCCGTTCGCCAGCTTCGGCATCGCGAGGCTGTTGGTTTCCCGGTGTTATCGAAACCATGCATAACCACCTGCGCGAACTGCGCGGCGAACAGGGCTGGTCGCAGGCCGACCTGGCTGCGCGGCTGGAGGTGTCGCGGCAGACCGTCAATGCGATCGAGACCGGCAAGTACGACCCCAGCCTGCCGCTGGCCTTCAGGATCGCGCGATTGTTCGGGCAGCCGATCGAATCCATTTTTGCACCCGGGAGTAACACGTGAGCATGCAACCCAGAGCACGCATGGGGGTCTTTGTCGCCATCGCGGTGGCGATCTTCGCGGGTCATCGTGTTGCCCGTCATCGCGGGCAGGACCACGACCGGCCTTCGGCGGCAGCGTCGTCGGCGAGTCTGGCGGCTCCCGTCGCCAAGGCCGCGCCGGCGGTCTGGAAACTCGGTACGCTGACGCTCACCGCGTGCGAACTGGCCCAGCCGAACAGCGGGCTGAGCACGGCGGCGTGGTGCGCCGATTTCCCGGTGCCGGAGAACCGCGACGACCCGCACGGCCGCACGATCAGGCTGAAGCTGGCGGTGCTGCGCTCGCGTGCACAGGTGGCCAGCCCGGACATGCTGGCGTTCCTCGCCGGCGGCCCCGGCCAGGCCGCCACCGACTCCGCCGGCGCGGTGGCGTCGGTGCTGCAGCCGCTGCTGGCGCATCGCCACGTGCTGCTGCTGGACCAGCGTGGCACCGGCGGCTCGAACGCACTCACCTGCAAGCACGCCGACGAGCGCGCCGCGCCGGGCGACGACGGCACGCTCGACGCCGCCAAGTTGCGCGCGGCCGCCGCCGAGTGCCTGCAGCAGCTGGCCGGCCATGCCGACCCACGCTACTACACCACCACGATCGCGGCGCAGGATCTGGAGGACGTGCGCAAGGCGCTCGGTGCGCCGCCGCTCGACCTGCTCGGCGTGTCGTACGGCACGCGGCTGGCGCAGCAATACGTGCAGCGCTTCCCGGATGCGGTGCGCAGCGTGGTGCTGGACAGCGCGGTGCCCAATACGCTGGCGCTGGGCGAGGATTTCGCGCGCAACCTGGACGAGGCACTGAAGGCGCAGTTCGCCCGCTGCACCGCCGAGCCGGCCTGCAGGAAACAGTTCGGCGACCCGGACCAGACCCTGTACCAGCTGCGCGACGCGCTGCGCGCGAACCCGCACGAGGTGAGCTTCCGCGACCCGCAGAGCTATCAGACGGTGAAGCGGATGCTGGACGAGGACTCGCTGGCCAGCGTGGTGCGCATGTTCGCCTACACGCCGGCCACCGCCGCGCTGCTGCCGCTGTCGATCGACGCCGCTGCCCACGGCGACGTCGGCCCGTTGCTGGGTCAGGCCAAGCTGCTGTCCGGCGAGCTGTCCGACCTGATGGGCAGCGGCATGCAGTACGCGGTGATCTGCAGCGAGGATGCCGACCTGCTCACGGCGCGCCCCGAGGATGCGCAGACCATCCTCGGCACGCGCATGGTCGACGCGCTGAAGGCGGTCTGCTCGGCTTGGCCGAAAGGCGCGCGCCCGGCGGATTTCCACCAGCCGCTGAAAACCGCCCGGCCGGTGCTGCTGCTGGCCGGCCAGTACGACCCGGTCACTCCGCCGCGTTACGCGGAAGAGGTGGCGAAGGGCCTGCCGAACGCGCGCGTGCTGGTGCTCAAGGGGCAGGCGCACAACGTGATGGCGGCGGGCTGCACGCCGCAGCTGATCCAGCACTTCGTCGAGAAGCCCGACCCGAAGGCGCTGGACGCGAGTTGCCTGGACCGGCTGCAAGCCACGCCGATCTTCATCGACTTCAACGGAGCCACGCCATGAGAAAACGACACGTCCTGGCCAACGCCATTTTATGGGCTGCGGCCATCATGGCTTCCAGCGCGCTTGCCGTGCCCGGGTTCCTTGCCCTTGTCCTGCTTCCGTCTCTGGCCATGCTGTCTCTACTGACGGCAGGCAAGGCGCATGTTTCAAACGGAGTGACTTGTCGTGATTGAAGTCAGGGATCTGCACAAGGCGTTCGGCACGGTGAAAGCGGTCGACGGCGTCGGCTTCGGCGCCCGCGACGGCGAGATCACCGGCCTGCTCGGCCCCAATGGCGCCGGCAAGACCACCACGCTGCGCATGCTGTACACGCTGATGGCGCCGGACCGCGGCCAGGTGCTGGTGGACGGCATCGACGCGGCGACCGACCCGCTCGGCGTGCGCCGCCGGCTCGGCGTGCTGCCGGATGCGCGCGGCCTGTACAAGCGGCTCAGCGCGCGCGAGAACATCGACTACTTCGGCCGCCTGCACGGCCTGCCGGAGGATCTGCTGGCGAGCCGGCGCGAGGCGCTGGTCAAGGCGCTGGAGATGGAGGACATCGCCGACCGCCGCACCGAGGGCTTCTCGCAGGGCCAGCGGGTGAAGACCGCGATCGCGCGCGCGCTGGTGCACGACCCGCGCAACGTGATCCTCGACGAGCCGACCAACGGCCTCGACGTGATGGCCACCCGCGCGCTGCGCCGGTTCATGCGGCAGCTGAAGGGCGAGGGCCGCTGCGTGCTGTTCTCCAGCCACATCATGCAGGAGGTCGCCGCGCTGTGCGACCGCATCGTGGTGATCGCGCACGGCCGCGTGGTGGCCGACGAATCGCCCGACGCGCTGAGGGCACAGACCGGCGAATCCAACCTGGAGGACGCCTTCGTGAAGATCATCGGCACCGACGAGGGACTGGCGGCATGACGACGACCCCATTGAAAACCCGCCGCGGCGGCTCCGTCCTCACCGTGTTGCTGAAAGAGGTGAAGGAGAACCTGCGCGACCGCCGTACCCTCATCAGCGCCTTCCTGACCGGCCCGCTGCTGGGGCCGCTGCTGTTCGTGATGCTGATCAACTTCACCCTCAACCGCGAACTGGACAAGGCCGAGAAGCCGCTGCCGGTGCCGGTGATCGGCGCCGAGCACGCGCCGAACCTGGTCGCTGCACTGAAGGCCGGCGGCGTGGTGCCGGGTGCGCCGGTGGCCGACCCCGCCCAGGCGGTGCGCAAGCAGGACGCCGATGTGGTGCTGCGCATCGCGCCCGGCTACGGCAAGGCCTGGCGTGCGGGCGAGCCGGTGCAGGTCGAGCTGTTCTACGACTCCTCGCAGCGCGACACGAACACCTCGGTGGAGCGGGTCACCCAGCTGGTGGAGAGCTACGCGCGCCAGCAGGGCGCGATGCGGCTGGTGGCGCGCGGCCTGTCGCCGGGCACGGCCTGGCCGCTGCAGGTGGCCAAGCGCGACCAGGCCACGCCGCAGTCGCGCGCGGTACTGATGTTCGCGATGCTGCCGTACTTCTTCGTGATCACCATCTTCATGGGCGGCATGTATCTGGCGATCGACCTCACCGCCGGCGAGCGCGAACGGCAGTCGCTGGAACCGCTGTTCGCCAACCCGGTGCCGCGCTGGAAGATCCTGTGCGGCAAGCTGGCGGCGATCTGCGCGTTTTCCCTCGCCAGTCTGCTGATCACCCTGCTGGCGTTCGCGGTGGTGGGGCAGTTCATTCCCGCCGGCAAGATCGGCATGGAACTGGACCTCGGCCTGCACTTCGCCACTCGCGTGCTGCTGCTGATGCTGCCGCTGGTGCTGCTGCTGGCCGCGCTGCAGTCGATGGTGGCGGCGTTCGCCAAGAGCTATCGCGAGGCACAGACCTACATCTCGCTGCTGATGCTGGTGCCGATCATCCCCAGCCTGCTGCTGTCGTTCATGCCGATCAAGGCGCAGGCGTGGATGTACGCGGTGCCGCTGCTGGGCCAGAACCTGGGCATCATGCAGCTGCTGCGCGGCGACGGTGTCAGCGTGGAGCAGCTCGTCCTGTGCCTGGCCGGCACGTTGGCCGCAGCGCTGCTCGCGGTGCTGGCGACGGCGCAGCTGTATCGTTCCGAGAAGCTGGCGATTTCGGCCTGACGGGGCGCGAAGAGCGACCCCACCCCAACCCTCCCCTGCGTCGCAGGGGAGGGAGAAGGCGGCGATGCAGCAGGGGGAAAGGGCCGTCGACGCTCTGCTTCTCCCCCTGCACGCAGGGGGAGGCTGGGAGGGGGTGGCTTTTGATCTTGCGTCACGAGAGAGCGACCCGATCCTCTCCTGCTGCGCAGCATGGGAGCAGGCTTCAGCGCGGAGGCGCGGTTAGTTCCTTCGCGTCGAGGTAGCCGTCGCGGTTGCGGTCGAGCTTGTGGAACTGCCGCCGCAGGTTGTCCTGGTATTCCTTGAGCGTGATCGGCTTGCCGCGGCCGCCGGGCAATTCATCGGTTTCGATGATGCCGTCGCCGTTGCGGTCCATCGCGCGGAAGCCGCGGCCCATGTAGGCGAGGTACTCAGCTTCGCTGACCCGGCCGTCGCCGTCGCTGTCGAACAGGCGCAGGTAGTCCGCCCGGGTGTCCTGGGCATGCGCCGCTGCGGCCGCCAGCGGCAGCGCCAGCGCGAGAGCGAGGCGCACGTTCAGCGGCTGCCGCCGTGGATGCCGATGAACTGCAGGAACTCGGCGCGGGTGCGCGCATCGTCGCGGAAGGTGCCGAGCATCTGGCTGGTCACCATCGACACGCCGCGCTTGTGCACGCCGCGGGTGGTCATGCACTCGTGGCTGGCGTCGACCACCACCGCCACGCCGGCCGGCTGCAGGGTTTCCTGGATGCACTGCGCGATCTGCGCGGTGAGCTTTTCCTGCACCTGGAAGCGGCGCGCGAAGCCTTCCACCACGCGCGCCAGCTTGCTGATGCCGACCACCCGGTTGGTCGGCAGGTAGCCGACATGGGCGCGACCGATGATCGGTGCCATGTGATGCTCGCAGTGGCTCTCGAACTCGATGTCGCGCAGTACCACCATCTCGTCGTAGCCGTTCACCTCCTTGAAGGTGCGGCGCAGGTAGTCGCCCGGGTCGGATTCGTAGCCGGAGAACCAGTCGCGGTACGCCTTGACCACCCGCTTCGGGGTGTCCAGCAGACCCTCGCGCGAAGGATCCTCGCCGGCCCAGCGCAGCAGCGTGCGCACCGCCTCCTCGGCCTGCTCCTGGCTGACATCGTTAGGGTTGCGCTGCTCGCTCATGGGGGATCTCGGGTGGACGGATGGGGGGCATTTTAACGTCCGCGTCAAGCCCGCGCAGGTCCGGGCATGGCGGGGAAGTCACGTCTCGGTGTCGTCGTCGCTGTCGTCCGGCGCGGGCACGTCGTCCAGCAATTGCCGGGTGACTTCGCCCGGCGCGGTTTCCACGCCGCGCAGTCTGCGTTCGATGGCACGGGTACGCACACCGGTCGCGTCGATCTGGTTGCTGGCCTGGTCGAGATTCTTCTTGACCTTGTCCAGCACCGCGCCGAACTTGCCGAACTCGGTCTTGACCGCACCCAGCAGTTGCCAGACCTCGCTGCTGCGCTTCTCGATCGCCAGCGTGCGGAAGCCGGCCTTGAGGCTGGTCAGGATCGCCGCCAGCGTGGTCGGTCCCGCGACCGTGATGTGATGGTCGCGCTGCAGCGACTCGAACAGGCCCGGCCGCCGCAGCACTTCCGCGAACAGGCCCTCGGTGGGCAGGAACAGGATGGCGAAATCCACCGTGTGCGGCGGCACCACGTACTTGCTGCGTATGCGTTTGGCTTCCTCGCGCACGCGCCGCTCCAGCGCATTGGCGGCGTCCGCGGCGGCGACGGCGTTGGCGTTTTCCTGGGCCTCCTGCAGACGCTGGTAATCCTCGAGCGGAAACTTGGCGTCGATCGGCAGCCACAATGGGGCGCCGTCGACGCCGTTCGGCATGTGGATGGCGTACTCCACCCGCGCGTCGGCGTTGGGCACCACGGCCACGTTGGCGGCGTACTGGTCAGGCGTCAGGAGCTGTTCGAGCAGGGCGCCGAGCTGGGTTTCGCCCAGTACGCCGCGTGTCTTCACGTTGCCGAGCACGCGCTTCAGGTCGCCGACGCCGGTGGCCAGGCTCTGCATTTCGCCCAGCCCGCGCTGCACCGCCTCCAGCCGCTCGGACACCAGCTTGAAGGACTCGCCGAGGCGGGTTTCGAGTGTGGCGTGCAGTTTCTCGTCGACGGTGGCGCGCATCTGCTCGAGCTTGGCCGCGTTGTCCTGCTGGATCGCGCCGAGCTTGGCCTCCAGTGTGGCGCGCACCTCGCCCATGCGCTTCTCGTGTTCGGCGCCGAGCGCGCTGAAGCGCTGTTGTTGCTGCTCGCCGAAATGATTGAGCGCGAGCGTGGTTTCCGCGCGGCTCTTGCGCGCATCTTCGGCAAGTTGCTGCGCCAGCGTCTGCAGGCCCTGGCTGGTACCGTCGGTGAGGGCGGCGAGGCGCTGGCCGAAGCCGTCGATGCGCTCGGCCTGCTGCTGCGACATGCCGCCGAGCTGCTCGCCGACATGGCTGCGGAAGCGGTCGAAACCCTGCTGCAGCTCCTCGCGTCCGGCGCGCTGTTCCTCGCGCAGCGTGCGTTCGACGCGGGCGCTGTCGTCCTTCAGGGCATCGAGTTTCGCGCCAAGGCCGGGGTCGCCGCGCCCGCGCAGCAGCGCCGCGACCTGCAACAGCAGCACCAGCGCGGCGAGGATGACGAGGGCAATCAGCAGGACTTCGTTGAGCGGCATGGAACGTTTTCCCGGGTCGATGCATCCAGTGTACGTCGAGCGGTCTCATCGGCTGCGCCTATTTCACGTCGCCGCTGCCGCAGCGGTGCATCATGGGCCGATCCGTCGGCCCGGGAGGCAGATATGGAACATGTTCACGATTACCTGATCATCGGCGGCGGCATGGCTGCCGACGCGGCCGCCAAGGCGATCCGCGAGGTCGAGGCCACGGCGAACGTCGGCATCGTCGGCGCCGAGGCGCAGCCGCCGTACCAGCGGCCGCCGCTGTCCAAGGCGCTGTGGAAGGGCGACAAGTCGGTGGCCGACATCGAACTGGCCACCGCGCGAAGCGGCGCGACGCTGCATATGGGTCGGCATGTGGAGTCGCTGGACCGGGTGGCGCGCACCGCGCACGACGATCGCGGCGACAGCTACCGCTACCGCCGCCTGCTGCTGGCCACGGGCGCCACCCCGCGGCGGCTGCCGTTCGAGGGCGGCGAGCGGATCATCCATTTCCGCACGCTGGACGATTACCAGGCCTTGCGCCGTTACGCCCAGCCCGGTGCCTTCATCGCGGTGATCGGCGGCGGCTTCATCGGCTGCGAGCTGGCCGCGTCGCTGTGCAGCCTCGGCTGCAAGGTGACCCTGCTGTTTTCCGGCGGGACGATCGGCGCGGGGCGCTACCCCGAGGGCCTGGCGCATTATCTCGACGACTATTACCGCAGCCGCGGCGTGGATGTGCGCGCCGGGGTGCGCGTGCAGGGCAGCAACCCCACCGACGGCGGGGTGGAACTGGTGCTGTCCGATGGCAGCCTGCTGCGCGTGGAGGCGGCGGTGGCCGGCCTCGGCGTGACGCCGAACACTGCGCTGGCCGAGCAGGCGGGCCTTGCCGTCGAGGACGGCATCGTGGTCGACGCCCGGCTGCGCAGCAGTGACGCGGACATCTGGGCTGCCGGCGACGTGGCCAACTTCCACAATCCGGCGCTGGGCCGGCGCCTGCGCGTGGAACACGAGGACGCGGCGGTCAGCATGGGCCGGCATGCCGGCCGCGCGATGACCGGCGTGGCCGGGGAATACACCGTATTGCCGTTCTTCTACTCGGACATGTTCGACCTCGGCTACGAGGCGGTCGGCCTGCTCGATACGCGGCTCGAGGTGGTCGAGGACTGGCGCGAGCCTAATCGCGAGGGCATGGTGTATTACCTGGATGGCGGCCGCGTGCGGGGCGTGCTGTTGTGGAACACGTGGGATCAGGTGGATGCGGCGCGCGAACTGATCGCCGAGCCCGGCCCGTTCGATGCCGTGTCGCTGCGCGGGCGGTTGCCGCGCAAAGTATAAACAACCTCTACCGAAAGGCGGCCCTGATCCATCCGGCAGCCTCGTAGGGCGGGCAATGCCCGCCGGCTTTGGTTCTTGTGGATGTGAGGTGGGGCGGCGGGCGGTGCCCGCCCTACGGAATTTCGGAGGACTCATTCCACCCGGCAGAACACCGCCTTCAGGTAACGGCCTTCCGCCACGTCGGTGCGGAACGGGTGGTCGGCGCCGGCGCCGCGCACCTCCAGCACCTGGATTTCGCGGCCGGCGTTGAGCGCCACCCGGCGCAGCATCTCCAGGAACTCGCCTTCGCCGACCAGGCCGGTGCACGAGCAGGTCAGCAGCAGGCCGCCGGGCGGGATGATGTCCAGCGCCATGCGGTTCATCGCGAAGTACTTCTTCAGCGCGTCCATCACCTTGCTGCGGTCGCGGGTGAGCTTGGCCGGGTCGAGCACCACCGCGTCGTAGCGCTCGCCGCGCGCCACCGCGGCACGCACCCAGTCGAAGATGTCTGCCTGCTCGAACGCCACCGCGACCTTGTTGGCGCCGGCGTTGGCGCGGGCGACGTCGAGGATGCCCGCATCCAGATCCACGCCGACCGCCTCGCGCGCGCCGGCCGCCATCGCGTGCACCGCGAAGCCACCGGCGTTGCAGCACAGGTCGAGCACGCGGCGGCCCTTCGCCAGTTCCGCGAAGCGCTTACGGTTGTCGCGCTGGTCGGCGAAGAAGCCGGTCTTGTGGCCCAGGCCCGGCGCGGCGTGGAAGCGCAGGCCGTGCTCGTGCACCTCGAACGGCGCCGGCACCTCGGGGCTGCGGCAGTCGAACGACTCCTGCTTCTGCACGTGCGACTCGGCGAACCAGTACAGCTGCGCGCCGGGAAAATGCGTGAGCAGGGCGGCGTGGATCGCCTCGCGGAAACGCCACATGCCGGCGGCGAAGTATTCGATGACGAGGACGTCGGCATAGCGGTCCACGATCAGCCCGGAGAGTCCGTCGCCCTCGCTGTGCACCACGCGCCAGGCGTCGCTGACGGCATCGAGCCGCAGCCAGTCGCGGCGCAGCTGCACCGCGCGGGCGATGCGCGCGGCAACCCAGTCGGCGTCGATCACCGCATCCGGATGCGTGTCAAGCAGGCGCAGCGCGATGCGCGCGTGGCCGTTCCAGAACGCGCGGCCGACGAAGCGGTCTTTCGCGTCGTGCACCTCGACCACGCTGCCCGGCGGCAGTTTCGCCTCCGGCTTGTGCAGCTGCGCCGACCACACCCACGGATGGCCGGGGCTGCGATCGGATTTCAGGCGGATGACGGGAAGCGCGGTGGACGTATTCATCCGCGCATGATAGCTGGTGCTCTGCGCCTCCCCCTGCCTGGCAGGAGGAGGTGGGGGGGGCGGGGAAGATCAATGTAAGCGGACATTTGGTTTGCAAAGTGGGGACACTTGGTTTGCACAGCCCGCCGCAGGAGCAGGAAGGGCATCCTAACCGGCCATTGAAGGGGGTTCAAACGGGCCTTGATGGCGGGCCACCGGCCGGCCGGAAGGGGCCGCGCTTGATCCACGTCCTGTCGTGGAGAGAGGCCGGGCTGCGTCAACAGCCCGGCGCTCCGTTTGTCATGTGAAATCGAACGTGGCCGCCAAGGGTTGCCAACTGGTGTAGCCATCGCGCACGGCGTCGACCTCGACGCGCACGACGCCGGTGCCTGGGTTTGCGGGCGTATGCGTGGCGGCGGTGATGCCGGTGGTGGTGGACTTGAGCACGCCGCCGAGGTAGGTGCGCACGGTGTAGGTGGTGCCGGTTTCCGGGCCGATGTTGGCGGCGGCGGTGTCGATCAGTTGGTCGGCCTGCTGCTTGCGGTCGCGGTGCGTCCAGGTGAGCACCAGGCCGGCGGCGGACGACACGGCCGCGGGGTAGGCGACGCCGTTGATCTTGAGGCCGCCCGGCGCATACGGGCGGATCTGGCGCTTGCTGAGCAGCAGGCTGGCGATGGTGGCCAGCGCGGGGTCGAGCGCGCCGGCGCCGGCGTGCGTGAGCAGCTTGGCGTTGATGGTTTCGCCGGTGGTGTATTCAGTGCGGTCGGCCGCGGTGAAGTGGTCGGTGAACCAGACGCGGGCGCCGAGTGCGTGCTCCGCCGGCACGGTGTCGACGCAGCCGCGGGCGAGCGTGGCGGTGCCGGCGGCGGGGTTGATGGCGTCGACGCGGAAGATCTCGTCGTCGATCAGCGCCTCGCTGCCGACGGCGACGAGGTCGAGATCCTTGGGGCTGGTGAGCGTGACGGCGACCGGCGCGGCGCCGACCGGCATGGCGGCCGCCAGCAGGCCGGTGGGTGTGAAGTCGCCCGACGCCACGTCGACGAAGGCGCCGGTGGTGCCGATGCGGGTAGTGAGCGCGTAATTGACCGGCACGCCGGCCGGCCGGGCCGCCAGCGCGCCCACGTAGCCTGCCAGCGGCGCAATGGCGCCGAGGTCGGCGGCCCGCAGGTTGGCGGCGAGGTCGCGGTAGCTGGATTCGAGCAGGCGCTGGACGGTGATGGCCTGCGGCGCGAGATTCGGCGCCGTCCACAGCGCCGGCTGAGCGACCAGGTAGGTGGTGGTGGGCAGGCTGTAAACATCCTGCGCGCAGATGAGCGTGATGCTGTTGGCGGTGGGCGTGCCGCGCTCGATCTCCAGCACGCGGATGGGCATGCGCGAGAGGTTGAGGCGCGGCCAGCTGAAGGCCAGCACGTCGCCCTTGCGCACGTCGAGCGAGGAAAACACCTTGAGCTTCATGCGCGCTGGCAGGCTGCTGCTGGCGTGCAGGTCGCGCTGGCCGAGCCGCAGCGCCAGGGCCGCGTTCCAGGCGCCGTCGTAGCGCACGGCCTGGCTGATCACCCGGCCCTGCGCCTGGATGTTGGCCAGGTTGGGGATCGCCGGCGTCGCCGCGTCCTTGTTGGTGGCGCTGTCGCGGTAGGTCACCACGACCTGGTTGATCGAGCCGGCCAGCGCGCCCTGCTCGAAACTGACCAGCTCGACGATGTTGCTCTCGTCGACCAGCGGCACCGTGGCGATGTCGTAGTCGCCGCGGTAGAGCTTGAGGTACTGCTTGCCGGTGGTGGGGTCGTCGACGAAGTCGCCGCCGGCGTGGTCGCACACCATGCGGATGAAGTTGCCGGTGACGTCGCTGCGCGTCCAGCGCAGGCACAGGCCGAGCCCCTCGTTATAGAGGGTCTGCGCGGCAGCCTTCATGCGCACCAGGTCCAGCGCCTGGTTCGGGTCGCGGCCCAGCCCGGTGGTGGGGTCGGTGATGGCGCGGTAGATGAAGTGCGCCGGGTTCATGCCGTCGCCGATGCGGCACAGTGCCGGCTCCCACACGGGCGTGCGCCAGCCGGCCGTCCAGCGCTGCACCTGGAAGCCCCACGCCTTGATGTAGGGGTTCATGGCGCCGACGATGCCGCGGAACACCAGCATCACCTTGCCGCGGAACGCCGGCATGGGCGTGCCGAGCTGGCTGATCAGATACGCGTTCGGCATCTGGGTTGCCTCGCCCATCATCAGGTCGGCCGTGCCCTCGATACCGCCTTCCTTCTTCTCGCCACCGAACAGCTCGCGCGCATTGATGCTGATGGGGCCACTGGCGGTCACGTTGCCGGACCAGGCCAGGCGCCCGCCGCCCGTGATCTTGCGCAGCGCGTCGATCGGGCCGGTGCTGAGCCCGAACATGATGCCCATCTGGTACCAGAAGCCGATGGTGACCTTGCCGCCCTTACCCATTGCCCGGTGCCCCCGCCGCGGCCTCGGCGCGCGCGATGGCCACTACGCGCTGCGCGAACGCGTCGTCGATGGCCTCGGCCTGCGCGATCGGCAGGCCCTCCTCGGCGAGCTGGCGCAGGTCGACGTCGTGGCGCGCGCACCAGTCGCGGATGCCGTCGGCGCACAGCACGCCGACGCCGCCCAGCTTGGCGGCGCGCACGTGCTGCATGGTGACGATGATGCTCACGATGTGGCCCCGGCGATGTAGCGATACCCCACCGTCACGTCCACATACATCTGCCACCAGCGCCGGCCACGAGCGCAGGCATGGCCGTGCAGCACGGCCTCGATGTAATAGGGGTGCGGCCAATAAAAGCGGCGCTTGATAGGCTCGATGCTGTTCATTACTTGCCGCTCGATGTCTGGATGGGCGGGTAGACCTTGAGGTCGCCCCACCAGGTAAGGTTGGGGTCGTCGATCCACACGGTGCCGCCAAAATCCGTCACCTCGCGGCCGTCCTCGACGGTGGGCACCTCGAAGTCGGCCGCCAATGGCGGCTTGGCGTTCTTTGGCTTCGGCGCCAGCGCCACCGACAGCACCAGCGACACGACCATGACGATGAGGTAAACCCAGGTGATGGGGTCCATCGGCGGCTCCTAGTAGATGGGTTCGCCCGAGAACGGGTTTTTATCGGGGATGAAGGGGTCGCCGCCATAGTTCACGGCGTTGTTGAACTTGGTGTCGCAGGTGGCCAGCGTGTGATCGTCGCCGGGGTAGGTGGCCACCACCGTGCCCGCGGGGACCTGCGCCGGCCGCAGCAGGGTCAGCACGGTGCCGACGTGCGAGACGATGGGCCGGCGCTCAACGATGCCAGCCACCGCCCACTCGATCCAGCCGCCGTCGAACCAGCCGTTCGGCTTGGTGCCCCAGGCCGCCGCGGTGGCGGTGACGCCCGCGGTGGAGATGATGGTGGCGTTGACGCGCATGGTCTCGCGGTCCACGTTGCACTCGCCCAGGCCGGTGCCGTAGGTAACCAGCGGGCAGCCCTTTTGCCAGTTGCGCTTGAGGCCGAGGCCCTTGAGGCTGGCCATCGGCGGCAGGCCGTGGATGATCGCCTTGTTGGTCTGCCACTCCACGCTGCCGATCACGCCCACCCAGCGCGTTTCCACCACGCCGTCGCTCTTGCGCTGGCGGCGCAGGACCATGTCGATGTCCTGCATGGGCGCGGTGCCGCGGTAGAGATCGAGCAGCGGCAGATCGGTGGGCACGGACAGGTCGAGCACGTTGCGGGTGAGGTCGACGCTTTCGGCCAGGCCGCTGCGCTTGATGTTGGCGTAGGTGTAAGGCTGGGTGAGGTACACCAGCGCCTTGTTCTCGGTGACGTAGCGCCAGTGCTGCACGCCACGCGAGAACTCGTAGAACTCGATCCAGCGGCTGATGAAGCTCACGGCTCCTCCTTCGGCACGCCGACGAAGGTGGTGCCAGCCGTGGCGGTGCCCATGCTGTCGTGCACGTGGCCGATCTCGACGCGATCGCCGGCGAGCGTGGCCAGCATCAGCCAGCTGATCTGTCGCACCTGCGCCGGCGTGACCGCCGCGCCCAGCGCGCTGTCGATGCCCAACTGCTCAGTCTGCTCGTCGACCTCGACGGCCGCGGTGAGCTTGCGGTAGTACACCGTGCCGTTCTTGAGCTCGATACGGATGTGCCGGCGCCCAGGCCGGCCGTACACGAAGCGGGTGATGCCGGAGGCCGCCACCGTCAGCGAGGCCGCCGTGCCGGTCAGCGTGGCGGCCAGGGTGATGTCGGCGTTCCCGCTGGGAAGCCACAGCGCGTTGCCGCGGCCCTTCAGCCAGTACAGCAGGCTGCGCAGCGCGGCACGGTCGGCGCGGCCCTGCACCAGCCAGTAGAACGGTTGGCTGATCCAGGTTTGGCCGCTGAGATCGTCGAGCGTGGGCGTGCCCAGGTCGTTGTCGATGGTGACGACCACGCGGCGGTAGGCGGCGGCCAGATCCTCCGGCTCGTTGGTGCGCGTCTCCAGCACCGGAATGCCGAGGTACAGGGCGGCCGGCGCGATCGCTGGCCAGGTGCAATCCTCGGCGGCGCGAAAGCGCAGCTGCGCATCGACGCGCTCGTCGTGCTTGCGGTTGAGCGTGGGGTAGTCGGTGAGCGCGGCCGTGCGCACCGGCACCACGCGGTCGCCCTTGCCCCATCCCTTGGCCAGTGGCTGCTTGAACGTGATGGCCGCGGCAGTGAGGGTGAGGATTTCGGCCAGCTCGTAGCTCGATGCCGAGCGGTAGAACGCGACTAGGCCGCCCTCGACGTAGTCCAGGTCGGTGGTGTCCAGCGCGATCACGCTGGTGCCGGCGGCGATGGGCGCGGCGAGCCAGGTCATGTCCGGCCACACCGGCAGCGCCCAGGTGCGCGAGCTCCAGCTGTACAGCGCGTTCTCCATGATCTGCCGCTCGGCGCCCTCGGCGATCACGCCGAACTCCCACTCGCGCCGCGGTACCTCGCGGCACGGCTGGCGCAGCTGGCTGCCGTCGACGGCATCCTGCGCATCGGTGAGCCAGCTGAGCGTCTCGGTGACGGGGTTGGCCCAATCGGGCGCGATCATCCAGGTAGTGAGGCGGTTGCCGGTGATCGCGACCGAGATCGGGGCGCTGCCTGCGAACAGCCAGCTCAGCGTGGCGTCGATGATGGGCGGGCCGTCGGTGCTCACCGCCACCGACCAGGTGCGTTGCTGCAGCGGGTTGAAACTGAGCGGCAGCGCGCCCTCGCCGGTGGCAGTGATGCCACCGGCATTGACCAGGTCGAGCGCAGTGAGCGTGCGCGGCTGGTCGGGCCAGGCGTTCCACACGACGATATTGCGCGTCTGCGCCGTGCTCAGGTTGCCGATGTCGAGGCGCGCCGGCGTGATGTAGGTGCGGTAGTAGTAGTCATCCATGTAACCGCGCGCCGGCGTGGTGTTGATCACTCGCGGGTGCACCTGCGCGGCCACGCGGGTCGGTACCATCGCCGGCGCCGTGCCGGCGTCGAGGGGCGCCGCGGGCGGCCAGCCCGTCCACGCGCTGCGGGCGGCCAGGTCCGTGCTGATCTGTGGTTGCGTGTATTGCGACAGGCTGGCCTGCGCGCTGGCGAGGAGTATGACCGTCATGGCCTATGGGCCGTCGTACCGCAGCGCGTGACCGCAATTGACGATACCCAGCCGCGCGTCCTTGGCCCACCACGGGTAGACGCGCCAGCGGTCAGGCCCCAGGGTGATGACCTGTTCCGGCACCATATTGGCGAGGTTGACGTAACGCGCGTGGCGACATTCGAGCACGGGTGAAATGAAGCCGCCGGTGCGCGGCGCATAGACGCGGATCGGAATCAGGATCGAGCGGCTGTTAAACGCGTTGGGCTGCAGGATGAAGGGGCTGTACCAGTCCCGCCACGCGCCCTCGACCTTCCAGGTGGCCGAATCGAGCGCATGATGCACCGCGCCGTTCTGCCGGTTGCCAGCGTATTGGATGCCGTAAAACAGGCCCATGACCGCGCAACTGCCGTTATCGCCGCCACTCGATAGCAGACTGCCGGCATCGGTGTTTGCACCAAAGACGGTGTTTTGTGACCCGGAGTACCAATTGCCGCCGCCCACCAGCCCCGGCTGCGCTGATTGCCCGAACGCCAGGCACTGATAGAACGTCCCGCCGTAGCGCACCACGACGTAGACCTCATCCGGCGCCGTATTGATGTGGATGAAATAGTCGAGGGGGAACGCGTAGGCTACCAGGGTGCTGGTGCGACCGAGGACGCAGGCCAGCTCATCGGCGATGCCGAGAAGATTATTGCTGACGTCGATGCCGGTGCCGGCGGTGAGCTGGAGCTGCGTGCCCGAGATGGTCAGCCGCTGATAGCACGTGCCCTTGGACAGCACGCTGCCGGCCAGCGTCCAGCCATTGGCCGTGCAGGCACCCTGGATCGCGGTCAACAGGCTAGCGACGCTGGCGGCGGTGCCGGTGATGTAGGCCATCAGTTCATCTCCAGCAGGAGGTAATCGCCGATGCCGTTGCGCTCCGTATCGGCCATGACCACATACGATTTGCCGTCCAGGACGCCGGTATTCTCGGCCTGGTTGTTGAAGCCGCTGATGTAGCGCACGCCGTCCAGGACGCCCCAGACATTGTTCTCGCCGGCCAGTTGATCGACGGCCCGGGTCATGATCTCCACGGCGGGCGGCGCGTAGTAGCCGCCCGTGTCGCGCACCAGCGCGGGCGCAGCGTTTTCCGCACGCGTCCACGGCGCGGCGCGATACGGCCGCCAGACCCCGCCGGCATCGCGGAAGCGGCCGCAGTCGTAGTTGTAGTAGGTGCCCGCGTTGTACACACAGCCCTTCAGGCCGGTGGAGTGCTGCGCGGTCGTGTCGGAATAACGTGTCGCGGGTGTCGGCGCGGACAGCGTGCCGGCGACCAGCAGTGGGTAGGGGTACTCGCCTGGCGTCGCATAGGCGAAGAACTTGCCGGCGTAGCCAGGCTCGTAAGACAGCGGCGCCGACATGCGCAGGCCGAACATGACCCGCTGGGCGTTCACCGCCAGCCAGTAGTCGATGCGGTTGTTGTGCGCGCACACACCGCGCTCGAAGTACCCGGGCTGCGCGGTGAAGGCGCTGTCCGCGACATACCCGGTGAAGCCGGCGCAGGTGAGGTTGTAGTAGTCGCTGGCCACGTTGTGGTAGCTGCGGAAGCCGATGAAGACCTGCTCGGTACCGCTCAGGCCCACGCCCTGCAGGATCAACTCGCGGTTGCTGCCATCGGTCGGCGTGGTGTAGCGCAGCTGCGTCCAGCGCTGCGCCGCTGGCAGCGCGCCGACCGTGGCGGCGATGGTCCACTTGTCGCCGACGGCGAACAGCGTGGCGCCAGCGGTGATAAGGAACTTGAGCAGTGCGTTGTCGTAGGCCACGCCCGCGGTGGCGTTGGCCTTGGCGCCGCTGACGCTGCCCACGACGCTGAACGTCGCGCCCGCGCCGGCCACGGTGCAGGTGATCGTCCAGGTTTCGCTGACGGTGGCCGGGTAGGTATCCACGCCGGTGAGCGTGCCGTTGCCGGTGCCGGCATAGACCGGCGCGGCCGCCGTGCCGTAGCCGAGCGCGAAGCGGCGGATCTTCTCCAGCATCTGCCAGTGGGCAAGGCCCTCGCTGCCGGTGTTGTCGACGAAGCCGATCTCGTAGGCCATGTCAGCGCGCCATCTGCCGGATCTTGGTTTCGTTGCGCGAGATGATGTTCATGACGCTGGTTTCTCCGTCGCTGCTGTCCAGGTAATCGCTGACCAGCGCGGGGTCGATGATGTTGACGTTGCGCAGCGCCACCTGCGCGCCGGGGCCGCGCGCGTCGTTGGCCGCGCTGCTGGGCAGGCGCGTGCGGGTGGGCGCGGCGCTGATGCGCGGGGCATCGTTGAGCGGGTTGACGTAGCCGCCGTCGGCGTAGCCGACGCTGATGGCCTGGCGCAGCGCATGGAAGCCGGACGGGCCGCCGATGGCGGCGATCTCCCGCTGGCTCAGCACGCCCTCGCCGCGGTGGACCACGCCGGCCACCTGGTACTTGCCGCCGTGGCCGGTGTAGCCGCCCTCGGCGAAGCCGCCGACCGCGCCGATGCTGTTGGCGATCATCAGCGTGGCGGCCGCGGCCTGCAGCTTGTCGGCGCTGGTGCCCAGCAACGCGGAGGCGCCGCCGACGATGCCGCCGGCCAGGGCCAGCTTGGCGGCGCCCGCGCCCACGTCGGCCTTCTTGTCGCCGCCGCCGAACAGGTTGCCCAGCCCCTCGATGGCCTTGGCCGCCAGCGCGCGCGCGGCGACCTGCGCCAGGCTGGCGATGACGGTGCGGGCCAGCGACTTGAACGCCTCGCCCACGGTCATGGTGCGCGTGGCCAGCCCCACCAGGGCCTGCTCCAGGCCGCTGGTCAAACCGCTTTCAAAGGCGGTTTTAAGGTCGTTCGTCTGCAGCTTCAGTCGGCCCAGCTCGGCCTCCAGGTTCTTCAGCTGCTCCACCGCGCGCGGGTCGCCGGTGGCGGCCACCAGCTCGCGCATCTTCGGCAGCAACGCATCGAGCTGGGCGGCGGTGGCGTGGTGCAGGTCGAGGATCTGCTTGCGCGCGCTGTACTCGCTGATCAGGCCGGCCTGCTGCTCGGCCTGGATGCCCTGCTCCTGGCGCCCCTGGCTGGCCAGGACCATATCCACCTGCTGCTGCAGCTGTTGCAGCTGCGCGCGCGCCTCGCCCACGTTGATCAGCGACTTGACCAGGCGCACGCCCGCCTCGTCGCCGCGGCGCTGCAGATCCGCCAGCAGCTCGCCGTACTGCTGCTCGATCTGCAGCTTCGCCGCCTCGGCCTGCTGGCCGGTGGCGGTGAGGTAGGCGATGTTGAGGCCGCGCGACTGGTCGGCCAGCGCGCGATCGCGCGCCTGCGCGGCCAGCTGCTGCACCTCGGCCACCTGCGCCTGCACCGCCGCCACGTCGCCGCCGGCCTTGATGGCCTTGCCGCCGGCGGTGCCGGCCGCCAGCATGGCCTTGGTGTACTGGTCCCAGATGCCGGTGACCGGGCCGAGCGCCTTGTCGCCGAGGGACAGGATCTGGTCTTGCAGCTGCTTCTGGGCGGCGGCGAGGGCGTTGGTGGTGTCTTTGGTCTTGGGTACCTTCGGATCGGCGTAGCGTTTCTCGATCTCCGCTTTGAGCTTGACCCAGCCCGCGCCCTGCGGCGTGTCCGCGGTGGGGCCGTCGAAGTTGATCCCTTCCGGCAATTTGCCGCCAGCCAGGTGGATCTTGTAGAGATCCAACGACGCTTTATTGAGCGCCTCCTGACGCTGCTTGGCCCGATCGAGGCTGGTGGTCAATTGGTCGATGCTGGCAGCGGCGGCTACGCCCTCGGCCTGGACCTGCTTGGCCACACCCTTGGCCGCCGCATCGGACTGCACTTTGAGGGCCGCCGCCTGCGCCGCCTGCAGCTCTTTGTATGCCGCCTGGGCCTGGGCGAACAACGTGTCCCGGTACCCTTTGGTGGACGATGCGCTGAGGCTGTCCTGGTAGGCCTGGTAGATCTTGTTGTACTTGGCCAGTGCCGCCTGGAACTTGTCGGTCTCGTCATCCGGGCGGCCGATGTCCTGCAGGCCGGACTTGATGCGATCGACGCCCCGCGACCAACGATCGGCGAACGTTTCCATCCACCCCATGCGCCGATGCAGCTCGTCCATCTTGTTCGCGGTGTCATCCGCGAACGACGACGCCACAAGTTTCAACGCCTCGTACTGGTTGCCCGCCTGCTGCAGCGTCTGGATCTGCTGGAACAGCGTGGTGTTGAGGAAGTGGTACTGCTTGTCCAGCTCCAGCGCCGCGCGCACCGGATCATCGGCGACCTTGGTCCACTCGGCCACGACCTCCTGCGCGCTCTTGCCCGTGAGTGCCGCCATGCTCACAGCGGCGCGGCCTACCGTGTCGAGCGCATCGCCGGCGATGCGGCCGCTGCCGATCAGTCCGTTGAGGATCTCGCGCGCCTGGCCGCCGCGCCCGTTGATCGCACTCAGCGATGCCGCCAACTGGGTTACTTCCCCAGTGGTCGTGCCCGCATAGTTGCCGGTGACGATGATCGAGCGCGCCAGCCGCTCATTTTCAAGGTAGCCCTTCACTGTGGCGGCGGCCAGCAGCCCCAAGGCGCCCACGACGCCCATGATCGCGAGGCCCGTGGCGGAGAACGCCAGGCTCGTCAGGCCGGAGTAATTGGCCAGCGTCATGCTGGTCTGGGTGAACCGCCCCCATTGGCCCGTGGCCATGTCCTTGGCCAGGAAGCCCAGCTCGCGCCGCGTCTGCGCGGTATTGAGGCCGAAGGTGTGCATCGACTTGCCGGACTTGTCCAGGCCGGCGCGCTGCTTGTCCAGCAGCGTGTTGAACCGGGCGAACGTCTCGTCGTCGATCCAGCCGCTGCGCTTGAGCGTGGCCAGCTGCGCCTGTTTCTTGTCCAGCTGGTCCAGCTTGCCGATGGTCGGGTCGAGCTTGGCCAGGAACTGGGACAGCGCGGCGGTCTGGTCACGGTTGAGCGACGCTGCCTTGGACGACGACTTGCCGGTGTTCTCGATCGACTTGTTGAGCCGTTCGACCTGACCGCGCGCACCGTCCAGCTCGGCCTTGATGCGCAGGGCGATGTCGAGATTGCGATCAGCCACTGGTATGCTCCGGCGCGTCGATCACGGAGGGGTACACCGACATGGCACTCATCACCTGCCCGGACTGCACGCACCAGGTATCCGATGTAGCGCCGGCCTGCCCGCGCTGCGGCCGGCCCGTCGCGCCGCTGCAGGTCGAGCAGACCGGCAAGCGATACAAGGGGATGATGGCGTTCGGGTTCATCGGTTGCGTGCTCGGCTTGCTTCTGAGTGGGGTTGCGTCGGTGGCGGGGTGGCCGCTCTGGCCCTCCTTCCTGCTGGCGATGGCCTGCTTGTGCCTCTACCTCTGGGCGATCTTTGCCGCCTGGTGGCGCCACGGCTGATCAGCCTTTCCGCATCGCCTCCACCATCGCCTGCATCTGCTTGAGCCCGTCCTTGCTCTGGCAGCCGCCGTAGCCGTTGGCGACCGCCTCGATCAGATCCGCCTGCTGCAGCTCGCGCCGGCGCATCAGGCGCCGGTGGAAGAGTCGGAGCTGCCGCTCGGTGTATCGGCCGAGCTGGTCGGGGGTGCCGTATCCGGCGGCGGTGAGCTCGACGTAGATGTCGGCCCAGCGAACAGCTCGTTCCGCCTCGCCCGTTCGCCGCTCCGGCGGATGAGCTGGCGGAGAAAAAAAGGGCCGCACACGGTCCACCACGTCATCAGCAGCTGGTCGGCATCCGCGTCGCCGAGCGACTCGATCCAGGCCACCTTGACGTTGGCGCTCTGCGCGATCGCGCCGCGCACAAGGTCGTAGTGCTCGCCGACCACCGCCAACACGTCGTCGGTCAGGCCCTCGCTGGCGCCGAACAGCTGCTCCAGCGCCAGCAGGAACGGCCGCGTCTGCGCGCGCAGGCGCAAGCCGTCGACGAAGCCGTACTCGCGCACGGTGATCTTGCGGCCGGCGAGGGTGAGCGTGATGTCGGGGTGCATGATCGCCAGATCGTCGGCGCCGCTGGGAGGCGGCGCCGACTTGGCTTTCGGAGTTGAGGTAACTTTGCGGGCCATGTCTACACCAGGGGAAAAGGGATGGACGATTCAGAGCGACTGCAAATCGTGGCGGCGGAGCAACGCGTGCTTGGCATGATGGTGAGCGCGCTCATCGCCACCCACCCAAGGCCCGCCGCGCTGCGCGAATTCGTGCAGCAAGCCACACTCGAATGGACCGACGACCTGGCTGTGCAGGAACAGCGGCATGACGCACCGCTGTTCCACGCGACGTTGCGCCGCAAGCTGGCGTTTTTCGCCGAGGTGCTGGACCGCGTTGCCGGGCAACCACCCGCAGAATGACCCGCTCGGCGGCCGTGCTGTCCATGTAATCGGGCAGCACGGCCGGGGCGATAAGGGTCACGCGGCGGGCCACCGCTAGACCTCCGTCGGCAGGCTGATCTTGCCGAAGCCGCCCAGCTTCGTATCGGCCGCGTTGGTCGCGTCGAACAGCACGTTGCCGCCCATCGACAATTCGCCGAGGTCGGGGGTGATCAGCGCCAGGTCGCTGACCGGGTCGATCTGGCAGCGGTACAGCCGCACCAGCAGGCGCTCGTTGGTGAGCGTGTTGATGCCGTCGAACACCAGGTAACGCTCTGGCACCGCCTCGGTGAACATGGTCAGGTCGACGCCGGCCGCGTTGCTGTAGGCGGCCTTGATCGGTTCGACGTAGGTCGGCGTGAGCGTGCTCTTGATGGTGAGCAGGCTCGCCGCCGCCGATTCGATGGCGTAGTCGGTGCCCAGCACCAGCGTCTTCGGCGTCGCGGTGCTGTCGGTCAGCGCGACCGCGCTGGCGTTCGCCTTGTCCAGCACCACGGTGTCGCCGGGCTTCAGGCCGGCCGGCAGTGCCTCGCCGGTGACCGTGCCGGCGGCGATGGTGGCCACGGTGCCGTACAGCGCCAGGGCCAGCACGTTGGAGCTGAGCTGGTTGGGCTTCAGGGTGATCTCCACCTTCTTGGCCTTTTGCAGCACCGCGCTGGTCAGGCGATTGCCGCTCCAGCTTTCGATGCGCTCGGACTTCTCGGTGGTGAGCTTGAGCGTCAGCTCGCTGTTGTCGCCGAGCCACTTCAGTGCACCGGCTTTGCCGCTGGCCAGGCGCGTGCCGAGCCAGACCTTGCCCTGCAGCGAATAGTCCTTCATGCCTTGGTCTCCTCAGCGGGGGCCTTGCCGACGCTGCCGGTCACGCCGTGGTCGGCGAGCCACTTCGCGTCGGCTTCGCCGACCTCGATCTGCGCGCCGGCGGGGTAGTCCACGCCGTCGTGGGTGTGGGGCTGGTTGAGCGTTACCTTTACGGTCTTCATGGTTATCGCGCCTCTGCGCCGATGAGGGTTTGGGTTTTCCACACGTCGCACCACAACGCGGTGGAGTCGTCGTACTGCAGCAGGTCGCCGCGCTGCAGCTCGAAAGGGCGGGCGCCGGGCACGTCCGGCACCCAGCCGGACAGCACGGCGCGCACCTGGGCGATCAGCGCGTTCATGCCGGCGCTGAGCTGCGCGCCGGCCTGCTCGCGGTAGTTGCGGCCCACGATGACCACGCCCACCGCCACGCTGCCGCGCTGCGCGGTACGCACCTGGTCGCCGCGTGCGCCGTGGCCGGGCGGGTTGGCCTCGAACGTTTCCTGCGCCAGCACCACGTACACGCTGGGCGGGGTGAAATCGCGCAGGCTTTTCACCGCCGCGTAGTCGGCGGCCAGGCCGACCAGGCGCAGATCCGCCACGCCGGCCTTGATGCGGTCGGCCACGGCCTGCACGTTGAAGGGCGCGAAGCTCACCGGAAGCTCCGCAGCTGGTCGCGGCCGAACACCTTGGCGTCCTGCACGATCTTGATGTCGCCGGAATTCGGGTTGTTGACCACCGGATCGTCGACGCCCAGGCTGAATTTGTTGTCAGCGGTGAGCTGCAGCAGCTTCATCGCGTCGCGGTAGTCGCGCAGGATCGGGTCGTTCGCCTCGCCGCTGATGCGGTCCTTGTGCAGCAGGTAGCGGGTGATCGAGCGTGCCCAGCTGGTGACCACGCCGGGCGTCTTGGCCAGCGGCAGCGTGTAGCGCTTGGCCAGGAAGCCGTCGATGGTGCCGCCGGCCTCATTGATGGCGGCATTGATGCGCGCCAGCGCGTCGTCGGCCACGGCCTGCAGCGCGGGCGCCCAGGCCGTGCGGTCGGTGCCGCGCAGGGTGGCCTCCATCAGGTCGTCCGCCACGATCGCGTCGCGCTCGCGCGTGGCCACCTGGGCCAGCTCGCGGGCGCCAGGCTTGTCGGCCAGTTGGGCGGGCGTGACGTACATGCCGATGCTCAGCCGTTGTCCGCCGGCGCCGCGTCGCCGCGCTGCGCGCTGGCGTAGCCGTCGCGGAAGCCCTGCGCCTTGGCGCTGGCCAGGTCGTGGGCGGAATAGCCCTCGGCCGGCGCATCGCCAGCGGAGAACGTGACCAGGTACTCGCGGCCGACCGCGAACTGGTCGTAGGCGGCGGGGTTGGTGATGCACAGGTTCATCGCGCCGCTGGGCGTGGCCTGCGACCAGGAGTAGTTCGGGCTGTTCGGATCGCTCGAATAAACGGCCGCCAGCTTGACGTTCTTGTAGTTGCCGAAATCCTCGATCGAGGAAACCTTGAGCTTGGCGCGGATGGACATGGGTGACTCCTGCGTGCTGAGCGATCGGGCAACCCCGGCCGCTGGAATGAGTGCCGTCTCTCCGGCTGTCACGTCTGGGTTTGGGGCCTGCTGATTGGACCGACGTTCCGCAACCTTCTCCCCGTGGCCTCTGGGGCAGTGCCCTTCCCGGATCGGGCAACTGAGAAAACGCGCTCTGCCGAGCGGCCGGGTTTTCAGTTCTTCACGTGTATTACTTGGCCGGCGCCTTCGCGGCCTTCTCCGGCGGCGCCTCGATCGCGCTCACCGCCAGCAGCGGCTGCGCCTGCTTGTCTTCCAGCTCGATCGGCTCGCCGATCTCGTAGCGCTCGCCGTCGCAGTCGATCGGGGTGAGCGCCTGGTAGGTCTTCTTGGCCATGTGGCCTCCTGATGGTTCCGCCGCCGGCGACGCTCAGGTCGCCGGCAGCCGCGCGGCGCGGTGGCCGCGATGGGGTTGGCCAGGCGCGGTCAGGCGACCGCGTTCTGGAAGAAGTAGCTGAGGTCCTTGGCGCAGACGATCTCCTTCAGGCGCTCGCCCACGCGGGCGCGCACGGAGCCGGTCAGGCCGATCTTCGGCTCGTCCATCGTGCCGGCGATCTTGCTGCCGAACGCGCCGGTGAAGCCGTAGGTCACGCCGCTCTGCGGGCCGGCGGTGCGATCGCGGTAGATGAAGGCGGCGTGCTTGCCCCACACGCGGCTCATCGCAGCCGCCTGGCCCTTCTTGGCGGTGTTGACGAAGCCGGCGCCCACGTAGAGCTCCTGCAGCTCGAAGAAGTCCGCGAACTCCTGGCGCGAGACCATGCCGGCGCCCTGGGCGGTGCCCTTGATGGCCTGCACGATCTTCACGTTGCGGCGCAGCTTGGTCCAGGTGGTCTGGCCGAAGACCGCGATGTTCGGGCGCATGATGGGCACGTCCAGCGCGTCGCCGATCGCCGCCACCGGGTCGCTGGTGGCGTCGCTCCACTGGCTGGTGCCGACGAGCGTGCTGGTGTTGGTGTGGTTTGCGGTGTTGAACACCATGCCGGCCACACGCTGCTCGCGGCCCAGGTTGACCAGGTTGGTCAGGAACCCGGTGGAGGTGCCCAGCGGGTCCACGCCCTGGTTGTCGGCCTCGATGTCCTCGTTCGGCACCAGGTCGTCCAGGCCGAAGTCCTGGCACTTGTCCTGGATCTCGGTGGCCTGGAAGTCGATCTCGTTCGGCGCGCTCTTGCGGCCCACGCGGGTGTCGGGAACGGTGTAGCCCTGCGCCAGGTCGTAGTTCAGCCACTTGAACTCGTAGGCGACGGGCGTGCGCGGCAGCACCAGGTCGGCGATCAGCGCGATGTCGGGGTTGCGGTAGGCCAGCGCGATCGCGGTGAGGCGGGCGTTGGTGGGAAACGGGCGAGTTGCCATGAGCGGGGCTCCAGTGGAATGAGGGGCGACGGCGTGCGGGCGATCAGCCCTGCATCACACCGGGGGCGATCAGCATCGGGCCGATGTCGCCGGCCACGGCCGCCACCTCCGCGAAGCCGATGATGCGAACGTTGGCGGCCACCGCCGGCGCGGCCTTGACGGCCTTGCCGGTGAGGTCCGCGGTGAGGGGATCGCCGGCCGCCACGATGCCGCCGAACAGCACGTCGGCGATGCCGGCCTTGACGATGTCGACGCGCTCGCCGTTCGCGGCGGCCACGGATTCGTTGACGCCGATCAGCGCGTCGGTGGCCGCGGCGGCGGCGGCGATGGTGCCGTCCGTGGCGCCCGGCTTGACGATGAGGTAGGCGCCGATGGCGCCGCTCGCGGTGTAGTTGCGGTTGAAAACGTTCTGGGCCATTGCGGGGCTCCTGAGTGCTTGGGGTGGCGGCGCGCGGGACTCAGGCGGCCGGATGCTTGATGACGTGGTCGACGGCCTGCGCCGTGGTCACCGCGACGCCCACCGCAGCCTGGTCGGCCTGGTACTTGGTGGCGCGCGCGGCGATGGCGGTGGGGTCGCCGTCATCCGCCGGGGCCTGCGGCGCGCGGCCGCGGGTCTGGCTGTTGGTGAGCGCGGCGATCGGCTGGGCGGTGTCCAGGTACTTGGTGAGCGCGGCGATGTCGGACTTGCCCAGGTCGCGTGCCCACTGCTCCTGCGGCTTGACCAGGCGGCCATCGGCCAGGCCGGACTCGACCAGCGCGTCGACCTGGTCGGCCTGCTGCTTGGTGGTGAGCGCGGCCAGCTGATTCTTGACCTCGTCGAACGCGGCGATGCCGACGAACTTGGCCGGGTCCGGCTCGGCCGGGGCAGCCTCGGCCTTGGCGCGCAGCGCGGTGCAGGCCGCCACGGCATCGGCAGTGGCGTCCACGCCCAGGGCCTTGCGGATGTCCCCGAGCGGGTCGGCCTTGACGTGCGCAGCGAGCGCGGCGATGGCCTGGTCTTCGGTGGTTTCGGTGGCGGAGAGCGCCAACGCGGTGCAAACCGCCAGCAGCAGCTTGTTCATAGGGGGTTCCTCGATGTGGATGCCGAAAGTGGCGGCAGCGCGGAGCGCAAGCGGCTCCATGCCGTCGATGGCCGGGTTGTTGGTGATCGCGGCCATCTGGATATCCAGCACGTCGCCGGTGCGGCGGTCGTACGTGAACACGGGGCTGACGTAGAGGTATTCCAGGTCGTTGATTGCCTGGCGGGCGCGCGCCGTCAGCTCGACGGTGCCGAACAGCCCACGGCCTTCGTGCCACACCAGCCCCCTGATCCAGGCGGCGGCGGGTGCGGGCTGGCCGTTGGTTTCCTTGTGGAGCGTCTGGTGCTCGTAGTCGACGACGGCTGGATTCTTGCGGGCGGCAAACCGGGCAATGACCTTGCCGGCCACGGCCTGGTCGATGTGCCAGTGCGCCACCGGGATCGAGCGGCCGTCGCTCGGGCGGAAGTCGCCGGCCGGCGTCAGCTGCATCTCGATGGTGGTATCGGCACCCGGCGCCAGCGCGAAGGCGCAGGCGGCAAGGGCGATAGCGGGGGAAGTACGGGCCATGCGGCCAGTTTCGGGGCGCCACCCTGGGCGGGTGGGGCGAAACGCTTCGCTGGAGAACCCAGCCCGGGATCGGGGCGTTCCGGCGTGTTTTCCAGCCTACGCCGTCGGACGGGAGGCCGGCAAGACACCCCGAGGGCCTTTGAAGGCATTTAAAACCCGTTTAAAAACGCCGCGCCCCCGGCAAGGCATACCCTTGCCGCCACGGGGCGCCCCGGAGGCGCTCACAGGGCGCGTCAGGCGGCCGGCCCGGAAAGGGCGGCGCGGATGTGATCCTGGGTGAGTTGCACGATCTCGTCGGCGTCCTGGTCGCTGATGCCGAGCCAGGGGCGTGCGGGGATGCCGCGGTGAGGGTCGCGGCTGCCGAACTGGTGGATGGCGCCGTAGATCGCGTTGGTGCCCACCAACACCGCCGCGTCGCCGTCGAGCTGCCAGCTCAGCTGGTCGCCCAGCATGTGGTTATCGAACTTGAGGATCGGCACGCCGGGGCGCTTCTTCTTTTTCCAGCGCGCGTAGGAAGGCTCCAGCGCGCGCCAGCGGTTGCCGTCGGGATCGACCTGGTCGACGCCGCGGTCGCGCGTGCTGCGCAGCAGGTACTCGCCGATGTCCGACAGCAGCAGCTTGCGGCCCTCCGGGCTCAGCCGCGCGCTGACGAAGTCCAGCGCCGCGGCGGCGGTGTCGGTGTTGACGTCGAGCTCGATGCGTGCGCCGGCCATTACAGCTCACCCTTGAGCAGTTGCAGCTCGCCGGCATCGACCCGCGCGGCGAGACTGCCGCCCGGCACTTTTTCGGTGCCGGCATAAGCATTGATCCCGCCCGCCACCGCCAGCGTCACCTTGACCACGGTGGCCACGGCGCCCACGCCGGTATGCACGTACAACAGCTGGCCGCTGGTGCGATCGAGCAGCACCGCGTCGGCATCGCGCAGCGCGCTGGTCACGGTCACGCTCGATGCGCGGGCCACGGCGGCATCGCCGGCGCCGATGGGCGCGCTGCCTGGCGTCACGCCGGCCGCGGCCAACGCCCGCACGGTGTCCACATCGAGCGAGCCCACGACCAGGTCGTTGTTCGGCACGCTGGCGGCGCCCACCAGGCCCAAGCCGATCAGCCATTGGTGCCAGGCGGTGAAGGTGGCATCGAGCACCTGGGCAACGCCCGGGCGGGTGATCAGCTGAGCTAGCAGCTCGGCGCCGGCCAGTGCGGGCAGCTGGCCGGCCTTGCGCACCGTGTCCTGGGTGAGGCGGACCAGCAGCTGGCGTGGCGGCGGCACGGGCACGGGCGGCGTGCCGCGCTGGCCCTGCTCGAAAGCACTGCGCCCTGGCGCATAGCCGAAGCCGGGGTCCACGCCCGCGGGCGTCTGCACGGTGCGCGGGCTCGGCCCGCGCTGGCCCACGGTGACTTCCTGCATGTCCACCGGCGGCGCGGTATCCGGGCCGGTCTTGCCCAGCCGCGCCAGGTCGCGCGCGTTGAGCGCCTCCACGGTGCACTGGCAGCCCCAGCCGTTGGGCGGGTAATGCGTATCCCACCACGGGTCGTCCGCGTGCAACACCAGGCCATCCCATGCCAGGTGCATCGGCCGCGGGTGCTGCACGGCGTCGCTGTGCCGGTAGCGCCAGAACGGCCGCACCTTCTTCAGCGCCTGCAGCTGGGCATAGCGCCCCGCCGCGTAGCTGGTGCGCAGGTTGGTCTCGAAGATGACGCGGGTGCGCCAGTTGCGGCCGCCGTTGTAGGCCCAGCCGTACTTGGCCACGATGGCGTCGAAGTCGCGGCGGAACGCTTCCAGCCCGGTGCCGTCGGCGATGGCCTTGTCCACCGCGCTGCGCAGATCCACCAGCAGGTCGATGCGGTTGGCGCCGGCGACCATGAAGGCGTGGTCGTGCTCGGCCTCCCACACATCCGTCCAGGCGTCGGTGAGCACGTTCTTCTTGGCGCGGAAGAACGCGATCTGTTCCTTGAACGGCAGGCTGCCATAGGCAACGCCACTAGCCACCGCTGGCCTCCTGCAGGATCTCGTAGCGCCCGGCCAGCGCGGCGGCCGCCAGGCCCTGCGCCATCGCCTCGGCGTACTGCTCCAGGCTCATCTCCGGCGCCAGCTGCAGGATGCCGTCGCGCAGCGCGTCGAGCGAATCGACGCGGCCGGCCAGCGCGCGGATCTGCGCCAGCCAGTCGCCGATCGCCGGCGACACGCCGGCGTCGAGCTGGTCGACCATGCGCGCGGGCGGGTCCATCGGTGTGGCGGGTTGCGCGGTGGCCGCGGCGGTAGCGGGCGGTGGCGCCGCGGGATCTGCCGCGGGTGGCATGGCCGGCGCCGGCGGCTTCGCGGCCACCAGCAGATCGGTGTCGTCGGCCTCCGGCTCCGGCACGCCCAGGCGCTCCTGCGCCCACTTGCGCGGGATCTTGAAACCGACATTGACCAGGGCCGGCAGCGCGGTGGCGTACGTGGCCATGTCCTCCACGTCCTCCACCGCGAACGTGAAGCGCGGCGCGCGTCGCAGCGTGGTGGCCAGGCCGTTGAGCGCGGCGATCGGGTAGATCAGGTCGCGGGTGAGCGTGGCGGCCACCTGCTTGGCATCGCCGTCGCGCAGGTCCTTGCGCACCGCGTCGTGCACCATGCCCAGCGCGTTGGTGCTGCTCTTGCCGTCCGCCTGGCTGGTGAGCGTGCCGCCCAGGATCACCTTGCTCTGGGTCTTCTCGCACCACTCGATCATGGCCTGGAACGCGGCCGGGTCGCCGGTGGCGGCATCCTCGAACTGCAGGTCCATGCCCTGCGGCACGATGCCGGCGGCGTTGTGACCCAGCTCGGACAGCGCGCGCAGCAGGGTGGCCTTGTCGGCGATGCTGGCGCCCGGCGGGTACTTGCCCAGCCGCAGCGGGATGCCGTAGATCTCCAGGAACTCGGCGAGGTCGGCGACGCTGTAGTTCTTGAACAGGTACGGCCATACCAGCACGCGGAACATGCCCGCCCGCGCCAGGTGGCCGCTCTTGGCCTTGTGCGTGTGGGTGATCCAGCCGAACGGCTGCAGCGGCTCGCCGTCGGCCGTGCTGTCGCGCAGGCGGATCTCCTCGCGGTAGCCGCGGTGGATCTTGAACCAGCTCTGCGGCCGGTGCGTGATGGTCTTGGGCAGCCAGTTGCCGTCGAGGCGGTGCCACTCGATCTCCAGGCAGCAGTAGCCCTTGCCGATCGCGTCGGTGGCGTCGAAGACCATCTCGTCGAAATCGGGGATCTCGGCGAGCAGCTCTTTCAGCTTCGCGGCCGCGACCTTCTCCGCCGCATACGGGCTGGTGGGCGGCACGATGTCCCAATCGAGCTGCTTGATCGCGCCGCGCCGCTTGAGCATTTCGCTGGCCAGGTGGCCGTCCTTCTCCTCCATGTCCTCGTACAGCTCGCACTGCGCGATCAGGTCGCCCTGCTCGGCGCGGTCGAGGATGGCGGCCAGGCGCGACGGCGTGAGCCCGCGGCTGGGGTGGGTCTGGTACTCGTTGCGCAGCTGCAGCGTCCTGCTGGTCTGCGGCTCGGCCAGGTCGGCCGTGCGGATGGGCTGGCCGTCCGGCCCGAGGATTTTCGAGGTCACCATGCTTTCGGTCCCGAGTAGTGGAGCGGCTCTTCGCCGAGGGCCAGCGCATCGTCGACGACGTCATCGAAGCCGCGCACGCGCGCGGGCACGGCCTCCCAGGCGATCTCGCCAGAAAGGTTGATCGTGGCGAACCATGCCAGTACCAGGAACACGGCAAAGTCGCCGTGCCGATACAGATCAGGGTCTTTCAGATCCTTCCGACGTGTCGCCACGATCTGCGGAATGCCGTCGATCTCCTCGATCGCGCGCACGTCGTTGCCCAGGTCAGCGTCCGCTGGATAGTCGATCACGGCGTCTTCGTGCGCCTGGATCAGCTTGGGCATCCACGTGCCGTACCAGTTCCGGCTGAGCTTGATCTGGTGCACGCTGGTGCCGTACTTGTCGCCGGTGTATTCGGCGAAGGTTTCGCCCGAGCCCGTGGCATCCATCGCACCACCGCAACGCCGCGGCAGGTGGTCGATCATCGTCCAGACGATCTGTTCCTGCTGGCGTGCCGGCACGTTGTTCATTTCGATCACGAACGGCACGGATCGGCGCATGTCCTGGTTAATCGCCACAGGACCGGCGATGGAGAAATCGCGGTGACGAGCCCAGTCCTGCGCGAACACGTGGCGCAACGTCGGGTCGAGCTTGGCCAGCTCGGGCTTCAGGTAACGGTTGATCCAGTCGTCGACATAGGACTCGCGTTCCTTCTGCGACTTCTCCGTGAAGTCGCTATCCAGCGCCAGGCGCAGCACGGTGCGGCCCGGCACCATCGCCTGGTCGATCCACACGCCGGGGATGCACACGCCGTTGCCGTCGCGCGGGATCGCGTCCAGCTCCTCGCGCATCGCGGCCTTGCGCGTGCCGTAGCCGTTGCGGATCTTGGCGTACCACTTGGCTTTGCCTTCGGCGCTGGGCGTCCAGCCCTTCATCATGCAGACGCGCTCGTAGATGCCGTTGCCCACCGCGTCGTCGAACGTCACGGTGAACACCTTGGCGTCCTCGCCGTAGCGGCCTTCCTCGATGTCCTTGATCAGCTGGTTGAACGGGTTGCTTCGACCGTTGTGGCTGGAGATTATGATGATCTCGCCGCCCCAGATCAGGAGCGCCGTGGCCGCGTCGAGCACGCCCTGCACGTCGGGGTGGAACGCCGCCTCGTCGATCACCACCACGCCCTGCAGGCCGCGGATGTTGGCCGGGCGCGACGACAGCGCGGTGATCTGGAAGCCGCTGGCGAAACGGATGCGGTACGAGGTGATGTTGCGGGTACGCCCGTTCTCGTCCTGGTCCTCGAACAGGAACTCCTCGATGCTGGAGACGCCCGTGCCCTGCGCCTGCGCGATCACGCGCGCGAACTTGGCGCAATAGCCGACGAACTCCAGGCCCTTTTCCTTGGTGTCGCCGATGTAGAACACGTTGTCACCGCCGGCGCTCTTGCGCGATGCGGCCTTGATCGTGCAGTCCAGCGCCACCGCAAACGTGATGCCGGTGCGGCGGCCTTTCGATGCCACCTTGATGGAGGCATGAATGGCCAGGAACGCCGACTGGTGCGCCATCAGCACGCCGTCGGCCAGCGGGTTGAAGCCGTCCGGCACTTCGCGCACGCTGGCCGGCAGCTCGTCCCACTCGACGCTGCGCAGGGTGCTCGACAGTGGGCGCAGGGTGCCGTCGGCCATCAGCCGATACCCAGGACTTTCTTGCGCCAGAACTCGACCTGCTCGGGGCCGAGGCCCTGCGCGCGGGCGACCTCCTGCAGGTTGCCTTCCTGCTCGGCCTGCAGCTGCTCGCGCGCCACGCGCGCGATCTCCTGCCGCTCGGCCAGGCTCATCTTGCGGGCTTGCATGATGGCTCGGGCGCCGCGCGCCAACTCGCCAGCCTCCTTCGCCGAGATCTTCTTGTCCTCGTCGGAAGCATCGAGCACCAGGCTCGTCATGACCGTCGTCAGGCCGTTGACCATAAGCTGGCCAGCGCGATCCTGTGGGTCTTCACCCAACTCGGCGACCAGTGCCGTGCCTGCCGCCTGGATCTCGCGCATTCGCTTACCCAGCTCTGCAACCTGCTGGCTGTAGCGGCCCACCGCGCTGCGGCTGGGCACCTTGGCCGCGGGGTAGCGCTTGCGCACCAGGGCGAGGATCTCGTCCAAGGTGTGGCGATCCTCGCGGATCAGCTTTTCCAGGTAGCGGCGCTGCTCGTCGGGCAGGCGCTTGATGGTGGAGGCGCGCGGCATGGTTACCGCGGCCCCGGCCGGCGCACGCCAGGCACGATGGCCGTGCCCTTCACCACGTCGTCGCCGCGCGGGGTGATGCTGGCGATCACCAGGTCCGGCACTTCCGGCAGCGATTCCAGCCGCACCAGCGACTGCTCCTGCAGCCAGTGCAGGTCGGTGGTCACGTCGTCGCGGGTGGCGGCAATGCCCAGCGCGTACAGGCCGGCATGCAGGTTGCTGCTGTTGGCGCGGTAGCCGGGCTGCTCGCTGAGCAGGCGCAGCAGCACCAGGCGGCGGTCTTCGCGCAGGCGGTCAATGAAGGTCTTGCTCATCGGTCGTTCTCCAGCAGGTGCTCCTGAATGGTGCGCAGCATCTGCGTCATGGCTTGCGTCTGGCCGCTGAGCGCCGCCACGGCCTCGGCGGTGTCGTTGATGCCGGTGGACATGGCGGCCAGGTCGCGGTGCGTGGGCAGGTTCTCCACTCGCGCCTCCAGCCGGGTGAGCCGCTTGTCCAGGTCGCTGGCGTCGTTGCTCTGGCGGCTGACGCGGCTGCCGATCACCAGCAGGCCGATCAGGTTGATCAGCAGCAGCGCGATGATCACGGCGGCAATGGTCTCGTTCATCGGCGGTAGCCTTTCATGCGGTGCTCGAAGTCGGCTGCGCAGCTGACGCAGCGGCTGGTCTTGTGGTCCAGCGCGGCCAGGCGCGCCGGTTCGATCGGCTCAGCGCAGTCGATGCACAGACCGTCCACGCTGGTGTTGCGGGGTGCATGCGCCTCGGCGATGCGCCGCAGGGCGGCCGCTTCGGCGCGGGCGCGGTCCTGGGCGTCGCTCTCTTGCGCGCGGTCGATGTCATCGCTCAACGCTTGGCTCCGGGTGTTTTTTCGGCGGCGGGGTCGATGCCCACGCCGTGCTGCCAGCACAGCCGGCGCAAGGCGTCGGCGCAGGCGCCCTTGGTGTTGGCGTGGGCGGTGGCGGCCGAGCGCTCGGCGCCGGCGACGCGGCGGGCCACGCCGTGCTGCTCGACCGACTGGCCGCGCCATTCGCGGATCAACGCCTCCACCGCCTTCTCGAACGCGGTCACGGCGGCGGCCCCGCGCTGACCTTGGCCGCGGTCGCACGGTCGGCGTTGCAACGCTGCAGCACGCCGCGCCATGCCTCGACCTGCACCAGTCCGTCGAGCGCGCACACGGCCGGCGCGCCATCCATCTGACAGCGTGCGGCCGGCGCGTCCGGCTCGGCGAGCGGGTCGGTCAGCGGGCGGTCCAGCGGCCGGTAGGCCGGCACCGGCACCTCAATGACGGGCGTCGGCTTCACCGGCCGGTGCGCCCCACAGCCGCTCAGCAACGGCAGGGCACACAGGCAGGCGAGCCAGGTCCGCGCAGGCGGGCGAATCATGGGCGGCTTTCCTTAGGGTGGTGACACGGATGGCCGTGGCGGCGGCCAGTTTCTTGCGCAGGGTGGCGGCCTCGGCCATCGACGCGTCAGCGAAGTACCGCGCGATCTGCAGCTCGCGCCTCTGCGCGGTCAGCAAGCGCTGCACGTTGTCCAGCGTTTGCCGGGTGGCGTCGCGCTCGGCGACGGCCAGGTCGCGCTCGCCGGCCGCGGTGTCGACCTTCTTCTGCGCGGCCTTCTCGGTGGCGGCCACGCCGGCGTCGTAGCCGCGGTGGTGGCCGTGCCACTCCAGCGCGCCGGCCAGCGCCAGCAGCGCCAGCAGGATATAGACGGGCCTCATGCGCACACCGCCTTGCCGGCCCAGCCGGCGTCAAGGTACGCAGGCTCCAGCACCAGCAGGATGCGGCGCACGTAGCCGCGGTTCTCGCGCCAGGCGCCCTCGCTGCGCGAGCGCTGCTCGGCCACGTTGCCGAACCACACGCGCGGGTCGCCGCCGCGCTGTTCGGCCAGGGCCTGCTCCTGCCGCAGGCGCAGCTCGCCGCCGTTGTAGGCCGACAAGCCGAACGCCCAGCTGGAGCACTGCGACGCGCCGGGGTTGCGGCGCACCAGGTGCGCGTCGTACACCGCCGCGGCCAGCGCGGCCTGCTGCGGGTCCCAGGGGTCGAACCGGCCGAGCTGGTCGGGGTAGGTCTGGCTGATCCAGCGCGCGGTGCCCGGCATGAACTGCGCCAGCCCTTCGGCGCCGACCGCGCTGCGCGCCTTCGGGTTCCAGCTGGACTCCTGGTGGATCTGCGCGGCCAGCCGCGCGGGCGAGCCTTCCACACCCCACTCCTCGGCCACCGCCTGCTCGATCCAGCGGCGGTACATGGCGCTGACCTCGGGCACCGCCACGCGCGACTGCGCCGGCGCAGGCTGAGCGGGCGCAGCGCTGGCCACCGTGGCCACCGTGGCCAGCAGGATCAGCCCGGCGATGCACATGACGATGCCGACCGGCGTCTGCCAGCGCGGCGGCGGCAGGAAGCCCACCATGCGCCGCCCGGTGGCGTCCCACAGCACCGCGATGCCCAGCAGCAGGAGCAGGAGGGCGCCGATCATGGGCTGACCACCGCGACAAAAGACACGCCCGCCGCACCGAGCACCACGCCGATGCCGAACAGCATGTAGAGCGCACCGCGCAACGCACGGTAAGGCGCCAGCGACGACCGCGCATCGCTGGCGTAGCTGGGGATCAACCACGACCCCCGCGCGATGAACCCCACCCCGATGGCGAACAGGAACCAGTTCATGGCATCAGCCCCGCCGCCACGATCGCCGCCGCCATCAGCGTGGCGCGGCGCGTCTGCGCCATCGCGCGCTCGATGCCGTCGACCTGGCTGGGCCGGGCCTCCGGCGAGGCCGCGCGGTCGAAGCCGTAGCCCAGCACCGCGGCCAGGCTGAGCTTGCTGATGATCCACAGGTAGCTGCCGACCTTCGCGGGGTTCAGGAACCACGCGATCACCACCAGCAGCAGCAGCGACAGCAGCGCCCACAAGGCCATGCGGCCCAGGTCGTCCACCACCGCTGCAAAGCGCGTGTAAGCGCCGCTCAAACGCTCTTTGAATCCCGACATGCCCGCGCTCCTGGATAGGTGCCGGCGGAGCTGCAGGGGAACAGCCCCGCCGGCGTACGGCGCGCCAAGGGGATTAACGCGCCGTGGCGTCAGGATCGGGGAGTCAGCAGGGGGAGCGTGGGCGAAACGCTTCGCCCAACAAAAAGCCCCGCGCAATGGCGGGGCTGGGGTGGGTACACGGTAGCGGCGGCGGGTGGTCAGATCAAGGCGGGAGCCGCGCCGTCGGCAGTAGTCCCTTACTAGGATGCTGCTCGACATATCGCCGGTACAGCATTTCGAGAGCAAGCAGGTAATCGGCAGCCGTTACAGTGTCATCCTCCAAATTCTCCAGCAGCCCAGCACCCATTGCATCAAGGTCAAGGATTGCAATGTCACGCATAGTGACTTCGCCACGAAACCGGAGCTGCGGCTCACCTTTGCTATCTATCGTTCTTTCAATCTCGAATCTCATGACTCGTCCCCTTGCTCGTTGTCGGATGGCCGGAAGAAATCCGGCTGGATGCGTCGAATGTACACCGCGCGCTGCTCGGCCGCGATCTGCTCCACGCGGCGCTCGGTGATGCCGAAGCGCTGCGCCAGCTCGCCCTTGTTGCGGCCGTTGTATTCCAGGTACAGGCGGCGATCGCGCAGGGCCGTTTGCAGGCTCTCGCCGGTGGGCAGGTAGATCTGCCGGCCGCCCAGGTACTGGCCGATGGCCAGCACCGCCTGCTGTGCCTCGGCGATGGCGGCGGCCTCATCACGGCCGCGTCGGCGAAAGGTGGTGCGCAGCACGTCGACTAGCTCGGCCAGCACGCTGGGCCAGCGGTCGCTGGGCGCCTCGATGCCCGCCAGCTCGGCGTCGGTGGGCGCGTCGGGGAACAGCTCGCGGCTCATGGCGCCCGCCTCACGCCCAGCTCGGCCAGGCGCTTGTCCGCCTCGGCCGGCGTGAGCAGGCCCAGCTGCCGATCCGCCTGGATGCGGCCGATCTTCTCCACGCGCGCCAGGCGTGCGGCAGCGGCGCTCGCGTCCGCATTGCCGCTGGCCAGGTGGCGACCGGCCTTCTTGTCCGCCTCGCGCTGGCGCTCGGCGGCGGCGTCGGCCTGGTCGGCGAGGCCGTACACGATGGCGCGCAGGTAGTGGTGGTTGGCCAGCGGCAGGGTGAGCTTGCCGCGCTGCTCCAGCATCTGCTCGATGCCAACGGCCCACTGCGCCGGCGTGGCCGGGCGGCGCACGCCGCCGCGCTCGTCGCGGCACACGCTGCCCTCGCGCACCAGCGCATCGAGCGCGGTGACCAGCTTCACCGCGCGCACCAGGCGCAGCTTCTGCTTGCCGGGCGTGAACAGTGCCAGATACTCGACGACCGCACGGCCCAGCACCGGGTCCATGCCGGCCAGCAGCATGCCGAAGCGCTTGCCGTCCGGCTCCAGGAAGCCGGCGACGATCGGGAACGATTCGTTGCAGGTGGGGCAAGTGACGTGCATCAGTTCACCCGCGTGCCGACGCCGGACTCGATCATGGCCAGGCCCGTCTCCACCGTGTTCCCGATTTCCTTCCACAGCTCGCGTGCCCGGTCGTGGCCGAGCGTGGCGGCGCCGGCGCCCATCAGACCTCCGATGTGCGTGGCCAGGTAACCGAACCAATAGTCCGCGTCCTTGCCCGCGTGCGCATGGATGTCCTTGATGATCGACGTGGATGCCGCGGCGCCGCGATTGAACCCGGCCCGGAGTGCGTCGCTCATGTCGCCCGTCGTCTTCCCCTGTTCGTCACGCATGCTCGATTTCCCCTGTAATGATGAAGCCCCACTCCGGCTCGTAGTCGTGGTCGATGGCGCAGAGCAGGAAGATGGCCAGCGCCATGACAGCCTCGGCGGCGTTGTAGACCCATGCCGGGATGCCGTTGCGTTCGCACACCTTCACGCAGTCCGGGCCGTCGTCGCCCAGGTACACCGGGCAAAAGGCGAACCAGCCGTAGTGGGTGAATTCCGCGCGGATCTGCTCGCGCGTCAGCGGATGGAAGATGCTCATGCCTTGGGTCCCTTGCGTTGCCGTTTCTGCGCGTAGCTCAGCGCCGCCACCAGCTTGTGCAGCTGGTCGGCGCGCAGCCATTCCACGCGCTGCACCTTGAACATCCGCCGCGCCGTGCCGTGCGCGTAGTTCCAGCTCTTGCCGCCCTCGGCCAGCAGCGCGCCCACCTTGGCTACCATGCCGGCGATTTCCTCGCGCACGTTCTGCGGCGCGTCGGGCAGGTTCACCGCGTTGCGCATCTGCCGCTCGCCCTCGCCGGCCAGCCGGCGCAGCTCGTCGAGCACCCTGGCGCGGCCACGCTGGTCAAGGTCGGCCGAGCTGCGCACGTTGCCCACGCGCTGCAGCAGCGCCACGTAGGTGTCGCGGTCCAGGTGCAGCCGCTTGCTGGCCAGCACGTGGATGGCGGCGAGCTGCTTGTTGCGCTGGTTGCGGGCTTTAGCGTCGGTCGGCATAGGTGCACCCGGCGGTGGTTGGGCTGACCACTTCGAGCCAGGCCGCGCGCCACTTGCGAGCCTCCGGCAGGCTGATGGCCAGGAAGTCGGCGATCTGTACTGGCGTCGGCACCGTCGGCTGCGCACGCGCCCACAGCGCAAAGCGCATGGCGCGCTGGCGTGGCTGCGGGCGGCGACCGGGCGGGCGGCGGGTCATGGCGTATCGCCTCCCGCCAGCGTGATCCACAGCGTCACGCAGGGCACCAGGTTGATGCACCAGCGACGGTGCCGCGGCGACCAGTGGGCGCCGATCCAGAGACTTCCAGGGCGGAACAGGAGGCCGGCCTTCATGGCGCGCGCTTCCGGGCCGGAGGTTTCGGCAGATCATTGGATTGCCAGCCACCGCGCTGCCAGTAGCCCAGCTCGCGCGCCATGTCATCTTCGAGGTAGACCGCGACCTCATCCGGCGCATCGGCGCACCAATAGACCTCCAGCACTTTGCGCAGGTCGCCGTCGCCGCTGTCGATGTGCATGCCGGCGACGGGGACAAAGGGGATTTCGCCGCGCTTGAACCAGACGATCGCTTCGTAGCCGACCGGGTTTTTCACGTCGGTCGGCCACGGCGTTTCCAATTCGTAGCAGATCTTCATGCCGCCTTCTCCCGCATCGCCAGCGGCGCCGGCACGTCGTCGCCCAGCTCGCGCCAGGCGTAGACGCCGAGCACCCGCTCGCTGTCGGTGCCGGCGATGACGAAGCTGCCGTCGTGGCGGCGGTAGGCCATGTAGGTCATGGCGTCCGCATCGCCCTCGAAGTAGGTGCTGACCATCACGTCCTGCAGCGGCACGGGCTCCGTGGCAGTGACGGGATGCCAGTCGCGCGCGGCGAAGTCCTCGGCGGGGCGGGACGGGGCGGCGGCGAGCATGGAAACTTCGTCGGTCTCGCGGAATGGAATGGACGGGTACATGCCACCGCCGTTATGCCGGTGCGGGCCGTCGTGGCCTTCTGGGAGACAGCACCAAAGTGGCGGGTTACGCGGCCCTGGCGCCGAAGATTTCGGGTGAACTACGTGCGCGGGACAGCGTGCGGGCTTAGCCTCCGGCACCCCCGCGCGCTCGGCGTGGGAATAGAGCGGTGTGCCCGGAGCAAGGCGGTGTCCGGCCTCGGTGAAACGAGCGAATGGGCCGCCAGTCTCATCAGTTACGTATCCGACCGCCTCCCCCTTCGCGTTCTGCGCGATGGCGGCTTCCAGTCCAGCCTTGCATGCCTCGCGCACGAAGTTTGAACCGCCAGCGTACGTACCCCATTGGCGATCGAGCCTGCAGATAGTTTCCTTCTGCGCAGCGAGGTAGCGATCCACCATCCCCTCATCCACCCTCCCGTCTTGCTGGCACGGGGCGGCGAAGTCCTCGGCGTGCAGCCACTGGCGCTTGCCGTCCGGGCCGTGGATGCACCAGGTGGTGCCTTCGCCCAGCAGCCGGGCCAGCGGCGCCAGCGCGGCGACGATCGTCTCGCGCTGCGCCGGCTCGAACGTCAGCACGTTGCGCCAGGCGCCGGCGGTGTTGACCTGCAGCATCATGTCGGTGCGCTGCTCCATGTCACACCCCCGACAGGTCGAGGCTGAACGCCTGGTAGCAGCCGTTGGCGTCGCGCTTGTGGAAGCGCACGTAGCTCTTGCTGCCGACCACTTGCACCGCGTCGCCGATGGCCTCCATCGCGCGCACCCAGCGCTTGTCCTCGATCTGCAGGCGCTTGAGCGCCAGCACGTTGCCGGTGCGGATGTTGCCGGTGGCGTCGACGCGGAACGCGTCCTGCACCAGCAGGGCGATCTCCGGCCGGGCGTCGACGGTCCACTCGGTGAGGCACTCGTCGATCAGCGCCTTCGCCGCCTGCAGGCGTTCGTCAAACACGATGCGCTCGGCGATGGCGCGCTGGATGCGCAGGCTGCCGTCGAAGCTGAGCAGCTGCACGTTGCCCTTGTTGCCGCCCAGGTTCACGCCGTACTGCTCGGCGCTGAGATCCACGAACGCCTCGATGTCGGCGAACGAGCGCAGCTTGAACGCGGCCAGCACCTTGTGCACGGCCTCGGCCTCGGCGAACAGCTCGCGCACAAGCTCGTCGCGGGCGCGGTCGATGGGCTTGATCTGCGCCTCGGGCACCAGGCGGCCCTTGGCGTCGCGCCAGTGGCCGGGCGGGATGGTGGTGTCGGTCATGGTGTGGCTTCCTCGGCATCGAGCGCCGCCTCGGCGGCGGCGCGGTGGATGTGGTGGGTGGTGTCGCGCATGCGCTGGCCCAGCCAGGGCGGCAGCTCGTCGTCGGTGTCGATGGGCAGGCGCTGCGCGGCGGCGAGCGGCGGCGGGAGGGTGGTGTCGCGGCCGTTCATTTCGCACCCGCCGTGAAGGCGTCTCGCGCAGCGCGAGCGGTGCGCACGGCGGCCTGCAGCCAGACGTAGACGTCCTGGTTCACGACGGACTCGACGTATGCATCGCGCGCTGCTTTGGCGATGGCCACGGCGTCATCGAGCCGCGCCAGCAGATCCGGCTGCGCCGGCGCCAGTGGCGAAGCCTTGGCCGCTGGCCTGGCCGGCACAGGCGGCGGCGCCGGTGTCGCCGCAGCGGGCGCGGGAGCCTGGGTGGTGACGTTGCCCACGTTGACCGTCATCGACACGCCGCCGCCGGCCAGGCAATAGGCCAGCTTGCGGCCACCGGCCGACACCGTGGCGAAATCACCGGCGCGGGCGCGCTGGCTGAGCAACGCCTGGATGCTCTCGTCCTTGTCGTCGGGCAGCGCCTGGCAAACCGCGGCCGCGGTCATCGGCTGGGTGGCGCTGGCCAGGATCTCGCGGATGCGGTCGGTCAGGGTTTGCGGGCGATCACTCTGCCGCTGCCCGCCTGCCCAGGCGTAAGCGACCTTGCCGTCCTCGACCGAGCTGCTGATTTCGCCGGCATGCTTGAGCGTGCGGCAGCGCGCGACGACGGTGCCGCGCTCGGCGCCCTCGGGCAGCTGCTCTATCAGCTCGTCCAGGGTGAGCGGCGCGCCGGCATCCTTGAGCGCCTTGCGGATGGCGTTGGTAAGGTTCACGGCTGACCCTCCATGACCAGGTGGTTGATGTCGACGCCGCCGGTCCTGCCTTCCACGTTCACCACGACTGCGCCGTGGCCTAACGCCCAGGCTTCCGAACGCGTCTTCGTCTTGACGTGTTGGGGATCTCCGGCGATGGGGTAGTAACGGCAGGCGGTACCGACGGCATGGGTATCGTTGAACGCATCAACAGACATGCCGGGTTCGACCTGCGCCACCGGGTAGCGCATTGTGTTGACATGCCCGCCCGGCCGATGGAATCGCACGACGTCACCGACCTTCAGCGATGCGTGGTCGATTACCTGGACGCCAGTCCAAACCCAGGCTTGGAAGGGCGCGCAATCCACGACGATGCCGTTATTGTTGAGTTGCCAGGTGAGGAAGTCCTGGCCGTGATCCTCGAACGTGATCCACATGGCTCAGCCCTCCCTCTGCAGCAGTACGTGGGCTTCGCGCTCGATCCACTGCACCTGACAGCCCAGTACGGCCGCGACGCGCACGATCTCCCGGTAGCGGCCGTTCACGCGGGTAATGTGGATGGAGCCGCGCAGCCACGCGCCGGGCTGGTCGATCTCGACCGTGACGTGGTCGAGCTGCACGGTGACCCGCTGCACGATGCAGCCGTGCAGCTGCAGGTGCGCGATGCAGGCCGAGGCCTTCTTCATCGACTGCACGGTGAGGTTGCTGTGCCGGCGCAAACGCAGTTCGATCGCCGCACGAAGGGTCTTCAAAGCGTTGCTCATGATGTGGTCTCCAGGGACAGCCCCAGCTGCCCGATCAGGTCCGGCAGGGAGACGCGCTTCATCGCGGACTCCTGGCGGAGGGAGGTCATGGCCCGCTCGCGCAGGAAGCTGCACGCGCGGGTGAGTTCGTCGTCGGTGGCGGCCATGTAGTAGCCGCGCGCCGGGTGGGCGCAGATGCGGTGCCCGGCGGTGCGCAGGGCCTCGATGACCTTGCGCAGCCGCCGCTGGTCCGCTTCGCTGCGCCGCCCGGTGATGGCGTTCACCAGCTGCTCCGCGGTGGCGCCGTGGGCCTCGCCGACACAGGTCTGCAATACCGCCAGCACCGCGTCGGGCGTCAGGTTGTTGCTGTTCGTGTCGGCGTGCATGGTGGCTACCTCACAGGCGGCTGGGCGGGTCGAGCACCCATGTGGTTTCCCACGTGGGGAACGGCGCCGGCCGCTCGTCGGGCTCTTCCTGCGCGGCCAGCGTTTCGGCCTCGGCCAGCGCCACCAGGGCGGCGCCGTCGAACACGACCATGCGCTGGGCCGTCTTGTCGTACACGCCGAGGCCGAACGGCTTGCTGCTGCCGAACGGCTTGCCGCTGACGACGGCGCCGATGCCGCCGATGGCGACGAGGCAGCGCCCCTGGCAGGTGCCCAGCACCTGGCTGCGCGCCAGCTCGGTCAGCGCCGGCAGGCCCTGCAGGATGGACCACGCCAGGCCGCTCACTTCTCACCCCCGCTCATCAGCTCGGTGGCGGCCGCGCGCACGTCCTCGCAGCACACGCCGCGGCCTTCGGCGGCGGCGTACATGCTGGCCAGGCGCAGGGTCTTGGTGAGGGTGCGCAGCGCGCCGGGGCCGCGGGCCACCTGGATCAGCGTGGCGTGGCACTTGCTGTCCTCGATGCCCCACGCCTTGATCAGCGCCACGATGTCGGCTTCGGTGGATTTCTGCAGGCCCAGGCGTTTCCCGACACGGCTATGCAGGCGATCAAGCTTCTCCGCATTGCGACCACCCGACATGTTCGTGTACACGCCGTTGTTTCCCACGAACGCGATGCCGATGCCGGTGGCGTCGTGGATAGAGCGAATTTCGTCCAGTGCCAGGGTGCTGAGGTGCTGAGACTCGTCGACGATCAGCAGGCCATGCGTGTCGCGTACCTTCTTCTCGATGCGCTTGAACATGGCACTCGCACCGCCGGTGTTATCCAGGCTGAGCGCATCGCAGATCTCCTGCAGGCTGGTGACGACGCCGGCCCTGCTGGGCGTCATGGTGGCGATCCACACGTTCGGGCTGGACTCGCGGTAGTGCCTGCAGGTGCTGGTCTTGCCCACGCCGGCGTTGCCGTAGCAAATGGCGATGTCGCCGGCCATCTGCGCATAGCCAAGTGCGCCAAGGATGCGCGCGCTGGTGGGCGTGCTGACGTAGCTGGGCGCCACCGGCATGGCGCCGCCGGCCGCGCGGCGGGCCATGTCGGCCTCGATCCACAGCCGCAGCTTGACGTCGATGCCCTCGTTGTCGCCCTGGTACTTGCCGGCCAGCCACTGGTTGAGGGTGGCGGCGCTGATGCCGGCTTCCTTGGCCACGATGACCTGGCTGAGGCGCCTGTCGCGCGCCATGACGGCGCGGACCTGGTCGCGCAGCTCGGTGGAGCCCTGATAGATTGCGGTTACGTTGGCGGTCTCGCTCATTGCTTGTTACCCCTTGGTGGTGAGTGGTGCTGCTGGCTAGTCGCGGCGGTGTTGACGCACCGCCGCGGCGTCTTAGATCTGGTCCTCTTTCATCTGCTGGGCGCGCTGGAACATCAGCACGTCGAGCTTGCTGGGGCCGTCGGTGCCGGTGGCGGCGACGCGCGCGGGCTGCGGCTCGGGCTTCTTGGCGTGCAGGCCGAACACCGGCGCGATCACGGCGGCATCGGGCAGGCTCGGCGGCTGCATCGGCGGCAGCTGCGCGGCTACGGCCGCGGCATCCATCAGGCGCTCGGCAGCGAGCATGTCCTTGGCGGCGCGCTTGTACTGCTTGCGGCCGCGGGCGTGCTCGCGGGCCGCGTTGACGTCGGCGAAGCCGACCGCCGCGGTGCACGGCGCCTCGGCGAGGTAGGTGCCGTCCAGCGCGTAGACGTGCGCCACGCCCTGCAGGTGCCACGGGTCCACGCGCAGCACCACCTTGCGGCCGGCGTGCTCGCTGAGCGCTTCCGTCCAGTAGCGGTTGCCGGCCAGGCGCACGCTGCCGTCGACCGGGCTGGCGGTGACCGCCTCGGCGGCGAGCAGCAGCAGGCGCAGCTGCTCCTCGCTGACCTTGCGCACGGTGATGCCCGCGTAGCTGGCGGCGAAGGTGGCGTCGAAGCTGCGCCCGGCGCATGCCTTGAGCTTTCGCCCGATGCGCGCGTTGTGCGCGTGGATTTCCTCGGTAACGACGCGCTCGAACTCGGCCCACTCGACCGCGCGACTGCCGTAGTTCTCCGGCTTGTTGGCCACGGTGTTGCCTACCCAGGCGCCGGCGAAGGCCGGGTGCTTCGCGATGTGGTCGCAGAAGTCGCGCCACATGCGCTCGATCGGCTTGGCCTGGCCGTGGTACGGGGTGACCCAATGCACGCTGTCGGCGCCGACCAGGCTGGTGATGAGGCCGGTGGGGTCTTCGTCGCGCACCTTGAAGCGGTAGCGGTTGGGCGTGCCGCCGGTCATCCACTTGCTGGCGAACGCGCGGCCGTTGTCCAGGTACACGCTGCCGGGCACGCCGTAGGCGCGCACCATGTCGCCGAAGCTGAGGCGCACCATGTCGCTGTTTTCGTGGTCGCCCAGGCGCCAGGCCAGCAGCTTGCCGCTGTACAGATCCTGCCAGCCGAGGATGCACGGCCGGCCCACGCTGCCGTCGGGAAACCGCACGTTGATGTCCCAGCGGTGGCCGTCGGCGTTCACGCCTTCCAGCGCCACCATGCCGCTGCGGTCGCGCTCTTGCGCGGGGTAGCTGCGCATCAGCGCGTCCTCGCCCTGGCGCGCCAGCAGGCGCACCGCGCGCGGCAGCTCGCGCTCGATCTTGCGGGTGAAGGTCTTGAGGCTGGGCAACTCCCAGCCGCGGCTGGCGGCGATGCGCGCCAGGCGGTCGTAGCAGCTGCTGGCGGTGGGCTGCTCCTGGCGCAGGTAGTCGGCCTTGAACAACTCCCACGATTCGGGCTCGATCTCGGCCGTGGCGGTGCGGCCGGTGTAGTGCGGCAGCAGCAGCGCCAGCCAGTCCTTGCGGTCGGCATGCGCCACATCCTGCTGCCAGCGGCCGATGCTGGCGGCGCTGCCGCCGCGCACGCCTTCGCGCTGCAGCTGGGCGGCAACGAGCGCGCGGGCGTCCATCAGCGGCGTACCGCCGCGCACCAGGGCGTCGACCGTATCGAGTGCCTGCAGACGCGTCGCGGCCACGTCCCTCATCGGCTGCTTGGCCTGCTCGAACCGCGCCCACACGCTGCGCAGCCGCGCCTCGCTGGGCGCCAGCGTGTTGCGGCGACGGACCGCTGGCGCTGGACGCTCGCGGAGCAGCAGGGCGGCTTGGGTGGTGGGTGGCAGGGTGGTGAAGGCGTACTCGCGGCCGCCGCCACGGCCGGCGCGCTGCCGCGACTCCCACCCCTCGCGCTCGGCGCGTGCGCGGATGTTCCGGTCGGTGTTCGGCAGGCTCGGCAAGCCGACCAGGTCGGCGGCGGTGTACCAGCGGTCGTGGGCGTTGCCGTCGGCCATCAGCGAACCCTCCGGCGCAGATCCTTCAGCTCGCGGAGGCGCGCGTCGGCCAGCTCGCGCTCGCGCATCAGCCGGCCGATCTCGGCGTCCAGCGTCTCGGCGCCCACGGACAGGCGCCCGCCGTGCACGCTGGCATGCCAGCTGGCCAGCGTGGTGCTGCAGCACACGATCTCCAGCACCGGGGCCAGCCACAGCGGGATGTTGAACTCCTCCCGGCCTGGCGCCGTGTAGCCATTGAGCATGTTGGCGCTGACGTCCTTGCCGCTGAGCCGGCTGGCGCGCGCAGCCACTTCGTGGCGATCCATGCCCACGCGGTGGGCCTCGGCCAGCATGGTGCTGACCAGCTCGCTGACCGTCGCGCGGAAATCCAGCGAGCCGGCCAGCGGCGCCACGGGCTGCGGGATCTCGAACAGATCCCCGGAGGCCGCCCCTGCGGCCCGGCGCGTCATGCGGCCTGCTCCGGGTAATGCAGCAGCCGGGCCAGCCGGTCGGACGCGTCCAGCCCCTCGCGCGTCAGCGCGGTGAGGTCGCTGTGGGTGTAGTAGGCCAGCGCGGCGGCGCGCAGCTCGGCCAACTCCTGGAGAATGGATGCGGTCCCATCGGCCGGATGAGTCAGCGCAGGCGCGTAGCAGCGCGCCGTGACGCCCGCCGCCACGCGGCTAACCGACTCCCGCAATGCCGGGGTTTTCGCGCCATGCGACGCGGGGCACTGACCGGCTGATCCCCGCCCGTTCGCCCGGGCCAGGCTGTGAATAGCGGCCATGTCTATGCCGCCTTCCGTTCTTGCGTATTGCGCGCTGCGGGCTGGGTGTTAGGCTCATCCGGCGGCAGCTTCAGCCCAAGGGCCACGGCGATTTCGTGACCCAGGCCGAAGAGGGCCTTGGATTGGCCACCCATCACCCGGTAGACGTCTTGCCGGCGGAAGCCGTGTTCCGTGGACCACTGCGTCAGCGTCCTGCCCTGTCGGCGTAGCCGTTCGCGTACCTGGTCCGGCGTCAGGGCGGTTTTCTTCGACATGCTGTCCCCCGTTGTGTAGCAATCAGGATGTTCGTATCTACGGGGTAGATAGTACGCCAATAAGCGGACATGTCAACGCTTATTGGCGTATCCGAGTTGTCGGAACGCCGCCTTTTGACGGAACTTCAATAAATATCTGTTTTTACTGGCGAATCTCTATGTCGGATGATGAAATCGAAACTCGGACGGAGCATCCGAGTTCACTCAATCAACTCGGACGTCGCCTATCAGCGGTCCTTGACGAAATCGGGACCCGCCGAAAGGCGGCCGAGGTAGCCAATCGTTCGACCGATCAGCTGGCGAAGTACGAGAAAGGCCTCACCGAGCCGCCCTTCACGGCGATAGCGAGCCTCTGCCTGGCGGCTGGTGTGCGCATGGAATGGCTCGCCACCGGCATCGGCGAGATGCGCGGCAACCCGTGGGATGCCGCGGGCGAGGGGGCTTCGCAAGCCGTGAGATTGCAGGATCTTACGGTCGCCCTGCAGCTGGCCGCTGAGGCGCTCGGCGAGAAGGAACTGCCCCCCGGCAAGCACGCCGCGCTGGTCAGCCTTATCTATGAGCTCCTGGTGGACGGGCTGCCGGAGGCCAAGGTCTTGCGCTTCGCGCGCAACTTCGCGGCCTGATTCCCCCACAGGAGGTAGATATGCCGGACCGTATTACGCTCATCAGGAGGCTCCTGGCCGACGCCAGGGTGCCCGACACTCCACGCATCCACCGCCGCCAGGGGGCGCTGGGCACGACCAGGCGCAAGGCACTGATGGCCCACGCCCGGCTGACCGCCTCGCGCTACAGCCTGCAAACCCACCTCGACGCCTTCGTCTACAACGTCGGCGCCGAAGCGATTACCAGCCTCGACCTGGACCAGTTGGAGCAGCTGGTCGGCCGGCTCGAGCACCTGGGCGCCGCGCTCGACGCGGCCTGCGATCCCGCTAGCGCACCGCCCGCCCGTTGAGCGTCGATTAAACGTCTTTCAAAGACGCATGAAGCCGGCGCACTGGCCGGCTTCATTTTGCAAACCTACTGTCTGTCGGCCAAAGTTCGGCCCGATTCCGCAAACCTCCACTCTCTCTCGGCAGGTATGATGGATGAGCCTTCAAAGCCGCGCCGTTGCTGGGTTTCGTCCCACTCCATCCCGCTATGAACCGCCATGTCCCGATTCCTCAAACCCTGTGTCCCCGCACAATCAAGAGCACCCCACCCCGGCCCTCCCCTGCAGAGCAGGGGAGGGAGCACGGCGTCAGCGCAGCCGCAGCACCAGCCACGACAGCAACGCCAGCAGGTTGAGGCCGAGCCGCGACACGGCCGGCCCGGCCATCGCCAGCACGAAGCCCTGGCTGCCGAAGTGCCAGTCGATACCCAGCCGCGGCGTGGCCTGCAGGGTGGCGAACACGTTGACGAAGGCGCCGCAGTGCAGCGCATAACTCAATACCGGGGTGGCGATCAGCGGCAGCTGCAGCAGCTGCGCCCAGCTCGACAGCCGCACGCCGCCTTCGCTGCCTTCCAGCAGCAGCACGCCGGCGACCAGCACGAAGCCGTAAAGGAGCAGGCCGATCAGCGCGAGGATGCTGTCGTGGGTCGAGCCCAGCGGCAGCAGGCGGCGCAGCATCACCACCGCGCCATAGAAGCCGCCGGCGACTTCGAGGATGCCGATCAGGCGGAAGAGAAAATTGCGCACGCGTGGTCCCGTTCCAAAAGACGCAAGCTTAGCCGAGCGGGGCCGGAGTGATTTGTACGACGTCGCGATTTTCCGCAGAGGGCGATGCGGCTCAGGCGATCAGCACGCCGCGCGCTTCCTCGACGATCGCGTGCGGCACGAAGCGGGCGCTGTCCTGGGTGACCAGCGAGCGGTCCTCGCGGATGCCAATGCCGCAGGCGCGGTCACCGATCACCCAGCTGCCGACCAGCGGATGCTGGCCATCGAAGGCGGGCAGCGGATGGCAGGCCTGGCGGATGCACGGGCCGTCGTAGGGGCCGCCGGTGCGCAGTTCGCGGCCGTCGTCCAGGTGCATCGCGATGTTGGCGCCCTCACGCGAATGCAGCGGCTTGCGCACCCAGCCGCGCGGCAGCTCGCCGCCGCCGTCGAATTCGGCGGCCAGCAGGTTCGGGTGGCCGCGATGCGTCTCCCACAGCAGCGGCAGGATGCCCTTGTTGCTGAGCAGCGCCTTCCACGGCGGCTCGATCAGCTGCAGGCCCGAGCTCGGCAGGTACGCGCCGAACGATTCGCGGAACAGGTCCTCCAGCGGATACAGCTTGAACAGGCAGCCGATCACCTGGTCGTCGAGGTCGGTGAAGCGGCCGTCGGCGGAAATGCCGATGTCCTCGATCGCCAGCAGCCCGCCGTCGATGCCGGCCTGCAGCGCGCAGTCGCGCAGGTAGGCGATGGTGCCCTGGTCCTCGGCCGAGTCGCGCATGGCGGCGAAGTGGAACGGCCGCGCGATGCCGCGCGCGATCGTGCCGAACGCTTCCACCAGGGATTCGTAGATCGAGTTGAACTGGTCGCTGCCGGCAGGCAGCACGCCGCGCGCCAGCTGGTCCTCCAGCCATTGCCACTGGAAGAACGCGGCTTCGAACAGCGAGGTGGGCGTGTCGTAGTTCAGCTCATAGAGCCTGGCCGGGCCGGTGCCGTCGTAGGCGAAATCCAGGCGGCCATACAGGTGCGGGTCGCGCTTGCGCCAGCTTTCGGCGATCCAGTCCCAGTACGGCTCGGGGATCGCCAGCTGGCGCAACTGCTGTTCGCTGCCCACGATGCGCTCGACCATGTCCAGCGCCATCGCGTGCAGTTCTTCCGTGGGCGCCTCGATGTCCTGCTCGATCTCGCGCAAGGTGAACGCGTAGTGCGCCGACTCGTCCCAGTACGGCGCGTCGTCGATGGTGTGGAAGCCGAAGCCGCAGGCGGCGGCCTTGGCGCGCCAGTCGGGGCGCTCGGCCGTGGCGATGCGGCGCATCAGCCGCCGAAGCCGCGGCTGCTGCCGGACGTGCCGAAGCCGGCACGGCTGACCGTGACCGCACGGTTCGGCGTGGCGTTGACCGGCACCATCGCGGTGCCGGCGCCGCCGCGGTAGACGCCGCCGGCAGCGGCGGCCGGGCGCTGCCAGCCGCCGTTGCTGTCGCGGAACGCGGGGGCGCTGTTGAAGCCGCTCGCGGCCATGCCGTTGCGCATCATCTGCGACAGGAAGAAGCCGGTCATCAGCGGGCCGAAGAACGAATGATTGCCGCCGTCGCTGCGTTCGGCGCACTGCTCCTTGCCGTAGCTGGCCTCGCACGCCTCGCGGTTGGCGAAGCGCGGCGCGCTGGCCGCCGCGTTCTGCTGCGCCTTGGCGAACGCCTGCTGGCAGGTGGCGCTGTCGTTGGTCTGCGCCACGCAGGCCGCGACCGAGGTGTACAGGCCTTCGCGCGAGGCGCTTTCGCTGCGGTCGCAGGCGGTCAGCAGCAACGGAGCGGTGCTCATCAGCAGCAGGGCGGCGGTGCGGGATCGTTTCATGGGCACGCTCGGCAGGGTATCCGGCCCAGCATGCCTGCTTGCGCGGGCGGAAGGAAGTTCTTGCGGCCGCATGCCGCGGCGGTCCTTCATGCCAGCGCGTCGGCCAGCTCGTGCAGGTCGGCGACGTGCTGTTCCCACCAGCGCGATTCGGCGGCGAACGGGAACGCGGCGGGGAACGCCGGGTCGTGCCAGCGCGCGGCGATCCAGCCGGCGTAGTGCAGCTGGCGCATCGCGCGCAGCGCCGGGACCAGCGCCAGCTCGGCGTGGTCGAACGGGCGGAACTGCCGGTAGCCCTCGAGCACGGCGTCCATCGCGCGCTCGCCGCTGGCGAGCATCCACAGGTCCTGCACGGCAGGGCCGGTGCGGGCATCGTCGAAGTCGACGAAGTGCGGGCCGGCGTCGGTCCACAGCACGTTGCCCGGGTGGCAGTCGCCGTGCAGGCGCAGCTGGCGTACCGGGCCGACCGCCTCCAGGCGTGCGGCGATCGCGGCATCCAGCCGTGTCGCGGCGGCGTGGTAGTTCGCGTGCAGCGCCGTGGGCAGCAGCGACGAGGCGAGCACCGCGTGCATCGGCTGCTGCACCATCGTGTCGCGATCGATCCGGCCGCGATGCGCGAACGGCGCACGGGCACCGATCAGGTGCAGGCGCGCGATCAGCCGGCCCAGCCACTGCAGTTGGTCGACCGCCTCCAGTTCCGGCGCGCGGCCGCCGCGGCGCGGGGTCAGCGCGTAGCGGAAGCCGCCGTGGTGCAGCAGGGTGCGGCCGCCGAAGGCGAGCGGCGCCACCACCGGCAGTTCGGCCTCGGCCAGTTCCTGCGTGAACGCGTGTTCCTCGATGATCGCTGCGTCGCTCCAGCGGCCGGGCCGGTAGAACTTCGCGATCACCGGGGCGGCGTCTTCCAGTCCCACCTGCCACACCCGGTTCTCGTAGCTGTTCAGCGCCAGCAGCCGGCCGTCCGGCCACCGGCCGCAGGTGCCCACCGCATCGAGCACCAGATCGGGGGTAAGGGCGGCGTACGGCGCGCCTGCTGTCATCGGGTACCGCGCCTCTTTCGATCGCCTTCTCTCCCCACGCGGGGGAGAGGATTGAGGTGAGGGGCGGGTGCTCGCGGGAACGTCACGATCAACGCACGCCCATGCCGCGCGTCGGGATCACCGCCATGGTGAGGCGCGAGATGCACACCAGCGCGCCTTCCTCGTTTTCGATGCGGATCTCCCACACCTGGGTGGTGCGGCCGATGTGCAGCGCCTTCGCGGTACCGGTGACGGTGCCCTCGCGCACGCCGCGCACGTGGTTGGCGTTGATGTCCAGCCCCACCGCCAGTTCCTTCCCGGGATCCAGCGTGAGCATCGCCGCGGTGCTGCCCAGCGTCTCGGCCAGCGCCACCGAGGCGCCGCCGTGCAGCAGGCCGTATGGCTGGTGGGTGCGCCGGTCGACCGGCATGCTGCCGGCCAGCCAGTCGTCGCCGACCGCGGTGATGCGGATGCCCAGTGTCTCCATCAGGGTGTTGGCGCTCCAGCCGTTGAGGCGGGCCAGGTCGGTGGACTGTTTCCAGAGGCTCATCGTTGATTCCCGTGATGCAAGGCTGCATTGTTGTCCGCAGCGATCGCCGCGACAATGCTGCTGGTGCATACCGTCACTCTCAAATCTTCCGGCCGCCGGTTCTCGGTAGCTCCCGGCGAAACCGTGCTGGAGGCGGCGCAGCGCGCCGGCGTGGCGCTGCCGTATTCGTGCCGGGCCGGCGTCTGCGGCAGCTGCAAGGCGATCCTGCTGGAGGGGCATTGCGACTACCCGCGCAATCCGCCGCGGGCGCTGGACGCGGGCGCGCTGGCGCAGCATGCGGTGCTGCTGTGCCAGGCGGTACCGGCCAGCGACCTGTTGCTGGAGGCGCGCGAGGTCACCTCGGTGGAGGATATCGCGCGGCGCCAGCTCGACGTGGTGGTAGCGGAGAAATGGCGGCTGGCGCGGGAGGTCATCGGCCTGCGCCTGCTGCCGGCGCACGGCGAGCGCCGGCTGAAGCGGCTGCCGGGGCAGTACGTGGACGTGCTGCTCGACGACGGCCGGCGACGGCCGTTCTCGGTCGCCAACGGCCCGCGCGACGACGGCATGATCGAACTGCACGTGCGGCACGTCGCCGGCGGCGGCTTCACCTCGTGGGTCAGCGACCGGCTGCAGGTGGGCGACCGGCTGCGCATCGAGGGGCCGCTGGGCACCTTCGTGCCGCGCGAGGATTCCGAGCGGCCGATGATCTTCATGGCCGGCGGCACCGGCTTCGCGCCGGTCAAGGCGATCGTGGAGCATTTCATCGCACTGGGCACGCGCCGGCCGATGCGGGTGTACTGGGGTGTGCGCGGCGCGGCCGAGCTGTACCTGCGCACCCTGGCCGAATATTGGGCGCGCGAGCTGCCGAACCTGCATTTCTGCCCTGTCGTTTCCGAGCTGGCGCAGGCCGACGGGCTGCGCACGGGGTTGGTGCACGAAGCGGTGCTGCAGGACCAGCCGGATCTGTCCGGCCACGACCTGTACATGAGCGGCCCGCCGGCGATGATCGACGCCGCGCACCCGCAGTTCCTCGCCGCGGGCCTGCCGGAGGAGCGGCTCTACTACGACTCGTTCGAATACGCACCGGACGTGCTGGCGCAGATCATCGCCGGGCGCGCCGGCATCCACGACGGCTAGCCAGACCGGCAGGGCGGACACTGTCCGCCCGCTGTTCGATAGGTTGCCGTGAGCCCGGCCACGTGCGGCGGGCCGTGCCCGCCCTGATCTTTCGATACGGCGAAAAGCGGGTGCGTGGCTACTTGTTGCCTTTGGCGACGGGCAGTTGCGCCGCGTGCCAGGCCAGCACGCCGCCGCCCAGGGTATAGACCTTGCCGAAGCCGGCCTTGACCAGGCGCTGCGAAGCCTTCAGCGAGTTGCCGCGACCATCCTTGTCCATCACCACCACCGGCAGTTCCTTCGCCTTGGCCAGGTCCTTGTGCTCCGGGTCGAACTGGCTCATCGCCACGTGCCTCGCACCGGGCACGTGCATCTTCTCGAACTCGGCGATCGCCGACAGGTCGATCAGCAGCGGGCTTTCGCGGTTGATCAGCTGGGTTAGGCCGGCCGGGCTGAGTTCCTTGATCTTGCTGAACAGCGTGCTGACCTGGATGACGACCAGCGCCAGCAGCAGGATCACGAACAGGGCCGACAAGGCCGCATGGTTGCCTACAAATTCGGGCAGCTTGTGCAGGAAATCGTTCATCGTCAGTCCACTTCGCGCGCGCGGCGCCGATCCGGGTGAACCGGCGATTATACGGGTATGCCGCGGCCGCCGCGGTTCAGTCCTGCGTGATGTCCGGCAGCCCGCTGGTCAGCCACCAGTGCTTGGTCTTTTCGTCGTAGTGCCAGGTCTGGTGGTCGACCACGCTGCGCTCGGACTGGGTGTGGACGTTGATCAGGTTGATCAGCACCGTCTGTTGCACGTCGAACTCACCGCTTGGCACCGGGCCGGCGCCGTCGTCGTATTCGCTCACCCGCACCTGCTGGTAGCGCGCCAGGTCGAGCTGACTGAGCGGATGGGCGGCGCGGCGGGACGGTTCGATGAACTGCGCCGCGCTGCGGAAGTCGCCCCAGCGCAGCGTGCTGCCGTAGGCCTTCAGCGTGGTGGTCAGTTCGTCGCTGCGGGTCTTGGTGGCGCAACCGGCCAGCGCCAGCAGCATGGACAGCGCGACAAGCAGGCTCAGGATGCGGCGCATGGTCTTCCTCCCCGATGGATATCCGGCCATTCTGCCCCAAGTGGCGGCGGACGACTCAGCCACGCCGTTTGGCGACGAAGCGGGCGGCCAGGGTGGCAGCGGGGCGACCGTTGTCGCCGGGCACCACGCAGCCCACGCCGATGCGGGCCTTGCCGCGGGCAGCCAGCGTGTTGAAGAAGGTGGCCCAGTCCGCGTCCGCGGCGAGTCGCGCCTCGCTGTGGAAGTCCTGCCACAGCGGCGCCAGGTAGCGCACGGTCGACTCGGCCACGAACAGGTCGCAGTCGAGGCCGTGCCGGCGCAGCGCCCGTTCCACCAGCGCCCAGCCGCTCAGGGTCATCAGGCTGACCAGGCTGCCGCCGAACGCGCAGCCCTTGTCGTTCACGTTCGGCGCCAGCGGCGCGCGCAGGCTGAGGAAATCGTCTCCGCTGCCGGCCAGCTGCAGGTCCATGGCGTGGGCCAGCGGGATCTCGTCGCGGATGAACTCGATCAGTTGTCGGGCGGGTGTCGCAGTGTCGTCGATGGTACTCACGTGATCGGGGATTCGGGGGAAGGGAAGCCCGTCAGTGTAGGGCCACAGCTACACTGGGACCATTACAGTGAAGGGGCGCGGTGCGCGGATGCAGCGGCAATCCTCCGGAAAACCCCGGCTGCATGGCCGCACCGTGGTGATCACGCGGCCGGCCGGCACCGCCTCGGCGCTGGCGCGGCGGGTGCGCGCGCTTGGTGGTGTGCCGCTGTTGCTGCCGGGCCTGGCGCTGCGCGGCGCGGCGGACGAGGCGGCGGCGCGCGACGGCCTGCGGCTGGCGCTGCGGGATGAACTGCTAGTGTTCACCAGTCCCGCTGCGGTGCATTACGCCGCGGCGCTGCTGCCGCTCGACACGACGGCCGTGGTGCTGGCGGTGGGTCGGGGCACGGCACGCGCATTGCGTCGGCACGGCGTCGCCGCGCCGCTGGTGCCGTGCGGCATGCAGGACAGCGAAGGCCTGCTCGAACATCCCGCCTTGCACGACCTGCGCGGCCGCCGCGTGGCGCTGGTCGGTGCGCCCGGCGGTCGCGGCGTGCTGCGCGAACAGCTCGCCGCGCGTGGCGCGCGATTGCGCGAACTGCATGTGTACCGGCGGGTGCCGCCGCGGCTGGATCGCCGCCATCTGGAGGTGCTTTCGCGGCTGCGGCCTTCGGCGCGGGTGCTGCTGTCCAGCGCCGAGGCCTTGCACAACCTGCAACAGCTGCTGCCGTCGGCGGCGTGGGCGCGGCTGTGCGCGGCGACCGCGGTGACCAGCAGCGAGCGGCTGGCGGCGGCAGCCCGCACCGCGGGCTTCGCGCGCATCGTGTCGGCTGCCTCGGCACTCTCCGCCGATCTGCTCGACGCCGCGGCCGGCGCGGCCTGAGTCCTTCACGCGGGCTTGCTACGAACGCGACCGTATGGGCTGTTAGCATGCGCGCATGAGCTCCCCAGACCAGCCAAACGAGTCAGTCGCGCCCGAGGGCGCACGTCCCGGCCGCGCGCCGGCCGATCCGCCCTTGCGGGCCCCGCGCCCGGCGCCTCCCGCCCGCGGCGGCAGCCTGGCGCTGGCGGTGCTGTTGGCGCTGGTTGCGGTGGGCGCATCCGGTTATGTCGGATGGCGCCAGTGGCAGCAGGAACGGGGTAGCGCCGGCGACAGCCGGCAGCTGGCCGGACTGCAGCAGCGCGTGGGCACGCTGGAAACCGCGCTGACCGCGCTCGACGGCCAGCGCGACAGCCTGAGCCGGCGGCTGGACGACGCGGTCCAGGTCAACCGTTCGCTGCGCGAGGAACTGCTCGGCCAGGCCGAGCGCACGCGCCACCTCGAGGACGCGGTGGCCAAGCTGGCCGAGAAGAGCCTGTCCGGCCGCGACGGCATGCTGCTGGACGAAACCGAATCGCTGCTGCGCATGGCCGGCGAGCGCTATACGTTGTTCCACGACGCGCAGGGCGCGGCCAACGCGTATGCGTTGGCCGACCAGACCCTGGCTGCCGTCAACGATGGCGCGTTCAGCGGCCTGCGCCAGAGCGTCAACACCGAGCGCGAGGCGCTGGTGAAGAGCCAGCCGGCCAGCCAGGCCGGCGCGCTGCAGCAGTTGGAAGCGCTGCGTGGCGAGCTCGCCGCGCTGCCGCTGAAGCCGCTCGACGCCGATACCGCCCCCGCCACCGACGCCTGGTCGCGCATCCGCCACGCGCTGGCCGGCGTGGTCAGCGTGCAGCGCGACGATGGCGCGCCGCTGGCGGTAGTCGATGCGCGTTTCGCGCGCGAACTGGCCGCGCTCGACCTGGCGCAGGCGCAGGCGGCGTTGCTGGCCCATGACAGCCAGGGCTATGCAGCTGCGCTGCAGCGGGTGGACGGCGCGCTGGCCAGCCAGTTCGACGGCAAGGCGGCAGCGGTGCAGCAGGCACGGGAGACCTTGAAGCGTCTCGCCAGCCAGTTGCCGACGACCGCGCCGGTGCAGCTGGGCGCCGCGCTGAGCGAACTGCGCAACCTGCGCGCGGTGCACGCGCTCAGCCCCGCGCCGGCCAATCCCGCGACGGCGGGCGGAGCCCGGCCATGAGGCTCTGGTACGGGATCGGCCTGCTGGTGGTCGCCGCCGCGCTGGCCGCATTCGGCTGGCACTGGGTGGCGGCGGACCCCGGCTACGTGCTGCTCCGCCTGCGTGGCTGGCGGGTGGAGACCACGGTGGTCGCGGCGCTGGTCATGCTGCTGCTGGCGTGGGCGCTGATCGTCGTGGCGTGGCGGCTGGCGCGCTGGCCGTTCGGTGCCTTCTCGCGGCGGCACCGGCGGCTCAGCCAGCAACGTCTGGGCGCCGGCCTGATCGCCCTGATGGAAGGCCGCCACGGCGACGCCGAGCGCGACCTCAACCGTGCCTCGCGGCTGGACAGCCTGCGCGGTCCGGCCCTGCTGGCCGCCGCCGAGGCCGCCTCGCGCCGCGGCGAACATGGCCGCGCGCTGGAGGCGCTGGACCAGGCCGCGCAATCCGCGCCGCAGGCGGCACGCGTGCTGCGCGCCCGCGTGCTGCGCCGCGAAGGCAAGCCGGCCGAGGCGCTGGCCTTGCTGATCCCCGAATCCGACAAGGGCACGTTGACCCCGGGCGGCTGGCGCGAGCTGGTCAGGGCGGCGCTGGCCACCGGCGACATCCGGCGCGCCCGCGAAGCGCTGGCGCCGTTGCAGAAGAGCGGCGCGCTGGGCAACCGTGCCTATGCCGTGCTGGAGGCGCAGGTGCTGGTCGCCACCATCCAGGCCACGGCGGACGGCGCCAGCCTCAATACGCTGTGGTCGCAGTTGCCGAAGACGCAGCGCCGGGTGCCCGCGGTGATCGACGCCTACGCCCGTCGCGCCGCCGCGTTCGGGCTGACCCTGCCGGCGATGGACGAGGTGGAATCCGCGCTGCGCCGCGAGTGGTCGCCACTCTTGATCGAAACCTACGGCACGCTGGCCGGCGACGATGTCGAGGCGCGCCTGCGCCGTGCCGAAGGCTGGCTCGACGCGCACCCGAACGACGCCAACCTGCTGCTCACGCTCGGCCGCATGTGCGTGCGCCTGAAACTGTGGGGCAAGGCGCGGCAATACCTGCAGCGCTCGCTCGCCCTGGCGCCGGGTGCCGGTGCGTGGGAAGCTCTCGGCGATACGTTTGCCGGGCAGGGCGATGCCGAACAGGCGCAGCGTTGCTATCGCAATGCATTGGCGTTCGGCCGCGGCGACGCGATCGTCCCGCTGGCGCAGATGGCCAATCCGCTGCAGCCCGATACGCAGCCGGTCGCGCTGGAGGAACGCGATATGCATGGCGTGCCGCGGTTGCGTGGATAGCTCTGCCGTCCGGTCGAAAGCTTAAGAAGTGGAAAGCCAGGGGTGTCAGCTTCACCTGTTCGATGGGGCAGTCAGGCAGCGATCCGCTCGATGCGTTCCACCGTCTTGCCCAGCGCCCGGTGCGCTTCCTCCAGGTCGTAGTCAGCCTGCAGGCCCAGCCAGAAGCGCTCGCTGGTGCCGAGCGCGGCGGCAAGCCGCACGGCAGTGTCGGCGGTGACGCCGCGCTTGCCGAGCACGATCTCATTGATGCGGCGCGGCGGGACGCCGGCGGCGCGGGCGAGGGCGTTCTGGCTGATGTTCAACGGCAGCAGGAACTCTTCGAGGAGCACTTCGCCGGGATGGATGTTGGGCAGGGTCTTCATGGTCGACTCCGGTGATCAGTGGTAATCGACGATTTCCACGTCGTGGGCATCGCCGTCCTTCCAGCGGAAGCAGACGCGCCATTGGTCGTTGATGCGGACGCTGTGCCAGCCCTTGCGGTCGCCCTTCAACGCTTCGAGGCGGTTGGCCGGTGGGACACGCAAATCCTCCAGCGTCGAGGCGTTGTCGAGCATGCGCAATTTGCGGCGCACGACCGGCTGGATATCCATGGGCAAGCGCCGGGATGGCGTGCCGCCCCAGATCTTCTCCGCCTCCTTGTCCGCGAAGCTCCTTATCATGCAGTGAACATAACGCTTCTCGTCATATAACGCAATACGTTATGGCCAGGCGCATACGTTTGGACAGCGACAGCTACAGCGGCGTGAGATTGGCGTACGCCGCCACCAGCCATTTGCTGCCGGCGCCTTCGAAGTTCACCTGCAACCGGGTGTGTGCACCGCTGCCTTCGGCGCTGATCACCACGCCATCGCCGAAGCTCGGGTGGCTGACGCGCTGGCCGAGTTTCACCGGCAGCGACTCCTCCAGCGCCGGCGCGATCTCGTGCGGGCGGCCGGCGTACCGCGGGCGGGTGACGTGCACGCGCGGGCGCACTTCGTCGACCAGTTCGGCCGGCATTTCGCCGAGGAAGCGCGACGGCCGCGCCAGCATCTCGGTGCCGTGCATGCGGCGCGATTCGGCGTAGCTCACCACCAGCCGCTCGCGGGCGCGGGTGATGCCGACGTAGGCGAGCCGGCGCTCCTCCTCCAGCCGGCCTTCGTCCTCCACCGAACGCTGGCTGGGGAACAGGCCTTCCTCCATGCCGACCAGGAACACCAGCGGAAACTCCAGCCCCTTGGCCGAGTGCAGCGTCATCAGCTGCACGCAGTCGTCCCAGGCTTCGCCCTGGTTCTCGCCCGCCTCCAGCGTGGCGTGCGAGAGGAACGCCGACAGTTCGCTCAGGCCCGCGTCGATGTCCTCGGCGGTGCGCTCGAAGCGGCTGGCCACGTTGACCAGTTCGTCCAGGTTCTCCACCCGCGACTCGGCGTTGCCGCGGCTGTCCTTCTCGTAGAAATCGCGCAGGCCGGTGTGGCTGACCGCGTGGTCGATCTGTTCGGCGAGGGTCAACGCACTACTCCCCGCTTCCTGCAGGAGAGGGGTTGGGGGTGAGGGTTCGGTGGGCGATGAAGCTTCCGGCAAGCTCGGCCCCTCACCCCGACCCTGTCCCCGCAGGGGAGAGGGGGAAAAGGTGTGGGCCATCGTGTCGATCATGCCGAGGAACGCCTTCACCGCATTCTTCGCCCGTCCGGCCAGTTCGCTGCCGCTGGTGAGTTCGATGAGCGCGGCTTCCCACATCGAGCTGTTCCCGCTGCGTGCGCGGCGGCGCAGTACGTCCAGCGTACGATCGCCGATGCCGCGCGGCGGGGTGTTCACCGCGCGCTCGAACGCGGCGTCATCGTGGCGGTTGGCGGTGAGGCGCAGGTAGGCCAGCGCGTCCTTGACCTCGGCACGCTCGAAGAAGCGCTGGCCGCCGTAGACGCGGTAGCCGATGCTGCGCTGGGCCAGCTGTTCCTCGAAATTGCGCGACTGCGCATTGGAGCGGTACAGGATGGCGCAGTCCTTCGCGCTGCCGTGCTCGGCAATGTATTCGCGGATGCGCTCGACCACGAAGCGCGCCTCGTCCTGTTCGTTGTAGGCCGCATACAGCGCGATGCGCTCGCCCTCCCCACCGGCGGTCCACAGCTGCTTGCCCAGGCGGCTGCCGTTGCGCTGGATCACGCTGTTGGCCGCCTTCAGGATGGTCGAGGTGGAGCGGTAGTTCTGTTCCAGCTTGATCGTGCGCGCGCCGGGGAAGTCGCGCAGGAACTGCTGCATGTTCTCCACCTTGGCGCCGCGCCAGCCGTAGATCGACTGGTCGTCGTCGCCCACGGCGAAAACCTGTCCGGAAGCCGCCTTGCCGGTGGCGCCGGCGAGCACGCGGATCCACGCGTACTGCAAGGTGTTGGTGTCCTGGAACTCGTCGATCAAAAGGTGCCGCCAGCGCTGCTGGTAGTGCTCCAGCACGGCCGGGTTCTTCAGCCACAATTCGTGCGCGCGCAGCAGCAGCTCGGCGAAGTCGACCAGGCCCGCGCGCCGACAGGCTTCCTCGTAGGCCTGGTAGATGCGCACGAAGGTGTGCGTGACCGGATGGTCGCGGTGCTCGATGGCGTCGGGGCGCTTGCCTTCGTCCTTCCAGCCGTTGATGGTCCAGGCGGCCTGGCGCGGCTGGAACTTCGCCTCGTCCAGCCCCAGTCCGGCGACCACGCGCTTCACCAGCCGCTGCTGGTCGTCGGCATCGAGGATCTGGAAGCCTTCCGGCAGCCCGGCCTCGCGCCAGTGCCGGCGCAGCAGGCGGTGCGCGATGCCGTGGAAGGTGCCAACGGTGAGGCCCTGGATGCCGCCCGGGATCAGGCTTTCCAGCCGCGCGCGCATCTCGCCGGCGGCCTTGTTGGTGAAGGTGACGGCGAGGATCGCCCACGGCGGCACGCGCTCCACCTGGGTCAGCCAGCCGATGCGGTGGGTGAGCACGCGGGTCTTGCCGGAACCGGCGCCGGCGAGGACGAGGTAGTGGCCGGGCGGAGCGCAGACGGCTTCGCGCTGCGCGTCGTTGAGCGGGTCGATCAGGTACGAGACATCCATCGTGCCCATTGTAATGGCCGCATGCGCAAACCGCCGCGATGGCGCGGCGGCTTGGAGCTGCGGTGGCGCTTAGCGCTTCCTGCCGGCGATGCCGCCGACCACCAGCAGGCCGCCGACCACGATGCCGGCGATGCCGAGCCATGCCGGCACGGCCTTGGTGTGGGTGGCTTCGATCTTCGCCGAGCCCAGCTGGGCCAGGGTTTCGGTCTGCTGGTAGCTGGCCTTGCCGAGGGTGATCCAGATGCCGGCGACCAGCAGGATGATGCCGGCGATGAAAAGTCCTGCGCGCATGGGGGCTCCTTCGGTGGGTGACGGGCCGAGTATGCCGGGGAGGGCATGTTTGCAGTGTACAGGCGGCGCGCCGGACGAAAAAAAGCCCCGGAGGCTAGGGGGAGCCTCCGGGGCGGGGGGCAGGCAGGAAAACCCAGGGGAGAGGTTTCGTGCCTGTGGCGGGTCCAGGGAGGTGGGCGCGCCAGGATGCCGTTGCGTGCATCCGATGTGTTGGAGTGCGCTTGGTGGGAAAAAGTTGCAGCGTTCCGAAAAAAATTCAAAAAAATTCAGAAACGATTCATCCTCATGAAATATTAACCGCGGCAACCGCGGTTCGCGGCGGCGTGGTGCCGCTCAATGCGCCTCGTCCCAGTTCGCGCCTACGCCGACGTCGACCAGCAGCGGCACCGCCAGTTCCGCCGCGCCGGACATTCGCGCGACCACCGCGACGCGTACCGCGTCGATTGCGTCGGCGCGCACCTCGAACACCAGTTCGTCATGCACCTGCATCAGCATGTGGGCGTCGTCGCGGCCGGCCAGCCACGCCGCTACGGCGATCATCGCGCGCTTGATGATGTCCGCCGCGCTGCCCTGCATCGGCGCGTTCACCGCGGCGCGCTCGGCGCCCTGGCGCAGGCCCTGGTTGCGCGAGGTGAGGTTCTCCAGGTACAGCCGGCGGCCGAAGATCGTCTCCACGTAGCCGTCGCGGTGCGCGCGTTCGCGGGTGGCCTCCATGAACGCGTGCACGCCGGGGTAGCGGGCGAAATAGCGCGCCATGTAATCGCTGGCTTCGCCGCGGTCCACGCCGAGCTGGCGTGCCAGGCCGAACGCACTCATGCCGTACATCAGGCCGAAGTTGATTGCCTTGGCGGCGCGGCGTTGGTTGGCGCTGACCTCCTCGGGCTTCAGCCCGAACACCTCGGCGGCGGTGGCGCGGTGCACGTCGCCGCCCTCGCGGAAGGCCTTGAGCAGGCCCTCGTCGCCGGACAGGTGCGCCATGATGCGCAGCTCGATCTGCGAATAGTCCGCCGCCATCACCCGCCAGCCCGGCGGCGCGATGAACGCCTGGCGGATGCGCCGGCCTTCCTCGGTGCGCACCGGGATGTTCTGCAGGTTCGGGTCGGACGATGAGATCCGCCCGGTCGCCACCGAGCCCTGATGGTAGCTGGTGTGCACGCGGCCGGTGCGCGGGTTGACGATGCCGGACAGCTTGTCCGTGTATGTGCTGCGCAGCTTGGCCAGGCCGCGATAGTCGAGGATCAGCCGCGGCAGTTCGTGGGTGTCGGCGATCGCCTCCAGCGCTTCCTCGTTGGTGGACGGCTGGCCGGTCGGCGTCTTCAGTTTCGCTTCGAGGTGCAGTTCGTCGAACAGCACGGCCTGCAGCTGCTTCGGCGAATCGAGGTTGAACTCGCGTCCGGCCAGCGCGTACGACTGCTGCTGCAGTTCCAGCATGCGCTTGCCCAGCTGCTGGCTCTGCCGGCGCAGTTCGTCGCCGTCGATCAGCACGCCGCGGCGTTCCATCTCGGCCAGCACCGGCACCAGCGGGATCTCGATCTCCTCGTATACGCGGCGCAGCGACGGCACGCTCTCCAGCTTCGGCCACAGCGCGTGGTGCAGGCGCAGGGTGACGTCGGCGTCCTCGGCGGCGTAGCGGCAGGCGGTGTCCAGGTCCACCTGCGAAAAGGAAATCTGCCTGGCGCCCTTGCCGGCGACCTCCTCGTACTTCACCGTGTCGTAGCCGAGGTACTTCTTCGCCAGCGAATCCATGTCGTGACGCGTGGCGGTGGCGTTCCACACGTAGGACTCCAGCATCGAGTCGTGCTTGAGCCCCTGCACGGCGATGCCGTAGTGCGACAGGATGTTGATGTCGTACTTCGCGTGCTGGCCCAGCTTGGGCCGCGTCGGATCCTCGAAGACGGGCTTCAACGCGGCAAGCACGCTGTCGCGATCGAGCTGCCTGGGCACGCCGGGATAGTCGTGGCCGAGCGGGATGTAGCAGGCCTTGCCCGGCTCCACCGCAAGGCTGAGGCCGACGATGTCCGCGCGCATCGCGTCGATGCTGGTGGTTTCGGTGTCGAAGGCGATCAGCGGCGCCTCGCGCAGCTTTCCGATCCACGCATCGAGCTGTGCCGGCGTGGTGACCAGCTCGTATTCGCCCGCGAACGAAAGGTCGGCCGTACCTGCAGGGGCGGCTTCAGTCGCGATGCCTTTCGTCGCGATCGCGGCAGAAGTGTGGTCGCTTCCTTCACTGGCCGATGCCGCATTGTCCAGTTCTTTCAGCGCCGCCTTGAACTCGTAGCGCGTGTACAGCTCGCGCAGCAGCGTAGTGTCCGCCTCGCGCCGGGTCAGCTCGGTGGGGCCGAACTCCAGCGGCACGTCGACCTTGATCGTCGCCAGCTGGCGCGACAGCGGCAGCTGCGGCAGCGTGGCGCGCAGGCTTTCGCCGATCTTGCCGCCGATCCGGTCGGCATGTGCGATCACGCCGTCCAGCGTGGCGTATTCGGCCAGCCACTTCGCGGCGGTCTTCGGGCCGCACTTGGGTACGCCGGGGATGTTGTCGATGGCGTCGCCGGTGAGCGCGAGGAAGTCGATGATCTGCTGCGGCGTCACCCCGAATTTTTCCAGCACGCCATCGCGGTCCATCACCGTGTTGCTCATGGTGTTGACCAGGGTGACGTGCGAACCGACCAGCTGGGCCATGTCCTTGTCGCTGGTGGAGACCTCCACCTCGATGCCGAGCGCCTGCGCCTGCAGCGCCAGCGTGCCGATCACGTCGTCGGCCTCGACCCCGGGCACGCGCAGGATCGGAAAGCCCAGCGCGCCCACGATCGCCAGCATCGGCTCGACCTGGGCGCGCAGGTCGTCCGGCATCGGCGGCCGGTTTGCCTTGTACTGGGCGTACAGCGCGTCACGGAAGGTCGGGCCGGGCGCGTCGCTGACAAAGGCCAGGTAATCGGGGTTCGCCTTCAGGGTGGCGCGCAGCATGTTGACCACGCCGAACAGCGCGCCGGTGGGCTCGCCGCGGGCGTTGCTCAACGGCGGCAGCGCATGGAACGCGCGGTACAGGTAGGACGAGCCGTCGATCAGGATGAGTTTGGGCATGGGGCGGGCTGACCTGTGCGAAGCGGGCCGCGCCGGCGGCTGCTGGCCGGCGCGACAGGGAAGAATGGGGAGTGTATGTCGATACACGGCCGAATGATGACGCGGGGCCGTCGGACCTGCTTTACGGGGCCGATGCGCGCCGCATTCCCGCCCGCACGACGGAATGCCGCGCTTCACGGATGGCGGCGGTGGCCGCTGTTATGCTCTGCTGCCCCAACGAGGTCGCCGCCATGAAAAACGCCGCCCTGCTGCTTGCCGCCAGCTTCCTGTTCGCCACGCACGCGCTGGCGCAATCCGCTGCCCCGGCGAACGTGCCGCCGCCGCCGGGACTGAACGACCCGGGCGTGAAGGCGGTGGCGCCGGCGACGCCGGCTTCCGCGCGGACGCCGGGCACGTCGCTGAAGCTGAAGCCGCAGTCCCTGCCATCGATGCGCGACGAGGGTGGTGCGCGGACGGCGCCCCGCGACCAGTCGCCGCCGCAGGTGCGGATCCGCCAGGAGGGCGACAACAGCATCCAGGAATACAGCCGCAACGGACGCGTCTACATGGTGGTGGTGACGCCGAAGAACGGCATCGCGCAAACCTACATGGTCGACCCGCAGGGCCGGCTGGTCGACGAGCACGGCATGAAACCGGTCGGACCGGTGATGTACAAGCTGCTGGAGTGGGGCAAGAGCCCACCGCCGGCTGCGGAGTCGAGCGCACCCGCCGCAGCGGACAGCGGTCACTGAACCGCCCTGCCGGCGCGGACGTGCCGGCAGAGCCGAAACGGTATCCGGGCGGAGGGCGACGCGATGCAACTGCGTGAAAGCTGGTTGCTGTTTGCGCTGGGTTCGGCGCTGTTCGCCGCGCTGACCGCGTTGTTCGGCAAGCTCGGCGTGGCCGGCATCAATTCCAACCTCGCCACCTTCATCCGCACCGTGGTGATCCTGTTCGTCACCGCCGGCATTCTCAGCCTGCGCCAGGAATGGGCCAGGCCAAGCGGGCTGCCGCTGCGCAGCTGGGTGTTCCTGGCGCTGTCGGGCGTCGCCACCGGGCTGTCGTGGCTGTGCTACTACCGCGCGCTGCAACTGGGCCCGGTCAGCAAGGTGGCGCCGATCGACAAGCTCAGCGTGGCGATCGCGATCGTGCTGGCGCTGGTTTTCCTGGGCGAGAAGCCGAGCCTGTCGCTGCTGGTCGGCGGCGGCCTGATCGTGGCCGGCGCGATGGTGATCGCGCTGGCCTGAGCGGGTCTACGCGGGATCGTCCAGCTCCGGGTAGTGGCGGAAGATACCGCTCTCGTTGAACGGCAGCCGCCGCGGCGATGCCAGGTAGGCGGCGAGGCGTGGCCGCTGCGCCACACGCAGCTTCAGCGCCTGCAGCTGCGGCAGGCTGCTGCCGAGGCGGCGCATCGCCCGCGGAAACGCGTACTCCAGCCCGCTCGTCAGCTGGAACAGCGAGAGGTCGACATACGAATGTTCGTGCAGCGCGTGGTGGCCGCCACCGCGCTCCAGCACCTGTTCGAAGTAGTCCAGATACTTGGGCAACCGCGTCTCGCGCAGGTCGGCGGCGCGGCGACGCGCCTCGCCGAGCTGGTCCTCGTAGTACAGGCTGGCGGCGATCGGGTGATGGGAGTCGTGCACCTCGGCGACCAGGTCGGCGATGGTCAGCTGCAGCTGGTGCGCATACAGCCGCCGACCCTCGCCCTCCGGCACCAGCCCGAGCAGCGGGGCCAGGTATTGCAGTATGTTCGCGGTCTGCGCGATCAGCAGCCGGCCGGCCTTGAGGAACGGCGGCGCGAACGGCAGCGCGCCCTCGTGCACGCCGTCGAGGTAGCGCACGATGGCGTCGTCGCCCTGTTCGCGGGCCACGTCGACGTAGCTGGCGCCGGCATCCTCCAGCGCCAGCCGCACGAATTCGCCGCGTCCCTGGATGCCGGTCCAGTAGTAGAGCTCGTAGTGCATGGCCATTTTCCCGGACTCGCTGCCGATCCTGGCAGGCGCGACTTCTACGGGACGTGAGTGCGCCGCTGCCGGCGCAGTCCGGTTCAGTGGCGGAAGTGGCGCATCCCGGTGAACACCATCGCCATGTCGTGCTCGTCGGCTGCGGCGATCACCTCGGCGTCGCGCATCGAGCCGCCGGGCTGGATCACCGCGCTGATGCCGGCTGCGGCAGCAGCGTCGATACCGTCGCGGAACGGGAAGAACGCGTCGCTCGCCATCACCGAACCGCGCACCTCCAGCTTCTCGTCGGCCGCCTTGATGCCGGCGATCCTCGCGCTGTACACGCGGCTCATCTGGCCGGCGCCGATGCCGATGGTCTGACGGTCGCGGGCGTAGACGATGGCGTTGGACTTGACGAACTTGGCCACCTTCCAGGCGAAGATCAGGTCGTGGATCTGCGCCTCGGTGGGCGCGCGGCGGGTGACCACCTTCAGGTCGGCGGCGGTGATCATGCCGGTGTCGGCGCTCTGGATCAGCAACCCCGAGCCCACGCGCTTGGAGCTGTTGCCGGGGTGGGCGCCGAGCAGGTTGCCGTCACCCGGCAGCGGAATCTCCAGCACGCGCACGTTGCCCTTCTTCCGGAAGGCGGCCAGCGCCTCGTCCGCATAAGCCGGCGCCAGCACCACCTCGACGAACTGGCGTTCGACGATCGCGCGCGCGGTGGCGCCGTCGACTTCGCGATTGAACGCGATGATGCCGCCGAACGCCGAGGTAGGGTCGGTCTGGAAGGCGAGGTCGTACGCCTTGCCGATGCCGTCCAGGCTCACCGCCACGCCGCACGGGTTGGCGTGCTTGACGATCACGCAGGCCGGCTTGACGAAGCCGCGCACGCATTCCCACGCCGCGTCGGCGTCGGCGATGTTGTTGAACGACAGTTCCTTGCCCTGCAACTGGCGGAAGGTGGCCAGCGTGCCCGGCGCCGGATACAGGTCGCGATAGAACGCGGCCTGCTGGTGCGGGTTCTCGCCGTAGCGCAGGTCCATCAGCTTCACGAAGCGGCCGTTGACCTGGCCTGGGAACGCGGCATGGCCGGCGATCGCGTCCTGCGTGTCGTTGAGTTCCAGTCCGGACAGGTAGTCGCTGATCGCGCCGTCGTAGCTGGACACGTTGTTGAACGCGGCCACCGCGAGCTTGAAGCGGGTGGCGCGGGCAAGGCCGCCCTGGCTTTCGATCTCGACGAGTGCGCCTTCGTACTGCTCCGGCGAGGTCAGCACGCCTACGTCGTTCCAGTTCTTCGCCGCCGAGCGCAGCATCGCCGGGCCACCGATGTCGATGTTCTCGATCGCCTGTTCCAGCGTGCAGCCGGGCTTGGCTACGGTGGCTTCGAACGGGTACAGGTTCAGCACCAGCAGGTCGATCGGCGCGATGCCCAGCTCGGCCATCACCCTGTCGTCGGTGCCGCGGCGGCCGAGCAGGCCCCCATGCACCTTCGGGTGCAGCGTCTTCACGCGGCCGTCCATGATCTCGGGGAAGCCGGTGAGGTCGCTGACCTCGGTGACCGCGATGCCCGCTTCGCGCAGCGCCTTCGCGCTGCCGCCGGTGGAGAGCAGCTCGATGCCTTTCGCGGCGAGACGCCGGCCCAGGTCGATCAGGCCGGTCTTGTCGGAAACACTGAGCAGGGCGCGACGGACCGGGACGAGCTGGGGGGCGGACATGGGCGGGGTTCCTTGGCGGGAAAGCCGCTCATTATAGCCGTCCCGCGCAGGGGCGGCCGGATGGGGGGATTACAGCAGGCCGTGCGCGGCCAGCTTCTTGCGCAAGGTGGCGCGGTTGATGCCCAGCGCGGTGGCGGCGCGGCTCTGGTTGCCGTCGTGAAAGGCCAGCACCTCGCGCAACAGCGGCAGTTCGACCTCGCGCAGGACCAGCGCATGCAGGCCCTCGGTGCATTCGGTGTCGCCGATGTCGGCGAGGTAGCGGCGTACCGTGCGGGTGACGCATTCGCTCAATGCGCTCTGCCCCTGGGAGCTGACGCCTGGCGAACCTGCGTTCTGCGACGAGGTCTGTTTCGCGGCCTCGACGGCAGGCAGTCTTACGGCATTCACGGACATCTTCCCTCAGGTGCGAGGCGGCGGCTGCATGGGCCGCTGCGTTATGGTCATGGCTGTCGCGGCAGATCGCGGGGTGTCGAGTACCGGCTTGGCGATCTGCGCAGAGGGTCGAGTCTACCCGCGTGTGCCGATAATTTTAAGTGCTATTCGAAACCAAGTTCGAACCCCACCGCCTTGTCGCCGGGGTCCTCCACTTCCAGCAGCAGCACCGCGGCTGCACCCGGCGCCAGCCCACGCTGCAGGGTGGCCTCGTCGTCGAGATACTCGTGCGGCTGCAGCCGGCGCATCGCGATGCGCTGCCCCCGCGCGTCGGACAGGGTGATCGTCAGCACCGGATAGGGTTGGGCGAATGCGGCGTCGTTGCGCACGCTGGCGCTGATCATCAACGCGCCGGCAACGCTGGGATGGGCCTGCACGTTGCTGGCCAGCAGATGCAGCTGCTGCGGCGCGGCGACCAGCGGCAGGCGGCAGGCGAGCAGGGCGCAGCTGCTGCGCAGCCAGTCGCCGGTAAGCGGATTGCGGATCAGCTCATCGCGCTTGGCCCAGGCCAGCTGGGCGCCGAGCAGGAGCGCCAGCGTCAGGCACGCCAGCACCCACGGCCAGCGCCGTTCGGTGGACAGCCTCCCAGGCCGATGCCGCGCGCGCCGGCCCGATCGTCCGGACGGGCGGGCTTGCGGCTCGCGCGCAAAGCGCGGTGCGAACACCAGCTGCGAAAAATCCTCGATCGCCGCTGCGCCTCCCCTAGCCGCATGGTCGCCGGCCACCACCACCGGCGGTTCCGGGCGCGGCCGGTAGACCACCAGGTCGAGGCACGGCGGCTCGAACGCGGATTCGTTGACCGGCAGCTCGACGAAGGGCTCCGGCGGCAACTGCCCGGTGAGCGTGGCAAGGCTGTCGAAGCTGGCATGGCAGTGTCCGCACACGGCGTGGCCGTGCGCCTTCGCGAGTGTCTGCGCATCCAGCGAAAACACGGACAGGCATTCGGGACATTGGGTGTACATGCGAGCCGCTTCGATCGAACCGCGGCAAGCTTAGCAGGGAGTCGCCGGCGGCCGTCGCCCGCTCAGCGGCGGCGGCCGCTGATGCGCACCCAGTCCTCGCGGGTATCCACGCGCAGTTCATCGAACCATTCGGCGTAACGCTGCAGCAACTCGTCCTGCTGGCCGGCTAGGATGCCGGAGATCGCGAACGGTGCACCGGGTTTCGCCGCGGCGGCGAAGGTAGGCGCCAGTTCGCCGAGTGGGCCGGCGAGGATGTTTGCGATGAAGACATCAGCGGGCGATGTGCATGGATGCACAAGTGCCGCGGGCGCAGGCGACGGCATGGATGCCGGAGGTAGAGCAATGCAGGGAGCAATTGCCGAATGCGCAGGAGCGGCCTCCGCCTCGACGTCCTCCGGCAGAAACAGCGCGAGCCGGTCGGCTACACCGTTGCGTTCAGCGTTGTCGCGCGAGGCGGTGAGCGCCTGCGGATCGTTGTCGACGCCGACCGCGGCGGCCGCGCCGAGTTTCAGCGCGGCGATGGCCAGAATGCCGGAGCCGCAGCCGTAGTCGGTGATCGTCTTGCCGACCAGGTCGAGGCCGTCCAGCCACTCCAGGCACAACGCGGTGGTGGGATGGGTGCCGCTGCCGAAGGCCAGGCCGGGGTCCAGCCTTACGACGACCAGTCCATCGCCCGGCGGCGGCTCGATGTTCCACGGATAGATCCACAGCCGCCGGCCGAACGGCATCGGCTTGAACTGGTCCATCCAGGCGCGCTCCCACTCTTGGTCGGCGACCTCGGTGAAATTCAGCTGGTCGGGTTCGAGCCAAGGCAGCAGTTCGCCCAGCGCGGCGGCGAGGCCACGCCGGTCGGCGTGCTGGTCGAACAGGGCGTCGAGCGTGATCGTGGGCCACAGCGGCAGCTCGCCCACGCCCGGCTCGAAGATCGCCTGTTCGTCCGGCGTCTCGGCATCGGCGTCGCGCAGCGTGATCGACAAGGCGCCGAGGTCGTCCAGCGCCTCTTCCGCGCGGGGCTGCTGTTCGGTGCGGACGACCAGGGAGAGTTCGAGGAAAGGCATCAGGCGGGGAGTGAGAGGAGAGGAATGGAAGAAGAGCCGATGGCTGGAAAAGTTGTCGGAGAGAGGATCTTTCGGTGTGGCGGCGTGGGCGAGGCCGATTCAGGGGGCGCGCTGCGTGCGTGCCCCCTCTCGTTCCTCACCCATCTCCACATCACCGCTTACTCTTCGCCGGCCGCCTTGTGTTCCTTCTGCTCGGCCATCCGCTTCTCGAGGTAGTGGATGTTCTGGCCGCCATGGTGGAAGCCGGCGTCGGCCATGATCCGCTGCTGCAGCGGGATATTGCACTTGACACCCTCGATCACCGTCTCGGCCAGCGCCAAGCGCATGCGCGCGATCGCCGTCTCGCGGTCGGGGCCGTGCACGATGAGTTTGCCGATCATCGAGTCGTAGTTCGGCGGGATGCGGTAGCCATCGTACAGGTGGGTGTCCACGCGCACGCCGGGGCCGCCGGGCGCCTCGAAACGCTTCACCGTGCCGGGGCTGGGCATGAACGTGTCCGGATCCTCGGCGTTGATGCGGCACTCGATCGCGTGGCCGGTGATCTTGACGTCCTCCTGGCGGATCGACAGCTTCTCGCCGCCGGCGATCAGCAACTGCTCGCGCACCAGGTCGATGCCCGTGATGAATTCGGTCACCGGGTGCTCGACCTGGATGCGCGTGTTCATCTCGATGAAGTAGAAGCGGCCGTTCTCGAACAGGAACTCGAACGTACCGGCGCCGCGGTAGCCGATGCGCAGGCAGGCATCGACGCAGACCTTGCCGATCGCCGCGCGCTGCTCCGGCGTGATGCCCGGGGCCGGGGCTTCTTCCACGACTTTCTGGTGGCGGCGCTGCATCGAGCAGTCGCGCTCGCCCAGGTGGATCGCGTTGCCCTGGCCGTCGGCGAGCACCTGGATCTCCACGTGGCGCGGATTCTCCAGGAATTTCTCCATGTACACCTGTTCGTTGCCGAACGCGGCCTTGGCTTCGGCCTTGGTCATGGTGATCGCGTTGCCCAGGTGCGCCTCGGTGCGCACCACGCGCATGCCGCGGCCGCCACCGCCGCCGGCGGCCTTGATGATCACCGGGTAGCCGATCTCGCGGGCGATCTTGACGTTGGTGTCCACGTCCTCGCCGAGCGGGCCGCCGGAGCCGGGCACGCACGGCACGCCGGCCGACTTCATCGCGCGGATCGCCTCGACCTTGTCGCCCATCAGGCGGATCACTTCGGCGGTCGGGCCGATGAAGACGAAGCCGGACTGCTCCACCTGCTCGGCGAAGTCCGCGCGCTCGGACAGGAAGCCGTAGCCGGGGTGGATCGCCTGGGCGTCGGTGATCTCCGCCGCGGCGATGATGCGCGGGATGTTGAGGTAGCTGTCGACCGACGGCCCTGGGCCGATGCAGATCGACTCGTCGGCGAGGCCGACGTGCTTCAGGTTGCGGTCCACGGTGGAGTGCACCGCCACGGTCTTGATGCCCAGACTGTGGCAGGCGCGCAGCACGCGCAGGGCGATTTCGCCGCGGTTGGCGATGACGACCTTCTCGAGCATCCGGGCGGCCTCAGGCAATCACGAACATGGGTTCGTCGAATTCCACCGGCTGGCCGTTCTCGATCAGGATCGCCTGCACGGTGCCGGCCACGTCGGCCTCGATCTGGTTGAACATCTTCATCGCCTCGATGATGCCCAGCGTCTCGCCGGCCTTGACCTGCTGGCCGACCTTGACGAAGGCCGGCGTGCCCGGCGTGGCCGAGGCGTAGAACGTGCCGACCATCGGTGCCTTCACCACGTGGCCGGCGGGCAGCGCGTTCGCGATCGCAGCCTCGGCGGATGGCGCCGCGGGAGTCGCGGCGACCGGGGCGGGCGCGGCGGCCATCACGACCGGCGCAGCCGGTACGGCGGCCGGGGCGGGTGCGGCGCTCTTCGGCACGCGCGACAGGCGGACGACTTCCTCGCCCTCCTTGATTTCCAGTTCGGCGAGGTTGGATTCCTCGAGCAGGTCGATCAGTTTCTTGATTTTGCGCAAATCCATCGGATCAGCCTTTGGTCAGTCATGCCACCGGGGTGGCTGGATAGTGGATGGGGCGGGCCATACGACGGCACTCCGGTCAGGGCGCGGCCGGCGCCTGCAATCGCTGCAGCGCCGCGTCCAGCGCCAGCCGGTAGCTGTCGCCGCCGAAGCCGCAGATCACGCCGAGCGCGAGGTCGGACAGGTACGAGTGGTGGCGGAACGACTCGCGGGCGAACACGTTCGACAGGTGCACCTCGATGAACGGGATCGCCACTGCGGCGAACGCGTCGCGCAGCGCGATGCTGGTATGGGTGAACGCACCGGCATTGCACAGGATCATCGCGGTGCGGTCGTCGCGGCTCTGGTGGACGCGCCCGACCAGCTCGTGCTCGGCGTTGGACTGGAACCAGGCCAGCTCGTGCCCGGCCGCGTGCGCGCGCTCGGCCAGTTGCCGGTTGATGTCGGCCAGCGTCTCGCGGCCATAGATGTGCGGCTCGCGTGCACCCAGCAGGTTGAGGTTGGGTCCGTGCAGGACCAGGATTTTCGCCACGAAACCGCCCCGCCAGCGTCCGGAGGCCCCGGAACCCGGCGCAGTGTGCGCGCAGTCGGGAATCTTGTCCAGTTCGCTGCAGATCGGCGATGTTTGACGGAGAAGCGTCGGGTTTCCGTGCGTGACCGTATGTCAGCGTCTGGCTTTCGCCGGTGCCAGCCAGCGCGCCAGCTGCGCGGCGGAGAGCGGGCCGGCATGTGTGGCCAGGATGCGCCCATCGGCGCCGATCAGCACGCTATAAGGCAATACCTGGCGCGTATTGCCTAGTTTAAGCGAGCTGCTTGGTGGCCCCATCTCCCCGATCAGGATTGGATAATCCACCGGATGTGCGGCCAAAAAGGCGCGAACGTGTGCGGGCTCATCCATCGCAATTCCTACCACGATCGCTCCCTGTTCGCCGAACTTGGCCTGGGCCTCGGCCAGCGCCGGCATCTCCCGCAGGCACGGCTCGCACCAGCTGGCCCAGAAATTCAGCAGCACGCGGCGCCCGTGGTAATCGTCCAATCGATGGGGTTTGCCCTCGAGGTCGGGCAGCACGAGTGGCGGCGGCAGCTGGCTGAGCAGCCTTGGCGGCGGCGTCTCGACGGCCCGCTGGCGGTGTTGCAGGTAGCCCCCCAGCGTGGCGGCCAGCACGGCCAGGCCGAGGATCAGCCAGTTGCTGCGGCTGAGCATCAGCGTGCCGCTTCGGTCAGCGCCTGCTCGACCATCGAGCGGGTCAGTACCGTGGACAACTGTTTGCCGGGACCGCTGTTTTTCGGGAACACCACATACAGCGGCACGCCGGGCGAGTGGTACTGCTGCAGGAACGCGCTGATGGTCGGGTTGACGTCGGTCCAGTCGCCCTTCATGTAGACCGCGCCGGTACGCTGGAGCAGGTCGCGGAACGCTTGCGTGCCCAGCACGGCGTGTTCGTTCGCCTTGCAGGTGACGCACCAGTCGGCGGTCATGTCGACGAACACCGGCGTACCGGCCGCGCGCAACGCAGCCAGTTTCTGCGGGCTGTAGGCGACCACGCCTTCCTCGGCCACCGCCGCAGCCGACGGCGGCGGCACCTGGGCCAGCAGGTACAGCGGTACCAGGGTGGCGAGCGCCAGCACCGCCACCATCAACTTGCCGCGCGCCCCGCGCGAGCGGCTGCGTTCGAACCACCACAGCGTCATCGCCAGCAGCACCATCGCCACCAGCACCAGGCCGACCGCGTCGGCGCCGCGCTGGTTGGCCAGCACCCACACCAGCCAGGCGGCGGTGAGGTACATCGGGAAGGCCAGCACCTGCTTCAGCGTTTCCATCCAGCGCCCCGGCTTCGGCAGCAGGCGCGCCAGCGCCGGCACGAAGCCGACCGCCAGGAACGGCAGCGCGAGGCCGAGGCCCAGCGCCAGGAACACCAGCAGCGCGGACAGCATCGGCGCAGCGAACGCGTACGCCAGCGCGCTGCCCATGAACGGCGCGGTGCACGGACTGGCCACCACCACCGCCAGCACGCCGGTGAAGAAGTCGCCGGCCGGGCCGGAGCGGGTGGCCAGGTTCGCCCCGGTATTGCCCAGCGACGCGCCGAACTGCACCACGCCTGACATCGACAGGCCCACCGCCAGCATCACGCAGGCCAGTGCGCCGACCAGCAGCGGCTGCTGCAGCTGCGAGCCCCAGCCCATCGCGTGGCCGGCCGCGCGCAGGGTGAGGATGCCCAGCCCCAGCGCGGCAAAGCTGCACAGCACGCCGGCGGTGTAGAACAGCGCATGCCGGCGCGCGGTGGCGCGGTTCTCGCCGCTTTCCAGCACGCTGACCGCCTTGATCGACAGCACCGGCAGCACGCACGGCATCAGGTTCAGTACCAGTCCGCCGCCCAGCGCCAGCAGCAGCGCTGCGAGCAGGCTGACCTGCAGTGGGCCGCCGGCGAGATCGGCCGGGGGCAGCTCCGGCGCCGGTGTGCCGGACGTTGCCGCACCGCTGTTCAGGTCGATCTCCAGCGTGCGCGTCATCAGCGGATAGCACAGGCCGCCGTCCTGGCAGCCCTGGAAACTTGCCTGCAGCGCGAGTCGCGTGCGGCCGGCCAGGTCGCCGTCCACCGTCACCGGCAGCTCGACCTGGTCGAAGTACACGATGACCTCGCCGTAGTGTTCGTCGTGATGTGCGGTGCCGGCCGGCCACGCGGGATGCAGCGTTAGGCCGGCGGCATCGGCGAGCTTCAGCGTGGTCTGGTCGCGGTACAGGTAATAGCCCTTCGGCATCGTCCAGCGCAGCAACAGTTGTCCGGGGCCCTGCGCCAGCGCCTCGAAACGGAACGCCTGCTCGGCCGGCAGCGGCGCGCTGGTCGTGGCGCCGCCTGCGTTGCTGCCGAGCCGGTTCAGCGCCGCGCCCAGCGCGTTGCCGGCCGCCGGCGTCGCCGTGACATCGGTAGTGGCCGGCAGCGGCAGGTCCAGCTTCTCGGTATGCGGCGGATAGCAGATCTTCGGCTCGACCTCGTGGCAGCCCTGGTATTGCACGCTCAGGGTGAGTCGCGGGGTGCCGGCGGCGACCGTGTAAGGGATGCTGGCGTCGACGCCGTGGTGGTAGGTCTCCACGTCGCCGAGGTATTCGTCGTGGTGCTTCTCGCCGTCGGGCAGCTGCGCTTCGCCGAGGGTGACGCCGTCGCCGCCCTTGAACTTCATGCGGCCGCGGTAGAGGTAGTAGTCCGGCGCGATCGTCCAGTGCAGCTTCAGCACGCCGGGCGTGGCGGCGTCGGCGCTCAGCTTGTACGCCTCGGTCACCGGCAGCAGGTTGTCCGTGTCCTGCGCCGGCGCAGCGCTCGGCAGGCCGAGCAGCAGGAAAGCCAGGACGGGCAGGCAGGCGGCCAGGCGGCCGGTGATCAGGCGCATCGCGATTCCAGTGGCACAACGGCAGGGAAGCCATTATGGACCATGCTGGTCGTGCCCCCGTTCATTGCGGCCTCATGTCTCCTCGACCGCCAGCGAGGGCGCCGTTCGGCGCGTGCGCACCAGCCCGGTGGTGAGCGCCGTACCCAGCAGGATCACCGCGCAGCCGCCGAGCATGCGGGCGCTCACCGGCTCATCGAGCAGCAGCGCGCCCCACAGCACGCCGAACGCCGGGATCAGGTAGGGGATCACCATGATGCGCGTCGCGCCAACCCGCGCCAGCACCCAGAAGAACATCACGTACGCAAGCGCCGTGCACAGTACGGCCAGCCCTGCGGCCGCCAACCATGCCTGCAGCGCCGGCGCCTGCGCCGGCCACGCCAGCAGCGTCGTCGGCAGCAGCAGGAGCGCGGCGACCATGTGGCTGCCGACCGTCACCGCCAGCGGCGTCACGCCGGCCAGGCGCAGGTGGGTGTAATGCACCGCGTAGCCGTACAGTACGGTGGCGGCGACGCAGGCGAGCAGCGCCAGGCCGGCGCCCGGTCCCAGCGCGAGGCTGCCCTCGGCCAGCCAGACCACGCCGGCGAAACCGATCGCCAGCCCGGCGCCGCGCCACGCATCCAGCCGCTGGCCCAGCCACAGCCAGCCGATCAGCGCGGCGAACATCGGCGTCATGCCGTCGATGATCGAGGCCAGGCCCGCCGGCAGGCTGCGCGTGGCGAAGGTGAACAGCACGAACGGCAGCGCCGAGTTGGTCAGCCCGACCACGGCGATCGGCCACCAGTGCGCGCGCCATTCGGCCCGGCGCCGGCGCGAGGCCAGCAGCGGCAGGAAGCACAGCGCGGCACCGATCGCCCGCAGGCCGGCCAGCGGCAGCGCACCGAAGGCGCCCGCGCCCATCCGCATGAACAGGAACGAGCCGCCCCACAGGGCGCCCAGCGACAGCAGCACGGCGTAGTCGATCTTCTTCATCTCGGGGACGGCAGGAATGGGGGAAGCCAAGTCTGCCGGGGTGCCCCTGACAAGAGTTGTCAGCAGTCTGGCGGCACCTCGCCGGTCGCGGCGCGCACCCAGTCCAGGTAGGCTGCGTGGCCGCACTTTACCGGCACCGCGATCAGCTCGGGCAGCTCGTAGGGGTGCAAGGTGAGCAGGCGGGCTTTCAACGCGTCGAGGCGGGCGGCGGTGGTCTTGATCAGCAGCAGTTCCTCGCTGTCGTGGGTCACGGTGCCCTGCCAGCGATAGGTGGATTGGACGGCCGGCAGGCGGTTGACGCAGGCGGCCAGCCGCTCGCCGACCAGCGCCTCGGCGATGGCACCGGCGCTGGCGGCATCGGGGCAGCTGCAATAGCAGAGCAGTACGGTGGCGGGGTCGGTCAGGGTCATGGCCGAAGCGTACCGCGGGTCGCGGAACGATTTCGCCGGCGGCCCTTGAAAGCGGTACCCGTCCGCCCAATTAGCTGTGGCATCCCCCGGTTCAAAGTTCTTGCAGCGGGGTCGTATACCCGTAAAATTGGCACTCACCAACTTTGAGTGCTAACAGGGCCGCCGTTCCGGGCCTTGAAAGCCTTGTCCATCAACCACTCAAGTCAGCTGGAGTCATCCATGAGCACACTGCGTCCCCTGCACGATCGCGTCATCGTCAAGCGTCTCGAAGAAGAGCGCGTCTCCGCCGGCGGCATCGTCATCCCCGACAGCGCCACCGAGAAGCCGACCCGCGGCAAGGTCGTCGCCGCCGGCACCGGCCTGATCATGAGCGACGGCAAGGTGCGCCCGATGTCGCTGAAGGCCGGCGACGTGGTGCTGTTCGGCAAGTACGCCGGCCAGGAAATCAAGATCGACGGCGAAGAGCTGGTCTTCCTGAAGGAAGACGACATCGTGGCGGTGATCGAGGGCTGATCCACGGTTGATTGGCCGAGCGCGAAACAAGCGCGCACGCCAGTCGCCTTCGGCTCCTTCCCGCACCACGTCCGCAAGATTGCCCGTACCTATTTCAAAATTTTTCAAGGAAAAATTTTATGTCCGCTAAAGAAGTCCGTTTCGGCGAAGACGCCCGCTCGCGCATCCTCAAGGGCGTGAACACGCTCGCCAATGCCGTCAAGGTCACGCTCGGCCCGAAGGGCCGCAACGTCGTGCTCGAGAAGAGCTTCGGCGCCCCCACGATCACCAAGGACGGCGTGTCCGTCGCCAAAGAGATCGAGCTGGCCGACAAGTACGAGAACCTCGGCGCGCAGATCGTCAAGGAAGCCGCCTCCAAGACCTCCGACGTCGCCGGTGACGGCACCACCACCGCCACCGTGCTGGCGCAGGCGTTCATCCAGGAAGGCCTCAAGGCCGTCGCCGCAGGCATCAACCCGATGGATCTGAAGCGCGGCATCGACAAGGCCGTCGTGGCCGCCGTGGGCGAGCTGAAGAAGCTCTCCAACCCCACCGCGAACGACAAGGAAATCGCCCAGGTCGGCACCATCTCGGCCAACTCCGACACCAACATCGGCGACATCATCGCCACCGCGATGAAGAAGGTCGGCAAGGAAGGCGTGATCACCGTCGAGGAAGGCTCGGGCCTGGACAACGAGCTCGACGTGGTCGAGGGCATGCAGTTCGACCGCGGCTACCTGTCGCCGTACTTCATCAACAACCAGCAGAGCCAGCAGGTCGAGCTGGACGACCCGTACATCCTGATCCACGACAAGAAGGTCTCCAACGTCCGCGAGCTGCTGCCGGTGCTGGAAGCGGTCGCCAAGGCCGGCAAGCCGCTGCTGATCGTGGCCGAGGAAGTCGAGGGCGAGGCGCTGGCCACGCTGGTGGTCAACACCATCCGCGGCATCGTCAAGGTCGCCGCCGTCAAGGCGCCGGGCTTCGGTGACCGCCGCAAGGCGATCCTGGAAGACATCGCGATCCTCACCAATGGCCAGGTCGTGTCCGAGGAAGTCGGCCTGTCGCTGGAGAAGACCACCATCGGTGACCTGGGCCGCGCCAAGCGCGTGGTGATCACCAAGGAAAACACCACCATCATCGACGGCGCCGGCGAAGCCGCGCGCATCCAGTCGCGCATCGGCCAGATCAAGGCGCAGATCGAGGAGACCTCCTCCGACTACGACCGCGAGAAGCTGCAGGAGCGCGTGGCCAAGCTGGCCGGCGGCGTGGCCGTCATCAAGGTCGGCGCGGCGACGGAAGTCGAGATGAAGGAAAAGAAGGCCCGTGTCGAAGACGCCCTGCACGCGACCCGTGCGGCCGTCGAAGAAGGCGTGGTGCCGGGCGGCGGCGTCGCGCTGATCCGCGCGCTGAAGGCGGTCGAAGGCCTGAAGGGCGACAACACCGACCAGGACCTGGGCATCGCGATCACCCGCCGCGCGCTGGAAGCGCCGCTGCGCGCGATCGTCGCCAACGCCGGCGAAGAGCCGTCCGTGATCCTCAACAAGGTGAAGGAAGGCAAGGGCAACTACGGCTACAACGCCGCCAGCGGCGAGTTCGGCGACATGGTCGAGATGGGCATCCTGGACCCGACCAAGGTGACCCGCACGGCGCTGCAGCACGCCGCGTCGGTCGCCGGCCTGGCGATCACCACCGAGGCGATCGTCGCCGAGCTGCCGAAGAAGGACGAAGGCCACAGCCACGGCGGTGGCGGCATGGGCGGCGGCATGGGTGGCATGGGCGGCATGGATTTCTAGGCCCGCATCCAAGGCACGACCAGAGAAAACCCCGCCTCGGCGGGGTTTTCTTTTTGCGCTGCCGGCCCGGGCGGTAGGCCCGGACGGTGGTGGCCGGCTCAGTGCCCGTGGGCGTTGGCGTTGGCATTCCCGCTGGCGCCGACGTTGCCGCTGGCGTTGATGCCCTTCACCGCGTTGCCGACCGAGCCGGCCGTGCGATCGGTGGACTGGATCGCCGAGTGTGCGGCGTCGCGCACCTCGCCGCCCACGCCCTGGCCCATGTCGCCGGCCTTGCCGGCGGTGGCGGCGGTATCGAGGCCTTCGCCGGCATCGACATCCGCGTTGGCGTTGGCATGCGAATCGCCGGCGTCCGCCCCGACCGTGCCGTTGGCATTCACGTTGGCGTCGTCATTGACGGTCGACGCGGTCTTGTCGGTGGCTTTGTGGGCAACGTGTTTCAGATGGGAGTTGGCGCGATGCAGGGTCTGCTCGGTCTGGGCCGTGGCCTGGCCGGCCGTGTGCATGGCGCTCGGCACGGCCGCGCCCGCATGGACGCCGGCGTCGACCTGGGCGGCACCGCCGAGGTTGGCCTGGGCGAAGGCGGATGCGGTGAAAACGCTGGCACCGATAACGAGGGCTGAGAGCATGGTCTTGCGCATGGGGTTGACCTCCAGTGTGGGGGGATGCCGCGAGCCATGGCGTGCCACGGCTCTGCAGACGCCGCCAACCGTAGGTGCCGCCGCCAGACTCCCGTCTGAACAGGGCGCGGCGGCCTTCAGTCGGCGGACAGCTCGCTGAACAGTGACCGATGGCCGCGCCAGTCCGCTGCATCGAACAGCATCGCGCCCGCGGGCGGCGAAGCCGACGGCTCGTCGTTGTGGGCGACGTTGGCGGGAGAGGGCTCGGGCGGTTGCGGCAGCAGGCGGTCCAGCTTGCCGCGCATGCGCAGCTGGCCGACGCTGGCCATCGCCGCGTCGAGTTGGCGTTGATCGTCGCCCTCGGGCGGCGGGCGCGCGCCGGGGGCTTCGGTGAGTGCGGCCAGCTGCGGGCCGACCAGTTCGGTCAGCGCGAAATAGGCATCGTCGTGGATGCCGACATGCGCCAGCAGCTTGCCGGGTAGCAGCCATGCAGCGGTGTCCACCTGCGCGCGCTGGCCCGGATGTTTCGGATCGACCAGCAGCCAGACGCCGGCCTGGTTCAGCATGTCACCGCCGTCGACGAAACCGGTGGTGCGGTAGCTGTCGCTGAGCGCGGGCAGGTGGTCGCCGTAGAACAGCACCACGCTGGGCCGCTGGCGCTGGGCCAACAGCTCCACCAGCCGGCCGAGTTCGGCGTCGGCGTGCTGCAGATGGTAGAGGTAGGTCTGCAGTTCCAGCTTGTCGCGGCTCTCGATGCCATCGGGCACCGGGATCGCGTCGCGCTCGGCAGCGCGGGCGGGTTCGACGTCGTACGGGCCGTGCGCCTCGATGCTGATGGCGAAGATGAACTGCGGCGGCCCGTGGTCCTTCAGCTGCGCCATGATCTCCTCGGTCATCGCGCTGTCGGCCATGTACTTGCCGTCGTTGGGCGCGTCGTGCGGGAACGACGACTGCGACACGAAGCGGTCGAAGCCGAGCATCTTGAACGCGGCGGTGCGGTTCCAGAACGCCGGGTCGTTGCCGTGCAGCGCCAGCGTCGAGTAACCGTGTCGGCCCAGCGCGCGCACCAGTCCCGGCAGCAGCTTGTGGCCCATCTGCAGGTAGGGGAACTGCAGGTTGTCGAAATAGCGCAGCGACAGCCCGGTAAGCACCTCGAACTCGGTGCGGATGGTGCCGCCGCCGAAGGTGGGCACGTGCAGCGCGCCGCTGGTGCCGTTGGCGGCGAGCCGGCGCAGGTTCGGCGTGAAGTCGCTGTGCTCGTAGCCGCGCATGATGGTGGGGTCGAAGAATGACTCGCTCTGCACCACCACGATGTCGGGCAATTCGCTGCCCGCTGGCGGCGCCTGCATGGACTGCAGCAGGGCCGGTGTGGACTGTTCGATCAGCTGCGTGGCCGCGGCGCGATCCGGCTTGCGCTCGCCCTTGTTATATTCCAGGTGGAACAGCATCAGCGAGCTGACCAGCCCGGAGTGGGCGGCGGTGGAAATCGCCGACCACGGCTCCAGCCACAGCGTATTGGCGTTGTAGACCCGGCTCCACACCGGCCGCCCGGCCAGCAGGCTGGCCAGCGCCAGTGCCAGCACGGTGCCGCCGAGCAGGCGCAGGCCGCGCGTGCGCCGCGGGAACAGGGGCGGCTCCAGCCGCCACGCCGCGACGATCAGCGCCACCGCGGCGAGTGCACCGAGATAGGGCCACGGACTGTGCGGCAGGTAGCCGGACAGGATATGCAGGCCGCCCTTGCGCAACTGCCCGACGATGCGGAAATCCTCCGGCAGCAGCGGCGTGCCCAGATTCGCCTTCTTCAGCACGTTGGCCGCGTACAGCAGTCCCTGCAGCAGGAACGCGAGGGCGAACGACAACACGGCGCGACGGCTGGCGACCAGCAGCACCAGGGCCAGCAGCAGCCCCGGCCACGCATTGGCCAGCGGATAGCGGGCCTGGTCGAACATGCGCGGCGGACTCACGCCCACGCCGCCATCCAGCAGGCCGGTCAGCAGCACGAAGGCCAGCGCCAGCAACAGCACCAGCGCGACGCGCGGAGCGACGCTGCGCCAGCGTGCAGGCAGGTGGGCAGGGGTCAGGGGCATGGCAGTCCTGCGCTTGCTGTCATGTTTCGGACACTCAACTGTAATCAGGCGCAGATGAACCGAGTGTGGCGGGGAAACGCCGGGTCCGGGACCGGCGCAGGTGGTCCAACGCTCCAGACGCAAGCCTGGTGTACTGGCTCGCGGGGCGGCGTCGGTTGCCGCACTGCGGCACAATACGCGTATGGTTATCCCCGAGTCCCCCGCGCTGCGTGCGCTGATCGACGACCGCTACGCCGACCTGGCCGCCCATTGCCGCGCCGCTGGCGTGCCGCTGTACGACGACGCCGGCGTGGCCGAGCGGATCCGGCGCACCCTGCTGGCCAGCGATTTCGCCTTCGACGTGTGGTGCCGCCAGCCGCAGCTGCTGGCGCCGGCCGGGCTGGAGCGGCTGCGCTCGGGCAGCGACGCCGGCGCGCGCATCGAGGCGCTGAAGCTGCCCGACGACGAGGCCGCCTGCATGGCGACGTTGCGCCGCTTTCGCCATGCCGAGGCGCTGCGGCTGGTGTTCCGCGACGTCAACGCCCTCGACGAACTGCCGGAAACGCTGTCCGCCACCAGCGTGCTGTACGAGGCGCTGCTGGAGGCCGCGCTGGGCTGGTCCGAACGCGCGCTGGCCACGCGCTACGGCCACGGCCGCGATGCCGACGGCGCGCTGCAGCGGCTGCTGGTGGTCGGCTTCGGCAAGCTCGGCGGCAGCGAACTGAACTTCTCCTCCGACATCGACCTGGTGTTTGCCTACCCGCATGGCGGCCACAGCGACGGCGCGCGGGCACTCGACAACAGCGAATATTTCGTGCGGCTCGGCCGCCAGCTGGTGCGCCTGCTCAACGAGCCGACCATGGACGGCATCTGCGCCCGGGTCGACCTGCGCCTGCGCCCGTTCGGCAATGCCGGCCGGCTGGCGCTGTCGTTCGCCGCGATGGAGCAGTACTACCAGAACGAGGGTCGCGACTGGGAACGCTACGCCTGGATCAAGGCGCGCCCGGTGGCCGGTGACCGCGCTGCGGGCAAGCAGCTGCAGGAGCTGCTGCGCCCGTTCGTCTACCGCAAGTATCTCGACTACACCGCGTTCGCCGGGCTGCGCGAGATGAAGGCGCTGATCGATGCCGAAGTGGCGCGCAAGGATCTGGCCGACAACCTCAAGCTCGGCCCCGGCGGCATCCGCGAGATCGAGTTTATCGTGCAGCTGACCCAGCTGATCCGCGGCGGCCGCGAACCGTCCCTGCGCGTGCGCGGCCTGCTGGGTGCGCTGACCGCCTGCGAGGCGCGCGGCCACATCGGCGCGGCGCGCGCGCGCATGCTGCGCGAGGCCTACGTGCTGCTGCGCCGGGTCGAGAACCGCGTGCAGATGCTGCGCGACGCGCAGACCCACGACATCCCCGCCGACGCGCTGAGCCGCGAGCGCATCGCCCGCGGCCTCGACTATCCCGACTGGGACAGCCTGCACGCGGCGCTGGCGAAGCAGCGCGCGGTGGTCAGCGAGGAATTCGCCGCGGTGCTGATGCCGCAGGGCGGTCGCGCAGCCAGCGTGCCGGCCGCCGACAAGCTGCTGTGGCAGCGTGCCTGCGACGAATCGCTGGATGCCGCCACGCTGGAAGCCTCCGGTTTCGCGCCCGGCGCCGAGCTGGCGGATGCCCTGCTGAAATTGCCGCAGGCCGCGGCGGTGCGCGCGATGTCGCCGCACTCGCGCGAGCGGCTCGACCACCTGATGCCGCAGCTGTTCGACGCCGCGCGCAGCACCGCGGCGCCGGTGGCCAGCCTGCTGCGGCTGTGCCGGCTGATGCAGGCGGTGGCGCGGCGCTCGTCCTACCTCGCGCTGCTGGAAGAGCAGCCGGCGGCGCGGCGCCGGCTGGTGCGGCTGTTCGCCGACAGTGCGTTCCTGGCCGAGCGCGTCATCGCGCAGCCGTTGCTGCTGGACGACGTGCTCGATCCGCGCATCGACCAATTACCGCTGAAGCGCGCCGACATCACGGCCGAGATCGCCCGCGTGCTGGGCACGCTGGAGGAGCGCGAGGCCGAAGCGGAGCTGGAGCGGATCAACGAGTTCAAGGCCTCCACCGCGTTCCGGCTCGGGCTGGCGTTCAACGACGGCCGCGCCGACGCGGTGGCCACCGCGCGCCGGCTGGCCGCGCTGGCCGAGTCGGTGGTCGCTGCGGTGCTGGCGCTGGCCGAGCGCGAGCTGGTCGCCCAGCATGGCCGCCTGCCGGGAAGCGAGCGGCAGCCGGGCTCCGGCTTCTCCGTGCTGGGCTACGGCAGCCTCGGCGGCGAGGAGCTCGGCTTCGCCTCCGATCTCGATCTGGTGTTCGTCTATGACGGTCGCCGCGCGCAGGTGCTGAGCGACGGCGCGCGACCGATCGAGGGCTCGCGCTGGTACCAGCGCTTGGCCCAGCGGGTGATGAACTGGCTCACCGTGCTGACCCGCGGCGGGCGCCTGTATGAAGTCGATACCCGCCTGCGCCCGGATGGCTCCAAGGGCCTGCTGGTCGGCAGCCTGGACGCCTTCGTGGCCTACCAGCAAAGCCGCGCATGGACTTGGGAACACCAGGCGTTGCTGCGCGCGCGGCCGGTGGCCGGCGATGGAGCGCTGAACGCCGAGCTGGCCCGGGTGCGTCGCGCGATCCTGGCGGTGCCGCGCGAGCGCACCACGGTGCTGGGCGAGGTCGGAAGCATGCGCCAGCGCTGGCGCGCCGAGCGCGACCGCTCCGACGAGCGCCAGTTCGATCTCAAGCAGGGCCACGGCGGCCTGCTCGACATCGAGTTCGCGCTGCAGGGACTGGTGCTCGCGCATGCGGCCGGGCAGCCGGCCCTGCTCGGCGTCACCGCGAACGCCGGGCTGATCGAGGCATGCCGCGTCGCCGGCCTGCTCGACGACAACCAGGCGGCGATCCTCGCCGTGGCCCACGCCGACCTGCTGCAGCGCGCGCTGGCCTGCACGCTCGACCTGCGCCCGCGCATCGCCCCGCGCGACGCGGAACTCGGGCAGATATGCGCCGGCGTGCGCGAGGTCACCGCCGCGCTCGGCTTCGCCTTTGGCGGATCCGGCAGCCCGCCGTAGCTTCGCCGGTCCGCCTGTGACCGGCGCGGGCGGGCTTGTCGGGCGCCTCGCGGACAGGGGAAGATCGGGCCGGCGGCGCGGTGTCATCCAGGAAGTGCCGGCCTTGCCGCAGGGGAATCATGGCAAGGCTGTCGCGCACCATCCTGTTCACGGCAGTGATCTGCATATCCGGTATGCGGGCGGCCTTGGGCATGGATCCGCAGGTTCCATTCCACGCCTTCGTGCTCGACCAGCGTCGGCCTGGTCGCCGGCACGCCGCTGCCGCCGGACGTCCTGTGCAACGCGTTCGGGCCGCAGCTCGACGCGCTGCTCGCCGCCGATTGGCTGTGCTGGGTGCGTGAGGTGTCATGAATCGCGCGGACGGGCGAGAATGCGCTCACGCAAGGCTGCCGCGATCGCCGCGGTCTCGCGCAGCGGCGGGGCGGGCGTCGTGCCGGCGTCGGCGCCCATGTCGTGCAGCAGGCCGGCCGCGCGCAAGGCCTGATGGAAGCGTTCGAGCTTGGCCGGGAGCGGCCCGGTGACGAGGGTCGACACCGGGCAGCCGACCGCGCAGGCCTCGCTCAGCATGTTCACCGAATCGGGCGTGACCACCAGCCGGTCGGCCCAGCCGAGCACGCCCGGGTAAGGGTTGCGGCCGTCGTCGGGGCCGGCCCAGACCAGGCCGGGCACGCCTTTCAATTCGCGTCGGAAGATGTCGACCAGCGTGGTCGGGGTGCGCCGTGAGCCCAGCACCAGCAGGCTGCCGCCTTCATGGCGGCGGCGTTCGCGCAGGCGCGCGACCAGTTGCAGGGTGTATTCGGTATCCAGCGCGATGCCCCGGCGCGGTCCGCCCAGCAGCACGCCCACGCGCGGCTGCTGCAGTTCGGCGAAGCCGGGACACGCTTCGCGGCCGTCGGCCAGCCACTCGTCGTCCACCGTGTTCAGCGAACCGAGCGGGTGCAGCACGTTGGGACCGTCAAGCCGGTCGTGGCGGGGCGCGATCACCGTGTCCCAGTGCGCGGGGTCGAGGCGCGGGTTCAGGATTTGCACGGTGTAGCACTGGTCGTCCGACAGCCGGCGCAGCAGGCGGGTGAACAGCGCGGCGGCGCGGCCGCAGCCGATCGCCACGGCCGGCCACGGTGGTGCGAACAGGCGACGCTGGCCGGCGGACAGGGCGAGCCGGCCGCCCAGCGTCAACCGCGGTGCCAGCCATGACCATGGCGCCCGCGGCTGCAGCACCAGGTGGCGCAGCGGCAGCTGCAGATGTTCGGCCAGCGCCAGTGCCTGGCGCTGGTTGCCGGCGGCGCTGTCGGTGATCACCCAGCATTCGCCCTGCAACCTCGGCATGGGCATCGCGTCACTGTTTCCCAAATGAGTACTCTATGTTCTAACGACGGTTGGACTGTTCGTCGGCCAACACTTATACACTGGTGGAATGGCGTCACCGCTGACGCGTCTTTCCACGGAGGATACCGATGAGTGAGTTGCTTTCCGAGGCCAGTCTCGACCAGTTGTTCCGCAGCGCCCGCACGTTCAACGCGTGGCTGCCGAAAGAGGTGAGCGACGACCAGCTGCGCCAGCTCTACGAGCTGGCCAAGTTCGGTCCGACCAGCGCGAATGCCTCGCCGATGCGCGTGGTGTTCGTGAAGTCGAAGGCGGCGAAGGCGCAGCTGGAGCCGTTCCTGTCCGAGGGCAACCGCGCCAAGACGATGGAAGCGCCGGTCACCGCGATCATCGCCACCGACCACGAGTTCTACGAGCAGTTGCCGAAGCTGTTCCCGCACGCCGACGCGAAGAGCTGGTTCGTCGGCAACCAGCCGCTGATCGACACCACCGCATTCCGCAATGCCACGTTGCAGGGCGCCTACCTGCTGCTTGCGGCGCGCGCGGTCGGGCTGGACTGCGGCCCGATGTCCGGCTTCGACAACGCCGGCGTGGATGCGGCGTTCTTCGCCGGCACCGCGATCAGGTCGAATTTCCTGATCAGCATCGGTTACGGCGACGCCAGCCGCAACCTGTTCCCGCGCAGCCCACGCCTGACCTTCGACGAAGCCTGCACGATCGCCTGAAGCCCACCTTCCGTTCCCACTTTCCAAGGAGTTTTTCCATGCGTGCTCTGAAGTATTTCGTTCTCGCCGGCCTGCTCGGCGCCGCCATGTCGGCCCAGGCCGCCCCGGTCACCTACAAGCTCGACCCGGCCCACACGATGGTGCTGTTCAGCTGGAACCACTTCGGCTACTCCAACCCCACCGCCAATCTGGGCCTGGGCGAAGGCACCCTGGTGTTCGACGAGCAGCACCCGGCCAAGTCCAGCGTGGAAGTGGCCCTGCCGCTGGCCCAGCTCGATACCCACGTGCCGGCGCTGGACGAGCACCTGAAGGAGCCGGATTTCCTCGACGCCGCCAAGTACCCGGTGGTGACCTTCAAGAGCACCGAAGTGCAGCCGCTGGGCGGCAACAAGTTCAAGGTCACCGGCAACCTCACCGTGCACGGCGTGACCCGGCCGGTGGTGCTGGACGCGACGCTGAACAAGGTCGGCCCGCATCCGATGACCAAGGCGCCGTCGATCGGCTTCGACGCCACCGCCAGCATCAAGCGTTCGGATTTCGGCGTCGGCGCCTACGTGCCGAACGTCAGCGACGAGCTCACCATCCGCATCACCACCGAAGCCTCGGTGCCGAAGAAGGCCGCAGCCAAGTAAGCCTTCGTGGCACAAAAACCGCGCCGTCACCGGCGCGGTTTTTTTGTGCGCGGATGAACCCGGCTCAGTTCGATTGCACGCCGGCTTCATTCGGCGCTGCCGATGATCAGGCTGCCCTTGATGGAGCTGGCGATGATCGGCAGGGCGGCGGCGATCGCGATGTAGCCGCTGTAGAGGCCGTTCACCGAGGTCGCCTCGGCGGCGGGCCACTCCGTCCTCGGCGTGGTCAGGATGGCCTTGATTCGGTCGATGATCTTTCCGAAGTCCATGGTCGGTTCCCCCAGGCTGGTGTCAGTGAAGCCGACCCGAGGCGGCGGACCGGGGCTGGTGTGCTCGCTTCGCGACGATCGTTGCGGCAACCTGGCGGCGGTTCCGCCACGGCTGCATCCCCGCTTTCCCCATGTCTGTCCCTCCGACAGAAGGCTGCGGCCTGCTACCATTTGCGGCCTGCCGTCCAGTCCGGAGCCCTCCGATGCCATCCTCTCATTCCCCGACGGCGCCGCTGGTGCCGGCAAATGCCGAAAATCGTTACGAAGTGACGCGCGCGGACCTGCCGCTGTCCTGCCCGATGCCCGGCATGGCGCTGTGGAATTCGCACCCGAAGGTGTACCTGCCGATTGTCGATGACGGCGGCGAGTCAGTCTGTGCCTATTGCGGCGCGCGCTACGTGCTGCGCGACTGATCCGTCGGCCGGTACCCACGCTCCTGGCGGCATTGTTTTTGCTTGTCTCCAGGGAATGAAGGCATCCAGCCCCGAACTCATGTCCAGCATCGCCGTGCCTGCCAAGCTGCTGACGGTGGTCCAACTGATCCCTGCGCTGCATTCCGGCGGCGCGGAGCGCTCGGCGCTGGAGATTGCGCGTGCGCTGGTGCAGGCCGGCCACCGTTCGGTGGTGATCTCGGCTGGAGGGCGCCTGGTCGAGCAGCTGCAGGCCGAGGGTAGCGAACATGTCACGCTGGATCTGGGCCGCAAGTCACTGTTCACGCTGGCGCGGCTCGGTGCGCTGCGGCGGGTGCTGCGCGAGCTGAAGCCGGACATCGTGCATGCCCGTTCGCGCTTGCCTGCCTGGATGGGCTGGTGGGCGTTGAAGGGCATGTCGCCACGGCCGCATTTCGTCACCACCGTGCACGGGCTCAACTCGCCGGGCCGCTACAGCGCGATCCTGCTGCGCGGCGAGCGCGTGGTGGCGGTCTCGCAGACTCTTCGCGACTACGTGCTGAGCCATTATCGCTGGCTGGAACCGGGGCGGGTGCGGGTGATCCCGCGCGGCATCGATCCGCAGGCGTTTCCCTACGGCCATCGGCCGGACGAGACCTGGCGCAAGGCGTTTTTCGCCGAGTTCCCTGTGCTCGCCGAGGCGCCGCTGCTGACCTTGCCGGGGCGCGGCACGCGGCTGAAGGGCCATCACGACGCGATCGAGCTGCTGGCCGACCTCAAGCGCCGCGGCATCGAGGCACGCTTGCTGCTGCTGGGCGTGGTCGAGCCCGGTCGCGAGGCCTACGTGGCCGAGTTGCAGGAGCTGATCCAGCTGCGCGGGATGGCCTCGCAGGTGGTGATGACGCCGCCGCGTCACGACGTGCGCGACATCTATGCGGTCTCGGCGCTGGTGCTGCAACTGTCGAACCGGCCGGAGTCGTTCGGGCGCACGGTGATCGAGGCGTTGTCGCTGTGCCGGCCGGTGCTCGGCTACGCGCACGGCGGCGTCGGCGAATTGCTGGCCGAACTGTACCCGGCTGGCCGGGTACCGCCGGGCGACCGCGAGCGGCTGGTGGAACGGGCCGCCGAATTGCTGCGGGTAGCGCCACCGATCCCGCCGCTGCAGGGCTACCGCCTGAGCGACATGCAGCAGGCCACGCTGGCGCTGTACGACGAGGTGGCCGCCGGCTGAGGCGGCAGCGATCGCGTCCGCGCGCCTACAATGCGTGATCGTCTCCGTACCGGTCCGCGCATGAATTCCCTCGCTACCTCGCTCAAGGCCGCGCTGCGTTCCCCGCTGTTGCCGTTCTGGCTGGTGATCGCGCTGCTGCCGTTCGGGCGCAGCTCCGAACTGGGCACCGCGCTGTGCCTGCTCGGCGTGATCATGCTGTTCGTGCGCGACCCGCAGGCCTTGCGCGGGCATCCGGGGGCGCGCCTGCTGCTGTGGCTGCTGGCCGCCTACGTGGGCGCGGCGCTGCTGTCCGCCGTCGATGCGATCCGGCCGGGCAAGAGCTGGGGCACCGTGGCCGCGCTGCTGCGCTATGCGCCGCTGGGCCTGTACGCCTGCTTTGCGATCCGCCGTGAGCAGAAGCTGCAGGCGCTGTACGTGGCGGTGGCGTGGGTGCTGGCGCTGTGGTGCGCCGACGCCTGGCTGCAGGCGCTGACCGGCTGGAGCCTGGGCGGGCACGCCGAGGCCCAGCGCGTCTCCGGCATCTTCGGCGCGGACAACCTCAAGCTGGGCCCGACCCTGGCGGTGCTGTCGCCGTTTGCGCTGTGGGCGGCGAGGCGGCGCTGGGGCTTGCCGGGCCTGTTGTTCGCCTTCGTGCTGGTGCTCGGCCCGGTGCTGCTGGCCGGCTCGCGCGCGGCCTGGCTGTGCTACGCGCTGGTGGCGCTTGGGTTCGCCTGGCGCGAGGCCAAGTCGCCGCTGCGCTTCGCGGGGTTGTGCGCGATCGCGGCGGTGCTGCTGGCACTGGCCGGCGGCCTCGCCTGGAAGACTTCGACGCGCTTCCACGAGCGGATGGATCGCACCCTGCTGGCGCTGCACGGCACCGACCAGTCGGTCGACGCCGCGTTGAGTGGCCGGCTCGACATCTGGCACGCCAGCCTCGGCATGTTCGCGGCGCATCCGGTCAACGGCGTCGGCGTGCGCGGTTTCCGTTATGCCTACCCGCAGTACGCGCCGGCGAACGATCATTTCGTGGCCAGCAGCGAGGCCTGCGGGGTGGGCGAAGGCGCCTGCCATGCGCATCAACTGGTGCTGGAAATTCTCACCGAGACCGGCACGCTCGGCCTGCTGCTGTGGCTGGCCGCACTGGTGCTGGCGCTGCGCGCATGGCGCCGGGTCGGCGCGGTGGCGCGGGCGCGGGCGTTTCCGGCCACGCTGGCGCTGGGCGTGATGCTGTTCCCGCTGAACACCCACCTGGCGTTCTATTCGGCGTGGTGGGGGCTGCTGTTCGCCTGGCTGCTCGGTTTATGGTGTGCGGGGTTGTACGTGGTGGGCGACGATGGCGAGTGAACAGCTGTCGGTGGTGGTGACCACGTTCAACAGCGCCGGCACGCTTGATGCCTGCCTGCGCTCGGTGGCATGGGCCGACGAGATCGTGGTGCTGGACTCGGGCTCGACCGACGCCACCGCGGCGATCGCCGCGCACCACGGCGCGCGCATCCACACCCAGCCATTCGCCGGCTACAGCGCGCAGAAGCAGGCAGCGATCGACCTGGCCAGCCATCGCTGGGTGCTGCTGCTGGATTCCGACGAGTCGCTGGATGCGGACGCCGCGGTGCCGCTGCAGCAGGCGCTGCATGCACCGGCGCAGGCGGGCTACCAGCTGTGGCGTCGCGAGTGGCAGTTCTGGCGCTGGCAGTCACGGCGAGGCCGGCTCAACCATTACGTGCGCCTGTTCGACCGCCAGCGGGCGCGGATGAGCGGACACGAGGTGCACGAGTCGGTGCTGGTGGATGGCCCGGTGGGCGTGCTCGACGTGGTCATCGACCACTACGGCGAACCGGACATCGCCGGCCGTGTGGCCAAGGCGAACCGTTACTCCAGCCTGCAACTGGCCGACCTGGCCGGGCGACGGGTGAGCTGGCTGCGCTTGCGCATGGTGGCGTATCCGACCGTGGCGTTCCTGCGTTACTACGTGCTGCGCGGACACTGGCGCTCAGGTTGGGCCGGTTTCATCGCGGCGCGCATCCACGCGTTCTATGCCTTCCTGAAGTACGCGAAGCTGTACGAGCAGCGGCGCCGGCAGCAGGGCTGATCCGGCGCGCGGATCAGCGGTCGGTGGTCAGGATCCGCACGAACTCGTCGGCGATCACGGCGGTGCTGAAATGGGACTGCACGAACGCGTGCGCGGCCACGCCCATCGGCATGCGCACGGAGGGATCGCACAGGGCGAGGATGGCGTCCCGCCATGCGGCCACGTCCCCCGGCGGCAGCAGCAGGCCGCTCACCCCCGCATCCAGCGTCTCCGGAATCCCGCCGATGTCGCTGCCTAGCACCGGTACGCCGGCGGCCTGCGCCTCGATCGAGACGCGGCCGAAGGTTTCCGTCGCGATCGACGGGAAGGCCAGCATGGACATCACGCTGTAATAAGGATGGACATCGCCGATCCAGCCCAGGAAGTGGTGCCTAGCGGCCAGTGGATGGGCAGCGGCGCGTTCGCGCAGCACCTGTGAATCCGGGCCGTCGCCCAGCCACAGGCAGTGCAGCCGCGGCTGTTCCGCCATGGCCGCGCTGGCAGCCTCGAACAGCGGGAAGATGCCCTTGCCATTGTGCATGCGGCCGCTGTAGCCGAGCACGATCGCGCCGTCATCGAGGCCGAGCGAGCGCAGGATCTCGCCGCGCCGCTGCGGATCGGGCCGGCACAGCTCCATGTTCACCGGGTTGTACAGCACCTGCACCAGCCGGCCCGGGATGCCGCGGTCGAGATAGGCCTGGCGGGCGTGGCGGGAGACGGCCAGGAAGCGTTGCGCGAGGCGCGGGACCAGCCAGGCCGAGAGGCGTTTCATCGGCGGTGTGCGGTGCCGGAACAGCGCGACCGGTACGCGCAACAGCCGCCCGGCCAGGATCAGCGGCCAGTACTCCTTGCCGAAATTGCCGACCAGCCAGTCGGGGCGCAGCTGCCGCGCCGCTGCGAAGACGGCGGCATAGCCGCGCAGGTCGAACACGTTGCGGAACTTCGCCTTGGTCAGGCGGACACGGGATGTTGACAGTCCCTGCCAGATCAGGCCGTCGGGATAGGCCACCACGCCGACGTCGTGCCCGGCCTCGGCCATGGCCTGCACCAGCGCGACGAAATGGCTGGCGGCGCCGGTGTTCTCCGGATTGGTGCCGACGAAGAGCAGTTTCACGCGCGCCGATCCTCGTAGCCGGTCAGGGTCCGCATGGCGAACTGCGGCAGCAGGTGGTGACGCGCGATCTGGATCCGCGGCAGTTGCCACGGGTCCATGCCGGCGCGCGCCCGGCCGCGCCGGGTCGTGGTGGCGGCGGCGTAGCCGGCCTCGCGCGCCACGCCGGCCACGCGGTCGTCGGCGTCGCCGTAGGGATAGCAGAATTGCGTGACTGGCGCGCCGAGGCGGTCCTCCAGCGTCGCCTTGCAGCCGTGGATTTCGTCGCGCAGCTGCGCGTCGCTGCATTGCGTCAGCCGCGGGTGGCTCTGGGTGTGCGCGCCGACTTCCATTCCGCCGCGATGCCATTCGCGCAGCTGCTCCGTCGACATCAGCGGCTTGCGCAGGCCCAGCCGTTCGGCGTCCCACTGGTTGTAGCGCCCGATGCTGCCGCTGACGACGTAGCAGGTGGCACTGAAGCCATGACGCTGCAGTACCGGCAGCGCCGCGTCCAGGTTGTCCGCGTAGCCGTCGTCGAGGGTGATGACGACGACGCGACCGGTACGCTCGCCGCGCAGGTAGGGCATCGCCGCGGACATCGACAGGCCGGTGTAGCCGAGCCGGTGCAGCAGCCACATCTGCCGCGCGAACGCGGCCGGGCTCACGAACAGGCTGCGGTACACGCGCAGGTCGCGCGGCGCCTGCGCGATGTTGTGATACATGAGGATCGGCAGGGCATGCGTTCCCTGCGATCTGACCTGGCCCATGCCGACTCCTCCGCCGACGGTGTGGTGAAGAGACGGCCATGATACGCAACGCCACGACGCCTGCGCGACTTGGCGGGCGGGCATCGGGAGCTCCCTGCGCGAGGCCGGCACCCGGCGCGGGGGCGGTTCGACGTGGTCGGCGCCCGGTCGCGGAAACGGCGCCATTTCAGCGGGCCGGGCTTTCGCCCAGCTGTCGCACGGCGTCAGTAGACCGCGGGCGCGCCGGCGGGTCGCGTCTTGAAGCGCTTGTGCACCCACAGATACTGCTCGGGCGCCTCGCGCACCATCTGCTCGATGCAGACGTTGATGCGCGCGGTGTCGTCCAGCACGTCCGCGCCGGGAAAGCCGTCCAGCGGCGCGCCGAGGCGCAGCGCGTAGCCATCGCCGCCGGGCAGGCGGCGATGGAAGAACGGCACCACCAGCGCGCCGGACATCCGCGCCAGGTGATGGGTGGCGGTGATGGTGGCCGCCGGCACGCCGAAGAACGGCACGAACACGCTGTCCTTGCTGCGCATGTCCTGGTCCGGCGCGTACCACAGCGTGCCGCCGCCGCGCAGGTATTTCACGGTGCCGCGGATGTCGTCCTTCTCGAACATCGCATCGGCGTAGTCCAGCCGCGCGCGCAGCACCGCCCACTCGAACACCGCCGAATCCATCCGCCGGTACATCCCGGCGATGCGGAGGCGCTGCGAGACCAGTCGCGCGCACAGCTCCAGGTGCGAGAAGTGGCCGCCCACCAGCAGCACGCCCTTGCCCTGCGCGCGCGCCGCCGCGAGGTGTTCCAGCCCTTCGATCCGGGTGGGGATGGCGGCCATGCGGCGGTCGCTGCCCATCCAGCCCAGCGCGAACTCCACCAGCATCAGGCCGATGTCGCGCAGGTTCGTCTCGACGAGTGCCTCCTGCGCCGCGGCATCCAATTCGGGAAAGCACAGCGCGATGTTCGCCGCGGCGATATGCCGACGCTCGGAAGGGATCCGCGGCACCAGTGCGCCCAGCCGGCGCCCCAGCCCCATCAATGTACGCTGCGGCAGCCGCGCGATCAGCCAGATCGCGGCCACGCCCAGCCAGGCCGGCCAGTGGCGCGGCGCAAGCAGCGAGCGGGTGAAGGTGGGGCGGGGCATGCCGGGCATCGTGCGCATTGTAGTGGAGGCGGCAACCGGCAACGGACCGCGGGGCGACAGCGTGTCGCAGGCCCTGGTCATGGCGCCGGTTCGCGATTCCGCGGTCCCGTATACTGCCGCGCTGGACTGATGGGCCGTGACGTTGCGCTATCTCTATACCCTCGCGATGTTCCTGGTGACGCCGCTGCTGGTGCTGCGGCTGCTGGCGCGGGGGGTGCGCTCGCGGCCCTATCACCGGCGCTGGCCGGAGCGCTTCGGCTTCTTCGATCCGCCCGGCTTCAGCGGCAGTCTGTGGGTGCACGCGGTGTCGGTGGGCGAGGTGAATGCGGCCGAGCCGCTGATCAAGGCGCTGCGCCGCGATTACCCGAATGCACCGCTGGTGGTCACCACGGTCACGCCGACCGGCACGGCGCGCGTGCAGCAGTTGTTCGGCGACAGCGTGTTCCACGTCTACCTGCCGTACGACCTGCCGTACTCGGTGAGCCGCTTCCTGAAGAAGATCCGGCCGCGGCTGGCGCTGATCGTGGAAACCGAGATCTGGCCGAACCTGTATTTCGCCTGCCGCCAGCGCGGCATTCCGCTGATGATCGTCAATGCGCGGCTGTCCGAACGCTCGCTGCGCGGCTATGCGCCGCTGCGCGGGCTGGCGCGCTCGGCATTGCGTTGCGTGCGGCTGATCGCGGCGCAGTCGCGCACCGACGCCGCGCGCTACCGGCTGCTCGGCGCCGCCCCGGAGCAGGTGCTGGTCATCGGCAACATGAAGTTCGACATGCCGATCCCGGACGGAGCGGTGGCCGCTGGTGCGGAGATGCGCGAGCACTGGGGCCGGCGGCGGCCGGTATGGATGGCGGCCAGCACGCACGAGGGCGAGGAGCTGGCGGCGCTGGAAGCGCACCTGCAGGTGCTGAAGCGGCTGCCGGATGCGCTGCTGCTGCTGGCGCCACGCCATCCGGAGCGTTTCAAGCTGGCCGAGAATGCAGTGCGCAGCCTGGGCTTCTCGGTCGCCACGCGCAGTGGCGAGGGCGTGCCGTCGGTGTCGCACCAGGTGTTTGTGATCGACGCCATGGGCCAGCTGATGCCGTTCTTCGCGGCGTCCGACGTGGCCTTCGTCGGCGGCAGCCTGGTGCCGATCGGTGGCCACAACGTGCTCGAGCCAGCGGCCTTGTCGGTGCCGGTGCTGGTGGGGCCGCACACGTTCAACTTCGAGGAGATCACCCACAGCCTGATCGAGCATGGTGGCGCCGAACGCGTGGCGGATGCTGGGCGGCTGGGGTCCGGCGTGCTGGCATTGTTGCGCGACGCCACCAGGCGCGAGCGGATGGGGCAGGCGGCGCAGCAGGTGTTCCAGCGCGAGCGCGGCGCGGTGCAGCGGGTGATGCGGCTGATCGACGCGCTGCTGCAGGAGTGATTCCGCAGAGAGCAAAACGGCCGGGGTGAACCCGGCCGTCTGGCGCGTGCGCAGCGGCTTACTGCAGCAGCGCGTTGATGGTCTCGATGTCCTTGAGGTCGGCGGTGCCGACGGTCTGCTTCAGCAGCAGCTTGTTCAGGATGAACTGGTGGCGGGCCTGCGAGTAGCTGCTCTCCGAGGAGGTCAGGACCTGGATCGCCAGCAGCACGTTGGTCATCGTCTGGGTGCCGACCTCGAAGCCCGCGCGGGTCGCCTCGAGCGCCTTGCGGCCGGATTCCACCGAGGCCTTCGCCGACTCCACCTGGGCGATGCCGGCGATCACCGAGCGGTAGTAGTTGAGCGTGTCGCGCACGATCTGGCGGCGCTGCGCCTCCATCGCGTCGGCGGCGGCGTCGCGCTGGTAGATCGACTGGCGCACGCGCGACTGGGTCGCGCCGCCGGAGAAGATCGGCACGTTGAGGGTCAGCCCGATCGTGGTCGAGGCCGGATCGTGGTAGCGCGCGGAGGCGTTGGTGTCGGACCAGCCGGCATCCTTGCCGTAGCTGACGCCGGCGGTGATCGTGGGCAGGTGGCCGGCGCGTGCGGCGCTGATGTTGTGCTCGGCCGTCTGCACGTTGCTCTTTTGCGCGAGCAGGCTCGGGCTGGTCTGCAGCGCCTGCTTCACCCAGCTGTCCTGGTCGGCCGGCGCCGGCGGCTGCATCGGCAGGTCGTCGCGCAGTTTCTTCAGGTCGCCGGTGGGCTTGCCGGTGATCTGGGCGAGCGCCTCGCGGGCGTCGTTCACCGCGTTCTGCGCAGCGATGGTCTGCGACTTGGCCGCCTCGTAGTAGGCCTTGGCCTGATAAACATCGGTGACCGCCGAGAGGCCGACCTTGAAGCGCTGGTCGGACTGCTCGTACTGCTGCCGGAACGCATCCTCGTTGGCCTTGGCGTAGGTCAGCTCGTCCTCGCTGGTCAGCACGCCGAAGTAGGCGGAGGCAACGCGCACGTACAGCTGCTGCGCGGCAGCCTGGTACAGCTCGTCCTGCGCCTCCGACGCCGAGTGCGCGGCCTTGAGGTTGGCGTACTTACTGAAGTCGAGCACGGTCTGGCTGAGCGTGCCCTTGAGCGAGCGCGAACGGGCATGGCCGATCAGGTTGCCGCCGTGGGTCTGGTCCAGGCTCAGGCTGGCGTTGACCTGCGGGAGCAGCAGCGCGCGCGCCTGGTCCACCCCTTCGCCGGTGGCCAGACGGGAGGCGTCGGCCTGCGACAGCACCGGGTCGTTGGCACGCGCCTCGCGGTAGGCATCGAGCAGATCCTCGCCGTGGCTGGGCAGCGAAATGGCGGCCAGGGCCAGTGCAAGGGTAAGCAGCTTCAAGCGCATGGGATGCCTCGTGGGGATGGTTCGGGAGAGGTCAGAACACGAACCGTTGCGGCGGCTCGGCGTGGGTCAGGTAGGGCAGGTCGGTTTCGAACAGGGTTTCTTCGCGACAGCGGCCGGCACCCTCGTGGGTCAGCAAGGTGGCCTGCTGCACCGGCGACTGGCCGCGGATGACCAGCGCGCGTGCGCCGGGCTTGAGCCAGGCCAGCCAGCGCGGCGGGATCGCATGCACCGCGCCGGTCACCACCAGCGCATCGAACAGGCCGTCGGGCTGCCATTCGTTGACCGCCTCGCCGGTGGCGAGGCTGGCATTGGCGATGCCGGCATCCTGCAGGCGCCGGAAGGCGGCCGCGGTGAAATCGGCATGGATGTCGACGCTGCTCACCCGGGCCGCCAGGCTGGCCAGGCAGGCAGTGAGGAAGCCCGAACCGGTACCGATTTCCAGCACGCTGTCGGTGGGCAGCAGTTCCAGCGCCTGCAGCACGCGGCCCTCCACCACCGGCTTCATCATCACCTCGCCGTGGCCCAGCGGCAGGCACAGGTCGGCGAAGGCAAGCTGGCGGTGCTCGGCAGCGACGAAATTCTCGCGGCGTACGCGACCGAGTACATCCAGCACGCGGCCGTCCAGCACTTCCCAGGGGCGCACCTGGTTTTCCACCATGTTGAGCCGCGCCTGCTCGATGTTCATCGCCATCTGCTCATGTCCCGTACGGATCGAAAAAGGTCAAAAAGGATAAGCGCTGGCGCCCGGCCCTACAATGACACCTTCGACGCAGGCAAGCCTGCCGGTTGCCGGCGGCCCTACGAAGTGCCGGAAGTCATCGCGGCCGGCCGAGGGCCCGCCGCTTGATGCGGATGCCGGCGCGGCAGACGCCGGGCCATGAGAGGCACCCTTCTGGAAAATAATTGAACCGATGCGTATAATAAAGCTTGAACATCCGTTTGTGAAGGTGGAGGCATGAGCAGCAGCACGCAAATCAAATCCCAGGGACCCGGTCGCCCGAAGGACATGGAAAAGCGTGCGGCGATCCTGGCGGCAGCCAAGGCGCTGTTCATCCGCAATGCCTTTGCCGGCACCAGCATGGATGCCATCGCCGCGGATGCCGGCGTGTCCAAGCTCACCGTGTACAGCCATTTCGGCGACAAGGACAACCTGTTCCGCGAAGTGATCCGTTCGCGCATCCAGGACCTGCTGCCGGAGGAGACCTACTCCTTCGATCCGAAGGCGGACATCCGCGAAGTGCTGATGCGGGTGGCGCTGACCCATGCCCACCTGGACTGCAACGCCGAGACCGTGGGCACGTTCCGCGCCATCCTCAGCGATTGCCGCCAGGGCAACCCGCGCTACGGCAAGCTGATGTGGGAGGAAGGCGCGATGCGGACGCATGGCCTGATGGAACGCCTGCTGAAGCAGGCGGTTGATGCCGGCCGGCTGGACATCGACGACGTTCCGCGCGCCAGCGTGCAGTTCCTCACCCTGATCAAGGGCAACCTGATGATGCGCCAGATGTTCGGTTGCACCGGCTGCACCGACAACTACATCGAGGAAATCGAGGCGACGGCACGCGCCGGCGTGGAGACATTCCTGCGCGCCTACCTGCCGCGCTAGGAGCCCGGAGGGGTTTCTTGCCACCCGCGCGCCTGGGTGGTGCTCGCCTGCACCCCCCGCTTCGTGCTTGAATGGTGCCGTTCTGAAGCGGGGGTGCCGACCACAGTCGGCTGAGAGAGTCCCTTCGAACCTGATCCGGCTCGTACCGGTGTAGGGAGCTTCGTCGCACGACATCCACCTTCGTGCGTCCGGCATCGCCGCTTTGTTGCTGTATGCGAATTCCTCGCAAGGGTCCGCACGTCTTTGCGCGGACCCCCAACAAAGCGCGTCCCCGCGGGGACGCGGGTGAATGCCGGAGCCACGCCGATGAATGCCCAGCCCTTCGACCTTGCGCGCGCCGCGCAGGAACTTTCCGAGTCCGTCGTGCGGCCGATCCCCGGTTCGCGCAAGATCCACCTGCCGGGCAGCCGGCCCGACCTGCGCGTGCCGCTGCGCGAGATCGTCCAGGCCGATACGCCGGCGATGTTCGGCGTGGAGAAGAATCCGCCGGTCACCGTTTACGACACGTCCGGCCCGTATACCGATCCGGACCATCGCGTCGACCTGGTCGCCGGCCTGCCGCCGCTGCGCGCCGCGTGGATCGCCGAACGCGGTGACAGCGAGGCGCTCGGTGGCCGGAGTTCCGAATTCGGCCGCCGCCACGCCGCCGCGCCGGAACTGGCGGCGATCCGCTTTCCGCGCCTGCCCACGCCGCGCCGCGCCAAGGCTGGCGCCAACGTCACCCAGATGCACTATGCGCGCCGCGGCATCGTGACGCCGGAGATGGAGTACATCGCGATCCGCGAGAACCAGCGCATCGAGGCGCTGGGCGACAGTGCGCTGCGCGTGCAGCATCCAGGCCAGTCGTTCGGCGCCGCGCTGCCGCGACTGATCACGCCGGAGTTCGTGCGCGACGAAGTGGCGCGCGGCCGCGCCATCATTCCCGCCAACATCAACCACCCGGAAAGCGAGCCGATGATCATCGGCCGCAACTTCCTCACCAAGATCAACGCGAACATCGGCAACAGCGCGGTGACCTCGTCGATCGCCGAGGAGGTCGAGAAGATGGTGTGGTCGATCCGCTGGGGCGGCGACACGGTGATGGACCTTTCCACCGGCAAGCACATCCACGAGACGCGCGAGTGGATCCTGCGCAACGCGCCGGTGCCGATCGGCACGGTGCCGATCTACCAGGCGCTGGAAAAGGTGGGCGGCGTGGCCGAGGAGCTCACCTGGGAGCTGTTCCGCGACACGCTGGTCGAACAGGCCGAGCAGGGGGTCGATTACTTCACCATCCACGCCGGCGTGCTGCTGCGCTTCGTGCCGCTCACCGCCGGGCGCGTCACCGGCATCGTCTCGCGCGGCGGCTCGATCATGGCCAAGTGGTGCCTCGCGCATCACAAGGAGAACTTCCTCTACACGCACTTCGAGGACATCTGCGAGATCATGAAGGCCTACGACGTGTCCTTCAGCCTCGGCGACGGCCTGCGCCCCGGTTGCATCGCGGACGCCAACGACGCGGCGCAGTTCGGCGAGCTGGACACGCTGGGCGAGCTTACCCAGCTCGCCTGGAAGCACGACGTGCAGACCATGATCGAAGGCCCCGGCCACGTGCCGATGCAGCTGATCAAGGAGAACATGGACCGCCAGCTGGAGAAGTGCGGCGAGGCGCCGTTCTACACGCTGGGGCCGCTCACCACCGACATCGCGCCGGGCTACGACCACATCACCAGCGCGATCGGCGCGGCGATGATCGGTTGGTTCGGCACCGCGATGCTCTGCTACGTGACGCCGAAGGAACACCTGGGCCTGCCGAACAAGCAGGACGTGCGCGACGGCATCATCGCCTACAAGATCGCCGCGCACGCGGCGGACCTCGCCAAGGGCCATCCAGGCGCCCAGGTGCGCGACAACGCGCTGAGCAAGGCGCGCTTCGAGTTCCGCTGGGACGACCAGTTCAACCTCGGCCTCGATCCGGAGAAGGCGAAGGAGTTCCACGACGAGACGCTGCCGAAGGATGCGCACAAGTCGGCGCACTTCTGCTCGATGTGCGGACCGAAGTTCTGCTCGATGAAGATCACCCAGGACGTGCGCGACTACGCCGCCGAACATGGCGTGGAGGCGTTCGCGGCGATCGACGAGGGCATGGCGGAGAAGGCCGCCGAGTTCCGCGCGCGGGGCGCCGAGGTCTATCGCCGCACCTGAGCGGACGCGTGGAGCAGCGTTGTCGACGAAGCCGGGTGAAGCCCTCTTCACCCGGCTTTTTCGTGTGCCTGCCTAGGCTGGAAAGCCACGTCACCCAGAGGAGCACGCCATGGCCAAGAACAAACCCTTCGTCAGCGACATCGAGAACATCCGCAAACGCGCGCGCAAGGATATCGACAAGGGCGCGATGACGGCCGGCTACGGCGCCGACCGCGCCACCGTGGTCAAGCTGCTCAACCATGCGCTGGCGACCGAGATCGTCTGCGTGCTGCGCTACAAGTACCACTACTACATGGCGTCGGGCATCAACTCGCAGGCGATCAAGGGCGAGTTCCTGCAGCATGCGAACGAGGAGCAGGGCCACGCCGACCTGATCGCCGAACGGATCACCCAGCTCGACGGCAAGCCGAACCTGTCGCCGGAAGGCCTGCTCAGCCGCAGCCATGCCGACTACGCTGAAGGCGACGACCTGGTCGACATGATCAAGGAGGATCTGGTGGCCGAGCGCATCGCGATCGACAGCTACCGCGAGGTGATCGATTACATCGGCAGCGACGATCCCACCACCCGCCGCATGCTGGAGGGCATCCTGGCGATGGAGGAGGAGCACGCCGAGGACATGAACACGCTGCTGGAGCAGCTCGGCAAGAAGGGCGAGCCGGCCAAGCCGTCGCCCGCCAGGAAGGCCGTGGGCAAGCGGAGTTGATTGTCCCAGGCGACACTGGCGCATGCCGCCGGTGCCGTCACCAGCCGGCCAGCACCAGCTTGCCGATCGTGCGACCCGATTCCAGCCGGCGGTGTGCCTCGCGCAGGTTCGCCGCGTTGATCGGCGCCAGCGTTTCGGTGCGCGTGCAGCGCAGTTCGCCGGCGTCGATCAGCCGGGCGACCCGCTCGAGGATGCGGCCCTGTTCGGCCATGTCGGCGGTGCCAAAGCGCGGTCGCGCGAACATGAATTCCCAGTGGATGCCGATGCATTTGGCCTTGTACGGATCGCCGATCTTCAGCGCGCCGGCCGGTTCCACGATCAGGCCGACGTGGCCCTGCGGCGCCAGCAATTGGCCGACCGCCTCCCAGTAGTGGTCGGTATCGGCGAGGTTGAGCACGGCGTCCACCTGGCCGAAACCCAGCGCCTCCAACTGCGGCGCCAGCGCGTGGCGGTGGTCGAGCACGTGATGCGCACCCATCGTGCGGCACCAGTCGATGGTTTCGACGCGCGAGGCGGTGGCGATCACCGTGAAGCCCGCGCGCCGTGCCAGCTGGATCGCGATCGAGCCCACGCCGCCGGCGCCGCCGATCACCAGCAGCGACTTGCCTTCACCGCCGTGCTCGCTGTCGAACGGCATGCGCTGGAACAGCAGTTCCCACGCGGTCACCGCGGTCAGCGGCAAGGCCGCCGCCTCCGCCAGCTCCAGCGACCGCGGCGCATGGCCGGCCAGCCGTGCGTCGACCAGCTGGAATTGCGCGTTGCTGCCAGCGCGAGTGACGTCGCCGGCGTAGTACACACGGTTGCCAGGCTGGAAACCGCCGACCGAATCGCCGACCGCCTCCACCACGCCGGCGGCGTCGTAGCCGAGCACCTTGGGCTGCGCCTCGATCTGCGGCTTGGGCGAACGGATCTTGGTGTCGACCGGATTCACCGACACCGCTTCGACGCGCACCAGCAGGTCGTGCGCGCCGGGTACGGGCGTGGGCAGTTCGACGTCGAGCAATGACTGCGGGTCGTCGATCGGCAGGTAGCGGGTGAGGGCGACGGCTTTCATGGGGCATCTCCGGCAGCAGACCGGGAGGGCTGGTGCCGGCAGCGGAGTGCGTTCGGCGAATGGTCGGCTCCCGTGGAGCGACAAGGATACGGCGGCAAGCCGCCCGTCGCCGGGATCCGGCCGGCGGCATCGAAGTGCCGATAGCCGTGGCACGCAGCGGATGGAAGCTGACGGGTGGTCCCGCACGGGCCCCGCGTCCGGCTCGGCCGCGGTTGGCCAAAACGCACAAACCCCGCCGAAACGGGGTTTGTGCGTGGTGCAACCACATGTTCCGCAGGGAGCCCGCGCCCGACAGGCTCAGCCGCTGATGGCGTCCTGGTAACGCTGGAATCCGGCCAGGATCTCGGCCTTCGCCTCGTCGGCGCCGACCCAGCCGTCCACCTTCACCCACTTGCCCTTCTCAAGGTCCTTGTAGTGCTCGAAGAAGTGGCCGATGCGCTCCAGCCAGTGCGGCGAGACGCCCTTCATGTCGTTGATGTGCGCGTAGCCCGGGAACACCTTGGGCGAGGGGATCACCACCAGCTTCTCGTCGCTGCCGGCCTCGTCGGTCATCTTCAGCATGCCGACCGGATGGCAGCGGATCACCGAACCGACCGCCAGCGGCAGCGGCAGGATCACCACCGCGTCCAGCGGGTCGCCGTCGCCGCCCAGCGTGCGCGGCACGTAGCCGTAGTTGCACGGGTAGCGCATCGGGGTGGACAGGATGCGGTCCACGAAGATCGCGCCCGACTCCTTCTCCACCTCGTACTTGACCGGCTCGGCATCCTTGGGGATTTCGATGATGACGTTGATTTCTTCCGGCACGTTGCGGCCGGCGGAGACGAGGTGCAGACCCATGGACTGTCCTTGGCGATAAAGGGGAAAAATGAGGTTCGCAAGGATACGCCAAACGCTGCTGCGATGCAGCAGCAACGGGGTGCCGCACTGCCCGGTCAGGCTTTTGCCGGCTTCTTGTAAGGCTGTTCACGCAGCCACTTGGTGGCGATCCACTTCTCGCCCTCCAGCACCGGCAGCCCGGCATGCAGCGAGCTGCGGTCGCCGCCCTCGTAGGCGAAATACACCGCCGCACCGCGCCGCGCGGTGACGGTGAGGCCCGGTTCGGGGAACGCCGTACCGCCGCCCCGGGCGGGCGTGTTCAGGTACATCACCACGCTGGCGATGCGCTGCCCACCGACGGCGGTGATCGCCTCGTAGCCCGGTTGTCCCGGGTCGAACCAGTCGAAGTGCGGCTCGTACGCCTGGCCCGGCAGGTAATGCAGGATCTGCAGCCCTTCGCCGTGGCTCGCCGGCACGCCGAGCAGGGCGGCCAGGCGCCGCTCGATGCGGCCGACCAGCGGCACTTCGTTCAGGGTGAAGAACATGCCTTCGCTGGTGCGCCGCCGGTCCACCTGCTGGCGGCCCTCGCTGTCCACGGTGAGCGCACGCTGCAGGCGCGGCCGTGCCAGCGCGATCAGTTCGTCGCATTCCTGTGCGCCGAGGACGTTCTCCAGCACCCGCAGCGCCGGCGCGTCGACGCTGAGCGAGACGCCGATGGCGTGCCCCTCCACACGGACTTCCGGCGCCTCGGGGTGCTTCGTGCGCAGGCCCGGCGACGCCCCCTTGGCGTTGCCGGCAAGCAGCGCCGCCAGCGGCAGCTTCAGCACCTCGGCGACGATGCTGCGGCTCTGCCGCGGGTCGTAGCCGTGCTCCTTCATCAGCTTCAGCACCTCCGGCACGCCGTGGCCGGCGCGCGTGGTGGCGAGGATCCATTCGCGCAGTCCGGGGTTGATCGTGGTGTGTGGATGCATGGGATCGGGATTACTTCAGCTGGTCCCACAGGAAGTCGTAGGCCATCGCGTGCATGTGGGCGGATTGCTGGTTGTCCGCGCCGGCGCCGTGGCCGCCTTCGAGGTTCTCGTAGAACCACACATCCTTGTGGCCCTGCGCCTGCATCCTCGCGGCCATCTTGCGCGCCTGCACCGGGCCGACGCGATCATCGCTGGTGGCGGTGTAGAACAGCACCGGCGGGTAACGGCCGTCCCTCTTCACGTTCTGGTACGGCGAGAAGGTCTTGATGAAGGCCCAGTCGGCGCTGTCGGGGTTGCCGTATTCGGCCATCCACGAGGCACCGGCGGACAGGTGGATGTAGCGCTTCATGTCCAGCAGCGGCACCTCGCAGGCGATCGCACCGAACAGCTGCGGGTACGTGGTCAGCATGTTGCCCATCAGCAGGCCGCCGTTGCTGCCGCCTTCGGCGCCAAGATGCTTCGCCGAGGTGACGCCGCGCTTCACCAGATCCTCGGCCACCGCAGCGAAATCCTCATACGCGCGCGGGCGGTTCGCCTTCAGCGCGGCCTGGTGCCACTGCGGGCCGTACTCGCCGCCGCCGCGGATGTTGGCGATCACGTACACGCCGCCGCGTTGCAACCAGGCGCGGCCGACGCTGCCACTGTACTGCGGCTGCAGCGAGACCTCGAAGCCGCCGTAGCCGTACAGCAGGGTGCGGTTGTTGCCGTCCAGCTTGATGCCCTTCGGGGCGATCACGAAGTACGGCACGCGGGTGCCGTCCTTCGATTGCACGAAGTGCTGGCTGACCGTGAACTTCGCGGCGTCGAAAAATGCCGGCGCCTGCTTGATCGTCTCGGCCGCCGTGCTGTCCAGCACACCATGCTGCAGCGACGACGGCGCCAGGAACCCGGTGACGTCGAGCCAGTACTCGTCGCTGTGGTCGGGGTCGGTGTCGAGCACGCGGATCGTGTTCATTGCGGGCGCGCCGGGCATGGCCTCGCGCTTCCAGTTGTCGTCGGGCGCAGCCGTCTGTGGCGGAGTCAGCACCTCCAGCCGGCTCTTGACGTCGTCCATCAGGTTGAGGATCAGGTGGTCCTTGGTCCAGGCGTACGAGTCCAGCGAGGTGTGCGCATCCGGTGCGAACAGCACGACGAACCGGCGCTTGCCGGCCATGAAATCGTCGAACTTCGTCGCCAGCAGGGCGCCGCCCGGGTAGTGGTCGGCGCCGATCGTCCACGGCGAACGCGTCTGCACCAGCAGCCATTCGCGATGGGCGTCGGCGTTCGCATCGGTCGGCACCTCGACGCGCTTCAGCTGGTCGCCGATGCGCTGGTACAGCTCGCTGTGGAAGAAATCCTTGGCGACGGAGACGAAGTCGCGCTCGTAACCCGGCGTGCGGTCGTGCGATGCGCCAACCGCGAGATCGGTCGGCTTGCCCTCGTGCACGGTGCTGGCCGCCGCCAGCGGCGTGCCGCGCTTCCACTCCTTGGCGATGCGCGGGTAGCTCGATTCGGTCATCGAGCCGGGGCCAAAATCGGTGCCGACGTAGAGGGTGTTTTCATCGATCCAGCCGACCTGGCTTTTCGCCACCGGCAGCTCGAAGCCATCCTTCACGAACGCCTTGTGCGGAATGCTGAACTCACGCACGGCCACCGCGTCGCCGCCGTCCGGCGACAGCGAGACCAGGCAGCGCTCGAACGCCGGCTTCAGGCATTCCACGCCCTTGAACACCCAGCGCCTGTTCTCGGCCCGGTTCAGCGCGTCGACGTCCAGCAGCACTTCCCATGCCGGCTCGGCCTTGCGGTACTCGGCCAGCGTGGTGCGCCGCCAGATGCCGCGCGGGTGCGCCTTGTCGCGCCAGAAGTTGTACAGGTAGCTGCCCATCCGGTTGACGTAGGGAATGCGCGCCTGCGAGTCGAGCACCTCGAGGATGCTGTCGCGGGTACGCGCGAACTCGGCGTTGTCGACGAACTGCTTCGCGGTCGCCGCGTTCTGCTGCTTCACCCAGTCCAGCGCGCGGGCGCCGTGGATGTCCTCCAGCCACAGGAATGGATCGTCGCCGGCCGGCGCGGCCTCGGGCGTGGGGCGGGGTGTCGTGTCGCGGGCGTGGGTGTCATTCATGCCCGCCAGTGTGACGCCGAGTGCCAGCATCAGCCAGACCGATTTCATCGTGTGCTCCCAGGTGCGCGAGTGGACGTGATGGACGGGGCACGCCCGCCGCCGGCCGAGCGTAACGCCGCGGTCGCGGGGCCGCCCGTGGCTAAAGTCAGGCGCGCGGGCCGGAAACGAAGATCCCGCCACGCGGGCGGGATCTTCGCGAGCATGGAGGCGCCGCTTACAGCAACGGAACCAGCAGCAGCGCCACGATGTTGATGATCTTGATCAGCGGGTTCACCGCGGGGCCGGCGGTGTCCTTGTACGGATCGCCCACGGTGTCGCCGGTGACCGCGGCCTTATGCGCCTCGGAACCCTTGCCGCCGTGATGGCCGTCCTCGATGTACTTCTTGGCGTTGTCCCACGCGCCACCGCCAGTGGTCATCGAGATCGCCACGAACAGCCCGGTGACGATGGTGCCGATCAGCACGCCGCCGAGCGCCCTCGGCCCCAGCAGCAGGCCGACCACGATCGGCACCGCGACCGGCAGCAGCGACGGCGCGATCATCTCGCGGATCGCCGAGCGGGTCAGCATGTCCACCGCGCGCGAATACTCCGGCTTGGCGGTGCCCTGCATGATGCCCGGGATGTCGCGGAACTGCCGGCGCACTTCCTCCACCACCGCGCCGGCGGCGCGGCCCACCGCCTCCATCGCCATCGCGCCGAACAGGTAGGGGACCAGACCGCCGATCAGCAGGCCGATGATCACCATGTGGTCGGACAGGTCGAAGGTGAACACGTCACCGGGGTGCGCCGCCTGCAGGTTGTGCGTGTAGTCGGCGAACAGCACCAGCGCGGCCAGCGCGGCCGAGCCGATCGCGTAACCCTTGGTCACCGCCTTGGTGGTGTTGCCCACCGCGTCGAGCGGATCGGTGACGCCGCGCACTTCCGGCGGCAGGTCGGCCATCTCGGCGATGCCGCCGGCGTTGTCGGTGATCGGGCCGTAGGCGTCCAGCGCCACCACCATGCCGGCCATCGACAGCATCGCGGTGGCGGCGATCGCGATGCCGTACAGGCCACCGAGGCCGTACGCGCCCCAGATCGCCGCGCAGATCACCACCACCGGCATCGCGGTGGATTTCATCGACACGCCCAGGCCGGCGATGATGTTGGTGCCGTGGCCGGTGGTGGACGCCGCGGCGATGTGCTGCACCGGGCTGTACTGCGTGCCGGTGTAGAACTCGGTGATCCATACGATCGCGCCGGTCAGCGCCAAGCCGATCAGCGAGCACACCCACAGGTTCATCGCGCCGTGGCCGAAGCCGGGCATCAGCTGCATGGTGATCGGCAGGAACGCGGCGCCGGCGAGCACTGCCGAGACGAACACGCCCTTGTACAGCGCACCCATGATCGAGCCGTCTTCCTTCGCCTTGACGAACAGCGTGCCGATGATCGAGGCGACGATCGATATGCCGCCCAGCAGCAGCGGGTACAGCACCGCGTTGGGGCCCACCTCGCCGGCCATCAGGCCGCCCAGCAGCATGGTGGCGATCACCGTCACCGCGTAGGTCTCGAACAGGTCGGCGGCCATGCCGGCGCAGTCGCCCACGTTGTCGCCCACGTTGTCGGCGATCACCGCCGGGTTGCGCGGATCGTCCTCGGGGATGCCGGCCTCGACCTTGCCGACCAGGTCGGCGCCGACGTCGGCGCCCTTGGTGAAGATGCCGCCGCCCAGGCGCGCGAAGATCGAGATCAGCGAGCTGCCGAACGCCAGGCCGACCAGCGCATGCAACGCCGTCTCGCCGCCGATGCCCATGCGATCGAGTATCAGCCAGTAGCCGGCGACGCCGAGCAGGGCCAGCCCCACCACCAGCATGCCGGTGATCGCGCCGCCGCGGAACGCCACGTCCATCGCCGCGCGAAGGCCGCGTCGCGCCGCCTCGGCGGTACGCACGTTGGCGCGCACCGACACGTTCATGCCGATGTAGCCGGCCGCGCCGGACAGGATCGCGCCGATCAGGAAGCCGACCGCGGTCGCCCAGGTGAGGAAGAAGCCGATCAGCAGCAACAGCACCAGGCCGACCAGGCCGATGGTGGTGTACTGGCGATTGAGGTAGGCGCGTGCGCCTTCCTGGATGGCGGCGGCAATTTCCTGCATCCGCTCGTTGCCCGGCGACTGCGCCAGAATCCAGCGCGTGGAGAACGCGCCATACAGAACCGCCACCACCGCACACGCAACGACGATCCACCAGCCATACTGCTGCAGCATCGGAGCCTCCCCATGGGTTGTATGTGGCCGTCCGGAACGGGCGGTCCCGGGGAGTATAGGCAGACGTGGCGGCGCAAGCCGTTGTGCGGCGCAACGCCGCGGCCCACAACGATAAAAGGGCCGCTTCGTGCCGCAGCTCAGCGCAGCGCCACGTCCAGGATGATGCCGGTGGCGATCGCGACCAGCAGGTAGTCGTTGTCGGCGCGCACCCAGCGGTAGCCGCGCGGCGGCGGACGCAGGTGGTAATGGCCGTAGTCGCGCACCACGTAGGTCGGGCCGCGATAGCGGTGGCCGCGTTCCCAGCGATGGTGGCGCACCGGGCAGTAGCGCGGGCCGGCATGGCGGTGGTCATGGTGGTGACCGCGGTAGCGGTCGCCGTGGCGTCGATGGCCGCGGCGCCCGTCGTCATGGCGGCGATCGTGGCCGCGGTCGTGGCCATGCCGGCCGTGGTCGCCCGGGCCGGGGCCCGGCGCGGCCAGTGCCGGGCTGCCGGCAGCGAGCAGGGCCAGCGCGATGAACAGGCGGGGGATGAGTTTCATTGGCAGGTCTCCTCCGAGGAGGGCCGTGGCCGCAGCATGCGACGATCGACCCGGGCAGGTCGATCGTAAGAACATGCGGCTGAACGCAAACCGGTACGACACGCCGTTTTCAGGGGCGCTCACGCGGTGAAACTCATCACGCCATCGCTGCGGTTCAGCGCTGGAATGCCGCCAGACGCTTCGCCACGGCCGTGTTTTTCAGCCGCACGTAACGCGGCAGGCCGTTCTTGCCATAGGGCAGCGGGGCTTCGCCGAGGATCAGCGGTGCGAGGTAACGGCGTGCGGCGGTGGTAATGCCGAAACCGTCGCGGGTGATGAAGTTCTTCGGCATCTTCTTTTCGCGGTTGGCGATCTTCGCCAGCGCGGCTGGTTCGATCTTCCAGCGGTACGGCATATTCGATGCGCGCACGATCACCGGCATCACCGCGTTCATCCCGGCCAGCGCGTAGTCGACCGCGGCACGGCCCACCGCGTAGGCCTGCTCCGCGTCGACCTTTGAGGCGGCATGTCGCGCCGAGCGCTGCAGGTAGTCGGGCAGCGCCCAGTGGTACTTGTAGCCGAGCTTCTCCTTCACCAGCGCCGCCAGCACCGGCGCCACGCCGCCCAGCTGGGCGTGGCCGAACGCGTCGCGGGTGCCGGCCTCGGCGAGGAACTGCCCGGCCGCGTTGCGCACGCCCTCGGAAGCGACCACGGTGCACCAGCCTACCCGCTCGACGGTGGCTTTCACTTTCGCCAGGAACGCCGCCTCGTCGAACGTGTTCTCGGGAAACAGGATGATGTGCGGCGGCGCGTCGGCACCCTCGCCGGCCAGCCCCGCGGCCGCGGCGATCCAGCCGGCGTGGCGGCCCATCACTTCGAGGATGAACACCTTGGTCGAGGTCTCCGCCATCGAGGCCACGTCGAGGCTGGCTTCCAGCGCGGAGATCGCGGTGTATTTCGCCACCGAGCCGAAGCCCGGGCAGCAGTCGGTGACGGCGAGGTCGTTGTCCACCGTTTTCGGCACGCCGATGCAGCGGATGTCGTAGCCGAGTGCCTTGCCGATCTGCGACAGCTTCAGCGCGGTGTCGGCCGAGTCGTTGCCGCCGTTGTAGAGGAACCAGCGGATGTCGTGGGCGCGGAACACGTCGATCAGCCGCTCGTACTCGGCGCGGTTCTCGTCCAGCGACTTCAGCTTGTAGCGGCACGAGCCGAACGCGCCGCCGGGCGTGTGGCGCAGCGCGGCGATCGCGGCGGCCGGTTCCTTCGAGGTGTCGATCAACTCCTCGCGCAGCGCGCCGAGGATGCCGTTGCGCGCGGCATACACCTTCACGCCCTTGCCGCGCGCGGCTTCGATCACGCCGGCGGCGGTGGCGTTGATCACGGCGGTGACGCCGCCGGATTGGGCGTACAGCAGGTTGCCGGTGATGGCGGGCGAACGGCGGCTCGGGCTCATGGGATCCTCGATCGGGCGATGGAAGCGTGGCGATGGTGCCGGCAAATCTTTTTCCGCAACAGACACTTGGCCGGTTACGACGAATGTCTCTGTTTGACGACACCCGGTGCAGCGGCTAATTTGACGCACAATTCCGTGCATCGGGCGGGTTGTTGCAGTGTGCGGCGGCCCGCCGAACTTGTGGAGCATTATGCGACTCGTCCTACTTGGTGCGCCCGGCTCGGGCAAAGGTACGCAGGCGGCCCGGCTGAAGGCGGCGCTGGGCGTTCCGCACATCTCGACCGGCGACATGCTGCGCGCCGCCGTCGCCGCCGGTACCGCGATGGGGCTCAAGGCCAAGGCGGTGATGGACGCCGGCCAGCTGGTTTCCGACGACATCCTGCTCGGCATGCTGGAGGAGCGCCTGGCCCAGGCCGACGCGAAGGCCGGCTTCATCCTCGACGGCTACCCGCGCAACCTGGCCCAGGCCGACGCGCTCGACCACCTGCTGGCCAAGCTCGGCCAGCCGCTGGATGCGGTGGTGAAGTTGGAGGTGCCGAACGAGGCGATCATCGGGCGCTGCGAAATCCGCTTCAAGGCGGAAGGCCGCGCCGACGACAACCCGGATACCGTGCGCAAGCGCCTGGGCGTCTACGCCGAGCAGACCGCGCCGGTGGCGGATTTCTACGCCAGCCGCGGCAAGCTGCAGGTGGTGGACGGCGTCGGCGAGCTGGCCGAGGTCACCGCACGGATCGAGCGCGCGCTGCAGAACGAAGCCGCCGCCGCGAACGGCTGAGCACACTTCCCGCTCCCAGCAAGGGAATCGCTCGCCATGCGTCTGCACATCCTCGGCATCTGCGGCACCTTCATGGGCGGGGTCGCCGCGCTCGCGCGCGAGCTGGGCCACGCGGTCGAAGGTTCCGACGCCAACGTCTATCCGCCGATGAGCACCCAGCTGGAGGCGCTCGGCATCGGCCTGATGAGCGGCTACACCGCCGAGCATCTGCAGCCGGCCCCCGATCTCGTCGTGGTCGGCAACGCGATGACCCGTGGCAACCCGGCCATCGAGTACATGCTCGATGCGCGTCTGCGCTACATCTCCGGCCCGCAGTGGCTGGGCGAGACCGTGCTGGCCGACCGCGACGTGCTGGCCGTGGCCGGCACCCACGGCAAGACCACCACCACCAGCCTGTTGGCGCATCTGCTGGAGCGCGCGGGGATGGCACCGGGCTTCCTGGTTGGCGGGGTGCCGGGCAATTTTGGAGTGTCGGCGCGGTTGGGGCATCGCGGCGCGCAGAGTCCCCCTTCCGGCGCTGCGCGCCTCCCTCCCCCGCGGGCGGGGGACGTGAAGGTGGAGCAGTCTTCGACTGCGCCTTTCGTCATCGAAGCGGACGAATACGACACCGCGTTCTTCGACAAGCGCTCGAAATTCGTGCACTACCGCCCGCGCATCGCGATCCTCAACAACCTCGAGTACGACCACGCAGACATCTTCCCCGACGTGGCGGCGATCCAGCGCCAGTTCCATCACCTGGTGCGCATCGTGCCGGGCAACGGCCGGCTGATCGTCAACGCGCATGACGAGCGCCTGGCCGAGGTGCTGGCGATGGGCTGCTGGACGCCGGTGGAAAGCTTCGGCATCGGAACCGGTGACTGGCAGGCGGAACTGATCGAGGCCGACGGCAGCGCGTTCAGGGTGACGCGCCGCGGCGAAGACGTGGGCGAGGTGCGCTGGTCGCTGCTCGGCCAGCACAGCGTGATGAACGCGCTCGCCGCGCTCGCTGCGGCAGCCGCCGCCGGCGCCGATCCGCAGGCGCTGCTGCCGGCGTTCGCCAGCTTCGAGAGCGTGAAGCGGCGGATGGAACTGGTCGGCGAGGTGGCTGGCGTGCGCGTGTACGACGACTTCGCCCACCACCCCACCGCGATCGCCACTACCCTGGCCGGGCTGCGCGCGAAGGTGGGCAAGGCGCGCATCCTGGTGGCGCTGGAGCCGCGTTCCAACTCGATGCGCCAGGGCGCGCACGCCGCCGCGCTGGCGCCGTCCCTGGCCGACGCCGATGCGGTGGTGTTCCTGCATCGCCCCGAACTGCCGTGGGACGCCGGCCGCGTCACCGCGGCGCTGGGCGGGCGCGGCACCACGGCGCCGACGGTCGATGCACTGATCGGCGCGTTGCGCGCGCAGGCGCGCGCGGGCGACCAGGTGATCTTCATGTCCAACGGCGGCTTCGAGGCGGCGCCGCGCCGTTTCGTGGAGAGCTTGCGGCAGGCCTGAACCGGCCGCTGCAGACCCGGGATGCCGGCTCTGGGTACACTCGTCGCATGGTTGTCCTGTCCCAATCGCCGCTCGTCGAGATGCCGCTGTTCCCGCTGGCATCCGTGCTGTTTCCCGGTGGCCGGTTGCAGTTGCGCATCTTCGAACCGCGCTATCTCGACCTGGTGCGCGAATGCACGCGTCACGGTACCGGCTTCGGCGTGTGCCTGATCCTGCAGGGCCAGGAAACGGGCGAGCCGGCGGTGCCGGCGGCGATCGGCACGATTGCGCGGATCAGCGATTTCCATCGCGACGACGGCGGCCTGCTCGGCATCGTCGCCGAGGGTGGCTCGCGTTTCCGCGTGGCGCGCAGCCGGGCGCGTTCCGACGGCCTGCTGCGCGGCGACGTGGAGATCCGGCCGGACGAGCCGGAGCAGCCGGTGCCGGTGGAGTTCGCCCTGCTGCAGACCATCCTGGAACGGTTGATCGAGACGATGGCGCCGCAGTGGCGCGATGCGCCGCGCAGTGCCTACGACGAGGCCAGCTGGCTGGGCTTCCGGCTGGCCGAGCTGCTGCCGCTGGATGCCGGCGAGCAGCAGCACATGCTCGAACTGGATGATCCGGTGCAGCGGCTGGCCGAGTTGCGCGACATCCTGCCGCGCTTCCAGAAGCCGTGAGCCCGGCGGGTTCTACACTGGACGCATGATTCGACGGAGCGACGTGCATGGCCGACCTTGCCGGCAAGACCCTGTTCATCAGCGGTGCCTCGCGTGGCATCGGCCTGGCGATTGCGCTGCGCGCCGCGCGCGACGGCGCCAACATCGTGATCGCGGCCAAGAGCGGCGTGCCGAACCCGAAGCTGCCCGGCACCATCCATAGCGCGGCGGCGGCGGTCGAGGCAGCCGGCGGCAAGGCGCTGGCGCTGCAGGTGGACATCCGCGAGGAGGCCCAGGTGGTGGCCGCCGCGGCGCAGGCGGCCGAGCGTTTCGGCGGCATCGACATCGTGGTCAACAACGCCAGCGCGATCTGGCTCGCCGGTACCGAAGGCACGCCGATGAAGCGCTTCGACCTGATGCAGCAGGTCAACACCCGCGGCACCTTCCTGGTCACCCGGGCCTGCGTGCCGTACCTGAAGAAAGCGGCCAATCCGCACGTGCTGATGCTGTCGCCGCCGCCGAACCTCGACCCGAAATGGTTCGCGCCGCACACCGCCTACACCATCGCCAAGATGGGCATGAGCCTGTGCGTGCTGGGGATGAGCCCGGAATTCGCGCCGCTGGGCATCGCGGTGAACGCGCTGTGGCCGCGCACGGTGATCGCCACCGCGGCGATCGGCATGATCGACGGCGTGAAGGCCGAGCATTGCCGCAAGCCGGAGATCGTGGCCGACGCCGCCCATGCCATCCTGATCCGTCCGGCGCACGGCTACACCGGCCATTTCGCGATCGACGAGGAGATCCTGCGCGAGGCCGGCGTGAGCGACTTCGATGGCTATGCCGTGCAGCCGGGCGCGGCCTTGCTGCCGGATCTCTTCCTGGACTGAAATCGGCCGTGCAATTGCCGGGATCAGGCTCTAGCATGCGCGCCACCCGTCCCCTTTCCCGCACGCTGGACCATCGATGACCCGCTCCGATTCCTCCACCGAGGCCTTGACCTCGCTCGGCAAACATTACTGGCTGCCGGTGTACAAGCCGCGCGAGCTGGTGCTCGACCACGGCAGGGGCGCGCGGGTGTGGGATACCGAGGGGCGCGACTACGTGGATTTCGGCGCCGGCATCGCGGTGAACGCGCTCGGCCACCAGGATCCGGACCTGCTTGCCGCGCTGACCGCGCAGGCGCACAAGCTCTGGCACAGCAGCAATGTGTTCTACACCGAGCCGCCGCTGCGGCTGGCGGAAGAGCTGGTGCAGGCTTCGGGTTTCGCCGAGCGGGTGTTCCTGTGCAACTCCGGCGCCGAGGCGAACGAGGCGGCGATCAAGCTGGTGCGCAAGTGGGCGGCGGCGCAGGGCCGGGCGCCGGAACGACGCGTCATCATCACCTTCAAGGGCTCGTTCCACGGCCGCACGCTGGCTACCGTCACCGCCACCGCGCAGCCGAAGTACCAGCAGGGCTACGAGCCGCTGCCGGCGGGTTTCCGCTACCTCGATTTCAACGATACCGCGGCGCTGGAGGCGGCATTCGCCGCCGGTGATGTCGCGGCGGTGATGCTGGAGCCGGTGCAGGGCGAGGGCGGCGTGCTGCCCGCCGCGCCGGGCTTCCTCGGGCGCGTGCGCGAGCTGTGCGACCAGCATGATGCGCTGCTGGTGCTGGACGAGATCCAGTGCGGCATGGGCCGCACCGGTATGCTGTTCGCGCATGCCCACGAGAATGTCAGGCCGGACATCGTGACCCTGGCCAAGGCGCTCGGCGGTGGTTTCCCGATCGGCGCGATGCTGGCCGGCCCCAAGGTGGCCGAGGTGATGCAGTACGGCGCGCACGGCACCACCTTCGGCGGCAACCCGATGGCCGCGGCGGTGGCGCGCGTCGCGCTGGCCAAGCTGTCCTCGCCGGCGGTGCTGATGAACGTGGAACGCCAGGCGAACGACCTGCGCGCGGGACTGGCGCGGATCAACATCGAGCTGAAGCTGTTCGACGAGGTGCGCGGCCGCGGCCTGATGATCGGCGCGGTGCTGGCCGATCCGTACAAGGGCAAGGCCGGCGCGATCCTCGATCATGCCGCCGCGCATGGCTTGCTGCTGTTGCAGGCGGGGCCGGACGTACTGCGCTTCGTGCCGCCGCTGACCATCACCGACGAGGAGCTCGCCGACGGTCTCGGGCGCCTGCACGCGGCGTTGAGCGATTTTGCGGCAGGCTGAAGCCGGACGATCAGGAGCATCCCGATGAAATACCTGCACACCATGGTGCGCGTGCGCGACCTCGACGCTTCGCTGCGTTTCTACGGTGAGGGCCTCGGCCTGCGCGAGGTGCGCCGCAAGGAGGTGCCCGAGGGCAAGTACACGCTGGTGTTCCTGGCCGCGCCGGACAGCCCCGAGGCCGAGATCGAGCTCACCTGGAACTGGGGTTCGACCGAGGACTATGGCAGCGCCCGCAACTTCGGCCACCTCGCGTTCCGCGTCGAGGACATCTACGCCACCTGCGCGCGCCTGCAGGCAATGGGTTGCACCATCCACCGCCCGCCGCGCGACGGCCACATGGCCTTCGTGCGCTCGCCCGACCTGATCTCGATCGAGCTGCTGCAGGAAGGCCACCTGCCACCGCGCGAGCCGTGGGCGTCGATGCCCAGTACCGGCAGCTGGTGAATCAGCCCTTCGCGTCGCGCAGGGCGCCGCGCGCGGCTTCCAGCGTGTCGGCGATATCCTGGTCGCTGTGCGCACTGGACAGAAAACCGGCTTCGAATGCCGAAGGTGCCAGGTACACGCCGCGCTTCAGCATGCCGTGGAAGAAGCGGTTGAACAGCGTCGTGTCCGCCGCCGTGGCCTGCGCGTAGCCCTGCACTTTTTCGGCGCTGAAGAACAGGCCGAACATGCCGCCGACGCGGTTGCTGCTGAACGAGATGCCTTCGCCGTCGGCGACGGACTGGAAGCCGTCGCAGAGCAGGCGCGTGCGGGCGGCCAGTTTGTCGTAAAAGCCGGGCGCCTGGATCAGCTCCAGCATCGCCAGTCCTGCCGCCATCGCCACCGGGTTGCCGGAGAGCGTGCCGGCCTGGTAGACCGGTCCGCTCGGCGCGATCTGCTCCATCAGCTCGCGGCGGCCGCCGTAGGCGCCCACCGGCATGCCGCCGCCGATGATCTTGCCGAAGGTGCTGAGGTCGGGCGTCACGCCGTAATGCGCCTGCGCGCCGCCAAGCGCCACGCGGAAACCGGTCATCACCTCGTCGAAGATCAGCAGCGTGCCCGACTGCGTGCACAGTTCGCGCAGGCCCTGCAGGTAGCCGTCCACCGGCAAGATGCAGTTCATGTTGCCGGCGACCGGCTCGATGATCAGGCCGGCGATCTCATTGCCGTGTTCGGCGAACAGTGCTTGCGCGGCGGCAAGGTCGTTGTAGGGCAGGGTGAGCGTGAGGTCGGCATTCGCCTTCGGCACGCCCGGCGAGGTTGGCACGCCGAAGGTCAGCGCGCCGGAGCCGGCCTTGACCAGGAAGCTGTCGCCGTGGCCGTGGTAGCAGCCCTCGAACTTCACGATCTTGCTGCGGCCGGTGGCGCCGCGCGCAAGGCGGATCGCCGACATGGTGGCTTCGGTGCCGGAGTTCACCATGCGCACCATCTCGACCGAGGGGATCAGCCGGGTGATCGTCTCGGCCATGGCGACTTCGGCCGGACAGGGCGTGCCAAAGGAGAGGCCGTTCTTCACCGCGCGCTCGACCGCTTCGCGCACGGCGGGGTGGTTGTGGCCGACGATCATCGGCCCCCACGAGCCCACGTAGTCGATGTAGCGGGTGCCTTCCACATCCCACAGATACGCGCCGTCCGCCCGCGCGGTGAAGAACGGTTCGCCGCCGACCGATTTGAACGCGCGCACCGGCGAGTTCACGCCGCCGGGCATCAGCTTCTGGGCGCGCTGGAAGAGGTCGTGGTTGCTCATCGTGCGGATTCTCGATCGGAGGGATACAGGTCGGCAAAACGCCGCGCGGCGGCGCGCACATCGGCGCTGGCGAACACGGCGGAAATCACCGCCAGGTAGTCCGCGCCCGCCTCGACCAGCGAGGCGCCATTGTCCGGCGTGATCCCGCCGATCGCCACCCGCGGCACGCCCAGCGCGGCGCTTTGCCTCAGCAGTTCGAGCGGCGCGCGCGGCGCCAGCGGCTTGGTCGGCGAGGGGAAGAACGCGCCGAACGCGACATAGCTTGCGCCGGCGCGGGCCGCCGCCTGCGCTCGCTGCAGCGAGTCGTAGCACGATACGCCGATGATCGCGTGTCCGCCGAGCGCTGCGCGGGCGCTGGCGAGGTCGTCGTCTTCCCGGCCCAGGTGCACCCCGTCCGCGCCCACCGCGCGGGCCAGCGCGATATCGTCGTTGATGATCAGCGGCACGCCGTGGCGGCGACACAGCTGCAGCAACGCGGCCGCCTCGGCGTGGCGTCGTTCCGCGTCAGCGCTCTTGTCGCGATACTGCAGCAGCCGCACGCCGCCGGCCAGCGCTTGCGCGACCGCCGCCAGAAGATCCGCGCGCGGCCCGTCGGTGATCGCATACAGGCCGGGGCCGGGATGGGCGGTGAGCATGTTCAAGGCATGACCTCTGGGGCGGTGTGGGGCGGGCGATGATGTTCCATGCTTTCGCAATGCCTGGCGAGTTGCGAGAATGGGCAATTCCGTTGCGATCCGAAGAAGCCCGACCATGAGCCAGAGTTCCACCGAAACCGCTGCGTTGCGCAAATGGATGTGCGTCGTCTGCGGCTACATCTACGACGAAGCCGCAGGCGTGCCCGACGAGGGGATTCCGGCCGGCACCCGCTGGGCGGACGTGCCCGATACCTGGACCTGTCCGGACTGCGGTGCCACCAAGGCCGATTTCGAGATGATCGAGATCGACTGAACGCCGGTTTCCGCCAGCAAACGGCCCGATCCCGTCAGTGTATTGGCCGGGCCGCCTGTTCTGATGTTCCTGCGCCCCTCCGAGTGGCGCGTCATGCGGGGAACATCGCCATGCAACAGTTCATTCCGTTCGAAGACAACTGGGACGCCCTGGAGACCCTGCGTCCCGAGGACCTGATTCCCTATCGGGTCGGCATGCTGGATGCGGCTAGTGCTTCCGCTCAGTGCACCGCGCCGATTTCTCCGTCGATCTTCAGCTCGTCGCCGTGCCGCGCGCCGATGCGCTGCGCCGTCCCCGCGGACAGCTCCAGCACGTAGCGCGCAGGCCCATCGCTCGGATAGGTCGTGCATGGATCCGCCTTGCATGGTGGCACGTCGGACTGCATCGAGACGAGCCGGCGGTCCGCGTCGAAATACAGGATATCCAGGGGGATCAGCGTGTTCTTCATCCAGAACGCCTGCGGCGCCGTGTAGGGAAACACGAACAGCATGCCGTGGTCGGGCGCCAGCGTGGTGCGCATCATCAGGCCATGCTGGCGACCGGCATCGTCGCTGGCGAGTTCCACCGAGAAACGCTGTCCGTGCAGCACGACAGCCATTCCTGCGTGCTGGGCCGGTGCGCTGGGGGAACATCCGGCCAGCAGCAGAAGCAGCGGGACAAACCATCGTTTCATTGCGGTATGCGTCGCAGTTTTGGAAACGTCGTGCAGTGTAGCGCTGCGATCGGTCGCGCTCTTCACGCGCAGAGCACATTTGCCCCTTCCCAGATGCTTCACTCGGCGCTATGATTCTCGCCCCTTCGACGAGACGCCCTCTCGTGAAGGTTTCCGCCACATCCCTCGCTGAAAAATTTCTTCGCTGCGGGTGTTGACGGACGTAAAAAGCGATGTAGAATGGGCGGCTCACCCGGGACGAAAGGTCACGGGGCGATCACTGAAAA